>JAYVPJ010000100.1:0-24167 GCA_043757445.1 Pirellula sp. | reverse complement strand
TAGCTGGTAGCTGGTAGCTGGTAGCTGGTAGCTGGTAGCTGGTAGCTGGTAGCTGGTAGCTGGTTTGCAAAATCGGTTACCACCATCGCGAATCTCTTTTACAAGGAGGCTTTTCACTCGCGTTAAGCTGACCCTAAGGTTGTATGGGCTCGCACCGCGGTTTGCAATTGAAAAAATAAATATTTCGCGAAATGGTTATTTCGACTCTTCTCGCCGAAAGTGATTGCAAAAGAGTAGAACAGTCCAAGTGTCGCCTTTTGCTCCGCAAAAGTAGCGACCTCCACGCAACTTTCGCAGAGCGAAAGGCGACGCTAATGGATCGAACGATCCATAGTACAATCTTTGCTTGATCGCATAGCCATCTTCGGTGGGCTGTGGGCTGCAATACTGCCCAAACGCTGGGCGGGAACAGTTGAGACAACTGTTCTACTCACAGAGCGGCGTTTTGGGATGCAGAGTATCGCCTCGAACACCATCGCAACCAGCATGATGATTAGGAACCATCGCCAAATCTCCTGGACCAAGCTCCGTGCTGAAGCCCCGACTTCGATGCGTGACCACTTCAACGCACCGAACAAACTCGAAAGCGTTTCTGCATTAACTAACTTGCCACTATCTTCGTCGCTCAATCTATTCTGCGCGATTAGGAGCGTGTCGTTTCGATAAACTCCGGTATGCTGCGAAAACTGGTTGGACAAGACAGTTCCGTCACCTGCGGTTTGGACTGCATTCTCAAAAAAGGAACCATTTGGCATACCAACGGTCACTATTCGCGTTGAACCAATTCGAGCCGATCCAGCTGCTAAGACACGTTGAATAGCGATATACATTACGATTCCGTCGGATGCAAAGGTCGAATCGCGTAACGAAGGGGTCGTTGTACAAACGTAGACGCCGTTCTTGGCTGACCCCGCAGCGTCAATCCTCATCAGCAGTGGCAACTCGTCGTTCATCGCGGCCAATACAGTCCCTTCCGCCTGCAATTTGCAAATACGTTTGATTCCCAATTGCCCGACTGGTAGGGGCGCACCATTGAGCGTGTTTCCCAACAGTTCCGAATCGTTCCGCCACTGTTGAACTCTCGCCAGCGTTGCATCCGTTTCGGAAGCTCCTGCATTGGTATTCACATCCAAAGTTTGCCAGCCCGTCCATTGAACCCCGAGCGCACGCGTGTCGTTGGGAGTTTCCGGCGGGAAGAGCAGGACTTGCCCACCCTGTTCGACGAACTGAGTCAACAACTCTAATGAACGGCCCTCAGGCAATTGCTCATGCCAAACCACCAGCGCGATCGCGTTCCAATCGATCGCATCCAACTGCGACGAAGCGACCGTTTCGGTTTGGCATTCAATCGCTTGCTCCGGGGAAATGTTGGTACACAGCTCGATTGCCTCGATGACGCGTGCGTTATCGCTGACGATGACGGTTCGCCTGGCCGGCGGCTTCTCATAAACAAAGTAGCTCGTGTTGTCAGCGGAATTGGTATCGCCAGGAATGCGAACCAATCCCCAGCCTCTATCGAGACTGGCGTTGTCGTTCTCGGACGAAAGTGCAATTCGATAGTCGTTGACCTCGGCTGACTCCGATTGCAAATCGACGTTCAATACCGTTCTCGCACCACCAACCTCGACCTCAACTGGAATCTGAATGGTCGTGGGAATCGTGGCTCCAAGTGTCCGCTCGATTTTGAAACTCAATGACAGTTCTACTCCCTGAGTTCCTTTCACCCGCTTGGCTGACAAAACTCGAATCGATCGGTTTTCATTCGAAGCCGCACCGAGGTCCAGCACTTGAAATTGAACCTCTTGTGCTAGACCGATAAAGCCTTCTCGATCAGCGGCCCATCGACCATCGCGGCTTCGCCAATCGCTCTCTCGCATGTCTGAACAAATCCATACGTTGACGTTTCCAAATCGGTTGTTCTTGATGTAGAGCAAGGCCCGCTCAAGCATCCCAGGAATATCGCTCGTCATGCCATTGGCTAACAGCGAGGGATTGGAAACCATCGCGGAGGGCGATTCGAATTCTATAGGTTTTTCGTTGGCAGAATCAAACACAACCACTCGCTGTACGCCGAGGGTCTTGAGTGTGCTCGACAGTTGAGTTAACGCACCCAAAAGCTTCGTCTGGCCCGATCCGAATTTTGCTTCCTGCATACTTGGCGAACGATCCAAAAGCACGATCGCCACTTCACTTGATCGACTCCCAAGCAATCCGATCAATCCACTGGCCAATGGACGCGAAGTGAAGAAAACGAGACATGCGACCGCCAACGCACGCATCAGCAGAATGAGCCATTGCCGCAGTTTGGTGTAGCCACTCGACATGCGACTGGCTTGCAAAAGAAACATCATGGCCGCCCAGGGAACGGTTTGAAAGCGTCTCTGGTTCACCAAATGGATAATGATGGGAACCGCGACCAGCGGCATTGCCAGCAAGATCCAAGGTTGAATGAAGTTCATCGAACACCCCGTCCGCGAGTCCTGCCGACTAGAAATCGCATCATGGGATGCTCGTAGGTTTCGCTCGTGATGACGCGATGGTAGTCCACCGACGTTTCCAGCACGATACGTTGCAAATGGGTCAGGTAGGTCCCCAATGCCCTGTGGTAGCGGTCCGCAATTTCTGTCGGCTCGACAAACAACGGTTGCCCACCTTCCATATCCGTAAATCGAACCGGGCGCTGGAATGCAAACTCCATTTCGAGCGGGTCCAGCAAATGAAAGGCCGCCACATCATGCTTGCGAAATCGCAAATGCTCAAAGCAACCCTTCAAGAGGGCGGGGTCGACAAAGAAGTCGGAGATAATGATCACCAACGCACGTTGCCGGACCGTTTCCGCCAATTCGTTCAAGATCAATGGCAACTGAGTGTCCCCGGCTGGTTTAGCATTTTCCAGCGTGTCGAGAATCACTTTGAGATGGGCAGCGGACCGTCGAGGTGGAATGTGCTGCACAATCCTTTCCGCCACGCAAGTCAATCCAACTGCGTCCCCTTGCTGAGCGGCCAAGTAGGCCATGGAAGCGGCGATTTGCCTTGCATATTGGATCTTAGGTGTCTGCCCCTTGGACGCGTATGCCATCGATCCGCTGGTATCAACGACGACACAACATCGGAGATTCGTATCGGCTTCAAACTCCTTGACGTAATACCGGTCTGTTCGCCCAAAGGCGCGCCAATCGAGGCGTCGCAAGTCGTCGCCAGGCACGTACTTTCGATATTCGGCAAACTCGACGCTCGAACCGCGATGCGGTGAGGAATGCCGGCCTGAGATATTGCCCTGCATGGCGTGCCGCGACATGAGTGGTACTGCGGACAGACGCGATAGGATTATCGGATCTAAAAACGATCGGGCGATTGGGAGCATGAGTAAAAAGTTGGCCTTATTCCATTTCCCCAACCAAACGTTGCACGATTTGCTTGGCTGACATGCCCTCGGCTTGCGCAGCAAAGGTCGTGATGATGCGGTGGGTCAGGACGGGCCTTGCGACGGCCTGAATGTCCTCCATGCGAACCATATAACTACCAAGCAGAGCGGCTCGACTCTTTGCCCCCAAGATCAAATTTTGAACAGCCCTAGGACCCGCACCCCAACTGACATACGGCTTGAGCCAGGCCGGTGCCGTGTCCCCTTGCGGGCGAGTCTTGCGGACTAGCCGGGCCGCGTAGTTGTAAATATGATCCGGCACGGGCAGTCGCCGAACCAACCGTTGATGCGAAATGATCTCCTCAGCGCCCATCAACGCATTCAGTTTCACCAGATCGTCACCCGTAGTTGTCCGAGCGATTTGGATCTCCTCCTCTTCATTAGGGTAATCTAGCTCCACCAGAAACATGAATCGATCGAGCTGGGCTTCCGGCAATGGATAAGTGCCTTCTTGTTCCACCGGGTTTTGCGTAGCCAATACCATGAATGGTGAGGTCAGCTCGAATGACTTCCCAAGCACTGTTACCCTTTGTTCTTGCATGGCTTCGAGCAAAGCGGCTTGGGTCTTTGGCGGAGCACGGTTGATTTCGTCCGCCAAAATAATATTGGAAAAAATCGGGCCTTTGATGAATTGAAATTCGCGGCGGCCATTTTGCGTTTCCTGCAGGATGTCAGTGCCTGTAATGTCCATTGGCATGAGGTCGGGAGTGAACTGTATGCGACTGAACCCCAGAGACATCGTTTCCGCAATCTTGCTTACGAGCAGCGTCTTGGCAAGTCCAGGCACCCCCATCAGCAGCGCGTGACGTCGAGCAAACAGGCAGATGGCGAGTTGTTCGATGACGGCTTTTTGACCAACGATCACCTTTCCCAGTTCGGCCGCAAATTGAAAATACGCTGTTCGCAATTTGTCGATAGCCTGCACGTCATGATCCGTCAGGGAAGGGGCGGTAGAGGCACCAGACACAGCCGAGTTATTCATAATGGAAAATTGTGTTAGGGAATGCTGAAAAATCTACCTCCAGGTTTAGACCAAGCCATACCGGAATGCAATAGGCCAAGACGCAATCGCAACCAGCGGCCGAAGCGGTTTCGATAACCGGACACAGCCGACCGAAGTCATTCTTGGTGAGTGGCTTAGGAAGATTTTTCCCGAGCTAAAGGGAATTTGCACGGAAATAATGATGGTCGGGACGATGGTCCCAACCTACTTCCGGTCTTTCAATGCGCTTGCTAACACGCATCCGGCTGCATAAAAAAAACTGATTTCGCATCAAGCAGGTTACTCTTGCCGCTTGCCTTAAGGCTTGGAGCGGACAAGGCCTAGATTGATGCGATTGCCAGCCAACTGTATGAACGCCTTTTGAGCGTTGCTCAATAGTAATTTTAGGTCACCCTGTGAATCCAACGAAAAGACCATCCTGTCGTCCGTTGCATAAATAATGATTCCCGGGTTTGGTAAGCGAAGCGTGAACGCGGTGCACTCAGGGTTGTAATCGAGATGTTTTGCCAACGCCTCAATCTCTTCGATATCATCGATTTTCGATTCTAGATCGAGGTTGGATTCTAGTTCGAAAACGATCCTCTTGCAGTACTTTGTAAAAATTGCGAGAAAATTTGGATCCTCGATCACGGCGGAATTGCGAAACGATCGAACCTCCGTCGAGAGCAGGTACTTTTCGGCGTCATCAGGATCCTGCGCGAGTGAAATATTGACATCGAAATCTGGTCCTTTGATCGATGCCGTCGATGCGATGTTCGTAAAACTGAGATCCTTGCGTTTGTATCGAAACGACTCTCGAAGCTGTTCAAAAATATCGGTGGCGTGGGCTGTTACATCGGCGGCCCCCGCTTGTTCAACGAAGTCCCGTTCCCAGTCGTTATGTGAAGCGAGCGGGGTCTTCGGTTTCGAAAATCCACGGAGCTCGCGAACGCGTCCACGGACCTCACCAACCAAGCAGGAGTCTTTAATCGGGTTCGGCGAATCCGCGACCGCGAGTTGGCGCTTTTGCAGTGTGTCCGCAAGATCGACAACAACCAATTCACTTGACCTGTTTCCAAACATAACTGGTGTCTGTTTGATGGCACCGGCAACCGTAACGCGGAGTATGCGAGGGACCTCTGCAAGCAAATAGCTTTGCAAGGAAGTTGTCGTGACTCGATGGTCTTTTCCAATTGCTTCCTTGGCCGATCCCCGAATCGCTTGAAGGACGCAATGGGTCCAAATACCATGATCGAGGGATCGGCTCGGATGGGAAACTTCCTTTGGCTTGCAAGAGACGAATGCAAATCGAGAATCCGATTCCTTGCAAAAAGCTTGAAGCCCATCATCGGTGAACTCGCTTTCGAATATCGAAGCACTGTGCCGAGCATCAATGAATAGCAAAACCTGAGCACACTTGACCTGGCGGATCTCGTTCAAGATATCGGCTAACGGAATACTTGAATCGATCGCATTTGAGATTTGTGTATCAAACACTGTTAAGATGCAATGACTTCTCAATGATGCTCCATGACCTGAATAAAACAGCACCAACCGATCTTCCGAAGTGACTCTATTCAACAATTCGCGAAGTCTTGACCGAATTCCTGCTTGAGTCACTTCATCGCCGACGAGTGTTACCGAATCCGTAGCCTGTGCTCCCATTTCTTGCCAAGCGAGTACAAAGCTCTCCGCATCTTGTTCGGCGTAGACAACGGTTGGGATCGAGGCGGCTTGATAATCCTCCACGGCGAATGCAAAGATATAGGTTCTTGGTCTCATGGGGGTGAGTCTATCAAAGTCATGTTCCAGCGCAAAGATGGTGGCCGACGTCTCCGCAATCTCTCCGATCGGGTAAAATGCAGGCCCAACGGTAGAGGGAGCACATTGGGATGACGCCGCACCGGAGCACTTGATACTTATTCAAGCGGTGAATGCTGACTGCCTGCGAGCAAGTTGTGGCGTATTGCATGCATGCGAGCGATCCATTAGAAATAGGCCGTCTCATAAAATACTAGGTTTGCTTCCCTTTGACACCCATTCCCGGTTTGGACCCAGATCTGACCCAGCGGTTCCTCTACAAGTAGTCTTGTTTTTGTTTTGGATCGTCAGACATTGATTATGCTGGAATCCAAATTTGAATCGTCGAAATTCCCATTGGATGGAGTGAATAGTGCACGTCGGTAGCTCGCAGGTTTCCAAAATCGATCCGGATACGCTTCCCACCCTCTTCGGGCATCCGACCGGACTTTACACTTTGTTTTTTGCCGAGATGTGGGAACGGTTCTCCTACTACGGGATGCGTGCCCTGCTACTGCTCTACATGCTCAAGGGATTCTTGGGGTATGGAGACAAGGATGCCAATGCGGTCTATGGAGCATATACCGCACTGATCTATATGACGCCACTCTTCGGCGGAATGATTGCGGACCGTATGTTGGGAAAACGCACAGCAGTGGTGATCGGCGGGTTGCTCATGGCAACTGGCCATTTGCTGATGATGCGTCAAACAGAGTTTTGGTTCTTTTGCGCACTCGGTTTTTTGATCACGGGAAACGGTTTCTTCAAGCCTAATATCTCATCCATGGTGGGCGAGCTCTATTCTGAGAACAGCACGAAACGAGACAGTGGCTTCACCATTTTTTACATTGGCGTCAACCTTGGCGGCGGTATGTCGCCGCTGCTGTGCGGATACATTGGCGAAAAATTTGGGTGGCATTTAGGGTTTGGCCTAGCGACCATTGGAATGCTCATCGGCTTAGCGGTTTTCGTAGCGCCGAATTTTATCACGCAGGTTCTCATCGCGTTGGCAGCGACCAGCAGTGTTGTCGCAATGATCCAATATAACTCGGGGGATGCGTTTTCTCTCGTCTCAACGTATTTCGTCGTATTCTCCACGATCATTTCTGCAATCGTTGCCATTACCGCCCTGACGCGAGGAGGGCTTCCAAAAGAAATCGGCAGGGCACCCTATCCTGAAAGGTGGAGCGCAAATCTAGTCAAAGTCTTAATCGGTATCGTCTTTGCGATCCCTGTTTTTGTTCTGCTCGTATCGGGGTTCAAGATCCTGCCTGGCTTCAATGAGCAGCTCACATTGATTCCCGAATCGATTATCAAGCCGATGCAGGAGAGCCAGAGCAAACTGGTTAAAGGACTAGCAACTTTCGTCAACGAGGCCAGTCGACCTGCCGGACTCGTTTTGGCATTGTCGGGAATCATTGCAACGATCTATTTGATGCGAGAAGCCCTTCGAATGAACAAGATCGCTCGGGAACGCATGTTCGTCGTTTTTATCCTGACGTTCTTCTCCATTTGGTTTTGGGCTTTTTTTGAACAGCAGGGTAGCTCTGTCAATAACTTCGCCGACCGAAATGTCGATCGCGTCAGTGAGACTAGACTTGTGGCCCAGTCGGACGTTGGCCAGTCTGTCGAGCTTCGATTGACGGAGGATCTGAAGGGCATGGAGTACTTCAGTCAGGAGTTTCTAGGTCACGAAAATGGCTCTACTAAAGTATTCCCACAAATTGAAAAGGCAGTGCGTCAAGTAGAGGCTGCCAAGGAAGAAGGGAAACGAATGTCTGCAGAGAAGTTAGTGGCAACACTTGCCGATCTTCAAAAAGAACCCAAGATGACCATGACCGCCATGACCTATTTGCGGGAGTTTGCAAAACAAGATATCGCGACACTTGAGGACAAGAAAATCGAATGGAAATACGTGGAAGAGAATGTCGGAAAAATCGGATTGGGGGGGGCGGAAATTCCAGCATCGGTTTTTCAAGCAGTTAACAGCATTTTCATTATCCTGTTGGGCCTTGTCCTGACAGGACTGTGGAGTTTTCTAGGATCTTTTGGGATGGAACCAACTGCCCCGGTAAAGTTTGCTCTGAGTCTGCTCCAAGTCGGGTTGGCGTTCGCAATGGTCTATTTCGGGGCGCAGACTGCAGATTCCGACGGAATGGTAGCGTCCTATTGGTTACTATTGTTGTTCCTGTTCCTAACAACAGGCGAGCTATGCCTTTCGCCCATCGGCTTATCTATGGTCACCAAATTGTCACCAGCCAGGCTCGTGAGTACCGTCATGGGTTCTTGGTTTTTAGCAACTGCGTTCGCGCAATTCCTCGCGGGTATTATCTCGCAATTTGCTTCTGTGAACGAAGGGGGTAGCACTATAGTTCCGATCCCATCTGCAACGGTGCATATCTATGGCGATGTCTATAAACTGTTGGCAATATTGGCATGTGGGTCAGGCATCGTTTGTCTAGCGATCTCCCCTTTGCTTAAGAAATGGATGCATATCGGTGAAATCGACCCGGACGCCTAACCATGCTTTTTGATTCGCACGAAATTCTCGCATTGGCCAAACAAGGGGACGAGTCCGCCAAGGGGGAATTGCTGAATCGATTTCGTCCCTACCTCAATGTCATCGCGCAACGTCATCTGGACGAGCGATTGCAGAGTCGACTCGACTACGCGGACGTGGTTCAAATAACCTTTCTTGAGGCGACTCGTGATTTTGATCATTTTCGCGGCGATTCGGTCGAGTCGTTGTTGGCCTGGTTGCGGAACATACTTCGCAACAATGTGTCGACGGCCCACCAACAGCACCTAACCGCACAGAAACGCTCCGCTCGAAAAGAAGTTACTTTGCGAGTTAGCTCCGAATCGGGCGGAAGCTCGTTGGGAATGCAGGACATGGTCCCCTCAGAATCTTCGTCCCCTAGCCAACGCATGATGCGTGACGAAGCGTCTGTCGTGCTAGCTTTTTGCTTGGAACAGATTCCTAAGACGCAACGCGAAGCTATCCGCATGCGTTATCTAGAAGGCATGTCACTAAAAGAAATTGCAGAAAAAATTGTCAAGTCGGAGATGGCGGTCGCGGGCTTACTAAAACGCGGACTGCGGGCGCTGCGAGAAGAAATGGCAACAAGACAAAATGAACTAAACGCCTAGTGCAGGTTCGATTCTTGAGTAGCGATGTGTACCTTTTGCATTGGGTGCATCAGGGCGTCATGTTGTCAGTGTGGATTCAGCTAAAGGGTAAGTCATTCAACGTTTTGGAATCTATGGTTCAGTGGAGTTCGATTAGGTCGCCTTGCCGCTCGGTTTGAGTTTGTCGTTCGGTTTCGTTTACGTTGGGCGTGGTTTTCAAAATGGCTATCCGATTCGCATTCATTCTAACGGTGTCAATGCACCAAGTTGTCTCCCGCATTCCCGGATAGCCGTTTTTTGCTACGTTGCAACTGCCCTCCGTGAAGGCTTGCGAACTTTCGCTTCGGCTGCGTCAATCACAACTCTGCGGCCAGGCGTTTTGACTTGACCCGTGAGGCTTGACGTCGCTCTGCTGGAACGCTCCTTAGGATTGCTGGCAACGACTCGCTCTACACGCTCGGGCGACTCAGTTAGGCGGCACCATTTGCGGATGGATGCGATTTCTTCCAGTGCTGGTGCGCAGCCCTAATCTCTTTTAAATGCATCCAGTGACCATGCGTTTTTGACGTGCTAGAAACCATCGTTTCGGGGGATATTTCTCCTTTCTCGATCTTGTGCAAGAAGTCGGACTCTGCAATCGGACCTACCGTCTTCGACTTCCCAAAAAAACTCTTCTTGATAAAAAACCAATCAGCAGACATTCCTCAGTCTCCTTAGCTACAACAAAAAAAAGAAGTGCAATTTCGAGGCAAATTGAGATTGTGTTCGATGTGGTTTTCAACACCAAATTTTAACGGAAGTTTCTACGCAAAATCTAGTTGGAATATAAGCATTTGTCGAAATTGGCGGGCGAAAGTTTCGGGTGTATTGACGCGCAATGTTGGGCGTACTAACCGCCGTTCGGTTCTTTTTTCGAATGGTACTCTAAACGAAATCCCAGCATAGAGATTTCAGAACGACTATTCGCCCACAAATTTTCCGAATTTTTGCGAGCTTTTTTCCAAAGCCGTAATGGCGGGTTGAACCGTCGAAACAACGGTTGGAGATTCGGACTTGGATGTTCCTGCTCGGTTATTTTCACTATTCAAAATTGAGGCCAACTCCGGTGGGACACTACGCAAATGAAGGTCTCGCTGTGGAAATGAAATTTCAATTCCGGCAGCCGCAAATCGCTTTCGAATTTGCGCATGCAAATCGTGGCGAGTTGGAAGCCGTTGGTCCAGATTTGCCAAATAGAATCGTGCTTTGAGATCGAGCGTACTGTCGCCAAACTGTTCAAAGTAGGCGGTCGCTGGTGGCTCGCTCAAAACGTTGGGATGATTTGAACACACCTCCCTCAGAAGGGAGCACGCGAGTTCTGGATCCGAATCATACGAAATGCCCACTTGTATGATGACTCGATTGGTTGAGTCCGTCAGTGTCCAGTTGAGCAGGCGACCGGTGATCAAGTCTTTGTTGGGGATAATCAACTCCTGCTGATCAAAATTCGTGACAGTCGTAGCTCGCATCCTGATTCTGGAGACGATGCCGGTCGTATCGCCTAGCGTGATAACATCCCCAACTCGGATGGGTTGCTCGAACAGCAAGATCAAGCCCGATACAAAATTTGCAAAGATCTCTTGAAGGCCGAAGCCGAGACCAACTCCTAAGGCTGCGACAAGCCATTGAACACTTGCCCACCGCACTCCGATGCTGTTGAATGTCATGGCAATACCAAAGATCAACAGAGTGTAGCGAGATAGCGAGGCGATGGCATAGCGAACCGCATTCTCAATAGGCAGATGTTGGAGCAATGCGATTTCGAGTAGACCAGGCAAGTTTCTTGCCGCAACGACGGTCATGATGGCGATTGGAATGGCCACGAACAGATGGGCTAGGGTGATCGGAGTGGTCTTGTCCGGAGTAGCTCCCTCGACAGTCCAGAGCACAAAGGATTCTAGGACACCTACCGCAGGCAAGACGCTGGACCAAATGAAGACGACGGCTCCAATGGCTGCGAAAACAAGCGTACTTTTTATCAATCGAATGGTCTGCGCATTGATCTGTGCAAGATCCGATCTTGAGTCGGCGGCGCTTGCAAGGGTGTTGGCACTGTTAGAAGTTGACGTGCCGGGGTCACGCCTTCTGGCTTCTTCCAATCTCTGTCTTGCCTGGGAAACGACGATTTCGCGCCTGCGCAATAAGAGCCATCGGTGGATCAAACTATGTAGCAACAACAAGCCAACGAGTGTGATAAAGGTCGTGTGCAAGAGCATCGTTAAACGAATGGCGGTGTAATGATACCCCATTAAGCTCATGCACATTAATGCCAGCGGACCGACCGCCAAGCCCGAATACCAGATGTACTTTAGCCGATCGATCCACCCGCCAGCATTGCGACTCAAGAAATCGCTAAACACCCCTCGGTTCGGATGCAACAATACCAAGAGATAAATGAAACACAGGGACATGAGCACGCTATACGTGAGCCGGCCAAGCGAATTCTCCCACTTCGTTTCCCCGGATTGTGCAATAATGCTGACAATAGTCACGGACGGAATCGCCAGATCGATGAACCACCTCAGGCTCTTCCGTAGCAGTTGTGTCGAACGGCTTGGCCATTGAAAATGGTTCTCGGCCAATCCCCCGGTACGACTGATCTGTCGAATCATTTCTAAAGGGAAAAAATAACGAGCGCTGACCAGGAGCCCCATCGCGATCGAATCGACAAAAGGGTTCCCTTCCGACGTGCTCATCATTCGCCACCCAAGTATCAAATGGAGCACCGCCAGCGGAGAACTGAGTAGAATGCAACTCATTACGACTTTGGCAGTTGGCAAAAATGTAGTGCAGTTGGATTTGGTAGCGATCGAACCCTGATGTTGAATGTGCTTCTTGAAGCGTTTCAGGTTTGCCAGCAGCATGACGTAACAGGAAATACCAACGACGTATCCCCATGGATGGACGGAGAGGTCATTCCACAATTGAATAGGAATGATCCTCCAGTTCTGCAAATTGAACAACCATTGGAGGGCGGGCCAAATCTGTCGGAAGTCAGACTTGTTAATCGGCTCGCTCGATCGGATCCAAAGTACATGTTCGTCAATGAAAGAACGGTACAGCCGAACTTGATCGATGGTCTTTTGATTTGTATCACCCAGTTTGATCAAGCTATCAAAGTAGCTGTTGGCGTCCAATCGAAATGCATCTACGAGCCGATTCTCCCAGGCCAGAAACATTCGCTGTTGGTCACGCAGTGGAGCATTTTCAAATTCATAGACTGAATTAGCGCTCAGTGAGGTTGGTTGCGGTGCGTCCGGCGCTAGGGCATTCGAAGCTTTCCAATCGTCGATCTCCAACGTCAGGGTCTGTGTGGTAAGAATCTTCGTTTGATATTCACGCTGTCTGAGAGCGAGTTGGCCAATATCCGGTAGTTCATTTCGCTGCTTGCGGAGCATCAGTCCGACCCAGCTATTGAAGTTAGAAACATGCTTGCTGTTTTTGGGTGAAATGCGTTCGGACATGATCTTGTAACGCTCCGTCCAGAGCTTTAACTCACTGCCAGCCGATTCGACATCTAAGCGAAGCGAAGAATTCTGCTTTGCCAATTGAAGCCAATCGTCGGCTCGTTTGACCAATTTCTCAGCCAGATTCTTGAGTTCTGGCGCGGCCCGTAGCACCAATGCTTCTGCAACGGCTTTTTGGTTGGATATCAAGATTTCGCGACGCTTGCTCAGCTCATCATTCACGGCTTTCAATTTGGCTTGCTGAAACTTTTCTTCGGTTTGCAAGACTTCTTTCGTGACTGGAAGTAATTCCAATTCGGCGTCGTAGGTTCGTTGCTCTTGTTCAAATCCGCGGATGCGTTCCGTAAGTGCCAAAAGTTTAGCTCGCAAGAGCAACGTGTTGGCTTCGCGGATTCTTGGATCGATCCCGTCTACGGCAGGCAGCGCTAATTCCTCGTTGAGCTTGGTTATAGAAACCTTGTCCTCCGAAAGGAGTCGTACAAGTTCTTTGCGTCGCGTATCTCTCGAGACAATTGCGGTTTCAATGCGGACGCGACCGTCGGTGGCGGCTTGAGCCAGGGCCTGCACTTCAAGTTGATAGGTCTGAAGCGTTTCAATACGCGAAGTGTCCGCGAGCGTCTCGTCGGAGAAAACGATTCTCGGTCGGGGGTTTTCCTTTCGCTTCTTGGCTTCGGCGGTTGCGGCGGGTGCTGCTTCGTAAGCGATCATAAACCCCTTGATCACCTTTTCGCTTTCAGCCCGACTCTTCAACTCCGCAGCGATCGCTTCGTAGGTCGCGATAAGTGTTTGTTTGAGCCCAGGCTCAAGATCGGCAGCGGCTTGGATTTGTTGCAAGCGACTGCTGACTCCTTCCGGCGTGATGGAAACGGCATCGCTGACCGGAGTAGAGGATTGCGCTGTTGGCGGTACTCCAGTTCCCAATCCATTAGCAGTTATTGGGTTTTGAACCGATGGAAAAGATGCGGGCGGCGACTGCTGCGTTGTTCGATAGTTTGGCTGACTTGCCGAACGGAATTGCGGGTTTGCTGGAGCTGGCTGCTGACTCGAAAGAGAATTCGTCGGCATGTCGGACGGCGACTGCGGAGTTGGTCTGTATTGAGGTGGATGAGGTTGCGTCGGGGGGATCAAGTTTATTTGCGCGTTCAAACCACCAGCGCTTGCGATTACCAGCGTGAATACGCCAAGTGCGGCTCGCCATTTCAGAATAGCCGACCACAAAAGTCCGGTTCCAGAGTGCCCATGCTCATTTCCCATAAGTGGGTAAATAGGGGATTTTCACTTTGCGATCAAGACCGCGAAGATGGTCCTGGCAGATTCGAAATGCTAGCAAACTTGTAGGTTTCGCCAATGGAGCCAAAGAGCTTGCAATTTGTCTAACGCGGGTTAAACGATGGCGACGGTCGTACGAACCCTGTTGCAAACTACATCGGAGCTTGCGGGGTATAGCCGTCGCCTACGGCTCAGGGTTAAACGATTAAACGACAGCATTATCTATTGTAAGCGGTCAGCTATCTTTCTGACCTTGAAGCTTCGGAACGCGACTGGGTCACTGTGGCCAGCAAAACCGATATGCCCTTTGCGGTTATCAAGCCCTTTGGGCGCATGCTCGATTTGGCTACGATCCAATTGGTCAATGTCTACGTGGAGTATCTTAGTACCATTCAATGTTACTTTAATGGTTTGACCGCGAACTTCGATTTCTTGGTAGTTCCATTGTCCGACTGGTCGTAGGTATCCATGCTTGGCACCCACACAATGATACAGGGAGCCATGGTACTGAAACGGT
Source organism: Pirellula sp. (assembly GCA_043757445.1). GTDB lineage: Bacteria > Planctomycetota > Planctomycetia > Pirellulales > Pirellulaceae > JBKCUI01. The sequence continues at coordinate 9,540 of JAYVPJ010000100.1, read as the reverse complement.
TTTAAGGGTGCATCCGGGTGTTTCGCGTTGTAACCGTCGTTATCGATAACCTGTATCTCAAGGCCGTCGGACGAAGAATGGCCTCCGACAGGGGTTCGCAAAGCGATCCCATTGTTTCCTGCTGGCGGCAATTTGAATTCGAATCGAAGAGTGAAGTTCTCGTATTCATCCTTGCTGAGCAAGTCGCCGCCCTTGCCTTGTTTGCAGACGATAGCCCCGTCTTTGACTTCATAGTTTTCTGTTGCCCCAAGCCAATTGCTTAGATCTTTACCGTTGTTGAGTTCGACGAAGCCATCAGCACCGCGAGCGGCGAGTGATTTATTGGCTTCCTCGGCTCCTATCTCGCGAAGAAAGACGTTGCGCCAGCGAATCTCACTACCGTGAGTTTGTAGTTGGATAGGACCTCTCGGAAACGCTGGATCCATCATGGTGCCGTTAGGCATCTTGGGCGCTGTCTCCTCTTTTCTCTGCGCGTCCTTTTTTCCGTATGCTAAGTACCCACTCTTCTGGTTGGCAAAAAAATTCTCAAGGACGGCGTGGTCGACTACGATTTCATCATTGAAGACGACCGTCACACGTTCCCCGATCATGGTGATTTTTAGCGAGTTCCATTGGCCAAGGGGTTTGTCCATTTTCTTCGATGGATCCTTACCAGGTGTTCCTTTGCGGTTGTTCCAAAGGCCACCCGAGCCCTTATCTTGACCGAGCCCATTTGGGTCCCCAATCGTTGCATCCCATATCTGCACTTGAGGAATGCCACGCAGATAAACACCGCTATCCCCAAGAGGCAAAGCCTTGTACTCCAGGTGGAGTTCGAAGTCACCGTAGTCTTTGTCGGTCGTTAAGTAGTCCCCGAGTCCATCGTTTACAAGTTCGTGATCCTCGACTTTCCAGTGAGCCTTGAGATATTCATTGGTGGGTCTCCCGTTTTTGTCCAGCGCTCCACCTTCGATCGACTGCTTCTTGAACTTGGCTTGTTCTTCCGGAGACATGGACCAAAGTTCATTGGGATCGCGTGTCGACCAGCCATACCATCCGCTGAGGTCTGTGCCGTTGAATAGTGTCGAGAAACCTGCAGGCGGAGCCTGCTGCGCTTGTATGGTCGAACAAAACAAAAACGAAATACAGGTAAGGAAGAGAATGGTCAAGCAATTGAACCATTTGGATTTATTGGTGTTTCGGTGTTGCCGATTGCTCATCATCTTTTTACTGCAAGTCTTTTCCAATGGGGCTGCCGAATTCTGAGACGCGGATATAGACAGTATAATCGAGACTGTTAAACCTCTCGAGGCCCAAGATCGCGCGCAACAAGCAAACGGTTTCATTCGAAAGCGACGATGGGCTGGCTTGGCGTCCCTCCGGGACTCGGACTTGCAATTCCCTCCAATTCCGGTGGTTTTACCACCGGCTAAGTTCTGTCGAGCCTCCGGCTCTGAGGAATGTGCAACTTCAAAAGTCGCGATACGGATTTGCGGTAAAACTCCAATTTCGTCGATTAAGCTCTTTTTTTTCTTGCTATTTAAACAACGCACGTGATAGATTGTTTTCGAGTCGAAGAAGTGTTGCAACGTGATTTAATCGGGTAAATAAACAGTTGGAAATAGTGATGGGTATTAAAAAGTATTTTGCTTTCGCGAAATGGAGCATGGTTCTCGCAGCGGTCACTTTCAGCACGAGAGCGGACGCCGGAATCGTAGGACTTTGGGAATTCAATAATGCCGCGAATATTGGCAAGGCGACCATTGGAACAGATCTTTTGATTGCGGGTACGGCGCCAGCTTGGTCCGCCTCGCAAACATATGGAGGCAATACGCTCAATGGTGTCATCGACACTGTGGTCGGAGTTCCAAACAATTTGGTTGCAACACACGGAATTGCGCCTAACGGGGGGGGGACTAATGTAAATCAGTATTCAATGCTTTTCGACATCAGACGGCCCGATACCGCAGAGTGGCGAACGCTGTTCCAAACGAACACAGCAAATATAAATGACGGTGACTATTTTGTTCGGGATAGCGACGGCAAACTTGGAGTTGGAGCTTTGGGTTATACAACTTACTCGATGCCCGCAAATACTTGGATTAGGCTCGTCATAACATCCGACTTAGCTGCAGGTGATTACCGAACCTATGTGGACGGAGTCTTGCAGCTCGCACATACAGCGACTCCAGTGGATGGTCGGCATTCATTCAGCCCGACTGTATTGCTTTTCGGCGATGAGGACGGCGAAAATGGCCTTCTATCAGTTGGCGCTGTTGCGATTTGGGATCAGTCCTTGGCGGCAAGCCAAGTGACAACCTTGGGGATTGCCGGTGGTGCCATAGTTGCAGTGCCAGAGCCAAGCAGTTGCATAATGGCTGGCGTAATTGGTGTTGGATTTGTTGCATCTCACTTACGACGAAGAAAAACAAGCCGACATGCTTGAAAGTAGTAAGGGGGGCTGCAGTAGGCGAGTGCCACATCGCGAATTTTTCTGGTTACCAAATGTGTGACCACCTGGACGAGCCATCTGGCAACAATAAAGCGCGACTCTATGGTTGCTACGTTTGGAATTGATGTAGAGAGCCTTACAGCATGTCCAACGGATCTATGTCGATTAAGTACAAATTGTCGCCGGTCGTTTTGATGGATGCTTGAACACGGGAGAGAATTGCATTCAGTGCGCCAGGTTCCTTCGAAATGAGCATCGCATGGAATCGATAGTGACCACGCAACTTTGCAATCGGTGGCGGCGCAGGACCTAGCACTCGCACGGGTGCCGAAGACTTTGAGATCTCCAATTGGATCTTTTTTACAATGCCCTCGGCAAACTCTTCGGCCTCAAGCTGTACCGGACCTCGCATGATGATACGTGCCAACGAAGCATACGGCGGGTAGCCAAACTGCTCTCTCTGCAGAAGCTCTTGATCCGAAAAACTCTTGTAGTCATGCTTGCACGCCGCGATGATCGCGGGGTGGTCCGGGGAATAAGTCTGAACCAGCACGACTCCACCTCGTTCACCTCGACCTGTGCGGCCAGCGACTTGAGTGACCAATTGAAACGTCTTTTCCGATGCGCGGAAGTCCGGAAAGTGCAGCGCCGTGTCGGCATTGATCACCCCAACCAATAGCACGTTTGGGAAATCCAATCCCTTGGCAATCATCTGTGTTCCCATCAAGATTTGAATGCGGCCGGCGCGAAAGTCCGCTTGAAGCCGTTCGTGACTCCCAGGCTTCTTCATGGTATCGGAATCCATTCTCGCAATCACCGCGTCCGGAAACCGTTGCTGAACCTCCATCTCAAGCTTCTGTGTGCCAAGCCCCGCAAATCGAATCGCCTCAAAACCGCATTTCTGACAAACTTGCGGGACAGCGATCGTATAATCGCAAAAATGGCACAAGGCTTTGCTCCCCTCACGGTGATGCGTCAGTGCCAAATCGCAATCAGGACAAGTGACGACATGACCACAGGCAGGACATTGAATCGACGTTGCAAAGCCGCGACGGTTTAGCAACAAAATCGTTTGGCCATTCTCTGCCAACGTTTTCTCGATGGCTTTTACAAGTGGTTGTGAGATACTGCCTCGATCGACATCAATGCGATTGGATCGCAGGTCGATGGTGGTCACCTCTGGAAGTGGCCGATTCAGAATACGGCGTGGCAACGCCACCTTCTTGTATTGTCCGATCGTCGCTCGATGAAATGTTTCCAACGACGGAGTGGCTGATCCCAAGACGAGTGGGATCCGTTCCAATGACGCGCGATGGATGGCCACGTCGCGAGCGTGATAGCGTGGAATAGTCTCTTGCTTAAACGAGTTCTCGTGCTCTTCATCGAGAATGATCAAGCCGAGATAAGGCGCCGGTGCGAAGATCGCGCTGCGAGGCCCGATGATCACTTGCACGCCTCCCTCCGCAATCCGCTTCCACTGATAATGGCGTTCCGGTCCGCTCATCTTCGAATGCAAAACCGCTACGCTGGCAAACCGGTTTTGGAATCGCGAGCGAGTTTGCGGCGTCAAGCTGATTTCGGGAACAAGCACAATCGCTTGCCGACCAAACGAAATCACTTGCTCGATCGATTGCATGTAGACTTCGGTCTTGCCACTGCCGGTTACGCCGTGCAATAGAATCGTCTCGTGCTCGCCGGAGTCGATGGCTCCATAAATCGTTTGCAACGCAATGCGTTGATCGGACGAAAGGGCTGGTGGCAGGATCCTCTCGAATATTTCTGCCGCAACGTCCTTCCCAAAGGTCATGACCCTCTCGGTATACGACTCAACGAACTCAAGCTCGCACAGCTTTTTGATGATGCCATCGGAACATTGCGCGAGATGTCTCAGTTGCTCTTGAGAAAGGGGCTCATCGGCCAAAATCAATTGCTGCAACGTTTGCCTTTGTTTGACCGACAGGGTCTTTACCAGCGTGTCATCACTTGCCTTGAGCGATGGTTTCAATAGTGTTTGGTTGCGTGTTCCCGCGCCTGCCCGAACGCCAGCGGGAATGACCGCTTCGAACACCTGACCGACCGGAACTAGGTAGTAGCGGCTCATCCACTGAATCAACTGCAGCAGATTGACGTTGCAAAGGGGCTCGTGATCGATTGCTCTCAGGATAGGCTTGATGAGCTCGCGAGGATGCTGGCTGATATGGACTGCAATCGTATAGCCAACGATCTCGCGATTCCCTCGCCCTAAGGGTACTACAACTCGCATCGCCGGCTTGACCAAGCCGCCCAGTTCATCAGGAATGCGATAGTCATAAGGCCCGAAGGGAGCTTCGGGAAATGCGACCAAGGCGCAGGGCGTCTCAGCCGCCGCATCGATTTCCCATGGGGCGAGTTCGCTTGTGAACAACTCTCCCTGTTGGTAATCCATGTTAGAAGTTAGAAGTGCGAAGTTAGAAGTTTGATTGGTAGGTCGCACCTGCCGGGTGCGACTTCAGTCAAAAAGTACTTCCAAGTCGCACCCGGCAGGTGCGACCCACATTAAGTTACCCGAGCTGTTATTTCGCTGACGCAGTCGTCGATTTTGATGCGCCATTGTTCGAGCGTATCACGGTCGCGGATCGTGACGGTGCGGTCCTGTAGTGTTTGCGTATCGACGGTGATGCAGTAGGGGGTTCCAATCTCATCTTGTCGCCGGTAACGTCGACCAACCGCTGCCTTCTCGTCGTAGAAGACGTTGAACTTTTGCTTCAGCGCCGTATAGATTTCTTTAGCGACCTCCGGCATGCCGTCCTTTTTCACCAGAGGCAGGATCGCCGCCTTGACAGGAGCAAGCCTTGGGTGCAAACGCATTACGGAACGGGATTGCAATTTCCCGTCTTCGTCCGGTGCTTCGTCTTCGTGGTAGGCTTGGCACAGGAAAGCCAGAGTTGCTCGATCTGCACCGGCTGATGGCTCGATCACATGCGGGATAAAGCGTTCGTTGGTTAGATCATCGCGATACGATAAGTCTTTTCCGCTGCCCCGATGGCGCGGTTGTCCTTGATCGTTTAGTTCGAGTTCCAGCGGTCGCTTCTTGGGATCGAGCTTGCCTTCGGAGTGCGAACGCAAATCGAAATCACCGCGGTGCGCAATCCCTTCGAGTTCGCCAAACTCCCCTTCAGGTAGAAATGGAAACGCGTATTCGATATCAGCCGTCCCGCACGAGTAGTGGCTGAGCTCTTCTTGATGATGCTCTCGCAGACGCAATCGATCACCTGCCAAGCCTAACGCTAGATACCATTGCATACGGCGATTGCGCCAGTACTCGTACCATTTGGGCGATTCGCTCGGGTTGCAGAAGAATTCGATCTCCATTTGTTCGAATTCGCGAGACCGGAAGGTAAAGTTTCGAGGAGTTATTTCGTTTCGGAAACTCTTTCCGACCTGCGCGACCCCAAACGGGACGCGAATACGCGTGCTATCGACCACGTTTTTGAAATTGACAAATATGCCTTGGGCCGTCTCGGGACGCAGGAAGGCAGCTCCCTCTTCGCCGCTCAACGCGCCGACGTACGTTTTGAACATGAGGTTGAATTCGCGAGGATCGGTCAATGTGCCGAGTTCGGTGGTGTCGGGACCCAAGACGCTTGGCCGCTGACTGGGCTCTAATCTGTCGAGGGTTAGAAAAGAATCGCCAAACGTTAGTTGACCGACATCTTTATTGCGAAGGTTAAAGTACTTGAGCGCGCGGCGTGTCACTTCTTCTTGTTCATGCTCTGCGTCGGCAAACATCGTCACGAAGATCCTTTGTTCACCGCGGGCAACCCATTTGCCTCGCACTTGGTCGAATCGATAGCGCTTCTTTGTGACGCGGCAGTCGACCATGAAATCGTGGAACAGGTCGTAGTGCCCGGAGCACTTCCAGACCTGGGGGTGCATGATGATCGAACAATCCAGGCCGACCATTTCGTATGTACCCGGAGCACCTTCGGGTTGGATGAGTTCGTTGTGTCCTTGGCACATGTCACGCCACCAGGCGTCTTTGATATTTCGCTTGAGTTCAACACCCAGCGGTCCGTAGTCCCAGAAGCCGTTCAGTCCACCGTAGATCTCACTGGATTGAAACATGAATCCACGTCGCTTGCAGAGCGACACTAGTTTTTCCATTTGCATAGTTGAGTTGTTTCTATGGTTACGTAGAGATGGTACTTGTTTAGACCGTGAGGCGAGGGGCGGAGTTAATTGGGTTGTCCGTGTCTGCGATTTGCTTCACCCGCGTCGCGACGGACTCGTTAGTATTGGTGGTACGAGGAGCCCTCGGCTGGTCCAGTTAAGCCCGGGAGCTGCGTTGAGCGACGACGAGTCGTTTTAGGCGTGCCAGGTCTTTGACAATCGTAATGTTGATCCAGTTGTTCATGCTGGCCATGTGGCTTTCGACTTGATCCGCGATCATGGGTGACAATTCGCAAATGAACCAGCCATTTTCGACGAGTTTCCGAGCCGCTTGAGCGGCCAATTGCTCGATGATTTCTGTTCCTGAAACACCACTCACAAGCGCCATACGCGGTTCGTGATCACGGACTGTTTTGTCGAGCAACGTGTACTCGGCTTCGGATACATAAGGCGGATTGCTCAGGACAAAGTCGACGCTATCGTCTGGAATGGAGGAGAGCAAATCCGACTCGACGACGGAAATGCGATCTGCCAATTGATGGGTCTGAACGTTGGCTTTGGCAATCGCGACCGCCGCTGGGCTTAGGTCGATCGCAAGGATGCTGCACTGTCTCAAATGTTTGGCGACACTGACTGCAATGCAACCGCTTCCAGTGCAGACATCTACTATTTTCAATTGCTTTGCCGGTTCGTTGGCCAGAATGGGTTTGGCATGGTCCAAGCATTCAACAACGACGTGTTCTGTTTCGCCCCGAGGTATGAGACAGTCCTTGGTAACTTGGAACGGAAGCGAGTAAAACTCCTTCCTGCCGACTAGGTAAGCGACCGGTTCGCCTTGAGCGCGACGCTTCACGACCTCGCGAAAACGAGCTTTGACTGGTTCGTCAGGTTCTTCTGCAAAGGCGGTGTAAAGGGCAATGCGTTCGCAACCGCGGGCGTGCGCCAAAAGAACTTCGGCATCGAGTCGAGGGGACGGTGAGCCATTCTTTTTGAGGTGCTCAGTCGTCCACTGGAGGAGGCGCAAGATGGTCCACGGATCCGATTGCGTCGTGCTCGTGGAGGTCATTGTGGACGTCCTTGGTATAGGTGCTAATGGACAGGTAAAGGACCGGGCCCGCTGCTATGCGGGTTAAAATCGTTAGGCTTCGGTATCGTCTCGCAAGGTGGAACGTTCGTATTCGATCAAGGCATCGGAAACCGGTTGCAAGTTGCCGGCAACTATCTGATCGAGTTTGTACAACGTCAAATTGATTCGGTGATCGGTGAGTCGGTTCTGAGGAAAATTGTACGTCCGAATGCGTTCGCTACGGTCGCCAGAACCGATCAACGACATGCGTTCGTTGGACCGCTGCTTCAATTCGGCTTCCCGCTTGGCTTCATAGAGGCGAGTCTTCAGGACGCGAAGGGCCCTGGCCAAATTCTTGAGCTGGCTTTTTTCATCTTGGCATTGAACCACCACGCCCGTTTCGTAATGTGTTAATCGAATGGCCGACTCCGTTTTGTTGACGTGCTGACCTCCTGGACCCGACGCGCAGAATTTGTCGACTCGGTAGTCTTCTTTCTTGAGATCAATTTCGATGTCTTCGGGTTCAGCCATAACGGCGACCGTGGCCGCTGAAGTATGGATGCGGCCTTGGGCTTCGGTCTCTGGGACACGTTGAACTCGATGGCCACCGCTTTCGAATTGCAATTCACGAAAAACGCCCTCGCCCTCGAAGCCCAAGATGATTTCCTTGAAACCACCACGCTCGGTTGGACTAGAGTCCATGACCTCCACTTTCCAACCTTTGTTGTCCGCGTGATGCTTGTACATGCTGTACAAATCGCGAGCAAACAATGCAGCTTCCTCGCCACCGGTACCTGCTCTGATTTCGAGAACACATCGTGTGCGAGCCGCGTCCTCGCCACCAATGCTCATGTCGAGCAAGCCATTCCAAATGGTTTGCCGCTCCGCCTTCAAGCGATTGGTCTCTTCGAGTGCCATCGCGCTTTCGTCTGGATCGGGCGATGCGAGCATAGGGGAGAGTTCTTTGAGTTCCTCGGCCATGCGTTCGTAGTTTCGAAACATGGTTGCGACTTTGAGTAGTCCACCATGCTCTCGCATAATGTTGGCCATTTTGGACGAGTCACCTGACAAGATTGCCTGGTCCGACATCATGGCTTCGAGCTCAATGAACCGCTTAAGGGTTTGCTCGAGTTGTTGGCGTATTTTCATTCGTTGTTTGGCTTGGTAAAAAACAAAACCGTCGCATGCCTCAGTTGGCAATCTGCGACGGTCTTGAGATTCTGATTGCCAGAGCCACTTCACGAAAGCAACGCATCGATAGAAGACGCGATGCCGATTGGCTCAGGCCGCTACTTCTTCTTGGCGGCGGGCTTCTTGGTACCAAGACTTGCATAGGTACCAGCGGCGAACTTGGTCTGGAACTTTTCGATGCGGCCCGCGGTATCGACGAACTTTAGTTTACCGGTGTAAAACGGGTGGCAAACATTGCAAATGTCCACGCGGAGTTCTTTTCGAATGCTGCGAGTCTGAAAGGTATTGCCGCAACCGCAGGTTACTTTGGTTTCGCTGTAATTGGGATGGATGCCGTTTTTCATGCTTTTTTAATACGTTCGCTTGGGTAGAACGCCGAAATGTGGACTGGAAACTGAAGTAGGCGAAGAGGGACTCGAACCCCCAACCCCCACGGTGTAAACGTGGTGCTCTAACCAATTGAGCTATTCGCCCGTTTTAATCGAAAACGCGTTTGGACTAAATGCCCAACAATCGCATGCGCCGTGAGCGTCTTTCAGCTCGTTGACGGCTTCGTCGCTTGATTTCACTCGGCTTTTCGTAGAATTCGCGGCGACGCATTTCCTTTTTTAGCCCGCTTCGTTCAACCAGTTTGCGAAAACGGCGTACAGCCTCTTGAATCGTTTCCCGGTCACGGACTAACAACTTAACCATGCAAAGCCTC
>JAYVPJ010000099.1:0-67691 GCA_043757445.1 Pirellula sp. | reverse complement strand
TGCGGCTAACCTCGTCCGACGGGCGAACGAACAGATCGCCAACTTGCCCAAATACAAACAGAAGTGTGAGGCCTTGAAAGAGAAAGTCACGAAAACCGCAAACCAAGCCTGACCCCAACGAAGCTCCCCAGATAGATCAGGTCCCAAAGCCCGTAAGCTTTCCAGCTTGAACGCGACGGACGTGATTTCGATCGTTGCCGAATACTTTGGAACGACGGTTGAAGCCTTTCAAACTCGACGAACGGCGTCTGTCGAGCGAGACATTGCGGCCTGGATGGCGCATCGGCGCACGACGTCGACTTTGCGCGGACTTAGTGGCGCATTCGGTTTACGTCATCCCGCAGGGTCTGACCCCAACTGAAACCACTTACGAATCGCAACCACTCGTTTGAATTCCACTATTGAAACCAACTTTTGATCAACAATTCGGGTTGCGGATCATCGTGGGGCTTTTTGAACGTTACGGAACCTTCGAAACAACAAAACACACACAGATGTCCCTCCGAACAGCATCAATGTGGTCGGCTCAGGAACCGCGATAATGATGCCTTCAGAAAACACCAAATCTGCACTTGTGATATTCACGCCAGCTTGGTTGAATGCAACTCCGCGAGAGTATGGATTCATTTGGGATAAAGCCAACTGGTAGGAGTCACCAGCGATAAGGTCCAAGCGTCCGGTGTAAAGTGCTCCTGGCGTAACTGCGACCGGCGCTGGAAATGAAAACACTGTCCTCGCCAAAGAACTGTTGTTTATTACAATCTCTTGACTGGTCGCAATCGGTATTCCCGACACCGTTTCTCCGCTTAAGAGGTTGAACCGTACTGTTGACACTCCCCGAGACGAAAGTAGAAAATCGAACTGGTCTATTCCAGACAAAGTTGGCGTAAACGATTGTCCTAAACTCTGGCCAGGTATCAACATGCCTAGGCTTGTGAGTTCCCCAATTTTGTTCTCTTGGTCGATTATGTAGGTCTGCGCACTCGCTATTTCCGTGAGCATGCCCCAAAACACGAGTAAGATCGTCGTCGTTACACTCAGAGTTGTGTGCTTATGATTCTTCATGTTTTCTTCTTGATGTTATTATCGAGTCATGATCAGGATTACTTTGCACAACGCCGAAGATCAGGCAGCGTGAGCCATATATACTAACACATGAGCTGCCCAGCCCGAGTAGACGAGCCGTTAAGGTTTAGCCCGACCGACCAAGCCAAAGCCACGGCTCTTTGAGAGCTTGGTGTCTTCATTGGAGGACACCAGAAAATCAACGAGTGCTGCGTCGACGACGGAAGCCTTCGGAGCCGATGTGTCAGAGGCAGTGCGCATGGCCGCCGACTGCGACACGTTTGTCGTGTACCTCTGCGAAAAAACTCCCATGTCATCACCTACACCGCGGCCACTCCAAGAAACGACGAACCCGTTCGGCGTGGCCGCAACCGAGGGAAGTGATTGATTGCCTTCGGTCGTGGTATTGACGGCCTGTATTTCGCTGAGAACACCCAACGAACTAAGCCGCCGAACGAGAATTTCCACAGCGTTGTTCTTTGCAATATTATACCACGGATATGCCGGCCCATCAGCCCACGCAAAGGTGATGTTTGCCGATGCGTCCATTGTAACTGCCGCTGGTCCGCCCCGGTTTCCTGGCCGACTGAAAGTAATTCGGCTGCCCACCGGAACACCGGCTGAATCGAAAGCTTGAGCTACCTTGATCCGGTTAATGTCAGTGCCAGCGTTATAGTTGGAATCCCATGTTACTACGAAGCGACCGGTTGCATTCATCGCTACCGAAGGTGAGCGGTTATCTGACGTACTACCGGTGATCAGAGTTATCTTTGAGCCTACCTTGGCTCCTGACGAATTAAATCGTTGAGCGTAGATGCCATTGAGTTCACCCCAAGTAACGACTGCATTTCCGAGAGAATCAATGGCCATTGCGGGGACAGGATTTTGGAAATTGCCGACCGCGACTGGAACCATAGAACCATTTGCAACGCCTTGGCGAGTGTATCGCTGGAACTGATAGGTTGCAGTGCTTGTATTCGCGATGAGAACAGCGAAATCGCCGTCACCATCCATGGCCAACCCTGTTACGGAAAAACCTTGGTTCTTCTTGTAGCCAGCAACTTGCTGTCGGGACCCAATCCCGTTTCCGTTCGCGTCAAATACTTGCGCATATGTTTCGAACGTACTATGGGTGGAGTTGTAGTTGACCCAGGATACGACAATTCTGCTTCCGTCCTGCGACATTGCAACACGGGGTGTGGTGACTACTCCTCCAGTTGCCCGAACCGAATCGGCGACTTTGATCTCGGTAGTGCGTGCGGAACCGTTCGCGTTGAAAACGCGAACGTAAACCTGGTCGGCGGTTGACGTCCCGGGTGCTATCCAAGCTGCCGCGTAGTTGCCCGTGCCGTCAGAGGCGACGGTATTTGCATTTCCTCGCTCGTCGCCTTGAACGGTCAAGCCTTGCTGTCCTGCGGTCGTTTGGTTGACGAGTGATTCGCCACCGACGGGAGCAAAGCTTGCGAACGGAACGAATTGAAAGCCAAAATGGATCGTTACGACAGCGTCTGGAATGTCGGTGGGGCGGAAGACCGCTCTGACATAGCTGTTGTTGGTATTTAACCAGCGGCCCGCTGTTTCTGCAGCAGGTAAAATGGCAGAGACATAGATCGCTGTAGGGACGGTTACTTGAGGAATCGCAAACAGATAAGTCCCATCGGCGCCCGTCAGCGCTCTCGGCTCACCAGTATCAGCAACGCTGTTTCCGTTGTTATCTTGAAGAACGGTCCAGCCAGCCAGCGGGGATTCGCCGGCATCCTGAATACCACTGCCGTTGGTATCGGCAAACACCACGCCGCTGATGCTCGCGAGCAAGTTTCGGTTCTCAAGAGTTTCGAAGCAAATTTGTCGGCGGTTTGTCTTGATGCGTTTCTTCATGGGAAATCCTTCGAAAGGGAGAATGTTTTGGTTATCCAGTCAGCGACGTTATCGGCCACTACATGGGATTCTGCATCGTGCAGGCGTTTGGTCACAATAAAATTGTTAGGAGAGCATTTTGGGATGACTGTCTCGATCGTTTCGACATTCAAGCCTCGGGCACATCTTTTGATCTTGCTCCCCTCGCCCTGTACTACTACTCGGGGAGAGGGGCTGGGGGTGAGGGGTTTTGCACTATGTTTTGATTGGTTTTTTGATCTTGAATTCAATCTCTAGCTGCGGTTCAGAATCGCAAACAAATACTTAACATCCCAGGCTGACGCCACCGGCAAGCATATTTCGCCCTACGGGCTTAGAAGACTTGGGTCCTCGGCAATTGAGCTATCGCCCCCGCCGGGCTCCCCGGAAGCCCTGTCACAACTTGGACTGTGCCCCGTCGGAATATTCACTTGCCGACCGATGATTGGCTCTCCCTTAATTGGCTCAGCAACTCTGAATGACCAGCCCAAAGTTGGCGGCAAAGCTCTTGGTCTTCCATTGAAAGTTTTTTCACCATCGCTTCGTCGCGTAGACTGGCAAGATCGGGGTCGTTTTTCCAGTGCTCAAGGGTTTGCACGACAGCAGTTATTTCGGCGAGTGGCATGTTACTAGTCATTTTTTCCCATGCAGCCAGGTCGGCCAGCAACCAATCGAGAGCTTGGCGCTGCAGGCGAGCTCGCTCCGCATCATCAACCTTTTCTGAGTTTGGCCCTTGGTCGGAGGCTGTCAACAGCGAGGCGCACGTCGCATTGTAACGGTGACCTTCCTTGATCGCTTCAGCGCATTCTGGCTCGTCTTTAAATGCTTGCTCGTACCATTTCACGGCAATTTCCGGGCGGTGCTTTTGTGCAAACGCGAAGATTGCCATTTCCAGTCGTTGAGCAACAGAAATTTCGGTTTGACTTTCTTTCAATGCTTTTGCAAACTCGGTTTCAAGCGTCAAAAGGCGAAGTGTATCTCGCAACCCTTCGGTCGCATCAACAGCTTGTGGATAAATAAGAATGGCTTTGCGATACGCTGCCTCAGCTTCTACGAGCTGTTGCTGTTCTTTTAGAATGGCACCCATATTGATGAATGCTTCTGGGAATCTTGGTTTGAGTTCTATTGCGCGCCGATAGGATTCTAGTGCCTCGTCCAGCTTACCCTGATGCGCCAAAAACCTCCCCATGTGAAAATGGGTATCTGCAATCGTTGGCTTGATGCGGATGGCTTCGCTCAGAGCCTCCAGTGCTTCTTCCCACTTGTCTTGCCTTATAAAGGCATCACCCATGCTACTATACACTTCGGCGGCATCTGGCTTCAGTCGGATTGCTTCTCGATAAGCATCCACGGCCTCGCTAAGTTTCCCTTGATGTTTAAGTGCGACAGCAAGATTTAAGTAGCTTTTCACATGGTTTGGGCCGAGTCGAATGGCTTCGCGATAGGCAGCCACGGCCTCGTCAAATTTATCTTGCTCATAGTAAGTTGTGCCAAGATTATTGAATGCTTGAATAAACATTGGATCGAGACGAATAGCTTCTCGATACGCTATCACTGCTTCGTCGAGCTTTCCTTGCCCTTTGAGAAGGCGACCAATATTGAAATGCATTGATGCTATGGTTGGATCGATTGCAATCGCTTGACGAAACGCCAAGAGAGCTTCTTCTGTTTTTCCTTTACGCATCAATGAATTCGCAAGATTCATATGCCCGAGCGCGAAGTTTGGATCAAGGCGAATAGATTCTTTATGCGATGCTATCGTTTCTTCAAACCTGCCTAGATCTTCAAAGACAAAAGCGATCCCAGAACGAGCCGACGCATCCTGAGGGTTTAGTCGAATTGCTTTTTCATAAACAAGGAGTGCTTTGTCATGTTGTTTTTGATTCTGGAGCGCCCGTCCGAGCATTCGTAAAGGGGTTGCTGAATCGGGCCTCAGTGCAACCGCGGCAGTCAGAAATCGAATGGATTCAGTCATCTGTTCTAAACTATCCGCGATCTCTTGGCTTCGGCTCAGGTCGTCAAAACGGTGCAATCTTTTGCCGCCAATCAGGTCTCCATAAAATATGTTCAGGAAAAAATCACCTGGGTTGTTCTCCAAGACTTTTCTAGTGATCGAAATGGCCGCATTCCGTTCGCCTTGGTCGTGTAGCGTCATCCCCAAGCAAAACGCTGCGCTCGGAGGATATTCGCCAGTCTCATCCGAATTGGCGATTTCCTTCAGTTTCTCAATGTTCTTTGACTGCATTGCTTGGATCAACTCCGTTTGCCACGGCCTCGACGGAGATGCGACCCGTGCGGCCAATTCCAACAAAAAGCCTGAGGTTAGTCCTCGTTTGTTGTCATCAGATTGAACTGTCGCCCATGCGATCAAGCCTGTGACTAAATCATCTCGTATCGCGCTAGCTTTAATTAGGTTCCCACTTTCGTTGGGATCTAGTTTCGGCAAATCGATACCATATTCCTTAAACGCCCTGTCGCAACGATCACGGAATTTGCCCCCGTCTGGACGTACCGTCGGCTCAGCAAACAATTCAAATCTAGCTTGATCCAAATCACGCAGCATACGAGCGTCTTTCGCGGACATGGCTATGCGATCTACATTTTGTTGGTACGCAGTTTTCAACCGGGAAGTTTCATTGTGTGCCTTGATCAAAAGGGTGTTATGGACCGAACCGCTATCAGCAATGGCAGTAGCACGCACTGCGGCGCTTACCGCTTGCTCCCAAGCGACTAGGTCGTCGCGTTTGGCTTCAGCCGCGACACGCCGAAATGCACTCTCCTGAAGAGCGTCGTTGACCAGCGCGGTTGCCATCTTGGTTCGCTGATTACGATCATAGGCCCAAGCGAGGCCGACGACCGAAGCGAGTAGCAGTAATATTGAAACAGTCGCCACAATGCCCTTGCGATGTTTGATCCAGCGCGATGTACGGACGCCGAGACTTGGTCGGCGGGCGACGATATGGCGATCGTCAACAAACCTTCTTAAGTCGGCCGCGAACTCTACCGCCGTTTGATAACGCTCGCCTGGAATCTTCTGCGTCGCTTTAACGACAATCGTTTCCAAGTCATTCGGAATAGCAGGGTTTCTCTTTCGTAGTGACGTCGGTTCGTCCATCGAAATCTGCCGCGCGAGTTCTTGACGACCTGTGCCATTAAAGGCAGGTGTGAGCGCAAGCAGTTCGTAGAGCGTGATCCCAAGTGAATAAATATCGGTACGGTGGTCGACTCCAACGGGCTTGGCGAGCGTCTGCTCCGGGGACATGTATCGCAGAGTCCCAACCAAGTCGCCGGTCATCGTTAAATTCCCTGCCCCCTCGATGCGAGCCAGTCCAAAATCCGTAACCCAGATTCGTCCTAGTCGATCCAGCATCAGATTGGCGGGCTTGATATCCCGGTGCGTTACACCAAGATCATGCGCATGATCCAATGCATCCGCCACTTGTGCGAACAGCCCGGCCAGTCGTCGAAACCGAGCAGCCGAATTGCCGGATGTTTCGGTCGAAAGCGCTTCCATGACCTCGGTATCGGCGTCGCTCAATCCGTTCGGTGCATTCGGTGTTGACTCGAAACGTGTCTCCGAGTCGCTCTCCGCTGATTCATGGATTTCGTAGGGACTAGCGGGCAAACCTGCACCAACACGTAAATTGCTTATGATTTCTGCCAAGGTAAGACCGTCGATAAATTGCATCGCATAGTAATGGACACCGCGCTCACAACCCACACCAAAGATGGGCGCGATTTGGCTGTGATGAAGTGCCGCTGCAGCTTGGGCCTCGTTGCGAAATCGCTGAAGCGACCGAGGATCCAGCATCGATGCTGTCGGCAGAACTTTCAACGCCACACGTCGACAGAGTGATATCTGTTCGGCCTCGTAGACGATCCCCATTCCCCCGCGACCGACCTCTTGCAAGATACGAAAGTCACCAAGAACATGGTTTTGATTTGTTTCCAGTGCGAGCACAGCCCGAATTGCATCGCCGGAGAGTTGCCCAGAGCTCGGACTCGAGCCTAATTCGACCAAGACTCTCAGCATGGGAATGAGCTGACGCAGTTTGTCAGCTTCGTTCGCGTGTTCGGACAGAAACGCCTCGACTTCGGCCGAGTCGCCTGCCGCGAGTTTTTGTGAAAGATCCTCGACCAAGTTAGCCAGAATGCGGTCACTCGATTGAGACTTGGATGGTTCGATCATTCAGATGATTCCATGGATTGGTTATCAAGCAAAACTCGCAGACGCTGCAGCGCACGCAAGTGTCGCATCTTAGCGGCTGATTGGCTAATTTTCAGCACGGCAGCGGTGTCGGTAGTAGAAAGTTGTTCGAGATAGCGCAGGACAAGGATTTCGCGGTCTTGCTCAGGGAGCTGATTGAGGGTCTCAATGAGTCGCGCATTGGCTTCTGCCCGCAAGAGTTTTTTCAGGGGATCGGCAGAATAATCGAATAGACGAGTTGCGAGCTCAGCGACCGATTCATCGGACAAGTCTGGAAGGACGACTTCGCGATTTTGACTTCGTCGGCCAGCGTAAACATGCTTCCGCATGGCCATCACAAGCTGCTCCCAAGCCATTTGCCTGAGCCACGGGTAGAAAGGGATCGGTCGTTCTCGGAGATACGAATCAAGTCTGTGATTGGCCAAAACGAGTGTTTCTTGAATGATGTCCGATGGATCGATCCGTTTCATGAGTCGTCGGTCAATGCGCAATGAGACCATCCGTTTCAAGCGATCACGATGTTTTTCCAGAAGCTGCGCACGCGCAGCCTGATCGCCAAGAATTGCCTTGGTCAAGCACTCATCGTTGTCCGACTCTGGATTTGTCATGCAATCACCATATCTGGGTCTCTGCAGCCGCTGGCGATTGGTCACATTAATTTTAGAAAAGGGACGGATATTAATGTTTTCCGTGATGCGCTCGGCACATAAAGCGGAACGTAGCGGATAGGTCCTGGATTGATTCGTGAGCGCTCGCTGCACAGGCAAAACAACAGCACTCGAGTTTGTGTTTGTCCGCTATGCTCTTGATGCATTGAAGGTTCCTTGAACGATCGCTCGAGAGCGGAAAGCAAAACTGAGGAGTGCGGAAAGCCATGTGGATCTCAAGTTCAGCCTTCCTCGCCAAGCAGTCTCATTGCTTCTACTAAATTGGAAATGAAAACTGAAGAACTCGCACTCTACGGCTGGTGGCTCCCCGTAGTCTGACTAACTCGTTTCCAATCCGTTTGCTGTTTTCGGCACGAAGAAGATAAACCAGAAAAAACCGACTGAGGCCGACAAAACGGAACTCGCCAGAATCGCGATCTTACATGCATCTATCAAAGCATGATCCACGAACGCGAGGTTGGTGACGAAGATTGACATTGTAAATCCAATTCCCGCTGCAATCGATGCACCGAAAACATGACGCAGCGTTAGACCAAAAGGCAATTCAGATAGTCGAACACCGACTAGCAAGTATGTTGCAGACAGAATGCCAAGTGGCTTACCAACACATAGTCCGAAGATGATTCCCAAGCTATAGCATTCGAAAAGGCCTACATACCATCCCTCAGGAATCGATATACCCGTGTTGGCTAACGCAAACACCGGGAGAACGCCAAGTGCAACTGGGTAGTGTAACCAATGCTGCAAACGATATGACGGTGATTCCTCTCCACCGTCTCGAAAAGGAATCGCGAATGAAAGTAGTACCCCGGTAATCGTTGCGTGGATTCCAGAACGTAGCATCAAAAACCATAGTACTACGCCTACTACCAGGTAAAACAAAATCGAATTCACTCGCATTCGATTTGCAATGCAAAGCAAGCCGAACAGCAACGCAGCACAAAGCAAGTAGAAAATAGAGATGCTCTTTGAGTAAAACAAGGCTATCAGGACGACTGCCCCGAGATCATCTGCAATCGCAACTGCCGCTAGAAAAACCTTCAGCTCAAGTGGAACTCGCTTCGCAACGACGGAAAGCAAAGCCAGCGCAAACGCAATATCCGTGGCTGTTGGAATTCCTGCACCTCGCTGAAACTCCGTGCCAATATTGAATACCAAGTAGATTCCAGATGGTACTATCATACCACCTATCGCGGCGACGACCGGAAGTAGGGCTTTTCGAAATGTCCTCAATTCACCTACATACACTTCCCGTTCTAATTCAAGCCCAACGAGAAGGAAAAAAATAGTCATCAAGCCATCGTTGATCCATTGCTCAATGCTCAATCCAAAGACACTCAGGTGAAGCGTTGCGTGATATTGCTCACCGAATGATGAATTCGAGACGAGTAATGCGATCAAGGTGCATAACGCAAGTGCAACTCCTCCCATTTGCTCGCTGGAGAGAAACTCTCTGATTAGTTTCGCAGAACCATTCAATAGTCGTGAATTAATCATTCAGTCGGATTCCAGATTGAGAGGTGTACTTTCGAATGCTGAGCCGCAACTCGCAGTGGTCCGTTTCGCCCATGCGGCAAGATAAATTACCAAGTTGTTTTCAGAATAGACACCGCAAACCCGTTTCCTTTCAAATGCAAAATACGCGTCACTAGGCAACTAAGTTGCGATGAGAGGAGACGCCATTTCCATTCGCAATTCTAGAGGAGCAGCAAATCTGGCGGCGGAGTGTCCGGTTGTGCGACGGGGAATGGCCAAACTTTGTCCATTGCTTGAGTGCTCGCGAATTGACGATAGAGTACGTGCGGGGCGAATGCAACTCGCCTACGCATGGTCCGATCTAGGAGATACTCATGAAAAATCCATTTCGTCGCGGATTCACTCTCGTCGAACTACTCGTCGTCATCGCCATCATCGGCATCTTGGTAGGATTGCTGTTGACAGCTTTCGCCTCAATCAGCTCGCCTTGACTTGTTAGCCCAGCTTTCTGGTACTGTTCAACCCCGCTATGTAGACCCAGGAAACCACTCACCAACGCATTGGTAAGCCCAACTCTCGCAATTTCTACTTGGTATGTAAGTTGCCTTAGTCTGCCCAGTTCCTGAGGGGAAATGATTTCGTTCAATCGCCTCTGATTTTCAATAAGCCTCAATGCCAGAAGCGTTCGAACTTCTTTGGCAGGCAAATCCATAGGGAGGTTATAAAACGTGACGACGCGGAGATCTCCTCCTGAGTCAGCCAGAAGTTTCTCAAGTTCCGCTTGACGTTCCTTACCCAGACCGAATTCTTTCTCGACAGATCGGTTGCGAGCAAATGACGCTAGAAGCAAATCATCGCTTGGGTCTGGAATTGAAAAGCCTATAGTTCGACCCTCAATGAATTGCCCATTCACGAACCTGCATGTCAGCAAACACATAGCTACTAGAACGAATATTCGCATTGTGTATCCCTACTCCCTACCTAACGATACCAAAAATCAAAAATCCAAACCATGCGCCTCGGATATTGGCTCAGGGTCACCAAGGCGAGTAACTAAACCAACCCGCACTGTTGGCTTGACCTACAGACACATACTGGTTAACGCCGTTGACTTCGTGGACAATAAACCACTCAACTCTAGCGGCAATACTTGTGACTGGAGCTGGAGGAGCTGCAATCTGCACCGTGGATCCAGGGAGGGTCAGGCTTGGTTTTCGGTTTTCAAGATGGTAGACTGTGGAATCACATCCGACCAACCTAAAATCGGAAGGTTCTCATGCCAAGGAAACCACGTGTTCGATTTGCCGGAGCGATCTACCACGTCGTCGCGAGGGGCAATGGTCTCGCGACGCTTTTTCTCGATCCAGGGCACTATGAACGACTGACCCAAGGCCTAGCCGATGAGGTCGTGCGTTCGGGCTTTGCCGGGCTGAGGGCCATCCAGTTTCTGAGTGTTTCCTAATTCACTGACAAGCAGAGATGGATGGCTCCCGGATGGCCCCCGCGTACCTCCGCGAAAGCTGTTACCCGACGCATAAGCAAGGAATTTTATTGCTTATCCCTCGCTAACGCGCTAACGCGTGTGGTTGTGAATAATCCAGGCTAGCATCACGAGAGAAGGGTAGGGATCCAAACGAATGAGGACGATCGTTCTACGCTGGCTGCCCGAAGCTTCCCCCACAGCCATGAATGCACTACGATATCAAGCTCCCAACATTTCGAATAGACAATACCAGTTACTTCGCAAGGGTCATCCAAAATGAAGAGCTCCCACTTGACTGTGTCCATTGTTATCTTGACATTGGGTTTGGTTGGACATACCAATGCTCGTCAGGAGGTCCAGGAATATGAGGTTTCGGACCTTAATGTTGCTCCCGAGGAGTTGGTGCAGCTGATCACGTCAACGATCAAAGTTGATACTTGGGACATGAATGGCGGGCAGGGAAAGATCAGCATTTCAGAGAGTAAGTCGAAAGAATTTCTGAAGGTCGGTCAGTCAAAAGCGGTACACGAGGATGTTTTAGGCTTGTTGCAGTGCTTGAGGAAAATCAAGAAATCCCCTGGCTCTATTGTACCGATCGCAGCAAGAGGATTTTGGAGCGACACACCCCGTTCCGCAAAACTGCGTTCTCAATTGGAACAGATGATTGATTTCGCATGTGAAGCCAAGCCGCTTGAAGACGCGATTGCAGCATTGGCAAAGAAGTGCGGCGTTGAATTGGTGATCGATTTGAAATCCGTTATGCAAGCGAAGTTCGATATTTCAGAGCCAAAGACAATCTCGATAAAGGAAACGCCTCTTTCGGAAGTATTAGACACGATGTTGGCTCCAGGCCTCAGCGTTGAACTTTTTGACGACAAGTTAAACATAGGTGTTTTCACCGTCAGGAAAAATGATTGTCCGGCAATATACCCGATTGGAGACCTATTGGAGAAGCAAAGTTTAGTTTCGTTGATTCAGAGTATTGAGAACAACGTGACGCACGACGACTGGTCTGCGGTTGGTGGAAACGCAATGCTTCGCGTATATAGAAATAATGATAGTGAGTGCATCGTCGTGTCGCATACCACTGCTGGTCATACCGCCTTAAGCAAACATCTGCAAAACCTTAGGAACAAGTAGGTTAAGTTTCAAAAGTCACGAAAAAGGGCCAGCCAGAAATGAACTCGGAGCGAACCGAGACGGCAACGAAGTACTACTGTCAGCATTAACCAACTGTGTTCCACTCAACTCGTAGCGAAAGAATCGCTGACCGGCACTGGGCAATGGCGAACTTCCCGTTCGCTACTTCAAAAAAACAGCAAGTGCGCTTGCGTTCTAAAGTCCATACCGTTTCAATGGAGTGGCCTAATTTCCTCCCTTTGCCTCCGGTCGAACGCAATAGTTCGGCAGCGGAGATGTCTTTAAAAAAGCATTCGTATGGTTTCCTTGTCCGCAGGTGCATTGACCGTTCGCTATTTCAAATCGGGGGATCGACTGTCGCATACGATTGGAATAGTGGATGGCGATTCCTATCTACCATTGTTGGAATCCATCGAGGGTTCACCGAAGGAACCATGGCCCGCGAGTCCACCCATGCAGCAAATGGTCTCCGAATCTTTTACACCAGGGGCGAACCCAGTGTTGCTCGGAGTTGGCTTGTCTGGAAACGGTCACTGGTCCAGCGCTATTGAGACGAAACATTCTCGACTCTTGAAGTTCGACATCGCGTGCAAAAATTCCAAAAGTTCAAATTGGCTGGGTTCCGAATACCGTCTTTTGAGTCCCGCCCAGTCCGGAACTCGACCTGACACGATTGCATTCTTGCTGGAACCAGAGGAACACGTTGCCAGTCGGAAATATGCTCGAATAGAAATTACAGCAACGACTGGCGAGCTCGCTCTTTACGCAATCGAGCATCGAGTACGGGTCGTACCTAATTCGGATCCCGCGACGACGCAGACTCATCGATGGTGTTACGAAATCACTCTCTTCGATGTCGGCTAGCCTGGATAATTCCATACGCCGAAGCGCGGTAGTCCGATTGTCGTCGTAGCCTGGACGCAGAACAAATGCCACACGGCCCAGGGAGCCATACTACGACGCGTCGCGCCATCAAAACAACAGCCGGCTAGTGTATATTGGTTAAGGCTGTGATCACTTCTTTAACCCTGGTAATGCGATGGATATGAATACTTCTCTTGATTCGGGCGAGGCCAGCTCCCGTCCGGTTTTTGGTGGAAGGCTATTCACGAATCAAATTCACATCGTGCGAGGTCTCCGATCTCGACTTAGACAATTAAGCATCTCGCGATCTGCAGATAGTGAAAAGATGGCGGCTGATCGCGATCAATCTATCCGTGAGTATGCGGAACGAAAAACCCAAATGAAATCGCAACAGGCGGCGGATTGGAGATCCGCTATGACCGAATGGGATTTGTTGCTGGACAAACAATTCGCGGTGGCGGAACGCGAGACGCTCCTAAGTATCCATTATGAACGACAGCAGACAAAGAAACTAAAGTCTGAGTTTGTCCAAAACAAAGCGGAGCAGAAAAGGAAATACGAGAACGCCTCCGCCGAGCTAAAACAAAAGAAAGACGATGCATGCATCGTTCGAAAGAATGCACGAGACAACATCAAAGCCAAGCTTGATAAGGAGCGGGCCACGATGGAACAGCAGATGCATGAGTGTCGCGAATGGGTTGGAATACGCACCGGCGACACGGCGATTCAAGGACTAATCGGTACGAGTACACCCGAGTCTGCAGCCGAAGTGCAGTCCATTTCGGATCTGCCTCAGGTAGCAAAACGCTTTGAAGAGATGAAGAAGCTTTTGACGACGAGTATTGCGAGAATGCAGAACCACCCTACGAACAAGTTCGTTGGGTCGTACTGGTTTTTGGGTTTTGGGTCCGTGATGGGAACCATCGCCGCAGCCATTGCATGGGCAATGGGTTCAGTCCCATTGATCATCAGTATTGTCGGAGTCTTCAGTTCGATTCTATTTACTGCGATCATTCATTTTGCTGTCTCACCCTTGGTCTCACGAACAATTCGACGTATGTTCCCGCAGGTCGCGGATCAAGAGAATGTGGGGTATTTGTTAATCGGTCAAGGTCATCGAATCGCAGACTGCAATTGTCTGCTAGAAATCCAACGGCTTGAAAAACAATTTTCCATTAGCCAGCAACTGTTGGACGATGACCATAAAGCAAAGCGTACCAAGCTGGTTAGCGAGTTCAACGCCAACAAAACGGCACTGAGTCATTCCTGCAGCGATAAACGAAAACACGTTGCGACCTCGAGAAACGAGAAACACCATCGCATCAATTCTGACCGCAAACCTAAGCTGGACGATCTGAACAAGCAACAATCCTCGAAGGTCCTCGAAACCGAGCAAGCTCATGTGGCATCGTTGACCAGGATTGATTCGTATTTTCAAAATTCGCAACAAAGATCCGTTCGACGCTGGTTAGACGGATGCAAGGACACTGCGAAACGAATGTGGCAGGTTTCAGAGCAATCGAAACTTGACCTTCCAGATTGGGATTCAGATCAATTTACATTCGGCACTTGGCCGAGATTGCTACAGTCGTTGGCATGGCGTATCGGCGAGATCGAACCTCTGATCCAATTCCAAAACGCTATTCAGCATATGTCTTTGCCCGAGGCTTGCCCACAACAGCCTTGGAGTGTCTTCTTCGACGTGGCATCGCAAGGCGGGCTGACTCTCGATACTCACGCCGAATGCAAGGAGACCGCTACCAACATAGTTCGCAACACCCTACTGAGGGCGGTAACATCGGTTCCTGCTGGCAGTTTGAATATCACGATTATCGACCCTGAAGGATTAGGGAAACAGTTTTCGTGGCTGATGGCCTTGGCTGACGTGGATCCCGAAATGGTAAACCATCGCGTTTGGACGCAATCGCTCCACATCGCAGAACAGCTTGCCAGCGCGGCCCGTCACGTCGAGGATGTTATTCAGCAAAGTTTAAGGAACCGGTATGTGAATGTACTGGAGTACAATCGCCATGCGGGTCCCATGACGATTCCATACCGTATGATTGTTTGGTCCAATTTCCCATGCGGACTGGACGACAGCTCTTGGCAATCACTTTGTTCCATAATGGCGTCGGGAGGCAGATGCGGTGTGGGAGTTATTTTGCAAGTCTCCGACACCTATGTTTGGCCGTCGTTTGCGGATCGATCCAAGCTCAACGAGTTTGGTCTTCGACTCAAACTTAGCCCTGAGCGTATCCGAGATGGAGATGGGATGTCCGTGCGGACAGAGACCAGAGTTTTGGTTGATCATTCGGAGCTCGTCATGTATCCACTGAAGCCGGAGCTTCCCCCTGCCGATGATCGGCTGCAAATGATTATGGAGCATCATTTGAAGGCAGCCGCGGAAGTCGGCAAGTGCATTGTGCCATACGAATCCATAGCCATTCCAATCCAAGAGCAGCAAGCCGTTTCAAGTGCCGAAGGACTTGCGATACCGCTTGGCATCTCCGATTCCGGTCGTGTTCAATCGATGCGGTTGGGAACTGGAACGGCGCAGCATGTGCTCATTGCTGGTAAGACAGGATCCGGCAAGTCGTCGATGCTGCATACGATGATCACAAGCGCAGCGATGAAGTATTCACCGGATCAATTGCGGTTGGTGCTGCTCGATTTCAAAAAGGGGGTCGAGTTCCAAGTTTACTCCGAGGTCGCACTATCTCATGCGGATATCATCGGAATCGAAAGCAAGCGTGAGTTTGGCGTTAGTACGCTCGAGTATCTAGATCGTGTCCTGCATGCACGCGGTGAAGCTTTCCGGCAATGGGGTGTTCAGGATATACCGAGCCTTTCGAAGAAATTCCCGCAACATGCGATGCCGCGAATCTTAATAGTCATCGATGAATTTCAGGAGTTGTTTGTTGAAGATGACAAGCTTTCCCAACAAGCCTCGATGTTGATGGACCGCATTGTCCGTCAAGGGCGGTCCTTCGGCATGCACTTGGTATTGGCTTCGCAAACTCTTGGAGGCGCCTACTCGTTGCCTCGAACCACGCTCTCGCAAATGGCGGTACGAATTGCATTGCAATGCGATAGTTCTGATGCAATGCTCATCTTGAGTGAAGACAATACGGCTGCCGAACGGCTAAGGCATTCGGGCCAGGCCATTTACAACGATATGGGGGGCCGTATCGAAAGCAACCAATCATTCCAGGTTGCTTTCATCGAAAAGAATGACCAAATTGCGAGACTAGAGCGATTGAGCAAAGTTCCTGTCCCTCACTCCCCAACAACCAATGCACTTGGTCGACGCATCGTGTTTGAGGGCCACAAGCCAGCAGTTTGGGACGAAAAGAGCATCTCATTGGCCATCAGCGAATTGCGTTTGGACGAGGGCTCAGTGCCGATGGTCTTGGGCGATAGTGTATCGATTGATCCGCCGGTGACCAAGACGCTAACACGCAGCGCCGGTCGCAACATCATGGTGATTGGGCAAGATGAATCCAGCGCTGCGAGTTTGTTGGCTGGTTCGATTGCGGGTTTCTGCTATCGACCGTTTGCTAGTTCGTCAACTGGTAATCCGTCTGTGGTCGTCCTCGATGGATCCAGGGCTGAGGATGAGTCGATGCGTTCGCTGGTGTCACAACTTCCTCTTTGCAAGGTTTCTGTTCGTGTTAGCGACATTCGTGGGATGGATGCCACTATGGAGTTTTTGAAACAGGAGCTAGAGCACCGCCGCGAGACGACGGATTCGACACATCCAGCCATGTTGATTGCGGTGGTCAATTTATCCCGGTTCCGCGAACTGCGGAGGAACGAAGAGTATTCATTCGGTGACGATGCAGCGAGCGCCAGTAAACCGGACGCAGTGCTTGCGAATTTACTTCGCGAAGGTCCGGCATTGGGTATGCACGTTTGGCTTTGGGCTGATTCCGCAGGCACAATAACCAGATGGGTCTCTCGTCAGTCTCTGCGCGATATCGAGTTGCGAATCTTGATGCAAATGAGCGCATCGGATTCGAATCAATTAATCGATTCCAATGCGGCGAATCGATTGGATCGCTATGTAGTGTTGATCCAGGATGACATCGAAGGTAAACCTATCAAATTGAGACCGTTTGAATTGAGTAGCGTGATCGCAAAACTAACCGGGGCAGACCACTAAAAATGCGAATTCCCACGAGTTCCGAGGCTGTGATTTTATGTGGGCGAGTCGCTCTGCGACTCGCTCTAACTGATAAAATTGAAGGCCAAAAATCTAAAATGATTCGGAGTTGCGTCACAACTCGCCTGCGTTTCTAGCAAGTAAAACAAAAACATGCTTAAGTACTTTTTGCTATTCCTCACAGTCGGCGCATTTTTCACTTGCGAATCAACCGCACTATCCCAACACGAGCTGCCTCCAGGACTATCTATTGAAGTCTATCCGGAAAAGCAAAGCGTTGCGCCGGGGGATGAACTGCAACTGCATACCTCTACGACTGCGAATGAATACAGCCTTGAAATCGCAAGACTGGGTTCGGAACGAAGGGTGGTCTTTCAAAAGGCAAAGATCCCAGGAGGTGGCTCGCATCCGATTCCTGAAAGCGCCAGCTCGCACGGTTGCAACTGGCCCATTAGTTTTCGCATGCCCATTCCTGCGGACTGGCCTACTGGCTACTACCAAGCTACGCTTCGCATAACTGATAGTGGAGGGAAGTACGTCGCACGAAGTCGCAGGACAGCCGAATCCGACACGTTCTTTGTGGTTCGATCGGGAGAGCCAGGCAAGGACACCAAGATCTTATTGCAGCTTTCAACGAACACGTATAACGCCTATACGAATTGGGGTGGGGGCAGCCTTTACGCCTACAACGGGCGATCGAATTTGCAAGGCAATCGGGTCTCGTTTCAGCGTCCGCAATCGAGTCAATTTGCCAATTGGGAGTATCCGATGGTTCAGTGGGCAGAGCGAAACGGTTTCAAACTCGACTACGCCACGAATCTGGATCTTGAGCAACGTCCTGAGTTTCTGAGCAAATACAAACTGGTGCTAAGCGTTGGACATGACGAATACTGGTCTGCCGGAATGAGAGATCAACTCGAAGCGTTTATTGGAAAGGGCGGTAATGTCGCTTTCTTGAGTGGCAATACTTGTTGTTGGCAGGTGCGTCCGGAAGAGAACGGACAAGCCTTAACGTGTTGGAAACAAGCATTCAATTCCGACCCAGTTTACAGGACCGGTGATCACACTAAGCTCAGCACGCTTTGGAGCCACCACCTCGTCAAACGCCCTGAAAATCAATTGACGGGCGTTGGCTTTTTGTTCGGAGGATATCACCTAAGTCATGGCGAATTCATGGACGGCAAGGGATCGTTCACTGTTCATCGCCCGGACCATTGGATCTTTGCAGGCACGGAAATGAAGAAAGACAGTGAGTTTGGTGCCAAGCATACGATAGTTGGTTATGAATGCGACGGCTGCGAGTTGGAATGGAAAGATGGACTACCATACCCAACAGGTCGTGACGGTACACCCGATTCATTTGAGGTTCTCGCCTCGTGCCCAACACGTTGGGCGGCTGACGACTGCGAGTGGTACGAACGCTGGGAACGAGGACGCACTGGGGCAGCTTGTTTAGGGTTATACCATCGCGTCGGTACGGTTTTCACATGTGGTTCAACCGATTGGGCTCACGGTCTACGAGGCGGAGACACGGTAACCGAGCGTATCACAAAGAATTTGTTTGAGAAACTAGGGCAATAGGGCTATTGGCCCCGAGTCTTAGCCCGGATTATACACGCGTTATTGAGCGCTCGACCACGGTAGTCTTCGCGACCATAACCGAGGGCTAACGATCAGTGCACTCACTTTGGAAATTTTGAGCCTCAATGCGCTAGCATGAGGGCCGGATTTGTAGGTGATTACTTGACTTCCGGCCCGCACGCTAGCGCGTTGCGGCTCAAGTGAGTGCCATTTGGCTAACGCTCTGCGGTTGATCAGTAATGATCCTGTGAAAAATCCGGGTTAGCTCAGAAGCGGAAAAATTTAGCACGACAAGTTTGCGATATTTTTTAAGCGATAATCTTATCGATGACGTTGCCAGCAACGTCCGTCAATCGGAAATTTCTACCTGCATATCGATAGGTCAACTTCTCATGATCCAACCCAAGCAAGTGCAAGATCGTGGCGTGCCAATCGTGAACATGGCACTTGTCCTCAACAGCTTGGTAACCATGTTCGTCGGTTGATCCATAACTGAAGCCACCTTTGACACCACCTCCGGCCATCCAAGTCGTGTAGCCCTTGTGATTGTGGTCGCGTCCATCTCCGTTAGGTGCGTCGGGTGATCGGCCGAACTCGCCACCCCAAATGACGAGGGTATCCTTCAGTAGCCCGCGTTGCTTGAGGTCGGTCAGCAAGCCAGCAATCGGTTTGTCAATCTCCCTGCAATTTTCTGGAAGCTCGGTCTTGATCCGTTGATGGTGATCCCAATTGGCGTGTGTCACCTCGACGAAGCGCACGCCAGATTCGATAAAGCGACGGGCCATCAAGCATTGTCGACCGAATTCGTTCGTGTCCTCTTCATTGATGCCGTACATGGCCATGGTCTTGGCTGACTCCTTGGAAATGTCCATAAGATCCGGCAAAACATCTTGCATGCGAAAAGCCAATTCATACGATTCGATAACTCCCTCGACGTCGGGCTGCTGGACATCTCGTTCGAGTTTTTGTCGGTTGAGACTTTGGATCAAGTTGATTTGATTCCGCTGCGATTGTTTCGACTGGCGAGGATTCGAAATATCGGGAAGCTGGGGTCCATTGTTCGCGCCACCTCGCATAGATTGTCCTGCGCCGCGGCCCTGTGGCTTGCCAACCTTGGTCCCTTGATAGATGGCCGGCAAGAACGAGCTTCCGAAATTTTGGGCCGATGCGGCTGGAGGGTTGAGGGCAATGAAGCCGGGCATACTATCATTTTCAGTTCCTAAGCCATAGAGCGTCCAAGCGCCCAACGATGGCCGAATGAACTGTGCATTGCCAGTGTGCATTTGTGTCATGGCTCGTGGATGAGTCGGCTGATCGCAATGCATCGAGCGGATCAACGACATTTCATCAGCATGTTTTCCTAGTTCAGGAAAGAGCTCCGAGATCCACAAGCCACTTTTGCCTTGTTGGCGAAATTTCCATGGGGAGGGCATTAATTTGCTGCCTCCGTACTTCCCACCCTTGCCGGCATCCGTCGCCAATTGTGGTTTGTAGTCAAAGGTATCCACGTGGGATGGTCCGCCCTGCATGCAAAGGAAGATCACACGTTTGGCCGATGCCTTGAAATGCGGGGCTTTGGGGGCGAGAGGGTTCAATCCCGACTCTTGGTCGGCGGCCGCAGTACTCAGTCCCGCGAAAGCCAAAAAGCCAAAGCCGGCTGAAGCAGTTTGCAAAAGCTCGCGACGAGAAACCATTGGGTATTCGAAATTCATGATGGATCCTTAGTTGATTAAACGGAATTCTGCCGAGCACAGCAATGCTTGGCAAAATTGACTCAACGCTTGAAATACTCGTTGTTCGGCAGGGATAGTCTTTTTGCCATCGTCTGTCTTACGGAAAAAATCAGCCGCAACGCGGAGTTCCTTCTGAGTAGCAGGTCGGCCATAGACCAACGTAAATGACTTGGCGATCTGCTCGTTTTGGTTGCTGGAGGTGCGTATTAGTTGTCTCGCAATTGCATCGCTTTGTTCTAAAACGAAAGGGTTGTTAAGCATGAATAACGCTTGGTCGGCCGTGTTCGAGGCTTCACGGCTACCCACGACGAGGCTAGGTTCAGCAAAGTCAAAGACGTCCAAGGCTCGCGGCAAGGAATTGCGTGCAATTGGTAGATAGACCGACCTGGAGTAGTTGGGTGCCTCGAGTGGATTGACGTTCGGATTGCGGCCACCAGAGCGTAAAACGCTTTTAATGTCCGGTCGAACCACATTCGTTCCGGTGGCGCTCCCAGAAGCCATCGGCATCGCGGCGGCGGGGATAACTGCCGGTCCGTTTGGCCCAAGCAGTGCTGTTCCAAAGGAGGCGATGAGCGACGCTTTAGGGCGATTCAAATCGATCTGGCCACTGATCGCCAAGGTTGCATCGCGAATTGCTTCGGCATCCAGTCGTCGAACATTGGCTCGTGCAACGAATTTATTCTCTGGGTCGGCTTCAAATCGAGCCTTGTCGAAAGCGGATGAAAGCCGATAGACATGAGAAGTGACAATCGAACGAACGATACGTTTTACAGACCATTTGTTGTCCATGAAGTCGACGGCCAAATGATCGAGCAGTGCTGGGTTCGATGGCGCAGGTCCCGAGGCTCCGAAATTTTCTGGCTCGCTCACGATTGCGTTGCCGATAAGATGTTGCCAAACGCGATTGACCATCACACGAGCGGTAAGCGGATTGTCGCGAGCCGTAAGCCATTCAGCAAACTCGCGCCGACCGCTGCTGTTTGCCGGAAGCTTGACTTGATCTTTGCAGAGCACCTGAACCAAGCCACGTTGGACTTCTTGAGCTGGCTGATCGATTTCGCCCCGTACCAATAATTTAGCGTTACGAGGTTTGTCGGTAGATTGAACTCCCATGCACAGAGTCATCGGCTTGCCGTCGCTGTCGACCGTATTGATACGGCTACTGATTTGCGCGACAAGTTGGTCCAAGATAGCGATACTCAGGAAACCGGATCGAGCAGGAGTGCCCTCTTTGTTTTTGTCTGGTTGTCTTTGAGCGCGCCTAGCCTCGGCATATTCCTTTTCCCGTTCCTCTAATTGTTTCCTCAACGACGCAAGTTCGGTTTTGGAAAGCGGCTTGTCGTTGGGATTGGGATCATTTAGAGGTAGGATAATAAGATCGCTCTCTTGGCGACTGCGTCGGCTTCGCATTCCACCGAACATCGTTTCCGTGCTTTGAAATATGCCAGCTATCGCATAGTAATCGGTCTGCGGAATCGGGTCGAATTTGTGATCATGACAGCGAGCGCATGCCACAGAAATTCCGAGGATGACCCGCGTCGTCGTATCGATTTGCTCATCGATGAGGTCGGCTTGAAACTGCCGAGGGTTTTTTTCGATGAGGGTTTTCGGTCCAATCGCTAAGAAACCGGTTGCGATCAATTGTTCTGCAAATTGTTTGTCGTCCTTGGTCGGGATCAAATCGCCGGCGATTTGTTCCCGGATGAATTGGTCATAGGGTTTGTCCTTGTTGAAGGCATCGATGACGTAGTTGCGATACCGCCAAGCGTTTGGAAAGGTCATATCGACTTCCTTGCCACTTGACTCTGCATAGCGCGCGACGTCGAGCCAGTAGCGGCCCCAACGCTCACCGAATTGAGGACGTTTCAGTAGATCATCTGCTGTTTGCGAAATGGCCGAGTGTGGATTGCTTTTCCAGTTCGCGACAAACGCATCGAGTTCTTTCACGCTGGGAGGCAAACCAATCAAATCAAAATAGAGGCGACGGACCAGTGTTGCAGGTTCGGCATCGTTGGCGGGCTCCAATCCCTTTTCGTCCCACCACTGCGCAACGAGGCGATCGATATCGGTAGCGGCCCAATTGTCATAATTCGATGGTTTGGGTTCTGTTCTCACCGGCGGCTTGAAGGACCAGAACTCCTTGCCTTGGGCAATGTCCTCGGGACTGACTTTGGTGTGTACAACCACCCTGGAATTAGAGCGAGGATCGGGAGCCCCCATTTCGATCCATTTCCGGAAGTCCGCGATCACTGCCTTGGGTAATGGATTCTTCGGCGGCATCTTGAAATCTTTGTAGTTGATGGCGCTCCAAAGGAGGCTATCCTCAAGATTGCCTGAAACAATGGCCGGCCCCGACTCGCCACCAGCCAGCAAAGCATCCTTATTTTCAACCGACAGTCCACCACGGATACCTTGGCCTTCGGCGGAGTGGCAACGGTAGCATTGCTCGATTAAAACTGGCCGGATTTTGGATTCGAAAAACTGGATGCTTTCAGCGGACAAAGGTTGTTCGTCCTGACTGAATGCGAATGCTCCCAAGAACAACGCGAGATTGAAAAATGCGAAACTGAAAAATGCAATCGTTTTGAAATCGGGTCGGGATGTCATTGGATTGCTCGGTTAAGAAGTAGTCAAAAATCGTTTGAAGAAATACTAATGGATATCATTGGAAGCGAGTTGTTTTGCACGTCACCGTCGCACCGAGTAGGTCACTCTTGCCGAGAGTGACTTTTTTTGCGATTTACCGTCTCACCTGGCAGGTGCGACCTACGCATCGACTATTCGGTCGGGCGTTTTGGTTTGACCGCGCCACCCGTTTTGCCATCTTTATTGGGACGTTTGCCGCTTCCGTCCTCCATGCGTGCGGCGACCGAAGCGAATTCGGATTTTGAGATCGAACCGTCGCCGTCTTTGTCAACTATTTTCATTTTGTCCCGCATGCGTTCTGGGATCTCATCGCCGGAAAGTTTGCCGTCCCCGTTCTTGTCGCGGGATTCAAACAATTTGCCCATCATTTGACCGTTGGGCGGCCCTTTTTCTGCTCCAGCAAGGCCGCCTGACATCGCGCTAGCATCTGGCCTCATTTCCTCGGCGCTGATGATGCCGTCACCGTTTTTGTCGAGCTGAATCAATGCCTTCGATGCGTTGGCAATTTCACTTGCCGAAAGCGTGCCATCCTGATCGGAATCCAGGACCTTTATAATTGGCAACATTTTGAGCATTCCCATCGGACCGCCCGAAAACCCGCCGACCTCAGGTCCCGAACCAGCACGTTGAAGGAACGCTTTACGCAACGCAGCCTTGTCCTTGCCTTCCTCCTGTGCCGACGCCATCAGAGGAGAGGCAATAGCAACCAAAGTTGCCAGCATTTGCAATTTGAATTTCATTGGTAAGTTCCTTATCGTAGGTAGGTAGGTAGCATGAGTTTTCAAACGAAGTATTTTGTTTGGTACTTTCGTGCCACAATGTTTTACCGACGCCACCATTTGGCGATCCACATTCATTTAGGATAATTTTTAGCGAAACCTCCCCAACGTGGCTTGAGGGATATAAGTTTACGGAGACATCCGCACCGGACGGCTTGCGCCAATGGCGCTCACTTTGTAAATTTTGAGCCTCAATGCGCTAGCATGAGGGCCGGATTTGCAGGTATTACTTGACTTCCGGCACGCGAGCGCGTTGCGGCTCAAAGTGAGTGCCATTTGACTTGCGCTTGTTCTCGCTACGTTTTGAATTTAACGAAAAATCGGTTTGGTCGATGGATAACTCGGAAGACGTTACTATTTCGGAGGAAAGAGCCATATTGGCCGCCGGAGGCCAAAAGGCCCTAGCGGAGCTGCTAGCCATTCATCAAGAAAAACTGGAACGCATTGTTTCCTTTCGACTCTCGCCAATTCTCCGTAGTCGGGTTGATCCGGTGGATGTTCTGCAAGAAGCTTACTTCGAAATCTCGCGACGGATCGAAGAATTCATCGATGGATCGCCTGTCTCTTTCTTTGTTTGGATTCGACAAAAAACAATCCAGACGCTTATCGACATCCATCGCAATCATACGCGAGAAAAAAGGGACGCCCATCGAGAAATGCCGTTGGCCTCTACACCGTATGGCCACACTACGAGCATTTCCATCGCCCGATTTTTACTAGACGATATCACCTCACCTAGCCAAGCCGCAGTCCGTGAGGAAGAAATCCAACAGCTACAATCGGCGCTTGAATCGATGAACGAAACGGACCGCGAGGTCATCGCCATGCGCCATTTTGAACACTTAAACAATCAACAGGTAGCCGAGGTACTCGGCATCTCCCCAACGGCAGCCAGCAACCGTTATGTGCGGGCAGCGGCCAAGCTTTCCGAAATCCTCAATCACTTTCCCTCGCGACGGCCATTGTCATGAGCAATATCGATTCCAAAGAGGATCGACATCCCGTCGAAGTTATCGCGGAGACATACTCGGCGCGGCTGAGAGCCGGTGAACGACCAACGATCGAGGAATATGTTCTTCGTTATCCAGAACACGCGGAGCTCATTCGGTCTGTACTGCCTTCGATCGCGCTCGTTGAACGCGTTTCGATCAACGACTCCATGACTCGGAATGCAGTTGCGTCAGGACAGCCTCAGGCTCTCGGTGATTACGAGATTGTGCGCGAAATTGGCCGAGGAGGGATGGGGGTTGTCTACGAAGCAATCCAGCGTTCCCTCAATCGACACGTTGCGCTGAAAGTCATCAGCAATTTGATTTCCGGTAACAGCAAACACAACTCGCGGTTTCGACGCGAAGCAGAAGCCGCTGCAAGTTTGCATCACACCAATATCGTTCCGATCTTTGGCATCGGTGAGGACCATGGATTGCAATACTACGCCATGCAACTGATCGATGGCGTGACGCTACATGACGTCATTGAGTGCATCAGAAATGACTCGACCGGATCGACTCACAGTGGAGAAGCGGCACGCAGGATGCTTAACCGATCTACGACTGAGACCGTGGCGCCCGCCACTGGCGTTGGCTCATCAACAATCGCGGCTACCAATATCGCATCGCCAATGCTGTCGAAAATGCGAGGCGCTGCGACAGCCGAAATGGACGTTGTGGTTCCAGATGCAACGACCCTCGTATCGCAAACGGAAATCGAACAGACTGCGACCAAGGCAAATGGCTCCAACGCAATAGGTACGCCGAAACTAACGCGTGAGTACTTTCGAAATGTCGCACGGACCATTGCCAACGTGGCCAACGCACTTCATTATGCGCATCATCAACGGGTGTTGCATCGCGATATCAAGCCAGCCAATTTGCTGCTCGATCGCGAAGGGACGGTGTGGATCACC
Organism: Pirellula sp.; assembly: GCA_043757445.1. Classification (GTDB taxonomy): domain Bacteria; phylum Planctomycetota; class Planctomycetia; order Pirellulales; family Pirellulaceae; genus JBKCUI01. Next base: position 42,085 of record JAYVPJ010000099.1, on the reverse strand, counting down.
GATTTTGGTTTAGCTCGCCGAACGGATCTTGACGCTGAGACGCAAACTGGCGAAATCCTTGGCACACTTCGCTATATGGCGCCGGAACAAATTGCTGGAACGGGGGATTCTCGCGTCGACATCTACAGCTTAGGATTAACACTATTTGAGCTGCTTACCCTAAAGCCTGCGATCGAGTCACCAAAGTCCCGATTGCTCGATCCCGAACGCAATTCGATTCTTCGTAACCCTCGTTCGATCCAACCCAATATCCCGGCTGACTTGCAGACGATTACGTTAAAGGCTTGTGCCTACGCACCCAAAGATCGATACCAACATGCTCGTGAATTCGAAGAAGACCTCAGACGGTTCCTCGAGGACCGGCCTATTCTGGCAAAGCGATCGACGCGAGCCGAGTTGCTATTGCGTTGGGCACGCCGCAATCCGGCTATTGCATCGTTAGCCGCGGCGACCCTTGGATTGTTGGTTTTGATCGCAAGTTTGCTCGGCTTTTGGAATCGTCAGCAGCAACGGTCTATCCAAGAGATAGGCAAGCAGTACGAACGCGCAGAGACCAATCTCGCCGAGAAAACAGATGCCCTATCGCGGGTTGAACAAGAGCATACGCGAGCAGAAAAGAATCTCAATCTTGCCATGAAGGCCTTCGATCAGATCACGAGCAATATTTCATCTCGAGGTAGCACGGTCGTCGTCAGTAGTGACCTGGAGGACGATGAATTCGGAGAATTTTCCGGGGCAACATTGAGCCAAGCAGACGTTGCGCTGCTGGAATCACTACTCCAGTTTTTCGATCAGTTCTCAGAGGAAAATGCGAAGGATCTGCGCATCGAATCGGCTGTGGGGCGACAGCGAGTTGCAGATATCCAACACAAACTCGGACAGCTTGACCAGGCAGAGAAATCGTACCAAAAAGCGATCGAAGCTTTTCAATTGATCCTCAAACAGAAACCCGATCAAAGCGAAGTTGTATTGCCAATCGTAGCCATACACAGCGAGCGGCTCACGTTGTATGCAAAACGGGGTCAGGTACCAAAGGCGATGGGAGAATACAGCGATGCACGTAGACTACTCGACCAATCGTCGGAGGTCAGTAAATCCGCCGAGGGGCGATTTGCTTTGGCAAAGCTACTGAACTGCATCGGAACCCTTGGGACGCGATTTGGTATGGATGGACGTCCCAGAGCAATCAGACCAGTGATCAGTAAATTCGCGCCTCAAGGCGAACCGCTTCCGATGGAGCAAGCAGCGAGAATCAAACGCGAAGCTGAATTTAATTCTGAGGCCATGGCGATCCTTCGGGCGCTCTCCATCGAATCGCCTGACAACGTTTCGTACAGAATCGTCCTTGGCCGTTCCTTGCGGGACGAATCACGCATTGCGAAATTGACCAAGGATGTATCGCGAGCCGAAGACGCATTGCGACGTTCCATTGAATTGTTTGAGACTCTTTGCAAAACCCATCCTGACTCTGCAGCATTCAAGTATGAGTTAGCGGATACATTGAGCAGGAATGTAGCGATGCGACCGCTTGATCAGCAGAGGTGCGCTCGAGCACTTTTGATATGCGAACAGATTTCCAGCGAAAATCCACAGGTTCCTGAATACCGAGCTCTTAAGGCATCGATTTTTGTAAAACTCAGCATGATGGTTGGCCGCGATCGGGGGGAGGAGCTGTTGCTCGATGCGATTGAGATACAAAAAGATCTTTCGAGCAAGTACCCAGACTTAGCGAACTACAGCGTTGGATTGATCCAGTCCCTGCGGCGATTGTCTGAGTTGCAAGACAATTTGGGTAAGCCAGAGCGGGCCAGAGAAAGCAAGGATCTTGTTGAAAAAGAGATTGCCCGCGTAAGAAAAAACAACAAGCTGCCCAAATCCTTTGCTCCATTCTTAGACAGTCTAAGAGACCGTCCATTCTCGATGGAGAAGCGAAACAAGGAAACCAAGGAATAGTTTGTGGCACGGCACTCCGTGCCGTGATTCTTGCCACCGCGAGCTAAGCGCATGGCTGCATCGCAGGTGCTCACGGACAATTTGACCTGCGAGACGGAAAGGGAAGCGGAGCTTCCAGGGTATGCGTTCCCAAGCTGGAGCTTGGGAACGAGGGTTGCTGGCGTTTTGATTTGTTACCACCGATGTTCAGTTAGAACTTTGGCTTTCGCAGACCTAGGTCCAGAGCTTATACTTAGCGTCTTGTGACTTGAAAAAACCTGGGTCGGATCGTGGCTACGTTCGCCGTAAGATGCTTACTGACTCGACTTTCACTACGCTCTGCGGAGTGCAGAAACAATTCCTTAGTTGGATAGAACACCAAACTCGAATGGAAAAAATTCTCCGATTCTACGATTCCCATAACGATGCCGAACAAGCAGCACGCACGGACGATGATAAGTTGACGTGCCAAGAAAGATTTGACGTCTTCATGAAACTGATGGCACCCTTTTATGCAGCTCCCGCGGGATTTCAGAGAGTTTATCGAATTGATGATTTCCGCAAACGTACGGTTTATGATGATTGGGATCAGCTGGACGCGACAGAGCTTCGAGCATGGCTCGACAGAGAAAGCCATAATTCCGGGCCAGAGTAAGTCGGGGCTGGCAATGCTCTTATTCAAGAACATTCTGCTTCTTCCTTGTCGGTTGGTTGCGACATGATCACCCAAATGGTCGACGCAACCACCAGCGTCATGCCAAAGATACTGCCTGCCGTTGGCACGCGTTGTTCCATCAACCATTTTACAAGCGCAGCCACGACCACTTGGGAAAGACCAACGACACTGACTCGAGCTGGAGAGCCTGATGCAAAGGCCTTGGTCAAGCAGAGTTGTCCTACCGTCGCGGCCAGTCCGACCCCAATCAATCTTACAATGCTCGCGGAATCGATAAGCCGTATTGGCGCCGACACAGGGACCACTAACCAGACGACAAGACTGCAGGTAGTCGCAACGCCTGAGAAATGCGCGACGACAGCGCGTGTGTCAATGTGCTTGACCCGGTGTAGATTGATTAAAGCTACGCCACTTAACATGCCTGCCAAAATAGCCATCGGAATCGCAGTCTTTGGAGTGGAAAAGCTACTTGGTAAAGTATTCGTGGCAATGCTGCTCGCGTACACCAACCACATCCCGAGGCAACTGATCGTGAGAGCGATCCAAGTTTTTCCGGAGGGAAGTACTCCAAGCAAAGGCCAAGAAAATATTGCGACCCAGAGCGGATACATATTGGTCAATGCCAATACGATCTCCACGTCGTAGTGCGTCATCGCGTAGAACCCACAAATCATACTTGCCCAGCCAGAAATAGACCTGACCCAAAGCGTTGTGGGCTTGAGAAAGACCAGCTTGGCTCCGGCAGCAATGGCTAACGTGATTGCCAGCACGGTAGCTACACCCGACCGTACCATTGTGATCCATGGGTAACTAAACTGTTCCTTGAGCGATTCGGCTAGCAAAGCCATAATTGCAAAGAAAATTGACCCGACCAGCATCCATAAGTAAGCCAAAAAACTCTCCTCGAGGTTATTCTATTTATCCATAAGCTACAGAAACAAACGCGTATGGTAAATGTCCACTTTCTCTTTCTCCCCATTCTGCGAAAGAACTGCCCTGATGAAGTCCGCGATTACGCTGTCTCTTGTTGACGAAGCACGAGGGGGCCCATTTGTCTTTTGGGGCGATGCAAAACAGGCCGTTTCACAAGCCCAACAAATGGGCTTCGACGGTATCGAGATTTTCCCGCCCGACGCAGATACTCTGCAACACTTATTTTTGGCAAAGCAATTAGCAGATTCTGGCTTGAGCGTTGCGGCAGTTGGTACGGGCGCCGGTTGGGTCAAGCATCGTTTGCAATTGGCGGACGAAGAGCCAATCGTTCGGCAGCGAGCGATCAGCTTCATCAAGACAATCATCGAATGCGCTGCGGAGCTTGGTGCACCGGCCATTATTGGTTCCATGCAAGGCCGGTCCAGCCAAGCGGTGAAACGCGATACGGCCAACTCGTATCTTCGGGAAGGGCTTGAGACTCTAGGACGACATGCAAGCCAGTATGGGACCCCACTACTCTTCGAGCCGCTCAATCGGTATGAGACCGATCAAGCAAATACGCTGGATCAAGGGCTCGCCATCATTAAGGGTATCCCCAACGTGCGGCTACTAGCCGATCTCTTTCACATGAACATCGAGGAGGCGAATATTGCCGAAGCAATTCGGCGGGCAGGCAAAGCAATTGGCCATGTTCATTTCGCAGACACCAATCGGATGGCGATCGGGTTCGGACACCTCGACGTCCCTCCTGTCATCGCAGCTCTCCGCGAAATCGGCTACCTAGGTTACTTGAGCGCCGAAGTCTTTTCGAAACCCGACGCATTCCAAGCTGCCAAGCAAACGATGAAATCGTTTCGAGATGCTATGGCTATGCCCCAAAGACTGGGCCCCAAAGACTAGGAAAGTCAAATACATTTTTTCCCAGCTAAAGCCGTTTCAAGCAATGGATTTCAATTAATATCGTTGACTCTGACTCGCTTGTATGCTCTCTTACCTATCTTAGGGATGACCTTCTACTTCCTGGTGCCTTCGGGAAAAACACCAGTTTCGAGGCATCCCCTTTTTTTCGGGCATCGATCATAAATCGGGCTGAACCGTGCGCTAGCGCATTGCGGCCGATTATCCGAAGGGCGCTAGCCCACGGTTTGCGGCCCATGTTGTGATCGACGCCTTTTTTCGACCTTAATACAACGGACTATAGCCAACTAGTTGACCGAAGTTTCCAACCCAAAGAACACGAACTTTCCCAATGCGCTCTATCGGCCGCTCAAGATCGGAGCGGTTGACATTGGCTTCCCAGTTGTTCAAGCGGCACTGAGTGGCTACAGCGACTGGCCGATGAGGGTTATAGCGCGGCGTCATGGTGCTTCGTATAGTTTATGCGAAGTCATGCTCGATAAGTTCCTGGTCGAATTGAAGGATCGAAAACGGACTCAACACTTCCTGCACAACACAGCCGAGGAGCATCCGGTCGCTGGTCAACTCATGGGTGCCGAACCGGAACAGTTTGCATTAGGCGCCTTGAAGCTAGTCGAAGCTGGCTTCGCGGTAATCGACATCAATTTTGGCTGTCCCGTAAAAAAGGTACTAGGTCGATGCCGAGGCGGATTTCATTTGAGTCAGCCCAAAGTGGCGCTTGAAATTGTGCGTCAAACACGGAATATCGTCCCACCGCATATACCAGTGACCATTAAGATGCGTCGAGGGCTGGATGACACTCAGGAGAGCCGCGATCGTTTTTTCGAAATACTCGATGGGTCATTTGATTCTGGAATCGCGGCCATTACGGTACATGGCCGCACTGTCGTACAACGCTATGTCGGACCGAGCCGATGGGAGTTTTTGCGAGAGGTCAAACAGCATGTCGGACCAAATCGGATCATACTTGGTAGCGGTGACCTATTCAGCGCGAACGACTGCTTGCGAATGATGAATGAAACGGGCATCGACGGCGTAACGGTGGCTCGCGGTTGCATCGGCAATCCATGGATTTTTGAGCAGTGCCGAGCGATTTTCCATGGGCATCCATTGACGCCGCCGCCCACGCTTTTTCGGCAACGCGCAGTCATTTTAGAGCACTTTCAATTGGCCGAAGAGCTGTACGGACAAGACAAAGCAGGTATTCCGATGCGCAAGTTTGGAATCAAGTATTCAGCCCTCCACCCCCAATTCCTAGACGTTCGAGAGAGCTTTGCTCGCGTAAAGAATTTAAAGGAATGGTCGGCAGCGCTGGATCGCTGGTACGATGTCGACGGACCAGGGATTTACCCAAACCACGAGCTCAGCGAGCAGGAATGTGAGTAGCCCCTACCGGATTTCGTTAAAAAGCCAATGGGAAGTTGACTTGCTCCACGACCCGGAAGATCCGACTAGCGTCGTGATTCGGTCTTTTAGGTCATTTCACCGTCCGTCGGGATTGACGGCGAATCAGGTCCTTCGCTTCTGTTTTGAGCCGGCAATGGCGGACATCCAATTCTTGATCAATGGATTGCCCCAACCTTGGACTATGATTACGGGTTTGGCGAGCGTTCCGATCACCGGTATGATGGAATCGATCAATCGCGTAGAAATTCGATGGCGAAGTAGCCCATCGGAGAGCCCTCAATTACCTGAGCATTTCGCAGCATGGCTAGAAATTTCGGACGACGACTCACGAGTGCAATGAAGATCCTACCTTTCCTGTTATTTGGGTGGCTAATCGCATTCGAAGTCGGTTGCAACAATACGCCCGTTGGTAAAAAGGAGGACGACTCCGCAAACATCGAAACACAAGAACCTGTGGCCGATGCGAAAAAGGATCCAAAGAGTGGTGATGCGCAAGGCACTATAGCGAATAATGTGCCTCGTACGAAACCGATTGCCCCACAGGCCGATGCCAAACCTGTAGACCCACCACTCGATCCGACGGTGGATGTCGCGAGGCTGTTGGCGGCTCGCCTGCCGGCTGATGAATTAGACGTAGGGTGGATTAGGCTTTTCGATGGTCAATCATTGACGGGATGGCGCAACTCAGGAAATGCAAATTGGAAACTCGAAGACGGTGTATTGGTTGCCAGCGCAGGTGATGCGGGACTATTGTATACGTCTGTTCGGTTTTCAGATTTCGAATTGGTTTTGGAATATAGCGGCACAGACAAAACAAACAGCGGGGTCTTTCTGCGCACCCCGTCTGCACCAATGGATCCGGCCAAGGACTGCTTCGAACTCAACATCGCCCCACATGACAATCCGTATCCTACGGGGTCGCTCGTCGGACGTGTCAAGGTCAGCGAACAAGTCGGTGAACCCGAGGCTGGCGAGTGGCACACATTGCATGCGATGGTGGATCGTGAGCATGTGCAGGCTTGGGTTAACGGGCAGCTTTCTGCAGATTATTTGGACACAACCAATTTGACTGCGGGTTTCATCGGCCTACAGTTTAGAGAAGGCACAATTCGTTTTCGCAATGTCAAGATTCGCCCCATAGCTTATGCAATCCTACCAGCCAAAGACTTAAAGGAATTCAATACACCTGTTGGAAGCGTGAAAGCAGAACTTTCCGATAGGGGATCGTTAACCTTGACCGGAGGAAAAGGACACATCGAATTGCTCCAACCTCATGCCAATGGTTGCCTGCAGTTTTCCGTTCAGACACTAGCGGAAAACGTCAACTCTGGACTTTTCTTTCGTTGCATTCCCGGCGAAGACATGAATGGCTATGAATGCCAAGTTCACCATGGATTCAAGGAGGATCGCCGTCGGCCAATGGATGCGGGAATGGGCGCTATTTTCAGGCGACAGAATGCAAAGGCAGTGCTGTCTGAGGAAGCCGAGAAGACGTTTCTCACCGTCGTTGCTGACGGGCCCTTGATAAGCACTTGGGTCAATGGCGTTCAAGTCGTGGATTGGCAAGATACACGAGAGCCAAACGAGAATCCACGCAAGGGTCTACGAACCGAGGCGGGAACAATCATGTTGCAAGCGCACGATGCAGGCTGCAAGGTTCGATTCGATAGCTTGAGCATTTGCCCATTACCATAGCCTCAGCAACTAACCGCGAGAAGCGTTTGAATGTTCCGCAGTTCTTCGAGGCCGATGTTTTGTGACATCGGGTGACTCACTAAAGGATGGCCTTCGCGAAGTTGGTTCCATCGCTTCCGTTGTACCATTCATCGGTTCTGGCGAAAGCGATATCGCGGGACTTGCAACCTCGGCCACGCCTGTGGTTGAGCTGCCCTGACGACGCAGCTGCAATACTTGCACGTACTCTGCCCCAAAAAACAAGATAGAAATTCCATAGTAGCACCACAGGAGGATGGCAATGAATGAGCCGACTGCTCCATAAGCTGACGAGTATCGCATACCGATTAGAAAGACACCGAGGATCCCACGTCCGAACTCCCAGATGCATGCGGCAAGCACTCCACCTCGAATCGCATCTTTCCAGCATACATATCGCTTAGGTAACCAACGGTAGACCAACGAAAACAACAGGCCATTGCCAAGCACGGTGGATCCAAGTTCGAAAAAACCAAACAAGTAATTCATGCTAGGTACTGTCGATCTGGTTAACGATCGAAACTGGGCCATCACCATTCCTGTAGCGAACATCACCAGTATGCAACCACCAAGCCCGGCCAGCATGAGGAAGGCGAGGAAACGACTTTTCATCACTCGATAGATAGTTCGCCGCACATCGGCATCTTTCTGAACCGGGATTCGAAATATGCGGTCGAAACCGCGATCGATTTGGGCAAAGATACCTATGGCGGCCAAGGTCGCCGCGATGAATCCGAACGGGCCGCTTACGACAGAGTGGTTCTGCAATTGAGTCAGAACTTGCTCGATCTGCTTCTTAATAATCGGTGAAGCATGTGTTTCAACCATGCTCAAAATTTGTTCCTCCGCCTTCTTGCCTGTCTTTGAAAACTGCAAAAAGATCCCGAAGCATGACGTTAGCAACAGCATCATTGGGAACAGGGAAAGTGCCAGATAATAGGCGACCGAGGCAGCCAGAGAGCTGGCATCGTCTTCGCTCCAACGAATGCCTGCATCTCGCAAATTTGGAAAGAAATTTCTAATCCAATGTTTGCCCGATTGGATGACGACGGTTTGGACGTCGACTAAGCGTTCAAATTCTAGGTTGTTGGTTGGGTTGGACATCCCGACAGTTTAGGAATATCGGCCGCTGGCTACCATAGAAATTTAAATGCAAGCAATAGAGTGGCACAGCATCGTAAAGACTCTCGGAGGCTTCCCGCAAGGAATTGGAGGCATTGAAGATCACGTTCACCTGCTAATTGGACTGAAACCAACTCATTGCATTTCCGACTTCATGCGAGAGCTGAAGAAGGAGTCCTCCGCATGGATTCACGAAACAATTGGACAAAAGGAGTTCGGTTGGCAGGATGGCTATTCGATTGCCCATGTTGCGATCGACGTCTGCCTATTTAGTTTATTGAGTCGCCAAATACGCATACAGGTCCGCGACGTCGGTAGGCGATTTGTCGTCGAGAAGCCCCGAAGGCATTAGCGATTCCGTTGAGTACCCTTTGAATTCAATAATCTCCTGATTGACGCGAACTATCGCTCCGGTTGCCGTTTGGAGCGTTGTTCCGTCCGCAGCCGTATAGACTAGCATTCCCGTAAATATCTCACCGTCGACGGTCAGGACCCGAATCGATTTATATCGGTCTGAAATGTCGCGACTGGGCTCAAAAATGGCTTTCGAAAGATCGTCGCGGGAAAATCTTTTTGTGACTCCGACTAAACTTGGTCCGAGTGAACTTTGGCCGCCATGGCAAAGTGCGCATTTCTCTTGGAAAAGAATGCTCCCTCGTTTTGAGTCTCCATTCACTTTATTTGCCACTGCATGTAGCGTCTGCCAATCCAATGTAGTAGTTGGTCGGGTTAGCTTCGAAAACGAATCGGCGTCGAGCGTTTCATGGAAGAAAGGTTCCCAATCCTTCCATTGTTCACTCGTGGCTGGAGCAACGAACTTTAACCTTTCAGCAACTGTCCGTGCACGCGTTAGAACGGCCGTACGAGGCAATTGGGTCGAAGCATTGATCGTTACAGCGACCACCGGAGCCAACGTTCGCCATTCACGTTGCGCATCTGCTACGGAAAGTTTATTGAGTCCCTTCCAACCGGCAGGCCATGCATTGCGGTCGCTGCCTTCAAGCACCGTCAAGAAAAGATCGTAGTCGGATTGAACTGGGTTCGCGGACAGCAAATCGGCTGCAACCGGTCGAAGCATGGAGATGAACGAACTCGCCCGGATTGCTCTTGCGAAATCGCTATCGATTCCGTTTTCAGACGCAAACCGCAAGATGGGAACGGACCAAGTTGACGGATCCGAGTTTAGAAGGTGTTGCCGCATCTTTTTCCCAGAAGCGGCCTGGACATCGGCGGGGAACGAAGTGAGTAGAATCAAATCTTCAGGACAACAGGGAACCGGTAATTCCACGAACGCAGCTCCTAATGCGGAATCCCGCTTCAAAAGCGCGGTGACTAATTGCTGCAACCTAAAGGGCCATTGGTTGTCCGTATAGAGCCCGCGCGTCTTGACTTTGCGGACGATGCCTGCCAAGGCCGAGGCGGTTTGGTGGGTCATCTCTGGAGATCGTGGATGTTGGCAATTTGCCGAACAGCAGAGCGCGTGGATATCCGACGTCGGGTGGCTCTTTTCATCGATTTGACTCAAGCAATAGACTACCGACTCGCTATCTTTTGGCTCGAGCATGGACAGAGTCCGCATCGCTTCCGAATGCACGAGTTGTCGGCCTGATTCATTTGCTTGCCTGGCTAAAAACAGTGCCCAGCCGATCCAAGCTGTTCGGACATTTTCCGGGAGCTTGGTTGAACTGAGTGCCTTGAACCCATCGAGCACATCTGGTAACGGAGGCTCCTGCTGTTGAGGCAATGCAAATCGACGTTCCCCCAAGGACGATTGCAGGACAGTGAGGAATTCCAGAACGTCACGTGTCGACCAATGCGGTTGGTTCTTGGGTACCCAGCTCGCTAACGCATCGAGCAACGGCGCGTCGATCGTAGTTGTTGAATTGGCAAAGAGCTGTTTGGCGGTCAAGAAATCGAGGGAGTTGTTGTCTGTTTTCTTGGCCAACGGCATAGCTGATCGCGCCAATGCCCAAAGCCATGTGCGACGCAGAGCATTCCCCGATTCACTGTCCTCTACTCGCAGGCTGTTTGCGGAATTAAAGGATAATTTGCGAACACCGAAAGCCTCCCAACGCAGTCGTTCGTCCGCGCGTCCAACATGCTGTTCCCAATTCGATTGATCTTCGACAACTGCGTTGAAGGGTTTGGATGCATAGTCCATCGCCGACACCGCATTCAGGAATTTGTTGTCGTAAGTAGCAATCGCAACGTTGCCTCGGCCGACCAACCACCACGCAGCCGCTCGCGTCGACCGAGAGGTAGAGCTAAGAAAATTCTGTATCCTCGAAAATGGAATCGCGACGTTCAATCTTGTTAAGATTTGTGCGCACCGCAATTTTGCAGCGGCAACGGTGTCCGGCTCGGCCGATATTGGAATTTCCCCTGACATGGTTCCGAGGATCGCCTTGATGCCAGCCTTGTCGACTTCGGGGAACCATTGTGTTTCGGACCAGCTGTCGATTGGGCTATTTGCAGAAACCAAGCGTTGCAACGATCCAGCTTGTTCTTCCGACAGCTGGCCCTTGGAAACGGAATCGGAAAACCACTTAGTGGTTTGGGACGTAACGTTTTCTCTTGCCGAAACGCGAAAGACGGCGCCAGTGGTTCCACGACCGCCGACACAAATCAGAAGGCTTCCGTCGGCACCAACGCAAATATCAGTCGGGGCGAAACCAGTCGTGCCAGTAGGTTGCATGAACACTTCTGCAGGCACCTTATTTGGAATGCGTTGGCTGTCCTCGAGATTACTCGACGGATAGATTGCAATCACTCGGCCAAAGGTCCAATCCAACACGAATACGGCGTCATGATACTTCTTTGGAAAAGCTCGATGTTGGTAGACCGCGACCCCCGTCGGCGATCCTCGACCTAACTGAGCTAAAACAAGTGGCATAGTAATGCGATGGTCTTCGTCTTTCCATGATTGTCCGCACCAACCCGCATCGCAGCCTGGTCCCAATACCATCACGCGAGTTGGGCGATACCAGGGCAAAGTCGCTTCGCGTTCGCAATCACTATCGAAAGTGACAATTTGACCATCCGGCATAAAATCAAAGTCATAGCAGTTTCGCAGGCCGTGCGCCCAAACACCTCGCTTTGAAAAGTCCGGGCTAATTCGCCAAATCGTTCCACTCCGGGCTCGCGATACCGGGCTTAGGGGGTCGGTTTGAAGGTTCGAAATATCGCGTGCAAAATTGCCGGCAATCAAATACCAATAACCATCCGGTCCGCGTCGGATCGCATGCGCATTATGCTCTCCTCCAGTTGGGAGCTCCAACACTTTTTTCGGATTGGGGTCTGCGGTCAAGTCGCCGTCGGTATCCTCACTGAGCCACAAGCCCCCCTCGCTGACATAGTAAAGCTTACGACCCTCAGACCATAAGCCTTGGGCTCCTTGTTTGGGGAGACTGGACCACAGAAAACTCTTGTCGAATTTTCCATCCCCATCTTCGTCTAATAGTGTTCGAATGTAACCTGGCCCGGAAACGACAGGTCGTCCAAGGCGGTCAAGCGTCATGCAAAAACAGTCATGCGCCATCGAATCATCGGCAACCCGTTGCACGGTAAATCCATCGGGAACTGTAAACGGAGGATCGTCGTCTACTCGAACTTCATTTGCGATTCCCTCGACGCAAACGAATAACAGCATCGAAACACCCAAGAAATAGGTAAGCGACCCTCGCAAGATTAACACGACCCAAACTCCAATACAGCGTATCATGAAGAAATTGAGGCGAACTCCGTTATGAACCCTCAACAACATAATATTAACGGTTTTGTACAATTTAAAAGCCCGATTCATCCTTTCCTAGGCGAAATACTCGCTAATCTTCTTATATGTGCCAAACCACTATTAGCTTGAGGCAATGCATTGTCTGACGCAAATTCTCTAACTCTCACCTTTGCGTGCCCGAAGTGCCAAAAGAAACTTCGGGCACCCACAAAACTGGCTGGGCAAAAACTGGTTTGTCCTAATTGTTCATCTCCAATCCGCGTGCCCGGGGTCATCGAAATCAAAAACGACGATGACGATTGGCTCTCGCTGAATGAACCCAGTGATCTGAAAAGGGCTTCTTCGGTGGAGAAGGAAAAGGGTTTTAAGGAAGCCTCGAAGATCCAACCCATATCCTCATCCAAACCGATATTACCCCCGTCGGCCACGCAATCTGAGCAGACGGATCCCGACGAGTTTCTGCTGGCTCCGCCGGAATCAATCGAGTTAAATCGATTACTTGATCCGCCCTCCAATGCGACATCGAATGAAACGAAAACTCGCAAGAGTGTTTTCGATGACGATTTGCCTGAGTTGGCGCCTCTCGATGAGGGCTCAACAACCAGTGCATTTGTTGAGGCAAAATGGATGGATTCCGTCGGTACGAAGCCATCTGTAAAACTATCCTCAAAGCCTGCATTGACTTTACCTGACATTCCGTTGCCTGAACTTGACCTCGCGGATATCACGCTCGAAAGTCCTGCCTTGATTGGACCTATGGATTCATTGGACGACGAAGAGTTCAATTTCCATTGCAAGCTATGTGGAAGTTTGCTTAGTTCCAATCGCTCTCGCATTGGCACAAAGACGAGTTGTCCGGATTGTTTTTCTCACGTGAGTGTCCCTCGCCCGCCTGCAAAAAAGAAGCTGGCGGATGTCAAAATGGATCCTGAGGTTGCGCGCGTTACTTTTGCCCCCATCGACTCACTCAGCGTTCGCGGTACCAACAGCTCCAGCGAAAAGACTAAGGAGATGCTTGATAGGGCGGAGCAGACGCTTGAAAATGAACGCGAAGAGTTTCTTGACGGAACCTTTGACACGAAGCGTTGGATGGGCTTTTTATTTGGTTTTCTTCGAGACCCATTCGTTATCGCTGCGGCCGTTGGACTTGGAATCATTACAGGCTTGTGGCTATTTGCCATTGCCGCTGTGGGCACTTGGATCGAACTACGAGGAGCGCAGGTATTTATTGCTCGATTGGCACTACTGTGTGTGTTTTGCATTCCAATCGTTGGCGCCATTTGTATGTGCGGAATCGCTGTATTGACCATGGCCGCCAATCGTGCGAATCGAGTTGTTGAGTGGCCATTCATGAGACTTTCAGAATCTATCGGTGAATGCGCCATGCTCGCGGTCTCAGTTTTGGTTTCTAGTATCCCCGGTGGAATGCTTAGCGCCCTTTCCAATTCATTCAATGCGCACCCGATGGTTTCGATGGCTTTCGTTTTATTGGGAGTTTGGGGAGTTACGCCCATTTTGCTCCTGTGCATGATTGATAACAGTTCGATTTTTGAGCCCTACTCCAAAGCAGTTATCAACTCCATCAATAGTCGACCAGAAGCATGGGGGGCCATGTACATGCAGACAGCGATGGGCATGGTAGCGTTCTTGATGTTCATGTTGCTGTGCAAAGCGCAGAGTCCGGTTGGCGACTTCATCTTGGGGCTCATTGTGCCGCTATTCTGTTTCTTCATAATCAATCAATATGGAGTTCTCGCGGGCCGAATCAGCCAAGTTACAGCTATGGGATTCGAGGGAGATTTTTCGGAGGACTAGCGAGAACGAGAAGCAATTAAACATGGATTAACAGGATAAACAGGATAAGAATCGACATATCCCGTTAATCTTGTGCATCCAAATTGAAATCCCGACCGCGCAAAAAAAAACGCGAAGGCGGTGCGTCTCGTTGACGACAACCTTCGCGGATTAAGCGATTGATCGAACTTGTCTCAGGCTACGCTGAGGTTTCACCCAAAATGTAATGAACGAACTTATTGATTTCCAATCCGTTGCTTTTGGCATATTGGCCGACGCTTTGCTTGTCATCTTTCACGAACGGTTGGTCCAGCAATACCCGTTCCGCAAAGAACTGCTTCAATCGTCCTTCGACCATCTTGTCTACGATCGCTTCTGGCTTGCCTTCCTTGATCGCAAGATCGCGAAGAGCAACTCGTTCGGCGGCGACGATCGATGGATCGAGTTCGCTGGAGGACAACGCGGCTGGGCGCATCGCAGCAATATGCATCGCAATGTCCTTGGCCGCTGAGTCGTTGTTGCCTTTAAGTGACAGCAACACGCCAGCAACGGTGGTGGCGTTGTGGCTATAACCTCCGCTTGCACCATCGATTCGCGTCATTCGACCTAGATCGAAACGTTCTCGAATGCGATTGAAGAGTTCGTCTCGCTGTTCGCCAACCGTCATTCCCGGTTTGGACGGAGACGGTTGCTTCAGCAATTCATCGTGGGTTTTTGCGTTGCTCCTGGCGAGCGCCTCGGCAAAATCATTCGCCAATTGGATAAACTCAGCATGACCAGCAACCGGTGCGCTCTCACACTTCAATTCGACCATTGCGCCGGCACTTTTGTCGCTACCGGTGAACAATCCAAATCGCCCAAATGCCGTCTCGCGATCTGCTCGCTTTTCACCAAGCTTGATCCCCTTTTCTCGCAGAATCGCGATCGCCTTTTCTTCATCGCCATCGCCTTCCTTGAGCGCGGCTTTGCAATCCATCAGGGGCAAACCAGTTCTTTCTCGCAGTGCTTTGACTGCTGCAGCAGAGATTTCTGCCATTTCTAAAACTCTCCTAAAACAATAGTCACCGAAAAAGTAGTCACCGAAAAAAATAGGTCTTGAAATCAAGCTGCATTCGAACGCAAATGAAGGTCCGAATTCAGGTGTCCTTGTTGTCGCAAATTCAGTTTTGAGGTCGCAACGGGGGGCAATCGCCCACGAGAGCAAACTAGTTTTACATAGCCCAGGGGGGCCATGCTACTAGGCCATATCTTCCGCCTTAGCGACCATTTCACTTGTCGGATCGGGCGCGTTGCCCATCGTCTTGAGCAGTTCAGGGTTCTCAGCTTTTCCTGCCAAAACCGCGTCCGCCAATTGCTTCATGATCAAATCGATCGAACGGATGCCGTCATCATTACCAGGAATTGGCAAATCGATCTGCGTCGGATCGCAGTCGGTATCGATTAACGCAACGGTAGTGATGCCCAGCGATTTCGCTTCGCGAACGGCGTTTTTTTCCTTCTTTGGATCGACGATCACCAAGCACTCCGGAAGTCGATTCAGCGATCGCAGACCGTTTAAGTTTCGGTAAATCTTGCGATACTCACGATTCAACGATGATTGCATCTTCTTCGAGTATTCGTTGATCTTCTCGCTATTCATGATGACTTCGAGTTCTTCGAGTCGAGCCATTCGATCGCGAACTGTGCGGAAGTTCGTCAAAGCACCGCCCAGCCAGCGTTCGCTAACAAAGGGCATGCCGCATCGGGTCGCTTCGCGTTGAATGACCTCGGACGCTTGTCTTTTGGTACCAACGAATAGAACGAGCGAACCACCGTTGGCTACTTGATTGAGGTATTTTTTTGCCCGCAACATTCCACGTAGCGTTTCGCGAATGTCGATAATGTGAATCAGATTTTTCCGCCCATAGATGTACGGTTCCATCTTGGGATTCCAGCGGCTCACTCGGTGTCCGAAGTGCGCACCTGCTTCAATCAACTTTTGTACGATCTCGTTGGCCATAGATTCTCCTCAATTTTTATACGTCCAAAGCGATGCTAACAATCGATCGGCAGTCGATTGTGCACAGGAACCAAGGTGGCTTTTCAGCCATGCTTGAAATCCTTCGGCTTATTCAGGAACGCGAATTCCCCGCAAAGCAATGCGGTTGGTCGGGCCTCACCGGCCACTAAAATCCAAACGAATGCTTCTTTGGGACGGGAAAGGGTACTGGCAAAGGGTGTTGCCCGTCAATCGAAAACCGGAAAAAACCACCTTAGGTGACATGGTACCCGAGTGCCGTCAATTTCTCAGCCAATGCGGCTTTGGCGGCCGCCTCACCGTGAACAAGTCGAATTTCGCCTGGTTTTTTGGGGATTCCTTCGACGAATCGGATTAGGTCCGATTGGTCCGCATGGGCAGAATAGCCGCTTAGCGTATAGGTTTTAGCTTTGACCTCATATTCTTGATGTTCGATCCAAACTTTGCCTTGGCCGCTTTGGCAGTTTTGGATCTCACGACCGAGGGTGCCTGCTCCCTGGTAGCCGACGAATACGATATCGGTGTTTTCACGCCCCAGGAAGGCTTTGAGGTAGTCGACGACTCGGCCTCCGGTGCACATGCCGCTGCCGGCAATGACGATCGCCGGCTTGCCGGACTTTTGCAGATAATTCACCGTCTGTCGATGATCGTTACCTCGATCGATTTCAATGAGGTTTTTGAAAACAAGCGGTTGCTTGTCGATCGTCAAGACCTCGTGAGCTTCCTCGTCCCAAAATTCTCGCATTTGCTCATAGATATCCGTCAGCTTGATCGACAGGGGTGAGTCAACGATGACGTCGATTTGCTTGAGGAGCGTGCATTGCGTTTTGTGTCCGATCTCTTCCATGATCAAGTTCATTTCGTAGAGGAGCTCTTGGGTGCGGCCCAGACTGAACGCGGGAATGATTGTGATCCCTCGATTTGCCATGGTCTCGCACAAGATCGATTCGAGCCGATGCAAGCGAGTTTCACGTCCCTCATGGATGCGATCGCCGTAGGTGCTTTCAAGAACCAGTAGATCCGCACGTTCAGGACTAATTGGATCGTTTAAAATAGGGGTGCAGCGTGAACCCAGGTCACCGCTAAAGACGAAACGTTCATCGCCATGGGCCGTTTCGACATAGGACGAACCAAGAATATGGCCAGCCGGTTGAAACCGAAACTCCAGGCCATGTTTGGCGCTATCCGGCAGGTTAGATTGCGAATTGTGGAACTTGCCGGTGTGAACATTCGTCCACTTGCCATAAGGGATCGGCCGAATGAGTCGTCTCAGGTCGTCCAGGAATTCCTTGATAACGCGACGGTTCCGTGTTATACCCAATCGCATCGCATCTTCGAGCATGATCGGCAACAACATTGCCGTGGGCTTGGTGCAGTAGATGGGCTTGTGGAACCCGGCATCAAAGAGATACGGGATGCGTCCGATGTGGTCGATATGGACATGCGTTAGAATAATCGCTTGCACATCGTCCAGCGGGAAATCGATATCCATTCCATCGCGTCCGCGCGCATCTTGTCCTTGAAACATGCCACAGTCAATCAAGACGGATTGCGCGTCCGTAAAGTGCAGTTCATGACAAGAGCCGGTAACACCCAAATGGCCGCCATGGTGTGTGATTTGCATACGAGTCGATTTTAATAGGGCAGTGGATGGAACGTACCTGGTGTGTCGGTGTCTGATGTGGCGGTGTCGCTCAGCGACACCGAAGCCGGGTCACAGAGTGACTCGGCCACAGTCGAGCAACGGTTACTTGGTGCTCGTGCGGGCGGTCCAGACCGGCTTCCCGTTGGCTGGAATGCGTAGATGAACTTCGCGCTGATTGACCAGCGTCCGCCCGTCCTCGCTCGAATATCGAAGGTAGACAGTAACGGCTTTGCTAATTGGTAGTTTGCCTTGCCAGGGCAAGCTTAGATGAAAACCTTGTGCAGCCCCGATCGGTTCAAGTGTTTCTGCCAACTGTTCCGGCGTGAAATCCCAAGCGGCGATGCGACCGTTATCTTTTGTTTCGGCTTGGTCCTCAACTACGACAGTAAGAGTTCCGGGTTGATTCAGGATTTGCCCTGCAGCGTTGCTCGGAGTCACCACCAAATAGAGACCGTCATCGCCGGGTTTATCGTCAAAATTGTGTCCATGGCAAAGGGTGGCATGGAAGCCGATTTCGACAATCTTTTTGTCGAGGACATCTGTTGTCTTGCTGTTCGCGATTATCTCGTTGGCGGACGCAAATTGAACCTTGGATCCTTCTGGCAATCGAATCCTTCCTGGTTGGATCGCGCTCTGCGGATTCTTGGGAAACCGCTTTTGCAAAAGTGATGGAGCATTGTTCGACGGCGACGGATTCGTAGTTGAAGGAATCGAGCTGGGTGATGGAACGACCATGAGCTTGGGTTGCTGGGCCGATCGGACCATTGATTCGGGCATGCTTACTTGTTCAGTCAAACTTTCGACGGATGGTAAAACCGAATCGCGTTTGGGGAAGATAATACCTTTGGATGCTTGCGGCTCAATCACGTTCTTTGGGGCAATTGGAAGAGCCGGTGGAGGGGTGGAAGAGTTGGAGCCCGGAGGAAAGAGCTCGCCAGCCTCGGTGGAGCGCGGCTTGTTATTAGGGGGTGCGACGGGAGCTTTGCGAACGACGGGTGGATTCTCGATGGACTCAGAATTATGCATCAGAACCGGGGGCACTTCATAAACATTGCTGGGAGTTGATTCGAATGGAGCACCTTGTAAAACCTCGATGGATTCGTAAGGTTCAGGTTTTCCGTTGAGTCTCGGCGAGCTGCCATTTCGAGACGAGCTGTCGGGGAACGGTTGTAGACCATTTTTGCGTTGAAGTTCCGCATTGATTTTTTTCAAACGTGCAACTTCGTTCACTAGGGACTCGTAGCCGTCGTCCTTTTCATTGTACGCGGCGTCGTATTCGTAGATTCGGTCCTCGAGCATACGAATTTCGCTAGCCATATTCTCAATGTAAAGCTCGGTGTACGCGCGCTGCCTGCAGCCTGTCCAAAACAGACACCCAATCGCGCAGCAGAACAGCCGCAGGTTCAACACACGTCCGATCTTTTTGGTGTATGGCTTTTTTATGGATGGCATTGTGGCGACAAAGCGAGTTCAACATGGGCTCCAAGCTATTTGGATTATGAAAATTCGAACTTTGAGTCAAGATTGCTTCGTTACTCAAAAAACAGAAAAACTTCCAAGATTCCTCTACCACCCGCGAATCACTTCTTGTCCGTGCCCCTCATATTCGGTCGGTTTTACAAGTTTTGCTGGTTTGCAAAGGGCAAACTAGCCTTGAAAGCGGCGTGATGAATGGGAGCGGCAGAGCGGGGGTTTCCCGACTCTGTTTCATCAGCTTTTGGGGGAAATACCATGCTAAAGAAAGTTTTGTTGGGATCTGCAATTCTTGTTGGTTCAGGCGCTCTCCTGTTTGGCACCGCGGGTGTCAGCTACATTAGAACAGGCTATCACAGCCTTCGAGACACGATCAAGGAACAGATTCCGCTCGATGTCGAGATTAGTCGAGTGCGGGATATGATCCGTGACCTAAAGCCGGAAATTGCAAGCAACCTTAAAGTTATCGCACGCGAAGAGGTTGAGGTTGCTAGATTGCAACGCGAAGTGCATGCAAAGAGTGAATCGCTCGTTAAATCAAAGCAAGCTATTCTGAAGCTCAAGGACGATGTTCAGAGTGGGGCTAAATTTGTCAGCTATGGCGGCAAGTCGTGGGACATGGATCAAGTCAAAAAGGATTTGGCCAGCCGATTCAAAAACTATCAGACACAGGAAGCGACTGCTGAAAAAGTCGAGAAAATTCTGTCGGCTCGGGAAAAAAACCTTGAGGGTGCTCGCCGCAAATTGGACGAGATGCTGGCTGCAAAGCGTGAAATGGAAGTCGCAGTCGAAAACCTGCAAGCACGTTTGACTATGGTGGAAGTTGCCAAGACGAGCAGTAAGTTTACAGTCAACGACAGCCATGTCAGTTCTGTACGCCAAGCTGTCGCAGATATCGGTACTCGAATCGATGTCGAGGAAAGAATGACAGACACATGCGATATGACGGTAGGCATACCCGTATCGGATGAAGACACACCTGCAGACCTCGTCGACCAGATTTCGGTTTACTTCAATCGCACTGGAGCGGAAGTAAAATCATTAGTTGACAATCGATAGTCGGCATCGATCATAAGTCGGGCTGAACCGCACGCTAGCGCGGATTATAGACAGGATCATTACTGATCAGCCGCAGAGCGTTAGCCAAATGGCACTCACTTTGAGCCGCAACGCGCTAGCGTGCGGGCCGGAAGTCAAGTAATTACCTGCACATCCGGCCCTCATGCTAGCGCATTGAGGCTCAAAATTTACAAA
The DNA here is from genome assembly GCA_043757445.1 of Pirellula sp. GTDB lineage: Bacteria > Planctomycetota > Planctomycetia > Pirellulales > Pirellulaceae > JBKCUI01. Next base: position 21,468 of record JAYVPJ010000099.1, on the reverse strand, counting down.
GTGAGCGCCATTGAGCGCTAGCCCACGGTTTGCGGCCCATGTTGTGATCAACGCCCGATAGTCTTGGTTCTAACAGTAGCATGGCCCCCTGGGCCGTGCGAAATTGCCCCCTGGGCCGTGCGAAACTCGGGCCAGGGGCCCAAGCTACGGTAAATCAACTCCTGCCGCTCGCCTTATGAAAGTCAAAACGAGAGGATGATAGTATGATGAGCCATCTCGCACGACCTGTTTCCTCCTCTGCCCCGATGATCGCCATGGCTCTTCCAAAAATTCTGTGGATCGATGGCGTTGGAAGCTATGCCATTTGCGATCAGAACGAAGTCACGATTGGCCAAGCGTTTCCGGGTAACCAAGTTGATCTGGCGATACGCGGCGATCTCAGTCGTCGAGCGGCTGTCATTCGCCGACATGGTGAAGACCACTTGATTCAGCCTTTGCAACTCGTTCAAGTCAATGGAGCGGAAATTGATCGGGCGGTTTCGCTCGGCGATGGTTCTGTCATTACGCTTGGCTCCCGGATTGAGTTGCGTTATGTCAAGCCAACACAGCTGAGCGGTACGGCTCGGCTGGAATTGATCGGTCATACCCGTTGGCAGCCTCTTCTCTCGGCGGCTTTGCTGATGGGTGAATCCTGTGTTTTGGGACCCGAATCCAATTCGCACGTGATTTGTCCCGACTGGACGACCAAAGTTGTGTTGTTCCGAAATGGCAAAGAGTGGATGTGCCGAGTCAGCGAACAGGCCAACATACAAATCGATGGAAAGCCAATTCGCGCCCCGTTTCCTTTGGTTCAGGGCCAAAGGATTCGTGGAGACGAAATTTCAATGACGCTCGAATAATGCTACCAAGCTTTTACCAGCAAAAACGAAATTCATTCCAGAGTAAACTAAACCAAACCATAGATTCGCACGAGAAGAAAACGTCTGCATTTGCAGAAAGGGTGACGGAGAGAACATAATGTTTACGATGCTTCGACGCCGACCGAAAGAAATATTAGCTATAGATTCCGCTGAGGGCACGTCTCTTGGCAACCAGTCCAAAGACTTCAGCAGATCAGAACCCATCGGTGTTTCGATGAAATTCCAATACGGCAGCGGCGACACTCCTCTCGATGGATATAAAATCAAACGTGGCGTCGGCTCAGGAGGCTTCGGCGAAGTCTACTTCGCCGAAAGCGATTCCGGAAAGGAAGTGGCGCTCAAGCGAATACAAAAGAACCTTGAAGTCGAAGTCCGTGGCGTTCGTCATTGCCTCAATCTTCGGCATCCTAATCTAGTTGCGATCTACGACATCAAGTTCGATAAGATCGAACAGGGTTGGATCGTGATGGAGTTTATCGATGGCGATTCGCTTCGAGACTTAATGGACAAAGCGCCACAAGGAATGTCATCCGATGAGACGATGCAGTGGTTTGCCCAGTTGGCTGCTGGAGTTGCATACCTGCATGATCAAGGGATCGTACATCGGGATCTAAAGCCTGCCAACGTCTTTACCGATGGCGGGCTGATCAAAATTGGCGACTACGGCCTTTCCAAATACATCAGCGCGTCGCGACGCGGTGGACAAACGGAGAGCGTTGGAACATTTCATTACATGGCTCCCGAGATAGGCAAAGGTGAGTATGGCAAAGAGATCGACATCTACTCGATGGGAATCATCCTCTATGAGCTGTTGACTGGCACCGTCCCTTTTGATGGTGAGAGCAGTCAAGAGATCATCCTGAAACATTTGACGGCCGACCCTGATTTGTCACAGGTCCCACAACTCTTCGCGTATGTCATTCAAAAGTCGCTTGCAAAGAATCCAACTTCGCGATTTCGCGATTGTAGGGAGATGCTAAGTGCTCTTGGATGGGGGCTCGATGGTAGTGGCCTTGCAATCAAGCTTACCAATGCAAACGTAGCCAACCTACCGCCAGTCATGCAACCTGTCCGGGTCGCGGCGCCTGCCAACCAGATTCCAATTGCTAGACCTATCGGTAGCTTGGATGCCACGGTCGCTGGTGCTCAAGCAACAGGTAGTTCGGATCCGTGGAGATATCGAAACGGTCGGAACCGTGCGACGATGGCTGAAAATCTCTATCGAGAACCTGTCGCCCGAGCGGTGCATCAAGCCGTTGGCGAAGCACAAACATTTTTCCGAAATCTGCCACCAGGAGGCAGGGGAGTTGCGATCGTTCTGACCATCATTTTCTTGGTGATGAATTCTGCCCTGATCGCGCCGTTGATGTTCGTATTGCTAGGAATATACATATGCTACTACGTCGTCTGGTATTTAATCGGTGGAGCCAATAAGCCGATCGGGACGCCAACGGTTGGGGCTCAACCGCATTTTGCCCGTAACGTTCAGCCGATTCGATCGTCGCCGGCTGCGCTTCAACCAACAGCCCACTACCAGAATGTTCAGCCCGCGCCTGCTAAACCCGCTCGCATTCCATATCGAGTTGCACTTCGAACTTGGCAAACCGAAAAGCGAAACACATTAAAGCAACAGGGCTTCTGGACACGCAGCCACGAGTACACTCGTAGTTGGGCATTGTCCGGCCTGGTGACAGCTGTCATCGCAGTTAGCGCTAGTATGTTAACAGTGGCTAAGAACCAGGGAAATGCGACATCGCTTGTGACGGGTATTGCCTGGACTGGAATCATGTCCCTGGCGATGACTTGGACGACGTTGTTTTTGACCCGACGTTGGGAGTCAAAAACGGAGGATTCAATCGTCTTCCGGTTCGTACAACTAACGGCGGGAGTGTTGCTTGGAATAGTGAGTTATAAGTTGAGCGAGTTTCTTTTGGTTCCCTGGAACGAAATCACAACGAGCCAAGATTTTGTCGTAATCAACACCGGAGAGAGAAACTGGAACAAAAGCTGGCAAGGATTTTACGACCAAAACGCCATGCCGTTGCTCGCCGGACACATTGCCTACTTCGGGGGTCTGATGTGGATGGTTCGATGGTGGCGACAGTCCGATGTGCTTCGCAAGAGCCGATTTAGTGTTTGGGCGATAGCTTGGAGTGTGGCCATGGCAGCTTTGGTGCAAGGCATGTTCTACTTCCCAGCCCCTTGGTGCTTTATCGTCGCCGGAGTCACCTCCTTTTCAGTGCAGATGGCTTCACCCTGGATGGACTTCAAAGAGAACTCACAGCTTGCATAATGACGGAAGTGTGTCTTTAACCATCAACTCATAACCGCGTCGGATGTTTGAATATTATGCGATCAACCATTGCTCTCTTAGTCTTGCAACTCGCCTGCATGGCCGGGTTTACGGCCCTTGCCATTGCTCAAACGGAGCCGGCTGCACCAAGTCCGCCAGAACCGCCTACCTTGGCGGAAACACCCTCACCTACACGAGCAGAAGTCGGTAATAACGAGTCCTTTGATTCAGTCGCTGAAGACTCGATCGGGAGGGATTCGATTGGGGACACCTCACCTGTACTCAACGGCAGTACTCCAGATTGGGTCAAGAACGGCTTGGTTTTGGGTGATGAACACAGCCTTGCTATCAGCAGCACGCTTCTGCCCGATTTAGAACAATGCCGCGAAGACCTGAAATCTCGCATGATGCTAGACGTCCGCACCTACTTGGATAAACATGTGTTGGAGTTCGTTCAGGCCTACAAATTGCTGGAGCTAACACAGGAATATGTGGAAAAGTATTGGGTCAAGAAAGGACAGGAGTTCGACAATATCCAGGACCGTCCGTCAGGTACGTACCATCAGCTTTGGATCGGAATGCATATTTCATCAGAGCAACTTGCGAAGATTCGCGAATGGGAAAAACACAGCATTCGAGAGGAGCGAACGAAAAAAGTTGGAGTCATGGGTGGCATAGGGGTGTTCGCCATCACGCTTTTGTCCGGTGCGGTCGGGTTGTTGGCTCAACGTGAAAAAGCTAGACTCGAGAAATGAGTGAGGAAACTTCGAACCCAAATTACCCTGAGCGACTGCTAGTTGAAAGCATTCGGTCCGGCAGCACCGATGCGTGGCAACAGCTAATCGACCGATTCGAGGGTCGGCTATTGGCGTTCGTAGGTTCGCGACTCATAGATCGTTCGCACGCCGAAGATATAGTACAAGAGACGTTTGTCGGGTTTCTAAATAGCTTGCCCAACTTCGATTGCCAGAGGCCATTGGAAAGTTACTTGTTTTCCATTGCCGCATACAAGTTAACGGACCATTTGCGGCGAGAAGGGCGTCGACATACGCTGGCGTTTTACACGGGTGACGACTCGAGCGACGGTGCCCAGCGAGTTCCAGGTGCAACGCGCGCAGTTAGCAGTCTCGCTCAATCGGTCGAACGCCGCGACACAGAAGAGTTGGCACTGGTTGAAGCGCTTCAGGACCAAATTGGCAAGTGGCAGTCCAAATCGGATTGGCTAAAATTGAAGTGCATTGAATTGCTATTTGTGGCAGGAATGAGCAACAAAGATACCTCGGAGTTGCTTGGTATCACTGAGCAACAAGTGGCCAACTACAAGTCGGACTTTGTGTTAAGATCAAAGACACTCATCAGCCGCATCGCTGGCCGCGAGTCCTTTCCTGAATTGGGGTAGTGTATTCGGCTATAGCTATCGAACGCTCATGCCCATTGTCGAAGAAGCAGCGAAATGGATTCAAGCTAGGACCTGCAGCGCTGATAAGTACCTGCACATAAGTTTCCGAATTTATTCATCGGAAGCAACTTTGTCCTAAATGCTCGATACAATGGGTGAAATGAACATGGATGGACAGGATAAACAGGATGATCGTCCATCCGACTTACAATTTGGAAAAATCACCGAGAAGATCATCGGTTGTGCGATCACTCCGGAACACTAGGCCCAGATTATTAACAATCTGAAGGCGACTGGAATCGAGGTCGGACTATTGTAGCCGACGTCGCTCCGCGACTCGGCAATTCAGTGTCGCGGAGCGACACTGCCACAACGATCGAATCAAAGAACTTCTGCCTTAGTGCTTACAAACGATTTACATGACACAAGTGAATCGATCAGCGACGCAAAAACATCCTGCACATCTTGTCTAGCGATGTTCATTTGTTTTGTTCGAAAACTAATGCGTATGTGGGAACGAGCCGCAATCAAGCGAGGCAGGGAGACGGGACTATCGAGGCTCGAAGCGGTCGCTGACAACCTTGGAGATTTTGTGCAAAACATTGACGTCGTCATGCGATTGCAGCGTTGGACTGCCATCTTCTCTCTCGCATTGATCGCTGCAACCTTTCGACTGTGGATCCCTCAAACGGTATTCCCGCAGGTGCCTGCTTTCGCATTACTTTGCGATGCGCCGGTTTGGTGCGACTGGATCCTTTTGGGATGTTTGATTGTCGGACTTCTGTTCTTTGCCATGGGGCGTTCTGGGTATTCGAATATCTCGGGATGCCTTTTGGTATTAGTATCTTTATGCGCGTTAGTCTGTCTTGACCAACATCGCTTGCAGCCTTGGGCCTACCAGTTGTGGTTGTTTACCGTCATTTGGCTGTGCTGCGGAATTCATGTTCGCCTCACTTGGATGCGATGGTTGATGATTAGTATCTATTTCTATTCAGCCCTGGGGAAATTCGACTTTGAATTCTTGCATACTGTAGGACAACAAATGCTGGGAGCCATGATTAAGTGTTTTGGTCGGGATCTACCAGAAATTCCTAGTTGGCAAAGGCTTGTCCTGGTCGCGACGTTTCCGTTGGCTGAACTTGTTATCGCGATTGGTTTGGCTTGGCCAAAAGGCCGTCGCGCCGCAGGGATGTGTGCCATCTGCTTGCACTTGACATTGATCTGGATCCTCGGTCCGCTAGGACTGAACCATCGACTAGGTGTTTTGCTTTGGAATGCTCAGTTTGCGGTTCAATCTTATTTGCTGTTCGTTGTAAGAAGCGTGCCTATTGCTCAATGCGGAATTGATCCACAGGCAATTGCGCCGAAGTATTTCAACCGGCTGAAAGGTTGTGCGCAAACGTCATGCATTGTGATGATTGCGATAGTCATTGTCATGCCGATTACAGAACGATTTGGGATATGGGATCATTGGCCAAGCTGGGCGTTGTATGCGCCCCATAGCAGTCGTGCTCGCGTTGAGGTGGCCGCTCCGAGCATTCACCGATTGCCGACTGATTTGGTCGCGTTGATGAAAAAGCCAACCACCGAAGAGGAAGAGATGTTGGAATGGGTCGTCGTCCCCATCGATGCTTGGTCGCTGCAGTCACTAGATACGCCGATTTATCCGCAGGCCAGATTTCAGCTCGGCGTCGCAAAAACAATTGCAAGCGTCGTGGACGCGGACGGCCAAGTCCGCGTAACCGTGTTAGGCAGCGCTAATCGTTTCACTGGTCGCCGAGAAAGCGAGGTATTCGAAGAACATTCGCAGCTGGCGAAAGCCGGCAAAAATTATTGGTTCAGCGATGCGCCCCGGCGATAAAAGCGCTCACTTGCTAATCGTACTATTGTGAGGAACCCGACTTCGCAGTCTCTTTCTTGTTACCGCTATCTGCTGGCTTAGTTCCCTCTGCTAACAGCATCTTAATCGCTTCCTCAAGATCGTGCGCGTTCTTCGGACCGGAGCCCACTTTGATCATACGGATGGCGCCCTGTTTGTCCAGCAACACCGCTTGAGGAATTCCCGAGACCGCAAGTTGTTTGTTGTACTCACTTCCCTTGGGTGTCAATACAAATCCGTGACGCAAATCATAATGCTTGCGGAACGACGCGAGCAGGATCGGAATAGATGAGTTGAGAAAGTTGAGCTGATCGGAACGAAAAATAGGCAGCCAAGTTGGTAAATAGAATGGGCTGAGCATCAAGTTTTTGGATCAAAAGATTCTCGACGTACTTGCTTCGGTCACTAACTTCCTCTGCATTGTCGTCATCGAACAGTCCGGAAAAAGTGTTGGTGACTTTAACCAAATCTCGCAGATCGTCAGTACCCTCGATCACGCCAGTCTTTACATTATCAAAGGAGGCTCGCATCAGCGCTAGTGCGTCTGCCGAATGCTCGGCTCGCTTAAGATTTCTGGCCAAGTTCGATTCCAAATCTCGACGGATCGCACGCACCGAATCGCCCGCTGCAGCGACGGTCGTCAACGAGCGCCGAGACACTTCAATAGCCTCGGGACCTCGATCCTTTTGCATCAACATCGCACTATACATACTCGTCGCTGAATAGAGATTGCGAGCCGACTCGATGGTCAGTTTTTGGGAGGAGCACCATTTGTCGATCAACTCCGAAAATCGCTTGGCTGCAGCCTCTGGTTGAGCCCGCATGGTTTGGTTTGCAAGCTGCAAACTGAGTGACAGCAATTTGGAAGAGTCGGGATTCTCTTTTAGTGCCGCATCGACCCAAGCGGCTGCATCATCCCATTTTGAACCTTTGACCAGTTCATTGAATTCGCTAACTTCGATGGTCGAAGCGGGCGGACTCGCGGACTCTTGGGCTCCGGATTGGATGGCAGGAAATCCGATGGCGAGAGACAGACTTGCAAAAACGATGGACGACTTCATGTGAATTCCCTAGGTTGTGTTAGTGATTGTATGGCGAGACATTAACTTCAAACTTTTCTGTTGGTTTTTCAGGGGCGTGTTTTTAGTGGCCGCTCAGATCGACATCGCAATGGCAACTTCGATGCCGAGTTCCGCCGCGGCGATCGCTTTGGCCTGCATTGCGATGTCGGCCTCCGCCGCACTATTGGCATAGGCGACTTGGATGTGGTTGGCTTGATGCCGAGCCATCATTTGATCGCGTGTCACGCCGTGGAACACAGCGTGCATGATCGGCCACTGAGGCGTTGTTGCATTCCAGCGACGTTCCGTTTCCGTTCTCGGTAGTTCGACAGCTGTAGCACGCCCCAAGTCCATTTTCAACCGATTATCGGCGATGTAGATTCGCGACCATACCACCTCACCGGGTTTCGAAATACCGCGAATGGTGCTGCCACCTGACGGAAAGTACATGGCCGGTTGCCGGAATCCCTCGGCCTCCCCCCAACCTTTTGCGAAATGAGATGCGGGGACCGCGCCGCTGATCTCCAATACCCATACCTCTTCGTTGACCGTTCCGGATGCGTCCCGATCCGACCAGCGTAAGTCGTGAAGCGTATTCTCGACCGGCTGCCCAAGCGCTCGATGGATGCGTTCGGTAAGCAATCCATCTAAGCCGGCGCATTCGTCGACTTCGTTGAAATGGGTGAGTGGTCGATTCGGATAGAGCACTCTTGAACCGTCGCGAGACTTAACTGGTGGTCGAACGGAATCGTTGAGCATGCCTTCGACGAGATCGCTAGCTGGTAACAGATCCTTCAAGCCTTGTTGGTACTGAATCCCGATCGCATCGCAGCCAAAGTCATCGGCAATGCGAAGTGCGGCAATGTACATGCGACATTGGTCTAGAATCTGAGCATCGGTCAAGTCCGAGGCATGGTTCGGGCCAGTATGAAAGACCATGCCTTGTTGGTCGAGCCAGCTACGAACTCCCTGAGCTTCTTCATCGCTGATTTGACGCGTTTCATAGTAGAGAGCCGACTGACTAAGCCGTTCCTTGAAAACGCCGAGCGGATTGAGCAATGAATCTGGGATGATGGCATTGAACATCCCCATGCAGCCTTCGTCAAAGATACCCAAGATGGCTTTGTCGCGTTGCAATGTAGCCGCCACTTGTTTGCCAACGGATTGCGCCTTGGGATCGCAACCACTTGGATTAAGCGGCTTGGCATGCGATGTGTCGTGGATTACTCGGCCGGTTTCAAGCCATGTTTTAAGCTTTCTCAAAAATGCTTCATCTGTGAACGTCTCGCTCCATAGCGAACTGTACTTCACCCCGGCCTTGGTCAAGGAGCCATTGAGATTGAGCAGACCAACGAGACCCGGCCATTTGCCCGACCAATTGGCGACGGTGAGGATAGGCCCTTTGTGCGTCATCAGTCCTGCGAGCACATGATGCGAGTATTGCCAAACGGCTTCGGCAACGATCAGCGGCGCATTGGTGTCGATCTTTTTGAAGACCTCGATTCCCTGTCGTTGCGACGAGATGAAGCCATGACCTCGGGCGGCGTCGTGTCCGTGTCCCCGTTTGACTTGGCGACCAAAACTGGTGATGGCAGCGGTGAGTTGCTGTTCCATCTTCTGCTGGGCATCCCAGCAGACACGGTTGGCAGAGTCGCGAAGATCGCCCGAGGCGACGAGAATGATTGCTGAGTTAGTCATGTTAGTCATGTTAGTTGTAGCCGAAGGCGTTAGCCAAATGGCACTTCTTTTGAGCCGCAACGCGCTAGCGTGCGGGCCGGAAGTCAAGTAATCACCTGCAAATCCGGCCCTCATGCTAGCGCATTGAGGCTCAAAATTTACAAGCACTGAGGCTCAAAATTTACAAAGTGGTTCCCATTGGGCGTTAGCCGCGACTTGCGATTGTAAGCGGGTTGCGTTTGCTAAGTTGCATTTGTTTCAGTTTGGGCCGCCAAGCGACGATAGTTTTGATAAAGTTGACTGTAAACGTGAGTGCGTTCAGGTCGAGCCCGTACGATATTTTGTTTGCCGTCACGAACGCCTGCCATTGCCGTCGCCGCATCGATCACCGTTTGAAAACCGCTCGTTTGCGGTCCAGCGGCGAGCATACCCAATACCGCGGCGCCGACCGCTGGGCCTTGCGTGGATGGATGGATTTCAATGTCGAGGCCGAGCACATCGGCATATACCTCGACGATGGCGCGATTATGATGTGGCAGTCCACCCGTCGCGACCAAACGATCGATTGCAACTCCGCCGTCTCGAAGTAGCTCGACAATCCATCGGAGCCCGAATGCTGACGCTTCCATGAGTGCTAGATACAGATGCTGCGGACCGTGCTCCAAACCCAGGCCCGTGAATGCACCACGAAGTCCTCCGTCCATCAATGGCGTTCGGCAACCGTTCATCCAGTCCAAGCACAGCACACCATCCGCACCTGGCGATAAGTTCTTGGCAGCGGTAGCAATTGAATCAAAGGATTCGAGTCCAAGCAATCGACGCAGCCACGCAAACGCATCCCCCACGGCCGCTTGTCCGGTTTCGTAGCCAAACATACCTGGCAGGATACCTCCATCGACGATCCCGGCAACACCGGGCACTTCCGAAAGTACGGTGGAGTTGAGCATATGACAACTGCTAGTGCCGAGTACCATGACCAATGTCCCAGGTTCAGCTGCACCGACGCCTGGAACTGCGGCGTGCGCGTCGATGATGGCAGCAGAAACAGGTGTCCCCGCCCGCAGGCCTAGCCGACCAGCCATGGAAGCCGTTAGTCGACCTGCGCATTCACCAGGCGAACGCATGATCCCCGGCAGGCATTTTGAAGCTGCTCGAGCAAGCTCGGGATGAATGGCTTTAAAATAGTCGCTGGACGGATATCCATCTTTCGCAGACCACATCGCTTTGTATCCTGCTTGGCAGGTGGATCGCGTAAGAGTCTCGGCCGCACCGCCCACGAGTTGCCAAACGAACCAGTCACCTGCTTCTAACCAAACTTCGGCGGCGGCAGCGATATGCGGCGCATTTTCAATCGTCTCGAGCATCTTTGGAAAGAACCATTCCAAGCCTATGGTGCCACCGTAGCGTCTAAGAAAAGACTCGTTGCGCTGTTTCGCGATTCGGTTCAGACGTTCCGTTTGATCGAGGGCGCCATGATGCTTCCATAGTTTGGGCCAAGCCAGAGGAACGTGCTTGAACGCGTCTAACTCACACAGGGGCTTGCCATCGCGAGTCGTCGGGAGCATCGTGCAACTCGTGAAATCGACACCGATCCCAACGATTTCGTCCGGCGAAATACCTGCACTGTCGATTGCCTCGCGGGTTGCCATGGCCGCCGATTCGATCCAGTCGCTCGGTGATTGCAGTGCATATCTCGGTGGCAAGGGCTCCGTAGTACCAGGAAGCCGTTCCGTGATTTGACCATGAGTGTAGTCGCTGGTTGCAATCGATCGTTGCTTACCAGTTGCATCGATGAGTATTGCGCGTACAGATTCGGTGCCAAAGTCGAGTCCGAGAGAGATGGGAGAGGGCATTTCAGGGTACAGAATGATGTGGCCGAAGAATGAAAAATAGCGAGCTCTAGTTCGATAATCCCCTAGTTCGATAATCATTGTAACGGAACGGAGCAAACCGTGGTGAGTCGAAGGCCATGCTACGAATATTCGACCACAGGGACACGAACCCAGTAGATTGTGCTTGGGTTGAGATTGCACGGCCCAGGAGGCCGTGCTACGGTTCACTTTGTCTGAAGTTATGCTCTCTCTTTAAAGATTCATCGTACAGCCAAACGAAACAAAACAATCGATCGCTGTGATCGGGTTGGGTCTTATGGGTACGGCCATTACCGAACGAGTACTTCAATATGGCTATGCCGTTGCGATTTGGAATCGGTCTCCGGAGAAAGCCGTTCCACTTCTTAAACTCGGTGCGGTCTGGAGCGACAATCCAATCCGGGATTGCGACCGCGTGATCCTTAGTCTGTATTCAAGCGACATTGTTGCCGAGGTGATCGAGCTGATGCAATCGGGGCTACGACCATCGCAATGCGTAATCGATACGACAACGGGTGAACCCGACGACTGTATCGCCATGGGCCAACGGCTCGCCACCTATGGAGTTCATTATTTGGACGCACCTCTCTCTTCTAGAACAAGCTGAATCGAAGGGCTATGGTGAGCAAGACAACTGTTCGATCATCACCGTTTACCAAGGGCGAGAAGGTGAGTAATGAAACGCTATCTCCAACTACAAAAGCTGCGGTACTGACGGCAGCATTTCTAGGGTTGGTCTTTGACGGAGTGGAGCTCGGACTCATGCCCGTTGCGTCGCTGTCTGTGTCGAGGAGCTTACTTGGTGAAGCCTACACGCCGACCTTAGGGGGCGAGTGGTTTGCCAAGTTCACGGCAGCGCTGCTTTTGGGGGCAGCGGTAGGTGGAATTGTTTTAGGAAACTTGGGAGATCGAATCGGACGCGCTCGGGCGATGGGGATCAGTATCCTGTTCTATTTGGTCTTTGCTGCCTGTGGGGCGTGGGCAAAGTCTCAGGAGCAGATGCTTGTTCTGCGATTCCTCGTCGGCGCTTGGGCGGCGAGCAAGTGGATGATACCTTGGGCCGACTCCATTGCCGGCGCGACCAACGCGGGATACAAGGCGTCGACACAGGGCTGGTGGGCAGTGGGGGCGACGATTGGGAGTTTTGTAGGGGCTCAATTGGCAAACTGGCTCGGCCGGCGTCGAAGTTACTTTTTGATCAGTCTTTCTGCAACGGCATTGACCATCGTCATGTTCCAGTGGACTGCACCGCTGCAGCCGTCGTTCCACCCAGTGGTGTTTGCGCAGGGGCTGGCCGCGACCTTATTCTTTGGTTGGCTCGCCGTCTATTTGCCGGAGTTGTTTCCAACCTCAGTGCGAGCGACGGGGAGCGGCCTTGCCTTTAATTCAGGCAGGTTCGCAACTGCCGCCGGAGTACTCATCGCAGGCTGGCTTTTCACGGCGCTGAGTGGCGACTATCCACGGGTTGGTACAATCTGCGCGATGATATATGGGCTTGGGATGATCGCTATCTGGTTCGCTCCGGATAGGTCGCAGGCTTCGTTGCAGAAATAACTTGTTGGGGTCTTAGGCGAGGGGCAGAAACAAACATACCAAGTGGCATGGGCGTCCCGCGCGTCCCGCCCATGTTTGGACGGGCGAGACGCCTATGTTTGGACGGGCGAGACAGGCGAGACGCCCGTGCTACGAGATGGCTAGAGTAGGATTTCAACCGCCTCTCGCCTTAATCAACGAGGTTTGTCGAGTTGCCATTGCAGATGCGCATTAACGGTGGGCCATTCACTGGAGATAATACTGTAAACGCAAGTGTCACGTATTGTGCCATTTTCCATTTGTCGATGGTTGCGCAGAATACCATCTAGCTTTGCACCTAGACGCTCTATCGCGCGACGGCTTTGTTGGTTGAAGAAGTGCGTTCGGAACTCGACGGCAACGCAGTCCAGTGTTTCGAATGCATGTCGCAGTAACATCAATTTGCATTCGGTGTTGATTGGTCCACGCTGGGCGCTAAGCGCTGTCCACGTAAAGCCAATCTCAAGACGCTTATGCAACGCTTCTATGTTCAGATAAGTCGTCATGCCCACGATTTTCCCCTGAGCATCGAAGACTGTGAACGGTAGCAACGTACCGTTAGACTGTTTTTCCAATCGATTCTTGATTTCGTCCTGCATTTCTTCTCGCGATGGAATAGAAGTGTACCAAAGCTTCCATAGTTCTCCGTCCTTCACGGCTTCCTTTAGGCCATCTTCGTGCGCCGATGATAGGGGCTCTAGGTAGGCGTACTTGCCTACCAAGTGAACGGGTTGAATCCAATTATTTATAGTATTCATAGTCTGGATATTAACGAATATGGAATGGGGTGCCAACCTATCTTCGCGTTGCATTGTAGAGAGATTGTCCTCAATCGCTCGGGAGTTCGTACAACCTCTAGCAATCAGCAATTCCGCGGGGGTTAGAGTGCCGCAGAGAATAAGTTTGAAACGCAGCGAGGAACAGTTGAGACAACTGTTCTACTATGACTTGCGAACCTACCGTCCGGTCGGTAAATTGGGCTTCGGTATGGTTCGATGTGCAACTAACGTAGGATGGTGTCAACGCGATGTCGACTTCAAGCCAGGAATCGGCATTGCCATCGGGTTGGCAGCTCTTGGCGTTGCTCACGTCACTCAATGTCATCAATTTCGTCGATCGACAGTTGATAACCAGCTTGCAAATCCCGCTTCGCGATGATTCCCAGTTGCATCTGACAGTCCTCCAAAACCAGCTGCTAGCCGGATATTCCTTTTCGATCGTGTATTCCGTTGCCGGTCTTTATTTGGGCACGTTGGCGGATAGAAAGCATCGTCCGCGATTGATTGCATTGGGGCTACTCATTTGGAGTGGCGCGACGGCAGCGAGTGGTTTGGCTCAAGACTTTTGGCAATTGGCCTTCGCTCGCATCTTTGTCGCATTTGGCGAAGCGACATTAACGCCGGCCGCTGTTGCGATGCTGGCGGATGTATTTCATCCACGCAAGCGATCGTTGGCATCTGGACTTTACTATCTAGGCGTTCCGATTGGGGCTGGCCTTTCGTTGATCATTGCAAATCTGCTTTGGCCCATCCCATGGATTGGATGGCGTGGATGTTTCTTCGGACTTGGACTGATCGGTCTGGCGATGGTAGTGGTATTGATGATGGTCAAAGATCCGCGACGCGGGGCGACGGACCCAGAACCGCTTCTGTCCAAGACTAAGGAAACGGAACGACGCTCATTTTGGTCTTCGCTCATTGAGACTTGGGGAGCGATTCGTCGAACTCCGGCCTTGGCGTTGACGATGATCGGTGCGGTGATCATCAACATCGGTGTCGGTGCGACCTGGCTTGATTCCTCGTGGCTAAATGCCGAGCGCGGTTTTAGCAAGTCAGGGGCGCCGATCTTTTTAGGTTGCATGCTGCTCATCGGCGGCTCCATTGGTAATGTACTGGGTGGCTGGCTGGGGGACTTACTGAACAAGCACAGAAACGGGGGCCGAGTATTGGCGATTGTCGTTGCACAAATTGCCATCGCACCCTTTGCGATCGCCTATCGATTTCTCCCTGGCGATAATTTAATCGCCCTCGGCGCATGCAATTGTATTGCGGCGATCATGGTGACCATCATGTATGGACCTGTTCTAGCCACGGTTCAGGAGTTGAGCCCCATTCGACTCAGGGCCACGACCATCGCCCTGCTCATGATAGGTTTAAACATTTTTGGTGCATCCTTAGGTTCGGTCATCGCAGCATGGCTGACCGGATACTGGAGCAGCTTTACATGGGGCATCTTGATCACCGCCCAAGCTGGCCTACTTTCGATTCCACTTTTTTTACTAGCCTATCGTCGCTATGAGTCCGATTTGGCCAGACTCGCCGATTTGTAACCTGCAATTTGTAACCTGCAATTTGTAACCTGCAATTAGAAACCTGGAGAAATAGCTAATGAGAGAAGCTGTCGTCGTCGCCAGTTCCCGAACACCGCTAGCAAAATCGTTTCGAGGCTCGTTGAATATGACTCGGCCCGACGATCAGGCGGCCCACTGCATTAAGGACGTGCTGCGAAAAACACCGCAGCTTGATCCCGCTGAAATAGAGGACGTGGTAATGGGTTGCGCCGATCCAAACGGTCCGCAAGGGATGAACGTGGCTCGCGTTGCCGCAATTCGAGCTGGGCTACCGACCAGCGTTGCAGGGATCACGTTGAATCGCTTTTGTTCGTCCGGCCTGCAAGCGATTGCCCTAGCCGCACACGAAATAATCAGCGAAGGAGCCAGCGCATGTATCGGTGGCGGCGTGGAGAGCATCACAGCCATGTACAATTTGCAAATCGATCCCAAGAAGTCGGTCAATCCGTGGGTCTTCGAGCACAAGCCAGGTATCTATATGGTGATGGGGGACACCGCAGAAATTGTGGCTAAGCGATACAAGATCAGTCGTGAAGTTCAGGACCAGTACGCATTGTCTAGCCAACTTCGAACGGCCAAGGCCCAACAAGCTGGCTACATCACCGAAGAACTGGCTCCAATGCAAGTTACCCGTGCCCTATTGGACAAGAAGACTGGCGCGATCGCTGGCCAGGAGGAGCACTGGCTTGAACGCGATGAGTGCAATCGCGCCGACACTACCCTCGAAGGTCTTGCATCCCTCAAGCCCTATTTCGACCCGAATAGCGGACAGGGGAGTGTGACTGCTGGGAACGCGTCGCAGATGTCCGATGGCGCATCGGCGACATTGCTCCTGGAACGTACAAGGGCGGATGCTCTTGGAATCAAAGCCAAGGTCGTCTTTCGCGGCTTTGCAGTCGCGGGATGCGAACCGGATGAAATGGGTATCGGCCCCATCTATGCTGTCCCCAAGTTGCTAAAGCGGCATGGTCTGAAGGTATCGGACATCGATCTTTGGGAATTGAACGAAGCCTTTGCAGTGCAAGTCGTCTATTGCCGCGACTGGCTCGAGATCGATCCAGATAAACTCAATGTGAATGGAGGCTCCATTGCGATTGGACATCCTTTTGGTATGACCGGATCGCGTTTGGTCGGTACCCTTGCCAACGAAATGATCCGTCGAAAGAGTCGTTACGGCGTCGTATGCATGTGCATCGGCGGTGGCCAAGGGGCGGCAGGCTTATTCGAACGATGCGACTAGTTCGCAGTCCATCCATACGGATGGATGTAGCCGACGTCGCTCCGCGACTCGGCAATTCAGTGTCGCAGAGCGACACTGCCACAACGATCGAATCAAAGAAGTTCTGCCGTAGTGCTTAGTACAGTCGAACAAATCGATACCATATAGAAAAAGGGACAAGACTTGTGAGTGAACTCGTAATCCTAACTCGCGATGGTGACATCGCAGTCATCACCGTTAACAATCCCCCGGTGAATGCTCTCAGCCCTGGCGTGCCGGAAGGGATCCAAGCAGCGCTCCGAGAGTGTTGCGCAGACGCGTCGGTCAAAGCGATCGTATTGATGGGTGGCGGTCGAACCTTTATCGCGGGTGCGGACATCAAGCAGTTTGCTAAACTTGCAACCGGTGCCAAAGGCATTGACGCTGGAATGCGTTCGATGTTTCCAGCCCTCGATGATTGTATCAAGCCCGTCATTGCGGCCATCCATGGTACGGCTTTAGGTGGCGGATTGGAAACGGCGCTGTGTTGTAACTATCGAGTTGCCACTACTTCGGCTGTGGTAGGTCAACCCGAAGTGAAATTGGGACTGATCCCAGGAGCTGGTGCTACACAACGATTGCCTCGCCTTGTCGGCTTGGTCAAGGCAGCAGAGATGTGCGCTTTGGGCGATTCCATTTCGGCAGTTGAAGCGCAGAAGGCTGGGATTTTGGATCGGGTCATCGAGGGCGAACTGTTGGCCGGCGCGATTGCTTTTGCTCGCGAAATCGTGATGGAAACGGGCTCGTCGCGCAGAGCAAGCGAACTTTCCACTCCCGCGTGCGATCCGAATGCATTGGCTTTGGTACGAGCGACGGTAGCGAAACGAACGCGTGGCCTCATGGCTCCGCTCAAAGCCATCGACGCCGTTGAAGCGGCTTCATTGCCATTTGCGGAAGGCATGCAAAAAGAAGCGGACATTTTTAGCGAGTGTTTGATCTCGGACCAATCCAAGTCGCTCATTCATGTCTTCTTCGGCGAACGCGAAGTCAACAAGATTCCTGGGATCGGAAGAGAAACACCGACACAGCCGATCCGTCAGGCAGCGGTTGTTGGTGCTGGCACAATGGGGGGCGGTATCGCCATGAACTACGCGAACGCCGGCATCAAAGTGTTGCTCAAAGAGACTACGCAAGAAGCTCTCGACCGTGGGCTGGCCATCATAAGCCAGAACTATGCCGCCACGGTACAAAAAGGCCGATTGACTGCCGCTCAAATGGAACAGCGAATGGCATTGATTCAGCCGACCTTGAACTACGATCGTTTCGCAGAAGCGGACATAGTGGTCGAAGCTGTCTTTGAGGGAATGGAGTTGAAGAAGCAGGTCTTTGCAGAACTAGACAAGGTCACACGGCTCGATGCCATTCTCGCCTCGAATACCTCCACGCTCGACATCGACGCGATTGCCGCTGCGACTAGCCGCCCGCAACAGGTGATCGGCCACCACTTTTTTAGCCCAGCCAACGTAATGAAACTTCTAGAAATCGTTCGTGGGAAAGAAACGAGTCCATCGGTCATTGCGACTTCGATGGGCTTGTCCAAGACTCTAGGCAAGGTCGGCGTACTTGTGGGCAACTGTCATGGCTTTGTTGGCAACCGAATGTTCGACCCTTATCTGAGGCAAGCACAATTCTTGGTCGAGGAGGGAGCACGCGTTGAGGAGGTCGATGCAGCGATGGTTGAGTTCGGAATGGCCCTAGGGCCGTTAGCGGTAGCCGACCTCGCCGGTTTGGATGTCGGATGGCGTATCAGGAATGGTATTCGACATCTGATCCCCAAGGATCTTCGGCAACCCCTGATCGCGGACCGTCTTTACGAGATGGGTCGCTACGGACAGAAGACCAAAGCGGGTTGGTATCGCTATCCAGAGGGAAGTCGCGTACCGATGCCCGATCCCGAAGTTCAGAAACTGGTTGAAGAGAGCGCTCGAAATGCCGGCATCGCTCAACGCGCCGTTTCGGCAAGCGAGATTGTGGAGCGCATCGTCTACGCATTGATCAACGAAGGGGCTAACATTCTCTCGGAGGGAATTGCCCTGCGGGCAGGCGATATCGACATCATCTACATCTATGGATATGGTTTCCCAGCCTATCGTGGTGGACCGATGTGGTACGCAGACACCATTGGAATCAAGAGAGTTTACGAACGGATTTGCGAGTTTGAGCGGCAGCATGGTCCGGAATGGACGCCTGCACCACTCCTATCGAGATTAGCAGAATCAGGAAAGAGTTTCTCCGACCTCGACAAGGAGCATGCGTCCGCCTCATGAACGCCACACTTCGTGACATACAGCAGCTACCTCTAACGCATCAAGCGACCATTCCAGAGGATTACTTGGATTCGATGGGGCACATGAATGTCATGTGGTATACCCATTTGTTCGCCCACGCGATGGGGGGCATATTCAAGCGGATCGGAATGGACCGCGATTACTTTGTGAATAACCAATCGGGGTCGTTTGCCCTCAAGCAATATGTAAATTATTTAGTCGAAGTGCGGTTTGGCGAGCAGATTTCCATTCACACGCGATTGATTGGCCGTTCTCCAAAACGAATACATTTGATGCATTTTATGATCAAAGATAGCGGTGATTGCTTGGCATCGACATCCGAAGTTTTGTTGACGCATATCGATATGCGCATCCGCCGAAGCTCCCCTTTTTTTCCAGACGTTTCGGAAAGTATAGATCGACTATTGTCCGAGCATATGTTGCTAAGTTGGTCCGCTCCGCTCGCCGGTCCCATTCAACCTTGAAGAGCTACTAGCAGAGAGTGCCGAGGTCGAAATTAGTTCAGAGTTTAGCGGGCCCAGTCGCTTGGCATTTTGTAAATCTTTCGCTAGCTCACGCAATTCATCGACAATATTCAAACGGCATAAGACAGCATCTGTTGACATATCACAACTAGAGCCTCGTGATTGTGCCTTTGCATTTTGCATCTTTTGTTCCGACGAATTGTGAATCATTAGTTTTCCATTCGACGCAACGCGTCAATATCGGCTAAATCCTGCGGTCTACCAGCGACCTCTTTCATAATAATCAGCCCTTGTTTGGAAACAATTTTTAACGACTGAGCACCCAACTGAATTACTTCCCGATCAGCCCAAACTTTTTCAAAGACAGGGGCGACGAGTATCAGGTCGAGTGTCGTCAATTCAGTTTCAACGGCGCGAGAGACACGATATAGCATGCTCTCTTTGCTAGAACCCGGGTTAAAACGAAACATACCCGCTTCCAGATCGTATTCAATCTTCACAAGCTGTTCGAGCGCGTGATCCAATTCCTCGGGACGAATTAACATGTCGATGTCCTTCGTCAGTCGCGGGTAACCATGAACAACTACTGCAAGCCCTCCACAAAGAGCATAGTCAATTTCAAATTGCTCAAAACAATCCGCTATTTTCAGTAACTCTTCCTTCAATTTCATTCGTGAATCCATTCGATCTAGAAGCTCGCGAACCTATTGCCGAATCCGCTAGTTTATACCTCAATCAATCGAGCGGAAGAACCGGTTGTGCCTTTGTTTTTCGTGGTTTCCTGATTCGTAGTCTTAATTTCGTTTTGTTCGGTCGGTTTGCAATCAAGAAGGCGTGCCTCAACGTTGGAAGCCGATTGAAAAAGCCGAATGACGTTGAATTGAGCTCTCCGTCGAGCAAGCGGGTTGGGGACTAAAAACCGCACTTCGGACAGTCGAATTAGGGAGAAGGTAACAATCCCACGAGATAAAATCGCGGGCCTTGCTCAAGTGATGATACGTTCGATTGCGGCATCCGCCGGTCGTTTTAAGTTATGATAAGAAGATTCATTAACATTGCAGGGGGTTTGCAAGATGGAAATCGAACAGATGGGCCGTGTGCTGACTCAAGCGACTATCGAGAACCTTGAAGATATTTGGGCACAAAAGGTTGGCGTGTTGAAGCACGGCAGAGTTCGACAACTGGAGATCGACAAAGCTTTGGTTGATTCAGGAGCAACACTACTATCGATTCCAACTCGGTTGATTCGCGAATTGGGATTGGAAAGGGTTAGCTCGAAGCGAGTTACTAGCAGCGTCGGTTCTACCACAGCGGATGGCGGAAGGGTTCTCGGGATGATACAATTCAGCCTTACAAGTAGCCCAGTTTCTCTGCATTGCTCCCTTTAGAAAGTACGGCATGACTACAGACGGATCAGCCCAAGCGGATTTGGATCGTTTGCAACGCGCTCGAGAGCAAATTCTCGGCCAACTGTCCAAAACCATCGTCGGGCAACTGGATGTGGTCGAACAGCTGCTTATCAGTGTTTTTGCCCGAGGCCATTGTTTGCTCGAGGGGGTGCCTGGCCTGGCGAAAACGCTCATGATTAGTTCGCTAGCCAAAACCCTCAATCTGTCGTTCAGCCGCATCCAGTTCACGCCTGACTTGATGCCCGCTGACATCACAGGAACAGAAATCATTGAGGAGAACCGATCTACGGGATCTCGAGAACGGCGTTTCATGGAAGGACCCCTTTTTGCCAATGTGATCTTGGCCGACGAAATCAATCGAACGCCTCCCAAAACGCAAGCCGCACTGCTTGAGGCAATGCAGGAACGGCAAATCACTATCGGCCGCGTTCGACACACCTTGGCCGATCCGTTCTTCGTCTTGGCGACGCAAAATCCGATCGAACAAGAGGGCACGTATCCATTGCCGGAAGCTCAGCAAGACCGATTCATGTTCAAAGTGCACGTGACTTACCCGAGTTTCGCCGACGAATTCGAGGTTGCCCGTCGGACTACCGGCAAAAGCTCGACCGAAATCGAACCCGTACTCAGCGGCGCCGAGATACTTAGCTTGCAAGAGTTCATTCGAGGCATCGAAGTTTCTGAAAATGTGATTCGGTATGCGCTCGCCATCGTTCGACAAACGCGAGTGGGTCAAGAAGGCATTCCGGACTTCGTGCGGGATCAGGTCGCTTGGGGGGCAGGACCTCGAGCGGTGCAGTTTTTGATTCTTGGGGCAAAAGCCCGAGCGGCCTTGTCGGGCCGGTCGCACGTTGATCCGACCGACGTTCAGTTCTGTGCCAAGCCTGTTCTACGACATCGGATGGTGGTCAACTTCGCCGCCGAGAGCGACGGCATCACCAGTGATGCCGTTATCGATCGAATCATTTCCAACACTCCGACTGCCCAGGACGAATTGCTACGCGATGCCCGATTCCAAAGAATACTTGCATCCTGAAGCCATTCGACGCATTGCGTCGATGGAGCTTCGGGCACGCAATATCGTTGA
>JAYVPJ010000098.1:0-6515 GCA_043757445.1 Pirellula sp. | reverse complement strand
CAGTTACTTTTTGTAATCGGCTTTTAACGTGGCCAACCGATCAACCACGACATGCCACCAAGATCTTCAATTTATCCGGTCGATTCCAGATCGCCCCCAGATTCGCTAGTATTATCTCATCGGCTTCAGCCGTGACTAGTCCTCTTCCAAAAGAAACCTAAATCACAACCTTTGCCTCTATGATCTCCGCTTCTCCTTTCGGCGTTTCAAACGCAGAAGCCCCTCCCCGCGATACAAAAATATCATGCAGCTGCGAACACAAGTCTGCTGCCATCAAATTCAATAGTGGAGTAGAAACCAGGATTCCAACGCAGAAAAATAGGATCCCCAGAATATTCACAACCATCCCTACCAACATAAATACAATTCCCACCCAAATCGTTGTTAGCCCCATCAATGAGACATAGGACATGGTCCAACGGAAATCGGCGCCCTTCTGAAAATCGTTACCTAGCCCAGAATGCATCATGGACGCCATCATCGCAAGCAACGCGAAACAATACAGAACCGCAGACACCAGTCCACCCGTGATCAGGACGATGACTCCAGGGACTTCGTTGCTGTTGTTTACCAGAAGGCTGAAAATCCCCACCGTGGCACCTACGGGAATGCCTACCAGGACCAGTAATGGGATCGTCCAAATAAGACTCCACAGGAATGGCCATAGTCCTCTCATCAAGTAATCGCTAAATCGATCGGGATTAAAATCTGGCCAGTTCTCACTTCTTCCTCCACTCCTTGATTCCGCGACTTCTGCCAGATAACCGAACAAGACTAGATTTCCAATGACAATGAACGAAGCCAGTTGACATACAAACATCCACAACAAATTCATTAGCCAATTCGGGCTTTTAAACGGCGCCGTCAACATTCGAGAAAAGTCAAAACTCGTTATCGGTTGGTAGTACCCGTCCGGATAATATGGGAGACCACCATGCGATGGCATTCCGAAGCTTGTCGCCGTGGTGGGTGCAGCAAATGGATCTATCGGTTGCATCTTAACTTCCCTAACAAAATCAAGAAAAGAATCGTTGAATGGGAATTCGTTCCCATTGTATCGTTCTTGGAGATCTAATCTTCAGCAGCAGTAATCTTCCGTCTGAGGACAGACGGACCTACGTGAATCGCAATCATGAAACGCGCGAAAGTGAAATATCGATGCGAATTTAGTCATCTGTTAGTGAGCATTCGTCCAAAAGTTGAAAAATGCTTCGCCATGGTCGACCGCTTCCGCTATTGAGCGAAATGGCACAGGAACGGGCACTCGTAAAACCTGAATCGCACTTGGAGTCAGTCATTTTGCCGGCGACGTCCGCGGTTGCGCTCAAGGCCAATCCTGGAATCTCAAATCCCCGATCGCCACCCATACCGCAGCATTTTCCCTCGTGCGGAGCATGAACCTCTTCTGCACACGCTTTCGCAACTTCAGCCAATGGCGTTTCCCAGCCATGTCGATGATTCGCGCATACCGAATGGATCGCTACATTCGTATTTTTTTTCTTAATCGTTAGCTTTGGGATCAGGCTTGCCGCGAACTCAGTTGAATCCAAAAGTGGCAATGATTCGAGCCGGTGTCGCCGCACCCGATCTAAGTAGGGCAATCCCATTTTCAGAAACGATGTACATGAGCCAAGATCGAGTACGACCGGCCTCTGTCCGTGATTGCTCCATTCCCAAATCGCATCGAGCAATTCGTTTTGCTTGCTCAGTGCTACGTCAACATAACCTTTCGATGAGAAAGCCTGTCCACAGCATTTGCCGACGGCGTTCTGTGGTATATGAACCGCTACACCAGCCTTATCGGAAACACGTATCAATGCGTCGGCAGTTCCGCCCATCATGCGAGACATGCACGTAGGCCAATAAATTACCTCTGCGATTTCTGAGTCGCTTACAAGTGACCAATCGATTGCCCGATGGTCCGAGGAAAGGGCGAAGTGCCATTGGGGAAAGCCATGAAATACCTTGGCCAGCCCACCGGTTATGGCACGCATGGCTTTATCCCCAATCACTGCACTGGTTCCGCGGCCGGCCAATAGGCTTAGTTGAACCGCACGTTCCGCTATTCCAAAATGCTTCCCAAGCATGGATGCAACGGCTGAATCAACTCGACCAGCCGAGGTGCCTCGAAGCTGCTTGATCAAATCGCCCGTATTGATAGCAACTGGACAATCGAGAGCGCACAGACCATCCGTTGCACATGACGCCTTGCCTGCAAATTCATAGTCGCGGTCCAGTTGCTTGGCTAGTTCTAACTTACCTCCAGCAATCATCCGTTCTCGAGCTCGCCGGAGCACGATACGTTGCCGTGGAGATAACGTAAAGTCGCGGCTAGGACAGCGAGGTTCACAAGCTCCACACTCCACACATTTATCGACGACATCCTCGACGACCGGTAAATCCTTGATGTTTTCCAAGTGCAGTTTTGGTCGCGAGGTCAAAATGACATCGGGATTCAAAAGCCCATGTGGATCCACGGCATTCTTGAGCCGTCGCATAATGCCAACCGCTTCGGCCCCCCACTCCGTTTCAACAAACGGAGCCATGTTTCGCCCAGTCCCATGCTCGGCTTTGAGCGCTCCATCGAACCGATGCACAACGAGATCGACCATGTCGTCTATGAACCGCGCGTACTTGTTCGTGTCCGCGTTCGTGGCCATCGGTTGCGATATGACAAAATGCAAATTGCCATCGCGAGCGTGGCCAAATATAATTCCATTGGAATAAGCATGTTTCACAAACATCGTTTGCAGCTCAACAATAGCCGCACCGAGCCTCTCGAGAGGAAACGTCACGTCTTCTAAAATGGCCGCCTCGCCACGGCCGCGAACAGCCGCAACGGCAGGGTACATGCCTTTGCGAAGCTTCCAAAGATAGGCTTGTTTTTTCTTGTTCTCAGTAAACTCAATGGAACTGATCGATTTCGCTCTGGGTTCAACTTGGTGTCGAAATGCATCCAGTTTTTTTGCGAGCGAGTCCTTGTCTGCGGCTTGAAACTCAAACAGCAACCCCATCAGCTTCGTGTGTTCATCTAGCCGCTGGGGCAGTTCGGCAGGTGCACCCTCCAGGTTGCGAATCGATTCCATCGACGCGCGGTCCATAAACTCTACAGCGTCGCATTCAATATCAATCAGCTCCGGAATAATCTCGCAGGCCGTTTTGGCATCCGGAAAAAAAGCAAGTGAAGTCGACTTCTCAGGCAATTCCGGCAAGGTTTTTAGAACGGCTTCGGAAATGAACGCCAACGTCCCTTCCCCGCCGATCAGCAGATGGGCCAAAATGTCTATTGGTGATTCATGATCAACGAATGCATTCAGCGAATAACCAACTGTGTTCTTCTGTTTGTATTTGCGCCGAATCTTTTCAAGCAAATTCGGTGACCCAAGGATCTCCATTCGCAACTTCGTAATGATTGCGGCAATAGACGGTTGTTCTGCTTCAAAGCGCGACGCTTCGTTCTGCAAAGAGGTGTCCCAAACCGATCCATCCGGTAGAACAAATCGGATGGAATCAAGCGTGTGGTAGGCGTTGTGAACGACGCCACAGCACATGCCGCTGGAGTTGTTCGAAAGAATCCCTCCCATCATGGCTGAATTGATCGACGAGGGATCGGGGCCGATTTTGCGACCGAGCGGACGCAGTGTCGCATTGACAATACCACCTATCGCACCGCCTTGAACCCGAACGCGGGCGCCTCGATCGATTGGCTCGATTTTGCGCCAATGTCTACCAATATCCACCAGCCAACCATCGGTAACGGATTGACCTGAAAGGCTGGTCCCTCCAGCGCGAAACGAAATCGGGATACGCCTTTCCTGGGACGATTTGAAGATCGCTTGAATCTCCGCTTCCGTTCGCGGTTGCATGACCGCTTGAGGAATCAGCAGGTAGGGGCCAGCGTCGTTCGCGAACGCGTACCGCTGCCATAGTTCACTAAGAACATCGACGCAGGGGGGATTAGAAAGCGCAACGGATGTAGGCACGGAATTACCTGGGAGAATGGGTAGGTTAGAGAGTTTAGAGCTCCTTGACAGCTTTGACTATGTCGAGAACCGCTTGCTGTCCGTCTGCAAAGTACATGAGCGTATTGGGCATTGCAAAAAGCGGGTTCGGTATGCCTGCGAAACCTGGGCTTAAGCTTCGTTTGATTACGATAACGGTTTTGCACTTGTCGACATCAATGATGGGCATGCCAGCGATCGGGCTTTTCGGGTCCATTCTCGCCGACGGATTCACAACATCGTTGGCGCCGATGACGATAGCGACATCCACGCTATCCAGAGTTGGATTGATTTGGTCCATCTCTTTAAGTTTGTCATACGAGACGTCGGCCTCTGCCAAAAGTACGTTCATATGACCAGGCATACGACCAGCAACTGGGTGGATCGCGTATTCCACGTTTACCCCGCGTGCTTCAAGTACTTTGCTAAGTTCTCGTACTGCATGCTGAGCCTGTGCGACGGCCAATCCATACCCAGGAATAATGACCACACGTTGAACTCCGTCGAGAATCATCGCAATGTCGTCAGCCGATGTACTTCGTACGTTTGCATAAATTTCGTCGACGTTGCTATCCGAACCAGCACCGGCCATCACGCCAAAGAGCACGTTGCTGAGCGAGCGGTTCATCGCTTTGCACATAATTTGAGTGAGAATGATCCCAGACGCTCCTACCAACGACCCCGATATGATTAACGCATTGTTATCAAGAACAAATCCGGTCGCAGCTCCAGCCACTCCCGAGTAAGAATTCATAAGAGAAATAACAACCGGCATATCAGCGCCGCCGATCGGGTTGACAAGAAATATGCCAAGCGCCGAAGATACTAATGCAATGGCGAGGTAGCACAGGATTTGAACAGCAGCGCTATGCGAAAACGAAAGGATTCCGATGAGCGAAAAGTTGAGCAGGAGTAGCCCAAAGTTGATTAGTTGTTGCTGAGGTAACGCATAGGGCTTCTTGAATTGCGGCCACTCTTCGAGTTTTGCATAAGCGACGAGGCTACCCCAAAAAGTTATGGCTCCAATCAATCCAGAAAGCCCAATCGCGATGAGCGTATCGATCGGCTGGTCTTTATGATGCAACAGGTCGGAGAACGCTACTAAAACGGACCCACCACCTCCCAGACCATTCAGTAGCCCAACCATCTGTGGCATTGCGGTCATTTGAACGCGATTGGCCATAGATGTGCCAATCACTGTGCCAGCAATCAAGCCTAGTACGATGAACAAATACCCGGCGACACTTTGGTCGCAGAGGGTTGCCAAGATTGCAAGCAGCATACCTGTCGCGCCAACCAAATTGCCACGTACAGCCGTCTTAGGTGTGGACATTAATTTCAGTCCGACAATAAAAAACACTGCCGAAATCAAATAGACGAAAGGAATAATTGCAATCATCAAGAGCTCACAAGAAACGAAATGAGGACAAAAATAAAGTGCGGCGGTTAACGCTTTTTAAACATCAATAACATCCGATGCGTCACTAAAAATCCGCCGACGACATTGATCATTGCCAACACAATCGCAACGAAGCCAAGAAGGCTTCCAATCCCAGTTTCTTTGTATCCTGCAGCGATAATTGCGCCGACCACAGTGATACCACTGATCGCGTTGGAGCCGCTCATCAGCGGCGTATGAAGTGTTGGAGGAACCTTGGCGATGATTTCAAATCCAACAAAAACGGACAAGACAAAGACCGTTAAACTTGCGACCAAGACCAATGTTCGCGAAGAAGCCGCGGGATTAGCATTCGCCGGCAGATCTTCCTGGCCGTGTATTGTGTTTGAACCTGCGTCACCCCTAAAATTCAGGAACTTCACACCAGTTATAAAATAACTTGGGGTATCTCCAAATGCGTGAGAAGGAACTAAAAAAAGAGCACCGACAGCAAAAAACGCTGCGATGGAAAGCAAAAGAGCGAGAGGTCTCATAGTACCGAATTCATTGGGTGATATTGATAAGGCCTGCACTGATCGAGCGACGACATTAGAACGGAGCGAGGGCTTCCATTCAAGGACGGACAGAAAGTCCGCGATAGTTGGAACCGAAGAATGAGTCGTTTAGCCCGGTTAGCCTCGTTTAACCCTAACCCCGGGCTGCGCAGGCTGCGCGACAAATAGCAGTTCGCAAAAAATTTGTTTATGCGACTATTGTTCCATTCTGCGAACTGGCCGTTCAGGTTGGTCGGGGGCTTGTCCCCCACCAACCTTGTTTTGGCGTTCTAACGGCCGGTACTCGCGACGCGACCCGTTTCCGTCAGCTGTGCGACAAAGGTCAGTATGACTATTTTTTAACAATTCGTTTTCTTAGCTTTTCGTTCCTGAAATCCGTTGGGCTTTTGCGAAGGGGAAAAACTCGTTGGGATCGGTCGTATGTATCGGAACCGTCTGTTCGGCCCCTTCAGGGCAATGTGCGTTGAGCGCGGTTGCGTACCCAGGGCGGCGCTTCGCTCGGCCCTGGGCTGCCATTGTTTAAGCCCGTTGGGCTAAAAACGCAAGAACGCAACACAGCAA
>JAYVPJ010000097.1:0-24783 GCA_043757445.1 Pirellula sp. | reverse complement strand
TAAACATCAATTTAAAAACTCATCCACCAGATTGTCAAAGATCAGTTCAACCACACAACGTTTTAATTGCTCAAGCCGCTCTCACGAGATGACTCAGGTCGCAAACCGTCGTTTGGTTGGGGTCGACGTTGTAACCGAGAGTATCGGACACTGTCAACCGTTTGTCCTTCTTATTCTCCAGTTTGTCGGCTTATCGGCCGGACCGGAAAACTCAACCAACCAGAGGTCGGTATCAGTGATCAACCGAAGTTGCTCGCTGCGAGGAGGCGAAAAGATAGTGGTACCATCGCACCCTGGCAAGGGGCAAAAAATGTTTTTTGGAATGCGATCGCGATCAATCCGTTTCAGCCCACTGGCCCCCCGGATGGTTGCGCGCGTGCCGCATTTGATGATTGAATGCCTGAGGCTATCGATATCTCCAGTCCATCGATTGAATCCCCTTATTCAGCGAGCTTAATTAGTCGATTTCCATCCATAGTGTGCCTCTTTTCTATTTGATTCTTTCTGTCGCCCCAAGAATCGCAATGAACCCAACCGACTCCCTAAACTCGTCCAGTCATGCCGGCCCGGTCCTGCCGGTGACAACGTCCTCGGGACTCGAAGAGGCTCTGCAGCGAATCAATCGGTTGGCCTCTCAATCACAAAATTCAAATTCAAGCCCAGTACGTGGAGTGCCACCACAAGCCGATGTGGCATCCTCGTCGGCAAACCAAAAGCAGGCCGCCAATTCAAGCATCCATTTCAAAGCGACCAATAACCGCGATGAACCCGTCATCCCCATTGAACCTACCTCCCTTGATGTGGCTGGTCTGAGCGGACAACTTGTCGAAGAAATCGTGATGCGTTTCTTGTTCAATCGCGGCGAAGCCTCCGGGAGAGCTATTGCAGAACAGATCAAACTCCCATTTGGATTTGTCGAACCAACCCTCAATAGACTTAAAGCCCAACAATTGTCGGGGTACTTGGGGGCGACGGCAATGAACGACTATATCCATACGCTGACTGACGCAGGACGCGACCGCGCTCGACGCCATATGCAAAAGACTACCTATTTCGGCTCCGCTCCGGTCCCGCTAAATCAATATGTCGAGTCCGTCCGTTTGCAATCCTTAGAACATCAGCATCCGAGTCGGGACGACCTGAAAACTGCTTTCTCAGACTTGCTTGTCTCGCCGCAATTGCTTTCCCGATTGGGGCCTGCCGTTAACAGCGGTCGGGGAATGTTCCTCTTCGGCTTCCCAGGCAACGGAAAGACCAGTATCGCAGAACGCGTCACTCGGGCATTCGGGGAATACATTTGGATTCCTAGAGCGGTTTTGGTCGACGGCGACTTGCTCCGCATTTTCGACCCACTCAATCACGAAGAATGCCCGCACGAAAAGTCGGATGGCTTGCTGCGAGAGAGTCATGTCGACCATCGATGGGTTCGAATTCGGAGGCCGACGATCGTCGCAGGGGGTGAACTAACCATGGAAATGCTAGAAGTTTGCCGCAATTCCGAAACGAACGTCAGCGATGCGCCCCTCCAGCTGAAGAGCAATTGTGGCGTTCTTCTGATCGATGACTTTGGACGACAACGAATGAGCGTCGACGAATTGCTCAACCGATGGATCGTTCCACTGGAGAAACGATACGATTATTTGACCGTCAGCAACGGAAAGAAAGTCCAAGTTCCATTTGACCAGTTGGTCATTTTCAGCACCAATCTCGAACCAAAAGATCTTGTAGATGACGCGTTTCTTCGCCGTATCCCATACAAGATCGAGGTCGAGAATCCGACTGAGGAAGCTTTCCGAATGCTATTCGAAATAATGTGTCGAGTCACAAAGATTCCGTTTAAAGCTGAAATGATCGACTATCTCATTGAGAAACACTACAAACCCATTGGACGCCCTATGCGGAATTGCCACCCCCGTGACCTGCTTCTCCAAGTGCGATCGTACTGCTATTTCAATACCCAACCCTTGGAACTAAAACGCGAATTTCTCGATTTCGCGGTCGAAAACTATTTTTCGATCATGTAGACGTTGGCCTACGTTTGGATTGCTGGCTAATGTGATCGCCTTGCAGCACGATTAATTCGCATTAACCCTGGGACTTGGGCCAAGGCGTCTAGCGTGCAGCCGTCGCCTGCGGCTCAGGGTTAAACGATTAGGCCGTGTTAGAACTCTCCATTCATTTGCGGTTCCAGTTACTGCTCTTGCGTTAAAACAATGCTTTTCCAACATTGGCACTAGCGGTCGAGTTTTGTTTGTACACAATCCTAGAATTGAACGATTCCTATTTATTGCAGTGGAGCAAGTCGCAAATGGCTATGTCCGTCCCAACAACCGTCAAGCCGTTCACCATCAATAGGCTTTACTTAGGGACTATTTTGGTTGTGCATTTGTTAGGCTTAATGGCCTTCGTTCCCTATTTTTTTTCATGGATCGGCTTCATCGCAATGCTGATTGGGGTCCATGTCTTCGGTCAGGGTATCACTATCGGTTACCACCGATTGCTAACGCACCGTAGCTTCAAGACGCCAGTCTGGGTCGAACGTACGTTTGCAATTCTCGGTATCTGCTGCCTCGAAGATTCACCAGCCAGATGGGTCGCTATTCATCGCATTCACCACGTCCACTCGGACAACGTACCGGATCCTCACTCGCCCTTGGTCAACTTTCTTTGGTCCCATTTTGGATGGTTGATGGTGAATAATCGGGAAACCCATTCCATCAGTGCGATCGAAAAGTTTGCCAAGGATTTGCTGAGAGACCCTTTTTACATGTATATGGAAAAACGTCCGCTCACGAACCTTTATATCGGACTATCGCAACTGCCGATCTTTTTTGTCGCCGGGTACTTGATCGGTTGGATTGGCTGGGGACAAGCCAGCGCGATGCAACTCGCGATGAGCATGATCGTGTGGGGCGTGTATGTTCGAATCATCGCAGTCTGGCATATCACTTGGTCGGTCAACTCCCTCAGTCATATGTTTGGCTATCGCAACTACGAAACGGGAGAACATAGCCGCAACAATTGGCTGGTTGCGCTGCTTACTGTTGGCGAAGGCTGGCATAACAACCATCACGAAGATCCATCGTCCGCCAGCGTCCAACATCGATGGTGGGAAATCGATATCAGCTACTACGAGATTAAGTTGCTCGAGAAGTTAGGACTTGCATCCGAAGTGATCGCACCGCGTCATACACGCCACCAGCCAAAAGCCAATGCGGCTTAGTAATCGTATCCATTGGGCTTAATGCGGGCTTAACGCCGACGGGACGGTGACGACAGCTGTATAGAGTCGTCCGAAGAATTCCTTGCAAGTCGAGGGGCAGACACAAATATGCCAAGTGGCATAGGGTCCCGCGCGTCCCGCCCATGTTTTGACGGGCGAGACGCCCGTGCTACGAGACGCCCGTGCTACGAGATACCCAAGGTAATATTTCAACTGCCTCTCACCCAAATAAAAGTAGCGGTCAGATGTGCCTCCGCCGGATGGAATCCGACAGAAGACTTATGGACC
Source organism: Pirellula sp. (assembly GCA_043757445.1). Classification (GTDB taxonomy): domain Bacteria; phylum Planctomycetota; class Planctomycetia; order Pirellulales; family Pirellulaceae; genus JBKCUI01. The sequence goes on along the minus strand of JAYVPJ010000097.1, from coordinate 21,272 downwards.
GTCGGTGAGCGAGAAGTGTCACTAAATTTTTCGATTTGCAATCATCATTTTGCAATCTCTGACTTCGCAGCGTTGTCTGCATGGCTCAAATTGTCCTTTAGCGCCTTAACATCCATCTTGCGATCCAAATGCCGGATCGATCCGTCGAAGAATGCGACGTCCAACGTCTCGCGGTCACCGAAAAGATCGGCGACAAGCGTATCGGCTCCTAGCGTCAAGTCGTCTGGCTTCGTCCAAACAACGGCCTTGCTCTTCGGAGCAACCACAAAGCAAATCGTTGTGGCCATTCCGTCGGTTATCTCGCTCAGGTTCATCAACTTGTCCGCGTTTCCATTCCAAGCGGAGCCAGCATGCAATGGCGTTTGGATGAGCGTTTGACCCAGTGGCAATTCAGGAAATTGGAGCGGTTGATAGCAGGGTGGAATAAGCTCACTCAGGGGCAAGTTATGAGGACTATCCCACGGTTCGTCGAGGTGAAATCGGCTATAAAGAGCCTGCTGCTCAATGAAGGGCAATAGAAATACACGCCAACTCAAAAGCGGTTTCTTGATCTCGGATACGGTCATTCTTGGAGGAAGCCCCCCGTAAACCGATTCGAAATTGAGTAGGCCTAGTACAGCCTGTTTGAGGTTATTGCTCTGCTGCATTTCCGCCACGCTGGTCTGTCCGGAGTTCGTTACGCTCTTGATCATGGCTGCGAGCGTATCACCATTCGAGGCGATTCTCGCCAAACTGTCTCTCGTTTCACATTTCAAATTCGGCAGGCCGAGTTTCCGTATGGCCTCGTTCGCAAAAGCCGACACTTGTGAAGCTCCTTTTGGATCGCGACAATTGGCAAATAGAATGGCTTGAATATCCGGCGGTGTTTTAATCGCAAATTGCAAAGACAGGATATTCTCCATCATCGCCTTGGGGGAGAACGCAATCGGCCAACCCGTCGGCACACGCTCCGGAAACACGTCAATGATTTCACTTCTTAGTTCTTCTCGGACATTGATTGAAACTCCAAGCGAACTGCTACCGACTTGGTCCAATGCCCGCGATAGCTCGTCGCGCTTTACTTTAGGCGACGTGAAAATCCGCTGCCAAGCTGATTCGGTAGCGACGATGATTGAATCTTCGTTCATGTGAATCTTGTAGCCCAAACTCTCAGGCACCATAGCCAGGATCTCATTGAGTGGTGCGAGCCCTGCTTCGGGTTTGGTGCACGGGATAATGATCGTTACCTGCCCGCTCGTGATTTCCATCGTTGACATCGTGGCGTAGACCTTCGAGATCCCCGCGCCGCGCAACGACTGCACTATCCCGCTGGCTGTCGACTGGATTCCATTGATCATTTGCGGATCGAACATATCCGGAAAGTTGTCTTGAACATACCTCGCAGTCGCTGGTAAATCCATACGACCAAGGTCGAGTTGGACGACCGCGACAGTGGTACTTTCCAAGTAACCATCGATGTCGCTTGCCGCAAAAATCGCACCAGGGAAAAGCAGTAAGCTTGCTAAAGTGGTCAATGTTTTCATGATTGGTTCTTCTGGTTTGAATCTATTTCTTGGATTGAAGGAGTACTCGAGTAACAACTATCTCGTTGGGATACGAAAGGCTCCTGGTCAGTACGGCTTCGTTGTCGCTTAGGCGCTCGTACTGGAACGATTCGCCAGTCTCGGGATTGGGCAGAGCTGGCAAGGGCTGCAATGCTTTGAGCGATGCTGGTAGTTTGCCCTCGTGCATGGCCGCGTAAGCTCGCAGAGCTTCGTGCAGCATTAGTTGTTTGTGCGTCCTGTTGCACCTGAGCGAAGCGCTATCGGCGGCGTTCAATGCAGGCAAAAGAAGACCGATAAATACATTGCTGGGCTCAGCAAATTCAGCACCGGATATTTGCCTTCGGAACCCTTGCCACTCCGCTTCGGAGTAGGACTTGCCAAACGATTGCAGGAACGACCACTTGAACAAGTTGTCGCGTGAACGCTCCAGACGGAACCGCGTGTTTCTCGAAACTGCTTCCGCCGAAGACATTTGTAGAACCTGCTCTGCAGCAAATCCCGAGTCAGTCAATTCCTTTCTAGCCCTTTCGCTGAAGATCAGTAATTCAGCACCGACCACCAACTGTGCTGACGCGCGAGTGCTTTTTTCCGATTGCTCATCAATGACCAAACCATCTTCCTGGAACGGTGGCATTGCCAGGAGGACATCGGCGGAATGTACCAGACGGCTCTCCCAATCAATCGATGTCATCCCCGCACTCGCCGGCTCTAATAAAGGATAAAGGATACGAGACATGTAGAGCGACTCGCCATCGATCTTGTCTCGCTGATCCCAAAGCACTTCTGGAAGACTAGCTAATGCCCAATAAAGATTGGGAGCATCGACTTGCTGGCTCAACTCCTCAACAAGGCCAAACGTGATGCCAGATATCGCGACGCCGACCAACCCGCTGAGCAAGTTCGCATCGCCTGAGCACTGCGCAAACTCGGCCAACCGAAACCCCGCGCCGATCGCTCGAATCGCATGATCGTAACGTCGTTCATGGATTGCGATCAATGCGTCAAGTTGCACCAATCTCGCCAGATTTCGAAGGTTCTGCACCTCAGAGATACTTGCAGCAAGAAGCTGTTTCCCGGTCTTGTTGCGTTGAGTTGCATGCAGGTCGAGCGTGTCCATACTCGTGGCCTGATAAATCGCATCGAGAATCTCGCGTTGCTGAGATACATGAGCACTCAGAGCATCATCTCGCACATGCCGATCAGTCCATTGTTCGCTCATCTTTCCATATTGATTGTCGAGCGCTTTCCGATTTGGATGCGAAAGAAACAACACTAGAGCGCGGGATAAAAACGGAGAGACGCTACCAGTTTGTCGCATCCCTGGGGACACCCAGAATCGATGTTGGAGCGCCGGAACCGGCTCGGACATGGGAGACAATCGAATCCACTTCTCTTTGGATGGAGGGGCTTCCGGTTGGTTCGGCACGGGTTCGCCCGACGCGACCACTTTCGGAAAATCCTTCTGGCCAGTCTTCCAGACCATTACTTGACCATTGACCGGATGCATCCAAGCGAAACTCAAACAGACGGCTCCCGCAATCGCTACTTGAAATCGTAGTATTCTCATTTTCTAGCTCCTTGTTCCGGAGGATTGGGATTGGGATCTCGATGTCGTACCCGGCAAGAGTGACCTACGTAGGTCACTCTTGCCGAGAGTGACCCATCGCGCTCACAACATGCTCTTGAGCACTGAATTGATTTGATCGTTGCGCATCGATCGCAATGATCGCAGTTCGGTTGGCTTGGAGTTCACATGAGACTGGCTGTCACTCGCATCCTCAAAATTGCCTGGACTTTTCATCACGATGATCTTGTCCCAATCGGCACCAATTCGACCAAGCTCGATGCCGTAGCCCAACATACTTGCACGGTTAAATGTTGATTGCAACCAGGATGGCAAACCGGACTGTTCGTTGCCAGACATCGATGCTGGACCTGCCGCATACGCCATCTTAAAATTCGATTCCTGACTCTTATCTAGGGCAAATGTCCTGTTTCCTTCGCTGATGTTCAAGCCAGGCTCACCGAGTCCGTTTGGTCTGATCATCGCGAGAATCAAGAATAAAGAAGCAGTCACGACGAGCAAGCTTGCAGCTGTTGCGACGACGGTCGCACGCTGCCAAGCGGCTCTGCTCAGCTCTCGGCGAGCGGCTTCATAGCCAGCGTTATAGAACACGGATGCTTGTAGACCTGGAGCGGTCGACGAAACGCTCGAAGGATGTAGCTTGCTGAGCCAAGCCGGCATGTCATTGGAATCGGGCTTGTCATTTTCAGGATTCAGATGGTTCATATTCACCTCTCGATATCACAAGAGAAACGCTGTCTTAGGATTTGGATCGCATCGGAATATCGGCGATGCACGGTCGACCTCGATGAGTCGACAATACTGGCGATTTGTTCAAAGGTTAGTTGGCCCCACAAGTGCATCGTGACCACTTCGGATAACTCTGCAGGTAACATTTTTAGCGCCTCGGTGACGTCCAAGACATCGATGCTCTCCTGTTCGGAGTTTTCAAACCATGCAATTTCCTTCGCGCGGATTGTGTGCCTTTGGGAACGGCGTTGATCGCTACGATTCCATTGCAACACTTGGTTTCGAGTCACCTTGACCAGCCAAGCCAACGGTTCGTCCGGCATTTTCGATTGCCGCGACAATGCTATGAATGCCTCCTGAACCGCGTCTTCTCCCGACTTGCCAAAGGAACGTGCGATTAGCAACAAACGATCCGCGCAATCCTCCCAAGCTTTCGAAAGCTGATCCAAAGGCAACACTTGATCGTTTTTCACCTAAATGGGTTCGCTGGCTTGCTCGTCGGATGGAACAAGCAACTAAACAACTGTGGGACTGTTGTAATAAAGATGCCGCCGGGAACAACTCATCCCATATTTTTCTAGTTCGACTGTACCAAGTCTGGGACTGAGACCCCAACCAGCTCGCCTGGAATGGCTTTGAATTAAGGAAATTCTAGGTCACCACCGGCCGCCCCACGGCCAACAAATGCCGCCGCTATCGCGGCTCGACCGATGACGATTAGCCGTGAATACGGCGACAGACAATAGCTGCGGGGCTCGCCCCGCAGACCCATCGCCCATAACCGAATCAGAGAGTCGTGAAACGGTGACACCGTTCCTGCAATCACGCGACCCGTTGCGCCGTTTCACGGCTGCCACCGTCCAACGCTACAAGGCTAGTAGATTCAATGGGATCTGTTAATTGAGTACTCTTTCCGGAGAACCAACGATCCCTGGTCGAGGGACCGTCGTACAGTCGCTCACCGAGGTTGTCGTTCCTCGAAATGGATTGGAGGCTTGATCGATCAACTTGCAATTTCCCCAAGACTGACGAATCGATACCAAGTCTTTCTGCGTCGACGGAAATAAGCTTGCCCGTAAAGCAATTGCCATCGACTAGTTCAAAATGAAGCATGCCTTGCTGTTGCTCGGTCGCTGTCTCCGGCTTGGACTCCAGATGGGATAGTGAGACAATGGCCGACGCGTCCAAGTTAAAAGGTGACTGAAAGCCGATAATATGAATTGCGACAGTATCGTCGTTGGCAGAGGAAACAAGCTGACCAGTTGCAATGCTGCCATCATCCAGCCGAACCTTCCAGTCTTGTCCATTCAATTTAACGACCGGGCAAGCGGCCATCGCAACCAACCAAGCCAAACAAACCAAATAAGAATCCCTGAAACGTGACGGCAGAACAGTGGTTCTCAGTGCGCGATGTACAACTACCATTCGAAATTGCCTTCCATGCCTCGAACCCGCTCCAGCAACTTAACCAAATGATCGAATTGTTTCTTGTCCAAGCCTGACTCGACTTCAATCCGCTCGATTGCCTTTCCAAGAATGACCATCCCGAGCATAAACTCCAATTGTGGATACGATTTCTTGGGCTTCGGAACTGAAAGCATGATTGACAATAACTTCTCTCGCTGCGAGCTTGTCAATGGAACCTCTCGACCGAGATCAACGATTGCTGTTTTACAGCTTGCCGTGAATGCATAGTTGAGCCGCTTTGCTTCGGCGGTTTGAAACTGCTCTAGCTGACTCGCGTTTAAAGTCGACTTCAAAACAGAGTGGCACAATGCACTGTCATCAAAGATACCTAGTCGTACCCTCACGGCGAGAGGCGATAGGATCGGCAATCCGCGCTGCCGGGCCTGAGCATCCTTCATTGTGATACCTTTGACTTCCGATTTCACACGCTCGTATTCGCGATAAAAGCGAACCACATCACCTTCTGCCGCAAGCTGAAGCTTTTCGAGTTGGGCCGTATCAAGTTCGCATGACTGTTTTGCCCGTTCAATCAAATCGTGACTACGAGCGATGACTTCCTCGCGAAATACCTTTTCGGTTTTCTTTTGCAGAATGGTTTGCTGAAAGATGTCTTGATCTTGACCAATTGCTGGCGGATTCATAGACGCCAAACCTAACCAAGCCAGTAGCAATGTCGCGATTTGGGTCGTGAGCGACAGCCTGACGGACGATAGGTAGATCACTTGGCCAATGAGTAGCATAGGTTTCCAGCCTATCAAGATTGAATCGAAAGGCTGGAAGCCTGTCCTGCTGTAGAAACTGGACATTTATTGATTGCGATCCTTAGTAATCTTGCTCAGCCAATTGCGGTTGGTGTTGAATCGTTTGAAGTTCTATGCTCAACCGGTCATAAGTGTTTTTGTTGATCGCATTGAATCGCTTGCGTTGGTCTAAGGTCAGAACATTCTCAATGATCGACACTGGAAAATCCGGAAGGAAGTTGTTTCGTTGTGTGTATTGCTGCATATAGAGGGACTTGCCGTTTAGCCAACTCGCAATCTTGGGTTCAAGTAATTCCCGGTGGTGCGCGGTAAGGACCAACAACTTGTCCATCACGGACACCAGTGCCTGAGCGTTGGCTTCGCATTCGAACTTATCGGATTCCTCGATTGCTGCATGGATTTGCACGCGTTGCTCTTCGTTGAGGCCGTCCGTCAGTTTTTTGTCCAATAGACCTTGGATTTCCCTTATCTTGTCGGGGTCGTTGCCTGCTATAAGTCTTCGCGCACCTCCGCCTTCCCATTCCAAACGTCCGTTGAGTTTCCCATTCTAATTTGGAGCTCCTTTGGCAAGCTCTCGCTTGATCCAATTCTCGCCGATCGAGTCCAGGTTTTTTACGTCAACTTCACTGAGTTCGCATGTTCGTTTGATCAGTCCACGTCGCACGTTGAGATGGCGCTTCAGGTACATCAGAACGGGTTCTTCTGGCGGTTGAACTTTCACGCCCTCGGGAAGCTTTACTCGCAATTGGTCTTGTCCTTGCACCGAGCTGTCAAAAAACGAAGACAGAAACAGCATTAGACCGAACAGAAAGAGATTTCTAGGCTGGCACAGAGAGATTGGCTGCATCTCTTGGCTCCCAAGTGAGAATGAAGCAAGTCGGGACGTGACACTGGGAGAAAGTATCCCACAATGCGTTGCGAGTTTCAACAAATAGTGAATGCTTTTCGGGAATCGCACCAATTGCTGGCATCGATCATAAGTCGGGCTGAACCGCACGCTAGTGCGTTGCGGCTGATTAGCCGAAGGGCGCGAGCCCACGGTTTGCGGCCCATGTTGTGATCGATGCCCAATTGCTTTCTTCAGTCGTCTCGCGGCGGGTTACGCAAATGCGATAAGGCTTTCGCAATTCCCATTGATACAGATCCTCGCAAGTCGCGACCACCCATCTACCCTCGCGAAGCAAATCTATTTCGACCAAGCTTACGTTACCATAGATCAGCTCCTGTTGCTTCTGAACATACTGCTTGGAGCCCATTGTCTTTCAAGCCGACACGCTTGAACCAAATAAACCACGGGCCGATTGGCCGAAAGAACTCGCCAATTGCGAGGGCAGAACGGCGGATGTCATAGACGGCTCACAGGTGATCTATGCGGGAACGAATGGAACTTCGATCAAGAATCGAGTTCGGCTGTGCGATTAGCGATGTGTTGTTTGAACGTTGTTTTCATATCCGCCGGAAGAAAGCTTTGATCCAAGATCGCCTCGGCTTTTGGTAACAAGGTGATTTGCCGATCGAGAACTCGGTTCGCAGCCTTGATACCAATATCGCAGTAGTTTGCGAACTTAACCCATGTGGACCGTTGTAATTTGCGGTCCCTACCGCCTAAAGGCATGGCAAGTGGATCTTCATTGATGACAAGGATTGTCGAGACAAGATCGTATGCTGGGGTAAGCCTTACGGTCTCTTGGGCATCGATCAAAAGCGATAGATTTTTTAGATGGAGGTCGCCATTTCCTACCCACCATGAAAAGACGAGTTGTTCGAATAACCTCAGTAATTCGATACCGGGCTCGGTTGCAAATCGTTTGACGATTCTCGCGCATAGTTCTGCCGATCCGTCGTACTTCGCGGACGGAGGTTTCTCGGACAGTTGACAGAAGTCCTCTTGATGGAGCTTGCTGCCATCTTCATTGCGATCAAATCGTTTCGATAGGAATGCGATACGATCCGCCTCCATTCGAACGAGTCCAAATTGACCAACATTCAAGCCGGATAACTTGGCGAGCAACATGGTCGTATGCTCGTTCTCGGGCAGGTATGGATATGTTTCGGTCGGAGGCTTGAGGATATAAAAACCTCGCCCGGTCGCAACTTGAAGTGTTTGTTGATCGGCAGAGATGTTTACGGAGATCTTTTTCTGCGCACCCGACAGCGAAGTTTTTCCCACCATCGCGAGTGCTGCGGTATGAAGTTTGGCAATCTCAAGGTTGAGACGCGGTATGGTTGTGCTGCCAAAGAGCGCTTTCGCACACTGGGAATGATAGTGAGTATCGTCGGCTCCACCCCCCAAACAAACAAAACAGGTTGTAGTCATGACGCTGCCTCTTGGCTTATCGCAATGATTTCAACTGCACCTATGCAATCGGCACAGGTTGCAAGCAACAAGCCAAAGGCATCATCTTTCGATACTTTGAGCTTCTTGGTTGCTAACTCAAGCAACCATCCTTCCGGCAATAGGTTCTGAAAGAATGGATGCAGATTGCGAGAACGATAGGGTTCCGTCCGTAGCGGCATCGTCAAAGAAATTGGCGTTGTACCTTGCGTCCCCAACCATATTGCAAAGTACGTGAACTCAAAGCCGTCTTCACGTTCCGTCAACGACCCTGCATCCTTGCCATCGAGACGAACAAGTCCAACCCTATTCTTCATCAAGTTTCTCCACGACGCGATTTCGATCGACAACGCCTAGCGTTTTGCCAAAGACGGCAAGAACAGTTTCAACCTCGGACAGCCGCACTGTGGTTTTTCCTCTCTCCAATTCGGAAACAAACCGAGTTCCAACGCCGGCGAGTTCGCCCAACGCCTTCTGTGTCATTTTGGCTGCTTTCCGACGATTTCTGACGAATATTCCGATTGATCCCACGTTTACCTCCACGAAAAATTCCCGTTCGGGAACATAGTGCTGTCACTAGACAAGAATAGCCTATTTTCAAGGAGTTTTCAACATAATATTCCCGAAAGGGAATATTATGGACTCGTAGCGAGAGCTTTGCGAGATTGCGGCAAAACAATTCCCGTTCGGGAACGCATTTCTCGGGTAGCGCTAACACGGCGAAAGTGCAGGGAGTTTGTTCACCAATCGAATGTACCAAGGTGTACACGCGCCGATCCAGCCTATTCTACAACTGCTGCCACTGGGAAATGATCGGACGGTGTGTGCCAATCGCGCACGGTCCTGTCAATGCTGGCTGCTTTGACTCGCCAATTGCGCGAGCAACCAATCCAAATCTTTGCCACAATTCACACGCCCATCGCAATCACGCTATCACTCTGGGCGTGCCGCCCCGTAGAGAAGGTACTTTGCAAACTGCCGCTCGCCTAAGATAACTGCTGACTTAGCCAAGCTTGAATCCAAGCATCGTCATCCTTTTCCAGTACGATTTCTGGCGGCTTAGAATAGTCAAGTTCTGACCCATATCGCCCATTCTCATAGGCCGAGTTGAGCAGTGTCTGCAAAGGCAATCGGATATCCGGCTCGTTGTGACGAAGCGGAATACGAATATCAGGCAAGGGCACGCGATAGGATGCCAAATACACCTCGCTTTCCTCGCTTGACTCGCGGCGTGTCACGCAAATGCGATACGGCCAGCACAATTCCGAAGGATACAGATCCTCACTCGTTGCAACAACCCACGCCCCCTCCCTCAACAAGTCTATTTCCACCAAGCTGACTTCTCCATCGATCAGCTCCTGTTGTTTTTTCACATACTGCCTACGGCCCGTTGGAGTCTTATTAGCAGGACTGAGAAACTCGATCGCAGTGATGACCCGTCGATTTGCTTTGATATCGAGGATTTCTATGTAACGTAGTGTTTCCGGCTCATGAATCCGCCGTATCTTAATCGGCTCTTGCATTGAATCTTCTAAGCCAATCGCTCCCAGTCTCGATGCAGCCAAGCTCATAGCCCCCCCACTATGCACAATATGAATGTCCGGCGAGATGCGGCGATGCTGGTATTTGGCATCACCACCAGGTTCGTCCACCGAAAGATACTCGTCGACACGCGAATGAAGTCCAGGCGGCAACTGCCTCTGGATTGAATCGCAAGAGTACATAGTCAATCGCGTGTGGATGTCGCCCCAAAACGACTCCAGCCAAGGGTTCATGCCAGGGAAAGGATTTTTCTCAAATTGCAACATGTTAGGCACTCTCCTTACGCGATGACAGCTGGTTTCCTGCTCGATTATAACCTCCACCCACGCTGCCGAAATGCTTTCGACAGGACGAAAGTCGCAATCGGTGGTAGCCAGAGGTCCCTTGAAAGTACGGGATCGGAACGTCCGCAACCAGATAGTACCAAGCTGCAAGAATCGGAATCAAGCAGGCAATAAGCAATAGGCGTCTGCCTGTGTGTTTCGACTTGAGGCCTTTGTCCATACCATTTCCTTTTCCATTGTTGTTGAAGTCTATTCCAAGACTGCAGTCACCGGAAAATGGTCAGATGGCGTGTGGCCTTTGCGTTCTGTTCGGTCGATGCTGGCCGATTTAATTTGCCAATTGCGAGAACAACCAATCCAGTCAATACGTGGCCCCGTTATTTGAGCGGCTTTAAAGCCCGAAAATGTCCCCTCATCTGCACTCGCGTTCGGATGAAAAACTCGAAACGTATCTACAATTGGCGACTCCTTGCCCTCCACGTTCGCAAACAACGCGATGTAAGGTTCGCCCCATTGTTCTGCATTGAAGTCCCCCGTCACGATCAGGTTACAGTCAGCGCCGAGCTCTAAAATCTTTTGGCGAATCAACGTTGCGGCTTCCTTACGGGCCTGCTTGCCTCGATGATCGAAGTGTGTGTTCAAAAACAGGATTGGCTTCGAAGTTCCGTTCTTGATGTCTTTCAACTTGACCCAAGTCGCGATCCGCGGAAGCGCTGCATCCCAACCCTTGCTGCCCACGGCATCCGGAGTCTCGCTCAACCAAAAATGACCACCCGCCAATTCTTCAAATCGCGCAGACCGATAAAATAAGGCCGCCATTTCTCCTTCGTCTTTTCCATTGTCCCGCCCAACGCCAAAAGGCTCATAGCCCGACATCTTCGCAGCAAGGAAATCGCGTTGATCCTTCAAAGTCTCTTGAGTCCCCAACAAATCGGGACCAAATGCCGAAATGGTATCGACTAAGAATTCCTTGCGATTGCTCCAATGGTCCTCGCCATCGTTGGCTGTTCCATATCGAATGTTGAAGCTCATTACGCGGATCGGTTCACCACCGATACCTACATGGCAAAATGCCATAAACAATAATAACGACCAAAGGAAGGACTTCATTGAGGGCACCAAATTGAAAGAAGGCGAGGGCTTTGGCGACGCAGCAGTTGAGCGGGTTAAAACCGTTAAACAAAATCGCATTTTTTTCTGACGCTGGCAGCGTCCGCCACGGGGGGCGCTAGAACAATGGGGATTTGCCTGTTGCACGGCGCCACGCTGAGAGTTGGCCCAAGTGCAGATTCGTATGTGCGACCAGCAAAAATCCGGCCATGTCACCCACGGTGGGCAACTCGGTTTCAAAGAAGCCGAGTTTTTGAGGTTGATTCAATTCGTCAGTGCTTTTCTTCTCGTACAAGTCGGCTGCATTGCGGAATGCTTTTTCGAAGGTATTGAGCAGTTCGTCTTTCGACGGATAATCGATGCGAGTCTGCGTTTGAGGCTTCTTCGTATCAGCCAACGCATTCCAACCGGCAGGGCAAACTCCCGGTCCGCCCAGTAGGGTCGATGCATAATCCGCCGCCGTCGCCAAATGCAATAACAGCCAAGCCGGATGGTTCAAGCCCATCGGTTGCTGGCACATGCTGCCATCGTCGATGTCTGCCGTAATCTGCTTTGCGTATGCGATGGTCGCGATGGTGTTGGTATTGATTACGCTCATGAAACTCTCCTGGGGTTGGAAGAAATCGTTGTTAGGGCCGAGCTCGTTGCTGGAAGCCATTGAATTGTAACAGAGTACCCAACACACTCCGTGTGATGTTGCCTTAAAAGCGAAAGGTTTTTGAACAGCGGAAATCACACGGAGTGTGATTGGTACTATAAACTCACCCCCTTCGAATGTTGAAATGGCCCCCTACGAAAGCTTTGCGCCCGGCTGACCGGCTTCGACCGTGTACGACGCGCGCGTTAAGCAATTGCCGCCAGGGGCTTTCACGTCTTCGACTACGACATAGTCGCTAGTCCATTTGTCTGCGGTCACGACGCAGCGCACGTAGCCCCGCTCTTGATTGTGGAATTGCACGCAAGCATTGGCGGCTTTCAATTGGTCCAAGTTCTTGACCTCCTTCGGTCCGTTGCCGCCACTAGAAATGCTTGTGCCAACAAACTCGGTGGCGACGATTGGACTGTCCGCTTGCCGATCATCGACTCGCAAGTTGTTGACCCAATTGGCGTGAATGTCTCCGGTGAGGACCACAGGATTGGGGACTTTGCGGTCCGCTATAAACTTCATCAGGGCAACCCGTTCGTGAGCTGCACCAGGCCATTGGTCCATTGAGAATCCACTTCGATCTTTCAAGTGGATCTCGACCATTGCAAACATAACTTGCTGAGCCAAAACATTCCAAGTTGCCGTCGAGTCTAGCAAGCTGCGGTCGAGCCACCCCCGTTGCTGGTTGCCAAGCAGCGAATTCGTTGGCTTCCAAGCTTCTTCGCTCAGCGGCTTCAGGCCGTCTCCATTGGGCTGGTCGGTTCGATATTGGCGGGTATCCAAAACAATGAACTCAGCCAGTCGCCCGAAAGATGCTTTGCGATAGATCGTCATGTCGGGACCTTGCGGCAGCGTTTCTTTACGCAAAGGCATCATCTCATAGTAAGCCTGATAAGCGGCTGCGCGCTGGACCAAAAAGTCTACCGGATCCGCTTGAGGTTTATCTCGCTTTTGTTCTTCTTGGATGTCGTTGGCGTAGTTATTGTCGACCTCGTGGTCATCCCAAGTCACGAACCAAGGACACTGCGCATGCATGCCTTGAAGCAGCTTGTCCGATCGATACTGCATATACCTCAATCGATAGTCATCTAACGTCTTGATCTTTCCGTCGGCTGGACCGCTATGTTTTCGAACGCGATTGTCCGCCCCTGGATATTCGTAGATGTAGTCCCCAAGATGGAAGACCAAATCGAGATCGTCCTTGGCCATTTGGTCATAAGCTGTGAACAACCCTTGTTCATAGTTTTGACAAGATGCGAAGGCAAATCGCAGCGCGTCCTGTTCGGAATTTACGTCGGGCAACGTGCGAGTCCTTCCAATGGGACTAACGGCGTCACCCGCCTTGAATCGAAACCAATACCAGCGTGCTGGCTTCAATCCATTCACTTCGACATGTACGGAGTGGCCCAATTGAGGAGTGGCGATGGCCTTTCCGCTTGAAAGGACTTTCTTCATCGCATCGTCCTCAGCCAACTCCCAATCAACCGAAACCATTTCCGGTTTCATACCGCCATTGGATTGCATAGGGTCCGGTGCGAGTTTGGTCCACAACACAATACTATTGGAATCAGGATCGCCCGATGCAACCCCTAGCGAAAACGGGTAGTTTTCAAAAACGATTTTCCGATCCGCAGCAGCCAATCGAGACGTGACCAGTGGTAATCCTGCAAGTGCTGCACCGTAAGCGAGAACGAGTCGTCGAGAAACGCCACCTTCGGACAGAACTGTTTCAGGGATTTTTTTGACGTCGAACATTTAACATCCAATAGTTATTTGAGTCGGATATGGTAAGCAGGAATGGAACCCTAAGTATCAGTGAAACACTCCAAATGAAATAGAGTGAGCCATGCTTGGAGGTCGTTCATGTTATGATGGATTATCTTCAACATTCGATGGTCCAATGAGAGTGAGGCGATCTAAATGAGAAACATTTTGCGGTTTTTAATGTTAATTTGTTGCGTATTTCCTTTTTTGATCCTGAACGCAGAAGAACCGGGACTCGCGCAAAATGTCGTGTTGATCACGCTCGACGGGCTCCGAGGCGAAGAAGTTTTCGGTGGGGCTGACCAGCGTTTGATGATCAAGGAAAATGGAGTCGAAAAGCCTGACGAACTCAAAACGCAGTATTGGGGAGAAGACCGAGAAAACCCAGGGAGATTCTCCTGCCATTTCTTTGGAATCAGTGCAAACAAGGGCGAGCATGGATTGCAGGTGACCTGGAAGTCGAAAGCATAGTTAACGTAACGAACGGTCACTACTTTTCGTATCCAGGCTACAACGAAATCCTAAGTGGATTTCCAGATCCCGCGGTCGACAGCAACGACAAAAAGTACAACCTCAATACGACGGTACTCGAATGGCTTCACCGCATGCCGGAGTTTTCCGGCAAGGTAGCTGTTTACGGCACCTGGGATGTAGTCCCGTACATCGTCAACGATCAACGCAGTAAGATCCCCGTCAATGCAGGCTGGCAGCCGTTTCGCGTTGGAGTGCCCGATCGGTTGCAAGTCTTGAATTTGATATCGCAACAACTATTCCATCAATGGGAAAGCGATCGCTACGATGTGCTCACAGCGAGCGGAGCCATCGAAGAATTGAAGTCGAATCAACCGCGAGTTTTGTTTGTCTCTTTCGGAGAAACCGATAACTGGGCACACGCCGGGAAATACGATCGCTATCTGCTGACCGCGCAACAGAATGATTTTTTCATTCGCGAACTTTGGAATACCGTTCAGTCGATGCCATCCCACAAAGACAAAACCGCATTGATTATCACTTCGGATCACGGGCGCGGCGACGGCCGCGAAGGTTGGAAAAACCACGGCGCAAAGCTCCCTGGATCCGAGCGAACTTGGGTGGCGGCGATGGGGCCAGCATTATCACGCTTTGGAGTCGACCGCGAGGGCAAGTACGAACAGGCTCAAGTCGCTGCAACCGTCGCAGCCTTCCTGGGGCACGACTTTACCGCGTTTAAGTCCGATGTCCGACCGCCACTACCGATCGTTAAATGAAGCGAGAATGGGAGGTCGCACCTGCGCGGCGCAACCTGGCCAAGGTAACAGCATGAGGGAATTGGGAACCGCACTGATCGTTTAGAGTCACCCTCGGCAAGAGTGACCTACGGTGATACTACTTCGCGTACGTTAGCACCTTGGTCGATTCCGTGTTTTGTTTCAACTCTGATGGTTCCCACCAACTGGGCTTCATTTTTCTGGGGCCGTACAGAGCTTTGCCTTGGTCCATAAAGTGCGGTGAATCGGAGTGCGCAGATTGCCCCCAGGGTGTGCAAGTAAAGGAGCTCACGCCGTTCTTGTCAAAGAACATGAGAATCATCGCCATCGAACCGCTGTTGGCCACGTACCGACCAGGCTTCTTGGGATCTTCGTTCGAGCGGACATCGAGTAATGTCTCCGAGAAATTCGCTTCTTTGTTTCCGGAACTGAAGTCCGTGCCGGAAGCTGGGAAAAACTTATCGCCCCGCCCTACGACGTGTACCTCTCCCCAAATCAAGTCCCATTTTCCATAGCGTGACTTAAGCTCCTGCATCGTTTCTGCGAGCAGTTCAAGCATCTTGTTTCGGGTTTCAGCAGTCAATGGTTTTTCGTTAGCCATAGGGGTTAGGTCGCACTTGTCACCGCACTTGAGCCGCCAAAACTTATAAAGATTGGTCGCGGTCGCTTCCGGCTTAAAGTATCCATCCCAGGTGAGGATGGCTTCTACGCCACGTTTCAAATCAGAATTTTCGGCGAGCGCCTTAGGGGCATCTCTCCAAGCTTGACGCAGTTCGCTCTGCCAACGTCCTGCGATGCGATCGAAGACATCCATGGCGTAGGACTTGGCCTTTTCTCGCGACACTGACGGGTCGTTGTGCAGCAAATCTATGGTTCGACGACCGCGAGGATTATTCTGATCCCAGCTTACGTTGTAGATGTAGTCTCGATATTTGTCAGGCGTCAATGGAGAATCGATCATCATATTGGCTGGGCTGATGTTGCAGTTTTGCATGTAACCTTGGGCCGGGTTCACGATATGTACTAGATCGCTTTGTGGGTGAATTCCCGTCCAAGCTGTCTTGCTAGTTGTACCATCGACGGGTCGACTCCAATCGAAACCTTCTGGACGAACAGGTGTTGCTCCGTTGCGAACGTAAGAGATGTTCCCTTCGGTGTCAGCCGACATCACGTTTTGTTCGTTGTACTGATGGAGTGCCATGGCTTGATTGACTTCGTGCACGTTCTTGGCTTTCGCGGTTTGATAGAACTGAGCATACAAGCCTGTCTGTTTCATATAGGGTGACGCGCCAACAAAGGCCACACCGTTCTTGACATCTGGTTCTCCAATTACCGGACCTAGGTGCGTGTAAAGGGCGGGCATCGACAGGCTCTTGGTCCCTTTGACGGGGATTTCGAAATTTTTCACCTCCATATTCTTCCACTCGCCATCGTATTCGTATTGAGGCTGGGGAACCATTCTGATTTTCATGCGATAGACATCGGAGGTATCCGGACCACCCGTTGTAAGTGCCCATCCAACGGTTTTGTTATGGCCTATCGCCAGCATCGGCGAGCCGATGAGGTAGTATCCATTCATATGCATGTCGCCGGCGTGCAATCGAGCTTCATAAAGCACGGCCAATCCCTCCCAAGTCAAATGCGGGTCCGACAATAAGATGGCAGAACCATCGGCAGACCGCTTTGGCGAAACCGCCCATTGATTGGAGCCGGCGGCTGGCTTGGCTCGCTGTTCGCCGTTTTTCAAATCATCCATGATGGTGCCGATGGGCCATCGCAAAATCATCGCTCGCCCGACTGCGAGCGGATGCCATGGATCGATGGGCAGAGCAACCTCTCTGGCTTCCTCTGGGTGACTGCTGATGTACGACCGTATGCCTGCGGCGAACGCCGTAACCGCATCCCTCAAATGGGCTGGAGCCGTCTCCAAATAGGCCTTGTGTAATGTGTCGTTGTGCGTCAACCGCATCATGTAGTCTTGCTGTACAAATTCAGGTCCTTTGACCTCTGCCATTCGACCGATGCCGGTGCGAACAGCCAGGTAAATATCCTCGAGTCGATCTTCTGCCTGTGCATACCCAAGGGCAAAGAACCCAGCCGCTTCGTTGCTTGAGACAACGTGAGGAACGCCCCAAGTATCACGATGCAAGGATGCTTCATCAGCTATCGCAGGTTGATGTAGACGTGGGAGAATCGCTCCAACAACAAGTGGGATGCGACACACCAACGATTTCGAAAACTTCATCAATCTTATCCTTATATTATATTTCATTGCGAGTTCATGTACGAGCCGCCTGAAATCATTGTAAAGCAGTTGTCCCCAACTGTCTCCGCCCTGCGATTCCAATTTATTAGCGATCGTTCGTTCGAATTACGGACGTCCTGGAAGTATGTATTTTTCGGTTAGTTGGTCCGAGCCACCCGTCAGCCCTTCGAGAGTAAAGCGGACGAAACGAATCTCCGAGGTCCCAGGTTCATACAAAACTCCAAAGCTGCCATCCTGGAGAACAGTGATCTCTGAGTACGCCGACTCACCGCTATCAATGACTTTGCCGGGACTCCATGTGTAGCCACCATCGTAGCTGATTCGTGCGGTCAAGTTCTTACGGCCTTCGACAGACGCCGCATTGCAGAAGATGAGCCGGTCCTTTGAGTATCCGTCTCGCTTCGAGGTGTACTGTAGGATGCACGCGTTGCATTTTGGATCGGGCAAGCCCCAATCCGCCGCACTTACCCAGACGCGACCTGCATCTGCCGAACGATGGACGTATCGATTGCCAGACTCCAGTCGCGAATTGACCATCAGCGAATCATCCTGCAATTGTACCACCTTCGATTCATCTGCTGGACTCACTTCACAAAAGGGCTTCCAGGTTGCGCCATGATCCTTGCTCGCAAATAAAGTGACTCCTTTACCGTCACGTACAAAATTGTGGAGCAACATGCCGTCGCGCGTTTGAATACCTCGCCCGGACGTTACGAACTTGAAGCTGTTCTTTAAGTCCGGCCCTGCCACCTGATCGGTGAAGTCAATGGGTTTCCCCCAGGTCTCGCCATGATCGACACTCTTCTGCACTACAAACCGAAACTCATTGTTGGTGATGTCGCTGACCATGAAATTGTAGAAACAAAAGATGTCGCCGGTAGTCGCGTCCAACATCAAAGAAGGGTCGCTACAACCACCACCATCCAGCTGGTCGAAAACCGCACTAGGCGACCAGGTCTTTCCATGATCGGTGCTTCGTCGATAGACAATGTCGATCGTTCGCTGAGGCTTCAGATCGGCTGCTGATTTGCGGCGTGCATCGCATGCCGCAATAAGATCCCCGTTCTTTGCCGTAATGATCGCTGGAATCCGATAGGTATGCGTGTTATCCGTGCCCGAGACAAAGAGCCGACTGCTGAATTCCAATTTCAGGGGTTCGCTCGGCATCGGTTCCGTCGGAATGTAAATCGGTAAAAACCGCTCGTCGGAACCCAACAAGTCCCTTTGCCCTACGACAGGACAAAAAAGCAAAAATGCAACGAACGCTCGTGGGAGATCTTGAAACAACATGGCTAGTACTTTGTCCAGATTAGATTTTCGGTAGCTACGCTCGCCAGTGCGTGGAGGTGGCCAATGAATGAACCGCGTTCTGGCAAACGTAGCTACGATGGGACTCGCACGTCAAACTTTACCATCATTGGTGTTGGCCTGCCCCTGTAGCTAGCCCATCCGTTCGGGGCTTGCCCCCGACGGATGCGTTTTGGCATTCTAAAATTGGCCGTCCCAACTCCAGTTCCCCTTGGCTTTGCCCGCCTCCGGTGGGCAAAGCCAAGGGGAACTGGTCGATTCGCGAGTGCCGGCCCGTTAGAACGCCAAAACAAGGTTGGTGGGGGACAAGCCCCCGACCAACCTGAAAGGCCAGCCCGACTAACCTGAAAAGCCAGATCGCAGAACGGAACAAAAGTCGCATCAACACATTTTTTGCGAACTGCTATTTGTCTAGCAGCCGAGGCATCGCCCATATTTATTCACAATTCGCCGATTCCTACTACCTGTCAAGATTATTAAATGCCAGAATGAAGACGATGGTTGCCTCCCTGTCGTTTTCATTCTTGTTCGCGCTGGTCGCTGTCAGCTCCTGCATTGCCCAGGAAGTCAATGCCAATGCGAAACACTCAGGTGCATCGCGTGAGCCATTTAAGCTCAGTATGCAACACCTCCCCAACGCAATTCAAATTCATGAAAAAGTGATCTCTGGCGGTCTACCCGACGGCGAACAGGGATTCCGTGAATTGAAGGATCTAGGGGTCAAGACGATCATCAGCGTTGACGGCGCCAAGCCAGAACTAACGCTCGCAAGAAAATATGGTTTGCGCTATGTTCACCTTCCGCACGGTTACAATGGCATACCACCAGAGCGCTCACAAGAATTGGCCAAAGCGGTGCGCGACCTGGATGGTCCGATATACGTTCACTGCCATCATGGCCAGCATCGCAGTCCTGCGGCAGCAGCAGTGGCATGCGTTGCGGCCGGCATGATTGAGCCTTCTTCATCGTTGGCAATTCTAAAACTCGCAGGCACAAATGAAAACTATCGCGGGTTGTTTGAATCGGTAGCCTCGGCCCATAAATTGGCGAATACAATTCTTGATGCACTTCAGCCCGAGTTTCCCGAATCGGCAAAACTGCCTCCGATGGCCGACGCAATGGTAGAGTTGATGCACACGCATGACCATCTGAAACAACTCGCCACTTCCGGGTGGCTATCGCTGCCGGCTCACCCCGGTTTGGACCCTGCCCACGAAGCCTTGCTTCTGCGAGAACACTTTAAAGAGATGTTGCGTTTGGAAATCGTTGCAAAGCAGCCTGACGGATTTCAGGAATTGTTAAAGGAGTCAGAATCCGAGGCACAACAGCTGGAGAGGACCATTCGATTATGGCTTCGGTCTGGCAAATCGAGCTCAAGTCCCGCGACGATCGATGGGTCCTTTCGCCGAATCAACGACAACTGTGCAAAATGCCATCGGCTGTATAGAGATAGGACCATTGAGGGCAAGTATTAACCCAACAAGACAATTATGCTGCGCTCTTATCGACGCACCACGTGGATGCCGGACGCGTTAATATTCAGCATCCGTATGGACTCTTCATAAGTGCTCGTTCCGCGAATCACCACTACGTCCCCTTTATTGAGACCGAACAACTTCCTGGCAGGTTTACGCGGAGCCTGAAACCTCGTCAAAAACGGTACGACCCGATCATTCTAACGGGAAATCCTCTTGTAAACCGTTTGTACGCTCCCAGAGTCACTGGCAAGCCGATTTCGCATTCTACAGTTGCTTCGCTATCAAATACTTGGTTTTCAAGTGCAACAGTGAAAAGCTCCGAACGTGAGGTTCCCGTGAAATCGTTTTTTACTTCTTCGCTCGACCAAGTCGACCCTCCGACACCCTTCGTGAACGCCATGAATTGGGAGTCGTATCGACGTCAGTTTCAATCCGCCAAAAGCGGCAAATCAGGCAATAGGAACTGCGGCTTGGCCTCGGTAAGCCTCAACCCTGACTCAGTCGAGTTGTCGAACACGACCAGCCGTGGACACGATATTTCGATGATTGTCCAGAATACCACAAGTAGTCGCTATCGAATTGAAGTCCTACCGAAGCCGGAGTCCCTGTCGTCAAATGCTGTCGACCTCTGTTTTGGAGCCTTAAACTTAGAGTTTTTACCGGAAAAGCCTATTTCCTTGAAACCATTTAAGGGATTGAAAGACAAGGGATTGGAAAACTCGGTTTGGTCGTTCGGCGATTCATACGAGAAGGAACTCGGGCTTTTGGAAAGCGTTCAAGAAATTGCAATGGCGCTTGTTCGCACCACCCCGAAGAGGTCCGCACCAATTAGTGAAGTCGTCGATCTGCGGTAGGAATTTGTAAGAATTCAATTTCTCTAGCTTGCTTAACGTGGCCCTCGGCCCGGCGGTGGCTAATTTTGCAAATCAACGGGTAAATTCGCCCTGGACCGTTGCAACAATCCTGGCTATATTTCTAAATTCTTGGTCGTACGCTTCCCGATGTGACGCTCACCTCCCGAAAAAAAGGACGGGTAGTTTGAGTTGGCTGCATGGAATTGATCGGCAGCCAGGTATTTTCGATACATCGTCACATTTGCACAAAAATGGTGGAGGCTTTGCATGGTTAAGTTGTTAGTCCGTGACCGGGAAACGATTCAAGAGGCTGTACGCCGTTTTCGCAAACTGGTTGAACGAAGCGGGCTAA
>JAYVPJ010000096.1:0-24841 GCA_043757445.1 Pirellula sp. | reverse complement strand
TTCAATAAGTGGCGTAAGCTTCCAGCTTGCGAGGAGAAAAACGCAAGCTGGAAGCTTACGCCACGTTTGAAATTGGACAGTTATTTATCGAACGGTCCTAAGCACGAGCAGGAGCACGAAACATCATGGCGTTCTCAACATGGAGCAGTTTGATGTATGGGCGATCAGCGAGAAGCAGGCAACATGAGCCAAAACACTCGAATGGTTGAAATTCGAGGGATTCTACGCTGACGACTCCAGTAGATTGGCTTCGAACTAAGGTTCCAGTACCGACACCCACAAGTTCTATTTGTGGAAGATGTCGTTCATTCCAAGATCAAATCCAACCCGTCTTCAACCGATAGAATATCTTACCTAACTTCCCTGTCTTCTTTGCTTCACGATGGCAATTTTTCGAGAGTCGAAGTTTTGTATCGCACATGGTATTTGGAAATGATACTCCAGCAACATGGGTGGTTTGAATTGCCTAAGTTCATCAATATCCGGGAAATTGTTGAAGAAGAGATTTGCAACAAAAACCAACTTCTTCCGAAAGCATTTCCCCTGACAGAAAAACTACTACGTAAGCAGGGTCATCCCTGCGGAATTTTTTATTGTTTACATGGCCCTCGCAGCATTCGATTGACTGCGGTCTTTGATATCGAGACTGCCAGGGTTTTGTTTTATGACTCCACGGGCCAACGAGCTGGCATAC
This sequence comes from Pirellula sp., assembly GCA_043757445.1. Taxonomy (GTDB): domain Bacteria; phylum Planctomycetota; class Planctomycetia; order Pirellulales; family Pirellulaceae; genus JBKCUI01. The sequence goes on along the minus strand of JAYVPJ010000096.1, from coordinate 24,147 downwards.
GATGCGTGAAAGACTTAGTTCTTTCCGCAGCTTAGGCTAGACTTTTGGCCATGGCATTCGCCGCAATCGATCGGGTTGTTGCGTCGGATGACGCCATTAACCCACCAACAACAACCATGGGAATGGAATCTCGTTTATGTTGATTTTGTCCAGGAGAGAATCCGAGTGTATTTACCTGGGCGACGATATTGTCGTTACAGTTGTTCGCGTTAACGGTGACAAGGTGCGTATCGGGGTACAAGCTCCATCGCACATCAAAATTCTTCGTACCGAACTGGAATTGGATTGGGAAGTCCATCCACCAGTTGCAGAACAAAGCCCCATTCGTCGCGCAGCTTGATCTCAAAGTAGCATAGCCGAGGGAAACATTAACCGATGTGTCCTATCGGTACAAAACTTGAACGCCGTATTTGCGTAGCCAACATTACGCAGATGCGGCGTTTTTTTAGAGTTGAGCGATTGTCTCAATCGCTTCGAAAGTTCTAAGAGGAACGTAGCCTGTTTTGTTTTGAATAGAAAGCCAGGTGCCGCGATGGCTAATACTTCGGAACGAAATCTGGATTGGCATCGTACTCGGGGGCGCAGGAGCGATTGAGGACAATCGCTCTACTCTGACTTCGTCCCTCTAAGGCGTGCGGGCTATTACGTCAATCATGGCGCTGGTAAACCACGGTAAATCATCTGGCTTTCGACTGCTTACGAAATGTCGATCAACTACGACGGCGGAGTCTTCCCAAATTGCTCCCGCGTTGACGAGATCGTCTTTGATTCCGGGTGAGCCCGTTACGCGAACGCCTCGGTAGACCTCGGCCGAAATTGCAAGCCAACCTCCATGACAGATGGCTGCCACACACTTGTTCTGTTCCGAAAACTCAGCGATTAGTCTTTTGACCGAATCGAGTCTCCGAAGTCGGTCAGGCATAAACCCACCTGGCAGGAGCACCGCATCAAACTCGGAGGACTTGGCCTCTGCTATACAGATGTCGGATTTGCACGGATAACCGTTCTTACCTAAATAAACCGTCGAAGCTGCCTCACCAGCCACAATAACGGTCGCGCCGGCTTCGATAAGTCTAAGTTTCGGGTACCACAATTCTAGATCTTCATAGATATCTCCAACAAATGCCAGGATTCGCTTTCCAAGGAGAGGTTGATACTGCGTTACATGCATTTTCGGGTTGCTTTCTGCCCTTTGGGTGCGTTAGGTCGATGGATTTACGTACCAACACTTTAGAAAGTCTTACGCGATTTGTGAATCACGAAACGAAACACGCGGTAAACTTGCTTGCATCGAATCTTGATAGCTACCTAGCTTTTGCTACTCTGATACGATCGAGTTGATGCGATCAATGACTGCCAAGACACGACGGTATTGGAGGTCCAATTCATTATTACGTGAGGAAAAAATCAATGGGGCTGGGCGATTTTTTTAAGCAGGAGAAACCGGGCCTGTCGTTCGAGTTGTATCCTCCCAAAACGGACGAAGGGGTTGAACTGCTATTGGAAGCAGTCCAAGAACTGCTCGAGTTTTCCCCTGATTTCTTTACTTGTACCTATGGGGCAGGTGGCTCAACACGCGATAGAACGCTTCAAATCTTAAGCGAGGTCCGATCTAGTTTCGATGTTCCTGTAGCCTCCCACTTAACCTGTGTTGGCTCAACGGTAGAACAGCTTCGCGGATACCTGCAGACAGCGATCGCTCAAGGAACCGAACATATCGTCGCATTGAGAGGCGATCCGCCGAAAGGCCAATCCGAGTTTCATCAAACTGCTGGCGGACTTAGGTACGCCAACGAGTTGGTCTCTTTGATCCGATCTGAGTTTCCACAACTGGGAATAGCCGTCGCCGGCTATCCCGAAGTTCATCAAGAAGCTCCAAACGCCGATGTTGATGTCGAAAACCTTAAGCGAAAAGTCGACGCTGGATCGGACATCATTGTAACGCAACTGTTCTATATCAATGAAGACTTTTTCCGCTTTCGCGACCGTTGCGTTTCGGCTGGCATTACCGTTCCCATAATTCCTGGAATTCTGCCAGTTACCAATTTGTCGCAGATACAGCGGATTGCTTCACTTTGCAAAGCCAAACTGCCAGACACATTTGTTCGACGCCTAGGTGAGAACACCGACCCAAGCTGGCAGTTTTCTACAGGGGTGGAATTCGCTCAATTGCAGCTGGCGGAATTGCTCAAGAGCGGAGTCCCCGGAATACATTTCTATGTTCTAAATAAGTCGCAAGCGACCGCTGAAGTCCTTAGATCACACTGGTTCGGATCATGACAGCATTGAGGTTTGGATTTCTTGGCGGTGGTCAAATGGCCACTGCGATTGCAAAAGGTGCGATCCATTCAGGGATCGCAGCGGACGCTGAGATTGCTTTTTGCGAAACGAATTCGCAACAGATCGATGTGCTAAAGCTCAAGTTTCCAATGTGTGTTTTGGTCCCCAGCACACATGAACTTTTCGAAAAATGCTCGCGTGTCATCCTGGCCGTGAAGCCTCAAACACTATTGGAAATAGCTAGTGGTCTCGAAGCCAAAATTACATCAGAGCACCTCTTGGTTTCTATTGCAGCTGGAATTTCATTAGGGAAGTTGGCAAGTTGTCTCGGTACCGAACGCGTCATTCGCGTGATGCCAAATACTCCTTGCCAATCGCTCGAAGGAGCCAGTGGCATCGCAATTGCAAGAGCAGTAACTCAAGAGGATTTCGAATGGTGCAAATCTGTTTTTAGCGCGGTGGGCAAAGTGGTTCGTGTGACCGACGACCAACTACATGCTGTAACCGGCTTGTCAGGCTCTGGGCCCGCATATGTACTGATGATGATCGAAGCGCTAAGCGATGGCGGCGTCATGGCTGGCCTCAGCCGACAGGTGTCGCTTGAGCTAGCAACTCAAACCGTTTTAGGAGCCGCCAAAATGGTGCAAGAAACTGGCACGCATCCTGCAATTTTGCGAGAGCAAGTAACGAGCCCAGGTGGCACTACCATCGCGGCACTTAGCAGCATGGAACGAGCGGGATTCCGCTCGGCAGTGATCGACGGCGTAATGGCTGCCGTCAAACGATCGAGAGAGTTGGCCGGCTAACACAAAACGCTCTTTCAAGTTAGTCGATCTGGATTTTCAAGTTGGTCGATCTGGCTTTTCAGGTTGGTCGGGGGCTTGTCCCCCACCAACCTTGTTTTGGCGTTCAAACTGCCGGCACTCGCCGATCTGTAGAACGCCAAAACGCATCCGTCGGGGTCAAGCCCCGAACGGATGGGCTAACTCTATTGTTGGGAACAAAAAGGAATCTAAATAAACCAGAATGAAAGATCGAAACTGCTCCGTCATCGACCGCTAAGCCTTTGCAGAATCGAGTGCGGCTTCGAGCTTGCTGCGTGGGGGAACGCCTTGGAACCGTTCGACAACTTCACCACCCTTGAAGAGCAAAAGCGTTGGAATGGCATTGATGCCGTACTTCTGAGCTAGGTCCGGTTGCTCTTCGACATTAACTTTGCCGACAACGACACTTCCCTGGTATTTGATTGCTAGTTCATCGATTACAGGAGCAATTTGCCGACAGGGGCCGCACCAAGTTGCCCAAAAATCTACGAGAACTGGGGTGGTAGCTCCCAACACATCGACGTCAAAACCTTCGGTTGTAAATTCTGCAGCCATGGTAATTCCTAAATTATTTCGTTTTGTAAACTGCCAAGTAAACTACGTTGGAGAATCCTTACTCTAGTGCACGTTGCATACCCAGCCAAGTATAAATGTGGGCCATGGACCAGCGATCGTTTGTTTAATTCACCAATTAGAGGGGGCTTGGAGCAAATCAGCTGGATAATCTACGGGTGTCCAGCGGAGGATAGAGAATCCAATTCTCATTTAAGTGTCCATTGGGTATAAGCCTTTTGATACCCAAATTGTCTGGCCCAATGGGTTGAAGTCCTTGTCCCGAACCAACCGTAGGCATAGGGCTGAACCGGTTGCGAATGAATCTGATTGGCAGGTGGCAAGTAGGTATGCGGCTGACCCTTGTTGGAATGCGTCGCGGGCCGAGGAAGTATCTTGTAGGGGCTCGGAGTTTGGCCCCCCCACATTCCGTCCGGGAAACGAGTTGTTTCTGAATCCATCTCTTGCGCGTATGCCCCGGAAACCGAAGAGCAAATTAGAAATGAAAGTAGTATTCGCTTGAATTGCGTTGACTGAGTTGACATAAATTGCTCCATAGAATCGCGACGATATGAACTGGCGAGGATCGATCGTTAACATCGAAAATCGAAGGTGTCGATCGCAACCTGGGCCGCAAACCGTGGGCTAGCGTTCAATGGCTAATCAGCCGCGGGCGCGCTAGCGTCCGGTTTGGCTCCACTGAGGATCGACGCCAAATCGACGGCAGCATTTCCGTTGCCCATCATTTCCATCGACTACGACAGTTGCGATGTCCGCGCCGTTTTCAAAGTTCATTGGAAATGTTATTCTCGTCCTTAGAATCTTAGGACAAAAGAAAGGTTAGGGTATTTTCCGAAAGTTGGGACCCTGAGCTCTGTAACGAGACGTTTAAAACACTTTACCGTTTTTCAACTGCAGTAAATTGGATTCGTGCTTCGTTGCTATCGAAAAAGTAGTGACATAGCCTGGCAACCACTTTCCACCGATCGATCGCTTTTTCCGCTTCACGTTTTTGATACTCGAGCTTCTTGATTTCGCCCGGCCAATCGATGCCATTTCGCCCACGATAATTGGATCGCAGTGTGCGCAAAGTTTCAACAGCCTCCATCAACCATTGACGGTAATCTATTAATCGGTTCCCCACGATTTGAGCATCGCGTGGACCGATTAGAATCGGTATCGTATTTGGACATTCACGAAGCCCAACCGTTGTAAGTAACTGCCAACGTGCGCCTGGCTTCGAGGTAATTTCAACGACCAACTCCGGATCTTCGTCCTCAATTGCAATTCTCCAGGAAGCCTTTCCATTCCCATCGATTGAAACCTTTTGCACGGGTTCAATGACAACCTTGTCTGCTAGTTTCCATTCGATCTCACAGCGGCTTGCCTTAGCCAATACGGTTTTTCCGATCACCACAGTTTCTTTCATGCTGGCCGTCTGAAGTCGAAGCGGCCGCTCCAAGGTTACGATGCCTTCTCCGAAGCGAATGGAGTTCGCATCGACCGGTTTGATTAAGTCGTTCGATTCTTCCCCCATTTCTTCGATGTCGTCGGTCGCTAAGGTCGGGCTGGCTTGAGTCATGGATCCGGTAACAATGGACGATGCTGAAAAGGAATCGAGTCCGTTTTTCTTTAGCTGCGTTAATAGGGTTTCTAAACCCGACTCCGATGACAGCTTTTCATGGCCTGCCAAAAAAGTTGTTAAATCTACCGTGGACTCAAGCTCAACGATATCAGAAACATTCGAGTCCCATGAATTAGGACTGTTGGCAATGAGCAGTCTTTCCGCATTTATCGAATTGGCGAACTTGGGTTTGGCTGATTTCGGCGTTGGACTAATTAGCCAAATGCAAGCAGTAAGAATTGCGATTGCTCCTACGACAGTAACTACTTGAATTGTTAGTGCTTTCTTTTCCCTCTTGCGGGCGGGGCAAGCGGATGCCGACCGCGAGTTACTCTCGGCAAGAGTGCCCCACAGGCCGGAGTTGTCTATTCCGAGTGTCGTTGCTGTTGCCTGTTCGGTTGGTTTCGGCATTCTTACTTGCAAGCGAAGTTCTGGTGGAACCAACCAAGCAGGTGAAGGAACGGAAATGCGTTCTAAATTGCTTACAGGTCTTTTGTCGAAATAGGACCTTAACCCTTTATCCGTCGAGGCAATCTGGCTTAGGGCGATCGTCAAAGGAACAAGCCATCCATCGTCTGAAATAAATGTTTCCGAAGTGCTTGGCTGACCCAATGACTTCGTATGTGATGCCAATTGAATCTGCCAATCTCGAACAACGGATTCAGGCGGATCTCCCCAGGTTTGAAGTGTTCTTGCGACAAGCTTGATCAGGCCGCAACGTGCAACGAGTACGTTACCAATGCTCTCGCAGGAAATGACACCAAAATGATTGAACAGCTCCTTAGGAACCCGCAAAGTAACCGTCGAAGCAATTGATTTCCGTACCGATTCTGTTAGCGGTTCGTTGAGTTTCCAGTCTATTAGGGTGGATTGATGCGTGGACTTGGATACGCAACTCCAGAATCCAACTGGGTGAAAATACCAGGCTTCGTTTGCTGGATTGGACAGCCAACAGCACAAAGTGGATTCGTTCGACTTAAATCCGGTACACTGCCAATCCACGGTCTCCGAAGGATGCTCGTCGGATTCTGAAAGCAGTTCTGTTAATGCCAAAAGCAGCTTTTCTGGAATGAACATAGAGACCGTTCCATCATAATGGTGCGAGCAAAGGCAATTGACGGTTTGTAGTGGCGAAAGTACACTCTTCGCCCGTATTTTTGGGGTCTGTCACTAAGACATCCGACGTTGTCGAACCCACACTGATTTTTGCAGAAACTTTGGAGCATTGCATTTGGCCATGGCAAACAAGTTGATTTATTTCTTTGGAAAATCGAAGACGGATGGCGGCGGAGACATGAAGGCTCTGCTTGGAGGCAAAGGTGCAAACCTTGCACAAATGACCAAAATTGGCTTGCCTGTGCCGTCTGGTTTTACCATTACCACGGAAGTCTGTGTTAGCTACTACAAAAATGGTCGTAAAGCTCCAGCCGAACTCGCTCTAGAAATGGAAAAAGCCGTAAAATGGCTTGAAAAAGAGGCCGGAAAAAAGTTTGGCGACATCAAGAATCCACTTCTTGTTTCAGTTCGCTCCGGTGCGCGGGACTCTATGCCGGGAATGATGGATACGATCCTCAATCTGGGTCTCAACGACGCCACCTGCGAAGGCCTTGCCGTCGCTACGGGTAACCCACGATTCGCTTGGGACTCGTATCGACGTTTTCTTCAAATGTATGGCGACGTGGTTATGGGAGTTCAAAAGAAAAACGAAAACGACCATGAGCCGTTTGAAGAAGTCATGGACTCGTTAAAAAAGGAAGTAAAGGTTAAGGACGATACGGAATTTTCCGCCGCGCATCTTCAAGAACTTGTCAAACGGTTCAAAAAACTGATCAAGGACTGGACCGGTAAGGCGTTCCCAACTGACCCCGTAAAGCAACTCGAAGGAGCGGTGTTTGCTGTCTTTAGCTCTTGGATGAATGACCGAGCAATTCTTTACCGGCAAAAGTACCGTATTCCAGACGAATGGGGCACGGCCGTAAACGTACAAGCCATGGTGTTCGGCAATATGGGCGACGATTGTGCGACCGGTGTTGCGTTTACCCGTGACCCTGCTAATGGCGACAACGTGTTCTACGGTGAATACCTCGTTAACGCACAGGGCGAAGACGTAGTAGCCGGCGTTCGAACACCGTTGACCATAGCAGATATGGCCAAAGACAAAACGATTGGCGCGGCTCACAAGGAATTGAACGACGTTCGAAAGACATTAGAGAAGAACTTCGGAGACGTACAGGATTTCGAGTTTACGATCGAAAAGAAAAAGCTGTACATGCTTCAAACTCGAAATGGCAAACGAACGGCTTTGGCCTATGTCAAGATCGCCCACGACATGGTCAAAGAAAAGCTGATGACTCCGGAGCATGCTATTAAGTCGGGAGATCCGGAAGCTCTTAACCAACTCCTACAACCGATCTTCGACACCGCCGCATACGCTAGCGCTGGAAAAGAAGGTCGATTGATGGCCATCGGACTTCCAGCTGGCCCAGGTGCAGCATCTGGTTCCGTCGTTTTCACTGCGGGAAAAGCCGAAGAATTAGCGGCGAAGGGTCATAGCGTTGTCTTGGCCCGTATCGAAACGAGCCCAGAGGATCTTCGAGGAATGATCGCTTCGGATGGTATTCTCACTGCCCGCGGTGGAGTATCGAGTCATGCGGCTCTCGTTGCTCGACAAATGGGCAAAGTGTGCGTTGCAGGCGCTGGCGATATCGAAATCGATTACCACAAAGGAACGCTCAAGTGCAAAGGGGTTACGCTCAAGGAAGGCGACCCAATTAGCATCAACGGCACCACTGGCGAAGTGTTCCACGGCAAGATTGCTACTGCCGATAGTGAACTCAAGCAAGTCCTGATCAACAAGACCATGAAGCCCAAGGACAGCAAAATATTTCTATACTACGACTTCTTGATGAAGCTCGCCGACAAATATCGAACGCTTGGCATGCGAACGAATGCGGACCAACCAGACCAGGTCGTCAATGCAATCGCTTTCGGTGCCGAAGGAATCGGCCTTTGCCGTACGGAGCATATGTTCTTTGAGGGGGACCGAATCATTGCGGTTCGCCAAATGATCCTTGCAAAAGAAGAAAGCGATCGCAAGAAGGCGTTGGCAACATTGCTCCCTTATCAGCAGAAAGACTTTGAAGGTATCTTCCGAGCATTGAACGGATTGCCAGGTTGCATTCGATTGCTCGATCCGCCATTGCATGAATTTTTGCCTCAGCATGACAACAAAAAGGGACAAGAAGAAGTTGCTAAACAGCTCAATACGACGGTCGCTGAAGTTGCAAGGTTGGTCTCAGAACTACACGAGTTCAACCCAATGCTCGGTTTCCGTGGCTGCCGCCTCGGTATATTGCGTCCGGAAATCACTGAGATGCAAGCTCGAGCGATTTTCCAGGCCGCCGCCGTTGTTCTCAAAGAGGGTATTAAAGTTAAGCCAGAAGTGATGGTGCCGTTGGTGGGCTTTAAGAAGGAACTCGATCTGCAAATGGAAATCGTTCATCGAGTAGCAGGAGAAGTCATGAAGGCGACCGGCAAGAAGTTTGCATACACGGTTGGCACCATGATTGAAGTGCCTCGTGGAGCTTTGACAGCGGACGAAATTGCCGAATCGGCGGAGTTCTTCTCATTCGGAACAAATGACTTGACCCAGACGTGTTTGGGGATGAGCCGTGACGATTCGGGTTCGTTCTTGCCTGCTTACCAAAACTTGGAAATCATCAAGGCAAACCCCTTCGCGTCGATCGATCGAACGGGTGTTGGTCAACTTATGAAGATCGGAGTAGATAAAGGCCGTTCGACAAAACCCGATCTCAAGATCGGCATTTGTGGTGAGCACGGTGGCGACCCATCGTCGGTCGAGTTCTGCCACATCATCGGCTTGGACTATGTCAGTTGCAGTCCATTTCGAGTGCCGATCGCACGCTTGGCAGCAGCCCAAGCAGCCCTGCGTCATCCGATCAAGCCTGTGGCTGCCAAGGTTATTAAGGACACGAAAACAAAGTCGGTCCCGACCAAATCCAAGGCGCTTGCCAAGTAAGCACGCGTGAAGAAGTAATTTGGCATAACATGTATCCGACGTCGCTCCGCGACTCGGCAATTCAGTGTCGCGGAGCGACACTGCCACTACACATAGAATCGAGAAATAGTGAGTACTCCGATTCCATCGCCTTACTGTCAAGCCATGCTGGTGCTATTGGTGTGGCTTTTTCGGGCTGTAGCTTTTGGGCAGTCTCATTTCGATGCAACGTTGGTTGAGGTCCCCCCGTCGCGGAGCGGCATCGATTTTGTACATACGGATGGTAGCAGCGGAAAGCGTTACATGGTGGAGACGGTCATTGGTTCATTGGCTATTTTCGACTATGACAATGATGGTTTATTGGACATCTACTTTGTAAATGGTGCGCCCTTGCTCGGCACGATATCAACAGGCCCTCCTCCTCAAAATCGACTTTACAGAAATAATGGTGACTGGTCGTTCAACGACGTAACCGAGAATTCCGGCGTTGGGGATTTGCAATACGGAATGGGGGTCGTAGTGGGGGACTACGATCAGGATGGGGATGTCGATCTATTTCTTAGCAATTTCGGGACACATGTTTTTTACGTGAATCAAGGAGATGGGACATTCCTTGAGTCAACCGATCTATGTGGCCTCGCGTCACCCAAACGAGTCGGCGCAGGCAACAGCTTTTTTGATATGGACAATGACGGCGATTTAGATCTCTATTGCGCATCCTACGTCGAGTTCGACTATCCGATCAACAAGACTCGAATGATTGGAGGGTACCCATTTCATACCGGACCAAACGATTACACTCCTGCTCACCATTTGTTATTTCAGAACAATGGCGATGGGACCTTTGTAGACGTATCGGACTCGTCCGGCATTGGCCAACTTCCTTCGCCAGGTATGGGGGTCCTGAGCGCAGATTTCGACGGCGATGGAGATATGGATGTCTTTGTAGCCAACGATCAAAAGCCAAATTTCTTGTGGGTTAACGATGGGAAGGGCAAATTCCAGGAGGAAGGGCTACTTTTTGGAGTCGCTTTAGACAGGCTAGGTCGCAGCAACGGCAATATGGGGGTCGATTATGCAGACTTCGACGGTGACGGACAATTGGATTTGGTTTCGACTACCTATCAGGACGAGATGCCAGTGCTTTATCAATCTGTCGGCCGTGGTTTGTATTCAGATGTTTCGAACATTGCGAGAATCGATACTAAGTTGAATCCGCATGTCAAATGGGGCGTTGGCGGAGTCGATTTCGACAAGGACGGTGATCGCGATCTGTTCATTGCATGCGGCCACTTCCTCGATAATATTCGGTTCATCGACGATCGGACCGATGTGAAGGTTTCCAATTGTCTATTAGCCAATGATGGCCGAGGCCACTTTTCCAATGTTACCAAAGAGGCAGGAAGCGCATTGCAGGTAGTCGAAAGCAGTCGAGGCGCAGCGTTTGATGATTTAGACAACGATGGCGACGTGGACTTGGTCATACTCAATGTAAATGCAGCCCCGACGATAGGCCGAACCGACTCTTCCGATTCCAAGCATGGCTACTCGGTTCGCCTAGTGGGTACGAGCTCCAACCGCGATGCCTACGGCGCCAAGATAGTGGCCGTATCCTTGTCGGGCAAGGAGCAAACTCACGTCGTAACTTCGGGCAAAGGCTATGAGAGTTCGTATGGCGTTCGAACCTATTTCGGTTCGGGCTCGGAACCGTTGGCCAAGTATATTGTTACCTGGCCGAATGGAGTTCAAGAGGTCTTTGAATGCATCTCTTCAGCGATGACTTTAATCGAGGGGCGAAGGCCATCTCGCAACTAATTGGGCGATCGATTGCCGTGCCCTTGTATCAATGGAACGGTCGTGTTTATTTCAAAGCAACGGAACGTCTCTTTTTCGCCACCCGGCCATGTGATCATCACCTCGCCCAGTTGCGTTTCCTTTCCCAGCCCAAAATGAAGTTCCGTTCCGAAGTGACTCTGATAGCCGCGACCCGCATGGACCATCGAGACTTGCTTGCTGCTTCCTGCCGTAATCTGAACGCGAGCGCCGATGGCATCACGGTTGGTCTTAGTTCCAATCAATCGAAAACCGATCCAATGCCCAATGTCAGCTGATCGATTTACCAATAGCGTTGGGCTAGAGTTTGCGTTGAGTAAAACACAATCCATATCACCATCGTGATCGATATCGTCAAAGCCAGCACCGCGAGTGCTTTCCGAGATTTCTAGACCTGGTCCTGAGGACTTGGATACATCGGCAAAGCGGCCCCTACCGTCGTTGAGCATCAACGTGTTTGGCACTCGGTAGGTTGTGCGATCATCAATGGTCTCGATATTCTTTAGGAAGTGCCCGTTGGCAAATAAGACATCGAGATCCCGATCGTTGTCAAAATCGACAAGGCCGACGCCCCAGTTGGTGTGCGCCAGCACAGTTCGGCCCACATGAGTTAATCGGCTGACGTCTTCAAAGAGGCCTTCTCCCAAATTTCGATAGAGCACGGGCGTTTGCCCAGTATAATTGGTAATCAAAAGGTCGATTCTGCCGTCGTTGTCAAAGTCTCCTGCATCCACACCCATGCTGCCATTTGCATTACCCGCCAAATCAAAAGCCACGCCTGCAAGCAATGCTTGATCGGTGAAAAATCCCTGTCCGTCATTTACGAAAAGTTGATTCGGGGCCGCATCGCTGCAAACAAAGATATCGACATCGTTGTCGCCATCGAAGTCTCCGCAAACCACTCCCATACTGGGGCCTGGGGCTGAAGCGATTCCGGATGATTCGCTGATATCCAAGAATGTTCCGTCGCCGAGATTTCGAAACAGATTATCTTTGGCCGGCGGAAAATCTTTGGGACCAGGCGGGTAAGGTGAGGAACGTGGCGCTTCGTTGTATCGGTCGAACGAAAACTCTACGTAGTTGCTAGCGAATATGTCTAGTAATCCATCGTTATCGATATCCAAACAAGCGATTCCGGAACCAAACCGCATGTCAGGTTGTTCCAATCCGACCTTGTTTGCCAATTCAAAAGTTCCATCTCCGTTGTTAATGAAAAATTCGATGGTACCAAAATTACTCGTTATTAGATCTTGGTCGCCATCATTATCACAATCGGCTGTCACTACTCCCATGGCAAAACTACCACTGCCGACCCCGGCCGCCAGAGTCACGTCGCTATAGGTCCCATCATGATTGTTTCGATAAAGCGTATTTCCATGGCGCTTGCTTTTCGCAGATTGCGTTTCACGGCTCGGCGACAATTCAAAGCCATTTAGTAAATAGATATCGGTCCAGCCGTCGCCATCGAAATCGAAGAGGGCCAAGCCGGTCATCATCAATTGTGGCAAGTAGTTGTTTGGGCTACCGCCATCGAAGTGTTCAGCAGTTAGGCCAGCAATTTTCGCTTGGTCGACAAACTGGAACGGCGACTGAGCCTCTATTCTCGCTGCCAGCAGCCAAACGATCATGCCGGCAAGCACAGTGGAATATTCTTTTTGATTCATTGGTTTTGATCCGTTCTGCGATCTGGTGTTCAGGTTGGTCGATGTGGCTTTTCAGGCTGGTCGGGGGCTTGTCCCTACTTTTGCGATTCGCCCCGAATAGTTGAGCGCGGTTGCGTACCCAGGGCGGCGCTTCGCTTTGCCCTGGGCTGCCATTGTTTAAGCCCGTTGGGCTAAAAACGCAAGAACGCAACACAGTAGGGGCGTTGCGAATGGTTCGGATTGATCCGGCTTTGAGGGTCGTCGGATCTCTGACTCATTCTCTGACGATGAGGAATAACTGTAGACGATGTTGAAGAACGCGAAAGCCATGGATGGCAACAAACCGCCGTTGATTTGAGTTCGATAAGGGACGATCGATGCAAAAGCAATTTACAATAGCTGGCAAAACTATTGCCCTCGTTATGGTTTGCGCTTTTGTTGGATGCCGTGTTCCGAGCTGGATGGCATACCGATCGCTGCGTTACGTGCCATGCTCTTCGGATGCTACTAGCAGTACTTATTTTGAAAAGTGTTCCTCCGCTGAAGCTGAGACGTCATCGCCTGATTTCGAAAAACGGGAAGGCGACAAGAATAAGGAAAAGGCGTCTGCACAGGGAGCCACCATCACGGCAGCCCCAGCCATCCGGATGGCCAGCTATGATCATTCCGGTCCGGCAGCTATTGACAGTGCATTGAAAAAGCAAAAAGTCGCCGAAAAACCTGACGAGGGTCCAAAGAAGCAGTCCGATGGGCCATTGAAGCTGCCGAGCGATTTGCCTGGTGCTGAAACACCGCCTATCAGCTTAAATAGGCGCGACGCCGACGGAAAACAATTGGATGCGAACAAGTTAAAAGAGAACATCCTAAAGCTCTATGCGCCATCTCCAGCTTTGCCTAACGAACCGGACGCGTTACCGGACGCTGAAAACGGCCAAATAAGCCTAGGGGAGTTACAAAACATGGCGAGACAAAACCACCCTGGTCTTCGAGCGGCAGCAGCTAGTGTTGAATCGGCGCGCGGACTGATGGTTCAAGCCGGGCTTCCTCCCAATCCAAATGTAGGATATGAGGCGGATACGGTTAGGACACTCAATACGCCAGGCTACCATGGCGTCTATTTGCAACAGACATTCATTACCGCAAGGAAGTTAGGGTTGGCTGCGCAAGCCGCCGCGACCGACTACGCAAATGCAGAGGTCACGATGCGAAAGACGTGGGTGACGGTACAATCGTCTGTCCGCCGGTCGTATTTTCAAGTGCTCGCTTCGAGAAAGCGTGTCGTGTTGGTTCGCGCTTTGGCTGAACTTTCTGAGAACGCCTACCAGTCGCAAATCAAGTTGGTTATCGCTGGTGAAGCAGCCCCTTATGAACCCTACCAGTTGCGTGTTCTGACGGCGCAAGCACGAGCTTCTTTGATTCGCGCTCAACAAGAATCCATCGCAGCTTGGCGTATGCTGGCCGCTGCAGTCGCTGTTCCATCGCTCCAGCCAAAGGCCTTGGTAGGCAGGATCGACTGCCCAGTACCTGAGATCGAATACGAAAACGCCCTGGCACGAATGACGGCGGTACACACCGATTTGAAGATTGCGGAAAACTTGATTGGCAAGAATCGAACACTGGTAACTCTCGCCGATCGTGTGCCCATTCCAGACCTCAACGTAGGCTTTGTTTTGCAGCGTGATTCTACGTTTACACCTGGCACAAACACCTACAACTTGACCGTTGGAGGAGCGGTCCCGGTTTGGAATCAAAACCAAGGACATCGTATTTCGGCGAGAGCAGAACTTATTCGATCAATGCAGGTCGTTTCAGATACTCAAAATCAGTTGATCTCCAAACTGGCTCCCATGTATGGTACTTATCAAGCAAATCGCCAATTGGCACAATCCTTTCGTACGGATGCGTTGAGCGATCAAGTGCGCGCTTATCGTGGCATCTATCAGCGCTATCTCACGGACCCGAACGGAATCAGCTTCAACGATGTTATCGTTGGCCAGCAAACGGTAGCCAATGTGTTGAATCAGTACATCGATATTTTGCAGTCGCAGTGGCTAAGTACCGTCGACCTCGGCGAAATACTACAAGTCGACGATCTCTTTCAAATGGGCGAACCTGCCGAAGTTGCTGAAATCCCAGTCCTCTAAAACCTCGCTCAGAGGCTGTGATTTTAGGTGGGCGAGTCGCTCCGCGACTCGCCTTAAGGGATGAAATAGAAGGCCGAAGATCTAAAATGATTCTGAGTTGGGCGGATCGCGTTGTCGATCTATCAGATTGTATCGCTTTTGCCATTTATGCCGTTTGGTCAAAACTATTCCTGTGCAGTTTAATCTCAATTTTGTAACAAGTAATTCTGTCCGGGGCAATACTCCCCAAGGATGGCAATCTTGCTAGGACTGTCTAGGAGAAGTCATGCGGTAGAAACGATAATCCGTCCGTGGATATATTGGCACTTTCAGATCATGCCGCATACTTTGGCAACACTATTCAACTCGATTGCAACCTTGCCGAATGTGGGGCCACTCCAGTCTTCGTTTCCAATGGCGACGTTTAATACATCAGCCGTTGTTGAAAAGAAGATGGCACGGATCCTTGTCGTACACGAAGGGCGACTAACCCGGGCGAAGCTGATCCAGTTCTTGGTACCTGAGGGATATTGGGTTCTCGAAGCTCACAACGCGATGGAATGCTTAGCCATCGTCGAGCGAGAGGTAGTCGATTTGGTATTAGTTGATACCTTATTAACAGATCTGGATGGCATGGAAACCATTCGACTCTTACGACAGTCATTCCCGCTATCTAAGTTGGCCATTATCGCAATGACCTCTAGCGATGGCGAAGAGCAGGTCGCCGAAGCCTTCGCCATCGGAGCCAACGACTACGTCACAAAACCAGTGAATCAGGCTGTTTTGGTGGCTCGCGTCAAAGCGCAACTTCTTGCATGCGACATTCAAAAAAGGCTGCAAGAGAGTGAAGAGCGGTATGCCTTAGTCTCGCGAGGTACGAACGATGGAATATGGGATTGGAACCTCCTAACCGGAGATTTGTATTTGTCTCCGAGGTGGAGGGCAATGGTTGGTAGGGAGGACATAAATTGGCAACCGCGAGGAGCGGAATGGATAGAATTGGTCTACCACGAAGATCGTAACCGCGTCCTAAATGACTTGGAATCCCACCTTTGCGGTGAGTCGAGCTTCTTTGAAACGGAGCTTCGAATGCAGGGTAAGAATCAAAGTTATCGCTGGATGCTTTGTCGCGGACTAGCAGTCAGGGACCCTTCTGGCTTGGCCTGCCGAATCGCGGGCTCATTGACAGACATCTCCGAGGGTAAGGTTGCCGACGCCCTTACCGGCCTCCCCAACAGAATGCTCTTTCGAGATCGCATCGAGCGTTGCATAGAGCAAATTGCGAGAAGACAAACCCGTCCCTTTGCCCTGATCTACGCAGACATTGATGACTTCAAATTGATCAACGACCAATATGGGCATGATGCTGGAGATGCCTTCCTGGTAAGTGTGGCCAATCGCATTGATAGCGTACTTAGAAAGTCAGACGCAGTCCTTGCGAGACTTGGCGGAGACGAGTTTGGGATTTTGCTTGAATCGGTTTGCAACGAAGAAGATGCCATTCGGGTCGCAACGAGGATTCATGAGAAATTGCTTTTGCCCATCGTGGTGGCCGAGCGAGAGATCATGACCCGGCTCAGCATGGGAATAGTAATTGCAAACTCCTGCACTCAAGACTCACGCGAAGTCGTTATTACCGCGGAAAAGTTGCTGAATCAGGCCGATACTGCGATGTATGTGGCCAAATCCCAAAGCGACTGCCCGTATTGTGTTTTCAAGAATGAAATGACGGCCGAAACGACCATTCGACTAGAGCTCGGTAGTGAACTTAGACACGCCATCGCACGGGATGAGCTGAGCCTCCGCTACCAGCCGATTGTCGATTTGGAAAGTGCAACTACTTTTGGTTTTGAAGCCCTTGTCCGATGGCAACATCCCGTTCAAGGAAATGTCCCTCCTAACATCTTCATTCCCATTGCTGAAGCGAAGGGGATGATCGTTGAGATCGGCGAGTGGGTACTGAGGAAAGCTTGCCAACATGCCGCCCAATGGCGAACTCAATTCGATCGGGAACTAGTCATCAGTGTAAATGTTTCGATGCGACAACTAGCATCGAAGGGATTCGTCGAAACGGTGATCGACGCCTTGCATACGACACAATTGCCCCCTAAATGTTTGAAGCTAGAAGTCACCGAGAGCTTGCTGATGCAGCAACCGAAAGACACACTCTCCAAACTCTATGAATTGAGAGAGTCTGGGGTAACCATCGCGATCGACGACTTCGGTACTGGTTACTCGTCTCTCTCGTACCTCCATCAGATGCCACTCGATGTCCTCAAAATCGATCGCTCATTTGTCAATGGCATGTTCGAGTCAGGAAAGCATTTGGCCATAGTGAGGGCCATCCTAGCGTTAGCCACAAGCTTGCAATTGAAGGTTATCGCAGAAGGAGTCGAAACGATCGAGCAGCTGCAACAACTGCAAGTCCTGGGTTGTGACATGGTCCAAGGCTACTTTTTTTCTCGCCCACTTGCCGTTGCAGAAGCTACAGAACTAATAGTGCGAAATTGGGAATGGCCAAGGGCTGAGGTCTGCAGTTTGATCCTAACCAAGGGGAGCGGCGGTCAATTGTTGACACAAAGACCTGAGGGGAAGTACACTATTGGACTCTCGTGAGGGCATCGCTCGCCAGAGCAGACATACCAGAGAAGGGATTTTGTAATTAACAAACTGCACCGCCGGCTCGATTCGAATCGCGTCGGCGTTTATTTATTGGCTTGTCGAAATTAGCTGAAGCCATTCCGAATCGATAGGATGTGAATTGAACTCAACAAAGGAAGCGATCGCTAAGGCCGACACGCTCATCGAAGCGATGGGATGGATCCGCAAATTTCGTGGAAAAACGACCGTCATCAAATTGGGTGGTTCGTTGATGGCAAACCCCGACGCCATGCGACATACGTTGCTTGACATTATCTTTATGGAGACGGTAGGGATGCGGCCAGTGGTCGTTCACGGTGGCGGTCCATCGATCAATATTGCCATGGAAGCGGCGGCGATTGAACCTATTTGGGTAAAAGGTCGCCGAGTTACCGACGCAAGAACATTGGAAATCGTCGAAAAAACGCTTGGCTACGAACTGAACGAGCAGTTGACTAACGAAATTGAGCGTCTTGGGGGACGTGCAATGAACCTGAATTTCAGGACGACCAATGTACTTTTCGGTGAAAAACTACTGCTTGAAGAGCCAGGCTCAGAACCGCTTGACCTTGGATTCGTTGGAGAGGTGACCCGTGTCGATCGACAGACTATCGAGGCTCTCACGTACACAGAACAGATTCCAATTATTCCATCGATGTGCATGGATACAAAAGGCCAGAAGTACAACGTGAACGGCGATACGGCTGCGATGGCGGTAGCACAAGCACTTGGGGCAGAGAAGCTGATATTCATAAGCGACGTCAATGGAGTACGTCGTGACAAATCTGACCCGGACAGCGTCATCCATTCGTTAACAGCCAGCGAAGCTCGCCGGCTTATTGAAGATGGGGTTATCGCTGGCGGGATGATTCCCAAAGTGGAAGCCTGCCTGTCTACATTAGACCGTGGGGTTGGCAAAGTCCATATTATCGACGGCCAGGTCAGGCACTCCTTGCTTCTCGAGATTTACACGACCGCTGGGATAGGTACCGAGATTATTCAAAGCCGGCAGACCTCTGCGATACGCATTGGCTCAACATAACATGAAGCATCTTCGTTCCCTGTTCGACCTGTCGGCCGACGAATACCACGAAATCCTCGACCTTGCCGATTCCTTGAAACGAAAGCTTGGCCAAGGCCAGCGAGCAGAAATTCTCAAAAACCGTAGCCTTGCACTTTTGTTCGAAAAAGCCAGTTTGCGAACGCGAGTTAGTTTCGAAGCTGGCATGATTCAACTCGGCGGCGCAGCCATCTACTTGACGAACGATGTTGGATGGCGAGAACGAGAATCGATTGCAGACTTTGTTCGCGTGCTAGCGGGCTATTGTGACTTTGTCGTTTGTCGTGCGATTTCCCAAGCAACCGTGGACGAACTCGCCGCGCATGACGTAATGCCAGTCATCAATGGATTGACGGATCAATCGCATCCTTGCCAAGCAATGGCAGATATGATGACCATGCGTGAGT
This sequence comes from Pirellula sp., assembly GCA_043757445.1. Lineage (GTDB taxonomy): Bacteria > Planctomycetota > Planctomycetia > Pirellulales > Pirellulaceae > JBKCUI01. The sequence goes on along the minus strand of JAYVPJ010000096.1, from coordinate 5,143 downwards.
TCTCGCAGGGAGAACTTGATGGAAGACAACTAACATTTGTTGGTGATGGAAACAATGTTGCACGTTCGCTTTTAAAGAGTGCCGCGATTTGCGGTATGAAATTTAGACTTGTTGGACCAGCAAAATACCACATTGATCAAAAGCTTGTCGAACGTATTCGTGAGCATTTTGGGACACTGGATTTCGAACAGGGGACCGATATCCGATCGCTCGTAAGGGATGCCGATTTCGTGTACACGGATGTCTGGACTAGCATGGGACAAGAGTCAGAGGCCAAAGCTAGGTCCACGGATTTTGTTCCTTACCAGATCAACGCAGAGATGATGAAACTGGCTCCGTCGCACTGTAAGGTTTTGCATTGCCTGCCAGCTCGCCGCGGTTTGGAGATAACCGACGAGGTCATCGATTCCGCAAGCAGCATCGTTTTCCCCCAAGCGGCTAACCGAATGCACTTGCAAAAAAGCCTCCTGGTTTGGCTCGGAATCCAAAATGGATTCGTGCAGACGAGCCAACTTGATTAAAATGGTTCGAGAGCATTCTTCGCCCGTATCTCTCTTGTATCGCAAACGTCCACGGAAAATCCATTGGAATCGGCATTGCATTTTGACCTAGCAACGGTTTCTCCATCGGAGTTGCTCAACACAATCCGAAGGCGTCTTGGGGGATCTGCTGTTTCTATCAAGATAACCGGAGCCAACGGCCAGGACTTTGTCGGTGCCGGCCTTCGCGACCTCCATGAAGTTGAGGTTCACGGAAATATCGGCGATTTCGGCTTCTGTTCGTTTGGCGATGGGGTGGGCAAAGTAGAAGGCAATGTTGGAAGTTTTTTCGCGCACTCCATCACTTCAGGGATTCTGGTAGTTCGAGGGCACGCAAAGCATGCGGTCGGTGCGTTGGGAAAGAATGGACTGGTCGCAATTTTTGGAAATGCTGCCGATCGGACAGCAATAGGGATGCAAGGCGCAGATATTGTAGTCCGTGGATCCGTCGCAAACTACGCCGGGCTAGGCATGCAGAACGGAACGCTGATTGTCGGCGGAGGGGCAGGTAAGCATTTGGGATATGGCATGCGAGGTGGAACGATATACCTGCACGGCGAAGCGGAATCGATTAGCTCTAACGTGGAAGAGAATCGCCTGCGAGAGCCCGATCGACTCAAGATCGGTATGCTTATGCTCAAATCAAACATCAAGTCAGTCGGCAAAGAGTTTCGAGTTTTTCGACCAGTTCGGGAAGAGGTATGAAATGACCGACAAATCGAATTGGGAGACTAGACTTTGCGAGCCTCTTCTAAACAGAATGGACCCATTGATGAAAGCCTCGTCGAATGAGTCTTCGATTGCATGCGAGATCTTAAACTCGAGTGGCTCGGACCACCTTAGGCTGGATCCCCCATTTTTCACAAGGTTAACGAACGATGCAGGACTCCCACAAAATACCAAACGGCTCCTCACAGCGGAGCTCAAGACCTTCGATGTGGCCTGGTTAGGCGATCCTATTGAACTGCGTGAAGGCCACTCAGGCGAAAATGCATTAGACACTTCAAGTGGCACGCGCAGGATTTCGCCGATCGAGATTGACCAGCCGATCGACGTCGAATCGTTGTGTGACTGCTCGGCCATCGAATTGCAATTGTTTGGACTCCCATTTCAAACACTTCCCAATTCGCGACGCGCTAGATGGACACCAGCGTTGCCGATCGACATATCAGAATTCGAACAGTTGGAAAAGAAAATCGATGTAATGCGAGTCATTGCTGGCGGAAAATGTCCGATCGGAGCGGCCGTTGGACCAGGCGCCGTCTATGAGGATCTTCGCTTCTTAATGGATAGTGGATTCGATTTCATAACGCTCATGGTCGATGTTCAACACGCGCTTGTACCAACTAGCAACTTGCGATTGGCTCCCTTGGAACTTACGTTGGAACAAGCGATCAAAGCGGTTCAAGACTCTAATTCTAAAGCCAAGATCCTTGTTTCGGCAGCTCTCTATGACAGTTTACAAATGTTTCGTTGTCTGCAGATGGGGGCTTCAGCAGTCTCCATTGACGCATTCATTGCAAGTTCAAAACCGCAGGAGGCTGTCCCAACCAAAGAAAACTTCGGATCCGTTTTGAGTCCGTACGTGCCAGTGACAGCAAATGCAGCATGGTCTTGGTTGAGGCCAGCAATGAATCAATTGATCGAGGGCTTGCAGGATTGTGCAACCTACTCCGGCAATTTGGCTCGGTAGTCCATGCAGTAGCTCGTTACGAAACGCCCATTGCAAAGGCAGTGGCATAAGCCCGGCAATGTGAAATCGTAATCATCACGTCCTGGATACCCCGCTCCGTTGCGATCTCAGCGGCCTTGCCAGTGATTTTGACAACTGGAGCGCCCGAAACTTCATTCACCACTTCGATGTCGGTCCACTGGATTCCTTTTGCCCAACCTGTTCCAAGAACTTTCAAAACGGCTTCCTTCGCCGCCCATCGACCAGCGTAATGTTGAGTCGCTGCTTTACGTGATGAACAATAGACAATTTCCCGTTGCGTAAAAACGCGCTGTAAAAACACTTCGCCGTGCTTTTCGATCATTTGAGCGATACGAACGCACTCGATGATGTCGGTGCCAATGCTTATCAAATTTCCAGGCATATCGTTGGGCATCGTGTCGTAGTGTTTTCATTGCAATGGCGTGTTATTTTTGTCTCATCAGGAGGAATTGTACCCTGTAGGCTTCGGGTTTATAGGCCGTTCGGACAGAAACGTGAATGGCTGTTTCGTCGAGGCACTGCGTTTTGCATTCGCCTTATGCAAGGGCGCCAAACCGGTTGCGTTCGTCGGGCACAAGGCCCGCGAACGCTTTGCGTGATGCGGCGGGCGAATGAAGCGACTGGCCGGGCTTGTCCCGTCCATTCGCAATAGGTTTGACGTGCTAGGGCTCGGCATTAAATACGACTGGACGCTAAGATGGTCTAAACATGATTGGCATGGACGAGGGGGGTTGCGTTGTTCTCCTTGTTCTTAACTAGTGAAGTCACGCAGACGGAGTGAGAACGAGGTGGGCACTTTCACATTGCTATTGTTTGTCGTTTTGCCGGTAGTGGGTATTGGCACAGTGGTATTGATATATTTGATTATCCGTGCCTTAACAAGCGGTGGGAAAGGCAACTGAAATTCCCCACATTAGGCCATCAGCCTGCCGCCGACCCAACGTCTAATGCGCGCTGCGGATCTGCATGTCGATCGCGAAACGAAAAAACGGTTGATGCCCGAGGACATCAACCGTTCTTTGATTATCGTTACGACTTTGTTTTCGCTAGATCGTCATCGCAAGCCAGGAGTACAGATACTGAGTTGCGATTCGTTCAAGTTGCAAGAAGTCGATGGTTATTACCAATTAGCAACCGCAAGCTGGAGCTGCACTGCATCCGCAATCAGAAGCTGTTGCACAGCCGCTGTTGCATCCGCCGTGGCATCGCAAGCCTCGGAGCAAGCCTCGGAGACGGCCGTTGAACAGACCGTTGCCCGAACCAATTCCGTTGCCTGAACCAATTCCGTTACCGCAGTTGTTGCATCCGTTGCCTGCACCGTTACCACAAGCGTTGCATCCGTTGCCGGCACCGCAACCACTCGATACTGTTACCGGGACTTCTTCGCAGACAGTCTTTGCAACGCATCGTGTGTAGGTGTAAGGTACTTGAACTTGTACGCATCGAGCAACCTTAACCGTTGTGCAGTGTGGAACTGCTTTGCAAACGGTGTAAGGTACTAGCTTGGTACGGCATTCGGTAACCATTTTGCACGTGCTGTAGGTGTAAGGAACGCTCTTTTGCTCGCAGACCATGCTGCAAGTTGTGTAGCAAACGTCCTTAACTCTTTGCTCGCAAACCATATTGCAGGTCTTGTAGCAAACAGTCTTTTGACGGCATTCTGGAACCATTCGGCAAGTCGTGTAGGTGCAAACCTTGCTCTTTTGCTCGCAAACCATTGTGCATGTCTTGAAACATACAGTCTTGGTTCGGCATTCTGGAACCATTCGGCAAGTTGTGTAGCTAACGGTCTTGCTGCGGCACTCTGGAACCATTCGGCAAACGTTGTGAGTGACCGTCTTGGTGCGGCACTCAGGAATGCACTTGGTTACAGTGTAAGGAACAACTTTGGTCAAGCACTGTGTTTCGTACTTGGTGCAATTGATTTCCTTGGTTTCGCAGGTTGGAACCCAGACTTTCTTGCAGATCGTCTTGGGTGGGCACTGAACGCATTCTTCATGGCAAGCGCCTGGGCAGTATACGTTCTTGCAGGTCGATGGGTCATATGACCAAGAGCCTGGCTCACGAACCATTTTGCGAACCATTGGACCAGCAACTTCTTCCGAAGTCGTTTGCCAGCTGCCACCGTTGACAGTCACTGTCTTGGTGTAGTTGACTGGGTTGGTTACGGTATAGTTTACAGTTCGTTCCCTGGTCTCTGTCACTGGAACCATGACCGTGTAATTGATTACTTGCTCACGGGCTTCCATGACTCGGTTCATTACCGTGTAGTTGACTACTCTTTCGTGCGTTTCGCGCACGGGAGTCATCACGGTGTAGTTCACTTCCTTGGATTGTGTTTCGTACACAGGTCGTTTGACCGTGTAGTTGATCACTTTCTCGTGGGTTTCGCGAACTGGAACGTTTACTGTGTAGTTGATAACCTTGCTGTGAGTTTCGTACACTGGGCGCGATACGTTGTACGTAACTTGCTTTGTGTGCGTCTCATAAACAGGTCGTTTGACGGTATAGTTGCGAACACCTGTGTGTGTTTCGCGAACGGGAACGTTGACCGAGTAGGAAACTTCCTTTTGGAGAGTTTCTCGCTCGTATCGAACGCTGTTTACCGTCTTGTCTTCGTATACGACTTGGTTAACGGTCTTCGTGCCGGTAACTGTTTCTGGTTCGTAGACGGTTCTCTTGACGGTTTTCATAACGGTATATGTTGATGGACCACACGAGTCCACTACATTACATCCGCAGTTTTCATAGCTGATCGCGCCGTTATAAGCAGCTTGAACAGAACCAGCATTGAATGCAGCCATCATCGCTGCAATCGCTGGAAGAGCCAATAGTTTTTTCATTCTCATTCTCCCTTGAACGTTTGCAAAACCACGCAGGACACTAGTAT
>JAYVPJ010000095.1:0-146471 GCA_043757445.1 Pirellula sp. | reverse complement strand
ATTGCAGATGACGCGTCATAATCGGATCATCCGCAGACGAGGGATGGCAAAAAGATGGTCGACAAAAAGATGGAAATACAATGAGCATATTTTTGCCTTCAATATTTCTGCTATGAGCTTCGAGTCCTGGCAAGCACAAGTCCATTGCAACATGACTGTCTGCGTATAGGAGTTGCAGCAAGGCTTCCACTGCAACTGTCGCGCCCCACCGAACTTGTTTATATCCCCGGTTGGGGTAATTATCCGCTGATTGTTCCAGAATATCCCCTGTTTGTCAAATAAATATCCCTTGATGGCAAGTTTATACAACCTGTTTGTTCACGCCCCGCCAACAAGGGATATTTCTGTTATCCCTTGTTGTGGGGTCATGTGGACGGCCAATGAAAGCCCCCCGTCGTGGCTGGTGAAGTGCACAGGCTCTGTGCCTGATTTTGTGGTTGGGTAGTTGACGGGCTATGAATCTGTTGCTCATAAAAATCCTCCGTTCGTTTCTTACGTTGAGCGGCAGCGGTGCTGGACATTGCTGGTGGATGTGCGGCGTTAATAGGTTTAGCACATGAGGGTTGCACGATGAAGTCTCAAAGCGGTAACTTGGTCGAGGACAAGGATGAAAAGTATGCGCACCTCTGGTACGCGAGCTTCTGCAAATTTCACAATATTCCCGATAGCGAGTCACCGCATTGGGAATTCGATAGTAAACATGTTCTCGCTTTCTTGCGTGATAAGCGTGCCAAAAACATGCCGACTTGGAAGCGGCTTAAAATCGTTCATGGTCTGATTTGGTATCGCAACCATGTTCGTCGCTCTCGGACCCCACGCTTGGAACATTTGCGAGCAAAATTGCAGGAGGACGTAATCAACGAGACGTTCGAGCAGCAAGAACGCACGATTGAAGAGGCGGCGGGCAAGATCGATACGAAGGAACCAGACGTCATCCAGGCGATGCGGCGTGCATTGCGATTGAACAATAAAGAGTGGAACACTGAGAAGGCATATGTGATGAACTGAAGGGGGCCATCCGCCGAGTTTTTGCAATATTGGTGGGGCGAGGCTGATAGGTGGCTGTACGAAAGACGCAGTGGCTTGTGCACCAACTGAATTCTTAGTCCCCTATGCATGCTTCGCGAAAATTTTATCTAGTACTGCTCGCTCTTCTTCGCTTTCTATCCATGAAAGGTCAAGCGGAGCCGCCGATTCACCGCTGCGGACGTTAGCGCTTCCTTGTGAGAACTCGCTAAGCGTCTCGGCCACGTCGCAAAGCCAGTCGATATTCCTTAATGAGCGTTCGCTTGCAGCATGGTTGTCGTTGTTCATCGAAAGTGGCATAGCTACTGCCGCATCGTCAAGCAGCACGCAATTACTAGTTGCATCATTCATCGCTAAAATGGTTGCGACGTTGGTTGAGTTAGGAGTTGATTGACCTGCCAAATATGTCTCGAAGTGCTCGAAACTGCGTGCAATACTCGTTCGAGTCGCATCTTGCATGCCGACATAGTCTGCGCCGGAGATCAATTTGCCGCCATTAGGAGCGAAGACGGTTGCTCGATCAACTCCACCTGCTGTCGAGAAGGCTTCTACGTTTTCAAACCCTCGGGCGAAGGTCGAAAAGCCTGGTCCGACGATCGAGGTCACCTCTCCGCTTGTACTGAACAAATCATCGCCGACCGAATCATAGAGTGCCGCGCTATCGATGCCACCGGCAGACGAATAGGCAAACACCCTTTCGAAGCCTGCGATGTAATTGAAATATCCAGCTCCTGCTAAACTGGTGAATTGTGGGCGTACGCTTAGATTGTCATCGCCTACCGAATCGAAAACGAAAGCTTGGTCATCGCCACCTTGGATTGCATGCACAAAAATACGTTCGACTTGGTCTACGCTAAACGCGTATCCAACCCCAGTTAGTTCTGCTTTGTTTGGCCAAATGTTCAGGCGGTCATCGGTGGCTGCGTCATATAAATAGACGCGATCTGCGCCTCCACCGCCAAAGAACTGAACGTTTTCGAAGTGGGTGGCTCGAACGTTTAACTGCAAGCTTTCGAGAGTTGCTAAACCGGGTCGCATTTCAACTTTTTCGGATTGGGTTGAGCCATTGATCGTGAGACTATCGTTGTTTTGCTGACCGTCGACGACGATGCTCTTGGTTGCGTTGCTGTCTAGCTGGAATGGTACTCCGGCAATCGTTACGACCACTCCATGGCTAAGATCGATCTTGTAGTTGTCGGCTGCATCTGTCCCAAATATAGTCACGGCAGTGTCTACTTGGTGGAGCAGATTTACTACATGCACGTTGCGATTTGTGAGTCCTGGAAGCACGAACTCAATGCTTTGTCCCTCGGTTACGTTAACATCGATGCGCCATTGATTGCCTTCCACGGTTGAGTCGATGAGCGTTCCATTTGCGACCGATGGACGGAGAACCTGCAAGGAACCTGTGGTTTGTGAACCAGCATCTGCAACAATCGTTAACAACCCGGTATGCTCGGCCGTCAGTTTGTATCTTGATGCACCGCTGAGCGATTGTTCCAACACGTCTACGGACCCAAGATCGATTAAATGGGTCGGTATGGTATGACCTGAACCGCCACCGCCAGTACTTTCACCGTCTGTTGTGCTCGCCGTGAAGTTCCAATTCAAATGGTAGGAACCAATGGAGTCAGCATCGGCAATGCTCAGGCCAACTGCTTCGCCTGTGAGGACGGAGAATGAAAGTCGACCATTGGTCGCTTGAACTGTTGTTTCCTGGCTGCCTCGCCATAAATTGAAAACCGCATCGTCGACGTATTCACTGCCGAGCTGTACGGAGACCGTTCCATCGTGTGTCGGCGATAGTCGATAAACATCCTGGTCGGACAAAGAATTAATCCATCCATCCGAATGCCAACTGCTCTGAATCGCTTGATTCTGACCCGTTGCAAACGTGTCACCGACGGTATCGGTAGGCAGCAGACTTTCGATGGCGCGACCTAGATCCAACGACAGGTAGTTTTGTTTGGTGACGCTGTCCCAAATCGAATTTGCGCTGGATTTCAAGTGATCGTAAATTGATTGTCCCGTAATATTTTGGATTCCCACCATTTCCATTGCTTCGCGAACGAGAACACTCGCACCTGCAATGTAGGGAGCTGCCATGCTCGTGCCGCTGGCCGTTGCCCAATCGTTGGCGATACCGTCTTTTCCGTAGAAGTAGTCGGGAACTGTGCTTTCAATGGATCGCCCCGGAGCCGCAATCGATCGTGCATCGCGTTGGCTAAAATCGCTGAGTTGTCCGTTCGCATCGATACTCGAGACGGGAATGACATACGGGCTTGACGCTGGATAAGACAGTCCGGGAGTTTTGTATTGTTGAAATGAATTGCCTGCAGATGCAACTACCACGATTCCGTCCCGTTGTAGTTGAGCGAGCTCATCCTCGAGCGATCCCCATGACGGAACAGTACTAGAGTTCCAAGTGGACCCGAGCGATAGATTCACTGTTGTGATTGGGTTTGCAAAACTGTTTCTGTTTTCGTGAACCCATTTGAGCGCGCTTTCCGTCCATGCAAGTTCGCCTTTACCAGTGTCGGTAAACACTCGTAAAGCAACCAAATCGACATCGGGCGCTACCCCTAAGTGCACGCCATCGTTGGCCCCGATGATTCCCGAAACATGGGTCCCGTGAAATCCAGCCGGTGCGTCATCATAAGGACGCGCGTCATTCTCTGCAAAGTCCCAACCCCCGACCACCTTGTATCCAGGCCCGAAACCCTTGCCTAAGGCTACGTGATCGAAGGCGATACCGCTATCGATCACGGCAACAGTCTGTCCTTTTCCCGTCAAGCCAAATTGGGAGTGAACCTGATTCCAACCGGTCTGCGAGTGCGCTTCGCTCAGGTGTTGTTCGATGGCCGGTGCGATATTCGGATCCAAGGGCTGCGAGAAAGCTGCATTCGCCAACGCTTCGCTCGAAGCGGAATTGTTGCCCATGTACGGATTGCAAGATGATTCATGCGGCCCCATATCCCAAGGCATCCAGGGCATGGCGGACAAAGCAAGACGGCGTTCGCATTGTTCCCAATTCGGAAAGTGTGTCCAAGCGGTTCGAACCTGGTGCTCACATCCGGATGGCGCATGCGAAGGTGTCGGTTTCATTCGGAAAGGCCATAACTGAGTGCGGAGGAATTCAGTGCCGCCAGAACTCTCACGAGTTCCGCTGCAACACTGGTTCATGTAACCCTAGGTCACGACGGGAATCTCAGCAAAATACCGACGATGAAGATCCATCTCAATCCGACCGATTGCTAGCGTAATCGTTTCGACCATTACATTGGGTATTTTGCACAAGAGATCCGGCTAGGTTCTGCAAACGTGAATTCCAGTGTCACTTTTCGCCGAAAAATCGGTTGGACATGATGAATTCGCCGTTAATCCTAAAAGCCTTGTTCCAAACGAGGTTTTCTGAGTAGGCGTGATTCACTGTTTCTTTTTCTCCAGCAGAATGGGTCCCTAGCAAGGAAGCATAGGAGACCGATTCTGCATCCAATGGGGAATTTGACTTTGCCGCTTGGGTGCTGGAATTATGCATGGATGTAGAAGTCCGGTACCAAACGCGGCCCTTTGATCTTTTCGTCTGAATCGTTTGTCGCGCTTGCAACGGAGTAATCGAATCATGGCTCGGTTGAGTTGGGTACAACGTCTCTACTGGCGCTATCTTTCGAAACCCGTAACGGAGCGGGAGCTGATCCAGCACGTCCTCAATAACCGACTAGTTTCGGTGCTCGAGATTGGTATCGGATCGGGCGATCGAATCAAACAGCTATTGCCCCTTTGCACCCTCGCAGATGGTGCGACACAAATTCGATACGTCGGAGTGGACGCATTTGAATCGGCAGAAACGGGGGTGCCGCACATTAACCTAAAGGCAGCACATCGAATGCTAGCGGAATTTGAGATCAAAGCGCATTTGATCCCAGGTGACCCAACCAACGCTTTAGCTCGTGTTGCACATACCGTGTTACCCAGTGACCTTGTCATCGTCGATGGCAGTTGGGGCGTAGATACTCAGCAGGGTCGGGCGATTGCTGATTGGTTGCCGAGATTGTGTCATTCTAAATCTGTAATTTTCGCAGCCGCAGAAAAAGGTGGGAGGTTGCTAAAAGTAGCGTTGCCAGCAACAGCTGTGGAACAATCGACATTCAAGCGCGCAGCGTAATGTAATCTGCGACTCGCGCTCTTCGGCAATCATTTTCCGAGCGGCGAGGCGATATCTAAGCATGTACGCATTAGTTTTCGAACAAAACGAATGAACATTGATAGACAAGATGTGCAGGATGTTGTCAAGTCGCTGATCGATTCACTTTTGTCGTAGGAATCGTTTGTATTCGAGTTTCGGAATGCCAAAATGGATCAGTAGGCTGACCTCGATTCCAGTCGCCTTCAAATAGTTAATAATCTGGGCCGGGCGCTCCGGCGCGAACGCACAACCGATGGTTTGCTCGATGATTTCTCCAAACTCCAAGTCGGATCGAAAATGATCCTGTAAATCCTGTCTATCCATGTTCGTTTCTTCGATTGAGTCGAGCATTTAGGATAAAGTTGATTCCGATGAGTAAGGCTCGGAAACTTAAGTGCAGGTGATTAAATAGCACTCACATTCAGCCGCAACGCGCTAGCGTGCGGGCCGGACTCAGCGCAGCCTAAACGGCATCTTCCGCATCGGCATGATTGCGATTCGCCGCTGGCTTGCCGTAATCGACTGGGACTTATAGACGCCGGCGCATCGTTTGCCATCGTGACATGATTTATCCTATTTTGGCCAATTTCCTGAAGTCGTGACGAATACACGATTGCCCCAAACGATGGGTGATGACCACGACTGGCCGGGCAATTCGGTCCGCCTCGCAATGTTTTCCGAGTCGCTCCAATGAAGCGGCAGCCCTGATTCCGACGAGTGCCCCTGATGATCTGGCCCGCGAAATTGAGGCCAATTGTCAGTTCCAGCTCCGTCATGCTCCAAAGTGCTTTCAAGTGAAATAGCCAAAACGGATGGTGTAATCCCTAGCAGGACGATAACTGAATAGAATTGCAATTGATTTATCATTTGCGTTGTCCTGGCGTCGTGTAGTTCTTGGCAGCGTCGTCCAATAAGAGTACCCAGTCGAGCATTTCACCTGGATTAGGCGGCATAAATTCTTTCTCGCCGGTGTTCGCAAACTCCCCAATGGCCTCCGCAATACCGTCGCGAGGATTGAACCACCAGGCCTTAACGCGCGGCCCTCGAATCGCGCTCATCTTTACCTTGAATGCGCGACCTACAGGAGCGTAAACCATCGCATAGGTTCCTTCGGCGTCGCGCGTGGCTACAAATTGATATCTACCAGCGCCTGGAACGTTCGTAGTGACCCTGTCCGCAATCAAGATCTCTTGATCTGGTATACGTGTTAAAAAAGGACGTGACTCCATCAGAGCTCGGCCGTATTGCATTTGAATTGCGCCCTTTTGAAGTATCGCCTCGGTCCAGGGCATCAACGGGTTGTTGACCCCTGGTTTGTCCGTCGTCCACATTTGCCAAACAGAATGATGACCATAGGTGTGACCAAAAGCTCCGGTAAACAGGTTCCAATACAACGGACGCCGCACGTCGCTGGCGATCGAGTGACCAAACTTCTTCGCGTCAAAAGAAACGGGATGGTCTTCATAGATTGGCTCGCCGTCCAAGACTGGCTTGGTTGGCTGCCGTTCGTAGTCAGCTTTGGTTGCGTCGTAGCGCCCCGTGAACTCAGCTGTATGCCCGTTCTGTCGCATGTTGAAATCGAGCCAATCGTCGTTGTGGAAGTGTTGACTGGATCCAGCTCCACCCGTTGGATGGAAGGTCATTAAATGTTTGGCTTTGTCACCTAATCGAAGTCCACCGGCCATCGCCCGTATTATTTCTTTTTGAGTATCGGTTTCCACCGGTCGATCGCCGCCAAGAATCCAAATCACACCTGCATCCTTGTAGCGTTCTCCAATCCACTGGCCGTAAACCGCTGCGTTTGATGGCGTAAAAACCTCTGGGCCTTGGCCCCACTTTTCGCTCCACTTGTCACCCCAGGTTGGTAAGAAGCCGACATAAATACCTCTCTTGTTTGCTTCGGCAACAATGAAATCGACGTGATCCCAGTAGTCGTTGTCGGGCCCTGGTTTTACGTCCGGCTTGGTAGGGTCATTGTCTAAGAGTGGTTTGTGACCGTAGGCGTTGTAACTATTGAGTCCATCCAATTCAGCGAGTGCTACCGTTTGAATGACCGTAAAACCATTCTTGGCGCGATCATTCAGATATCGAATCGCATCCTCGCGGTTTAATCGATGAAATAGTTCCCAGGCGGTATCTCCCAACCAGAAAAAAGGCTTACCATCTACTGTTTGGAGAAAACGATGGTTGTCTGATACGACCAGTTGCGACAACTCAGCAGATATCGCGATAGCATTGATCGATACAAGTAAGATAAAAGGCATCAATAAACGCATTGTTACGAACCCAAGGAATTGGAGAGATTTGTCGCGAGACTTAGCAAGTTTGTTAGGTCTGACATCTGAAGATCTGACATCTTAGGGGCGATCTGAGTAAGACGTCAACGAGGCATGTCGAGCGTTACTGCGGTTGTTCTTTCGCCTGACTAGGTGCGACTACGTGCTCGATCTTGAAGCGTGCTGGTAAGCTTTTGCAATGACTCAAGATCCAACTTCTTCAAATCCTCGTCTTTGCTCATTGCGAGACCAAGAATACCCTCGAGGGTTCGAATCAACTTGATCTCACCTTTGATCTCACCCTCGATCTCACCCTCGAGTTTGCCCTCGAGTTTGCCTTCTCTGTGTGCGGCGTTAAGAGCCCATTGTTGGTCCCGAATTGCTTTTTCTCTTGCATCGTACATTGACTTGTCCTCCGTTATCTCGGCTATTTTGGTGATCGTCTGAGTCGCTAACTGCATTGCAGCATCCGGAAACAGTTCTAATAACGCTTCTGGTTGGTATTCATGAGCATGCAAAAACCAATAGAGCCATCGATCTTGCATGTTTGCCGTGGCCAAATCTGCCTCACTTAGATTATACCTGCCAAGTTCGAGCGTCGTAAATCGCTCCGTTCGCATCGACTGCTTTAATGTCCAAAATAGAAAGCTTATCGTCCAAAAAATCTTGAATGTTGTACGGATTGACGATTGTTATGTCGACGATTGAAATACCCAAGCAAAGGACCGCGTTCAGAAAACTGATGAGCGACAACTTATTGGCGACAGTGCCGAAGATTTTTTTGAACGCAAAATCATTGATGGGGCTTATTCCGATGCGCATAAAATGCTTGGCTCCGGTGAGTAGTTTTGGCAGAACCGAATTACTATACCAAAACGTCGACGCGTCTGAGTTGGTATGCCGGCACCGTTTCTGCTTGGATTCGGAATGCAGTAGAGAGAACCTGCAATCGATGTATCATATGCAGTTGGACTATCACCGTAAAATGCCAACCATCGCATCGCGAGTGATACTGCGTCGATGTGGATGGATCTCGATCACTACTGCGCCGCCGAGGATCAAACGATGCGACATTCTAGGACGCTTTTGACCGCTGGTTGTTTCCTGGCTTTCTTTGCCTTTGGATTCATCGACAATTTGAAAGGTCCTATCCTGCCGGAACTGCTGCGAACGGAGCATTTCAGTCTTAGCCAAGGCGGGTCGCTTTTCCTTGGAGCCTACGTCGGCTTTGTCGTTGCAACATTGATTACTGGAATTTTCGCCGATTCGTTTGGCAATCGGCGAGTGCTTCTGCTCGCAGGCTTGTTCTTGTGTGTCGGAATTATCGGGGTCAGTATGGTTAACTCGTTGACGATATTGATGACGCTAATGAGCGTCATAGGCTTGGGGTTGGGCGCGATCGAGGTGGGCGCGAACGGACTGATCGTAGAGTTGCATCCCGAAAATCCTGGACGCTATCTCAACTTGTTAGCGACTTTTCACGGGACGGGCTCTTTTTTGGTCCCGTTGTATGTTGCATGGCTAGTCAACTTGGGCGTAAGTTGGCAAGGCATTTTTCTGTCCGTTGTCCTATTAGCCGGCATACTAACGATTGCATTTGTTTTTACGCAGGGTGGCGGAGCAGCGAATTCAATGGGAAAGAAGCAACAGAACTGGGGCGAGATTCTTCGAGTCGTTTTCACCGGGCAAATGGGCTGGTACTATCTACTAATAACTTTCTACGTAGCGGTTGAGTTAGGGGTAGGTGCTTGGCTAATGGAATATCTGCAACAGGTTCGCAATCAATCTGTTGCGCAGAGCTCATTTTACCTTTCTGGTTTCTTCGCGTTGATAATGCTGGGAAGATTTTTTGGCAGTTTCGTGGTCGAAAAACTTGGTTATCTCCGCGTCGTAGGAGTAGCCTTGCTTGGCGGGATGGCTTGTTTGATCGCTGGGATCTTTGGATCGGACGTTCTGATTCTCGCATTGCCGATTTCGGGTGCATTCTTTTCGATAGTTTTCCCCACGATCACGGCGGTTGTAACAGGAATGCATAAAGAAAACGTCGGCACAATTCTTGGGATCTTCTTTACTTTCGGCGGATTGGGCGGCGCCTTGGGACCTTGGACCATTGGAGTCGTCAGCCAGGCCTTGGGATTGCGGTGGGGGCTTTCCGCGACGATTGGATTCTGTCTTGTTGCTGTTTTGGCTCTGTTGATGCTAACGTCGAAGACGATACAGGAATGAACTGGAGTTGCCACTACAATCATTTTGGTTTTGCAGCGTCGTCGGCCTCATGCGCATGTCCTCGGTCCGGAACTTTCATATGCAAGTTTTCCATTAAATCAATCGCCGCTCGATAACGCGAATCCACTCCCTCCTGGGGAAACAACCCGCCGCCCAAAATCAAAATGGTGAGTACAATAATCGCGATTCGCTCTTCAGGCAAACTGGTCAATGGAATCGTCCCTTGGTGTCGGGTTCCAGTAAATATTCGAAAGTAGGCATGGACAACCGCAATTCCATTGAGCGTCGTCGACAAAACCACCAGGAAACCGACCAACGGTGAAATCGTAATCGCACCATCGATCAATAATTCCGCAGCGATGAAACCGATCGTGCATGGAAAGCCAACACTTGCCAATCCTGTCATCAAGAAGAAAGCAGCCATGGTTGGCATATGACTGTAAAGTCCGTAATACCTGTCTAGCGAAATTCGGCCAACCCTTGCTTCGATGCATCGCATCGTGATTCCAAAACCCGTCAACGCAATTCCTACCGAAACCCACATGCTCAGTGCACCTGTTAATCCGATGGGTGTGACTAATTCCAATCCAACCAATACCAGCGAAGAGTGGCTCAAGAAAAGGAAACTGAAAAACCTGCGTGCATCGGTTTGAACGAGAGCCATCCCGGAGGCATAGACCGCGGTCGCAAGTGATAAAAGTCCAATCGTACGAAGCGCCCAATCGGGTGACGTTGGCAAGACTAGACGCATACACGCATATGCACCTAGCATGGGTGAAACAAATAGGAGAGCCGAGCCAAAAGAAGCTCGATCCATCATGTCCGTCAGCCAACAATGCAAGGGAACTGTCCCGCTTCGAATCAGGACGGCAACTGCAAGCAAGACTGGACCTAAGGTAACTGTCGGAGTTTCGGCTTTGGTGGACAACCAAACCCCCAGAACTGCACAGATGATAAACGCACCTTGATGAACTAGAAAGGGCCGTACCGACTGCTGTCGCGACTGCAATTCGGCAATCATAGGAATACATGTTGCGGCTAGTAACAACACAAGCCACCAAGGCTCTTTGGCGCTCAGCGTACACAGTGTTAGAGACTCCGCGATCAGAGCCCAGGTGAAGGAAAAGTTTTTTGCCTTATGCCCAACAGTGGCCAAAAGAGTTAAAAAGTACCCCATTGCGGTTAACGGAAGAAGTGGCGCACTGAATTCGTCGATGACAATGAGTTCACGTCCCGAAAGAAGCTGGACAAGGCTCCAGTCGTCGTGTGCCTCGAACACATGCAACGTCGCGAAATCAAACCACGCCACGGTTGCAAACACGAGTGTTGCACCTGCGGCCCACAAGCAACGAATCCTAGCGATACGCGAATCCCCGGAAAGCAGGACGAACAAGCTGCATAATGCTGGCAAGAAAATCGTCAGTTCTAGGTAGGGAAAGTGAAGACCAATCATAGATTTCTTGAATTGAGGAGTTGAGCGGGCTTGTTCCTAATTGGAAGACTACGTACCTATTTTCTTGGCGACATCATGACCGTTTGGGCTCTCGCCAGATAGAAAACGCAACCAAAGCTGCTCGATGCGATCTAGAAACAGAAAAACTGTCCGAAACGGCCTAACAATATATTGATTGATCGCAGAATCCATATACCCCCTTTCCAAAGCAAAACGATATATCCGAGACTCCCATCGTTGCGGTAACCACTTAACGAACCGAAGGGAGCCATGCGAAAGTCGGCCACCGATTGCATTTTCAAGTGTCCGGTAGTCACGCATTAAAGTCGGTGCGCGTAACAACTGAAGTGATCGCAAGCAAGCATGGCCTACGATATGAATCAAAGCAACGTACAAAAACCCGAAACCAATCTCAGCTACAATAATTCCAACTTGACATACGGATGCAAACGCCAATGCACTTTTCACATCCGACTGAACGCGAGACACGAGGGCTGCATAAATTGCGGTACTTACACCCAGGGAAACCACCATCGCTCGCAATAAGAGCGAAGCTTCCAAAATGGGTGCAATTCGGAGTAGCAGGTAAGCGCCCAAGTGGATGGAAAGGGCGCCGTAAAATACCGCACTCGATGGTGTTGGTCCCTCCATTGCTCGCGGCAACCAACCCGAGAACGGAATCAAACCTGATTTGCCAGAGGCCGCGAATAACAACAAACTGCCGACCAATAAAGCGTTGTACCCATTCAACGCGGATACGCCCTCGGGCCAAGCCGCTTCGCCGGTGATCTTAGAAAACTCACCATCGCCTATCAGATGATGCATGAGGATTGCCGCCATCAAGAAGGAAGCGTCTGCGATGCGATAGATTGCCCAGACCCGCTGGCCATTTTGGACCGGAGCAGGACGATCATGAAAATACGCAATGAGAAGAGCAGACGATAAGCCGACGAGTTCCCAGCCTAGAAAAAGCGTTTCGATTGTTCCCGCCAGGAAAGCGAAGAGTAACCCGACCAGAAACATCGCGAAGAATACAAAGAATCGGTAATATCCCGTTTCTCGGTGGAGGTACACATTTGCAAACGACCCAATAACTCCAACAAGAACAAAGGACATGATAGTCATCGGAACGCTAAGACGGTCGAACACGAATTTAATATGGAAATGAAAATGCTCTTGGTTAAGCACCACAAAATTCCCAAACTCAATCGTAACTAGCCTCGACCCAGTCCAAAGCATAACACCCAATATGGCGAGAGATGCAATCAGTCCAATGGAAACATTGATCTTCGTCAACCTGTCAACGGTTCTTTCGTCAAGCGGTCGAAGAAAGAGCCCAGTTAGACCAAGTATGCTTAGCGTGATAACCGGACACGTGACAACGACAAATCCTAAAAATTGAACCATAAGCTATTTTTGCATTATCGAATTGAGTAGCGTTGGGGACTCGTTCAAGTCATTTGAGTCAGGTGCGACAGGTGCGTAACCAGCAGCGACTTTAGCAAAGCCCAAGTGATTGCGCCAGCCACGGTACCAGTCATGAGAACGGGACACTGTTGGGATCGTATTCGGACTCGCATCATACGGAAGAAATCCCCCGTCTCTAAAGCAAAAAATAGCGTTCGAAAAGGGAGAGAGCACTGCGATCTGGACCCAGTTATTGCGAATGAAACGGTCAATATTTGGATTGCGATTCATAATGGAAAGCATCGCTTCCGGAGTCGACTCGATCACAAACAGGATACGTAACGGCTCGTGGATTTCGATCATTTGCTGACTCAAACCAGTTCGCAAGTCGCTGGCAGCGCCCTCCATGACACCTAAAAGTGAAGTAATGTTGTGTGGCAATTTCGAACCGCACCCGTAGATGAAATTATCGACGGTAGAGAAATAATATTCCAAACTAATACCGGCGCATACCGGAATTACGGCTTGTAAAATGCGATTCAAAATTTTGAATGATTCGTCATCTTGTGTAGGATCGTACGATGTAAGAAAACACCGTCGGTCCATATAGAGACCGCGGGTTCGCAGCCGGCGGCCAACGAAGCAAACTGCGTTGGTCGCGTGATTGTATTCCGGTCGAGCTTGGGCAAGGTCTTCTGCACGAGACTCTACGTGCTTGATCGCATCCTCGGGCGAAATCGTCAGTGGCGCTAACTCGAATCTTCTCGACCGCTCTTGTGCATTCAATGCTCGCGCCACATCCAGCTTCGATTGTGCGAAAAGAAAGTCGGCGTGATGAGATGTAGGTAGTCGGTCAATATCCAAGTATTCGATGCTATCATCGCAGGTGTTATGGTAGCCAGCCAAAAAGAAACAAGTTTCTGGGATTGTCAAACCTCTTGCCTGCAATAAGTGGCGTACTCGCAAATCGTTGGCCATCAAAGCGAAGGCTCGAGCGTTTGGCCCTCCGCGACCGCCCCCGCACGCACCACAATTGTAGGCCGACTCATGCGGATTGTTTAACGATGCCGAGCCGTGTCCAAGAATCACAACCAGTCGAGAAAACCGCTTGAGGCCAATGTCACCTAGAAGCCTTTCTACGATGTTGGCCATCTCTTCCAAAGTAAAACCTTGTTTCAATCCGCCGTCCATTGTGGTATCGCCCCCGTTGGCCCCGTTGGCCCCGTTGGCCCCGTTGGTTGGAACAAGTCTTTCAATGAACAGATTGGTCGACACAGATGATCGGACCAATCGGCTCATCAAGTGTCGGACTCTGGAGGTCAGGCGTGGAGCAAGCACTCTTGCAACCATTGGGAGACTTGCCACCGAACCCATAATGGCCGTTAGAGTACCCGCGGCAAGCGAACGACTGCCCAAATGAAATTGATGCGAAGCTTTCCCTAAAACACGTCGAGCTTCCGCCTGGCGCTTCTGCAGTTCCTGCTGAGACAGCTGCCCAATCTCATCCACGAAATGCTGAGGCTTTACGACGATCGGACAGAGTGGCAGGTAGTGAGCGTCGGTAGCAGATCGGAAATACATTACCACTGCGAAGAAACCCGCTGCGCCAAAGGTTTCCACCCTCGTTTCAATCTCCTCAAGATGACGTCGTAGCGACTCTTCTCGATCATCTATGCAGGTAATCAGTTGAAAAACCGGCAAGGTCTCGGAAACGAGTGGAGCTGGAATTGGGTTCTGACTGAGCGCATCAAGAACTTGAATGCGATAGTTTCGCTCATAAGCAGCATGGAACAAGCGGCGTCTTTCGATCGACCTAAAACTGCTGATTTCATGTAGCAACGATTTCCATTGTGCCGGTTGCATCAATGCCATTTCATGAGGTGCCCAATTCATTAATTGTGCCGCCTGAAACATAACAAATGCTCGCTGTTCTACGCTCTGGCTTATCAACGTCCGCTCGTAAAAGCCAAACGCTTCCGATGTTCTTTTTATGGAGAGCTCACCGCCCAATAGCACTTTCAAAGCAGTTGCTGGCAAGTAGTCCTTTGCCGCGTACAAAAGTACGGCGCGATCCAAAAGTAGTCGAACAGCCAAATACTCAATCAAAGATCCCTGCGGCGCGGGTTGTGGAGTCCATTCGGCATTGGTTTCAAGTTGCCAGATCATTCCGGTCCAACCAGGCAACGCTAACAATGTCGATTGCACGAAGTCGTCGATTTTATCCGTTGATATACCTAACGCTCCAAGCGAGCGAGCAATCGAGTCCATGGCAGAGTCGCCAATCGCCGACTCCTCGCGGAGCAATTGCACGAGCTGATGCATCCAACTTTCGGTGATTTGAGACTTGCCAATGAATAGCTTCAAAAAACAGCGATAAATCCCCTCTTCGCGATTCGGAATTATCCACTGCACAAATCCTTGGTCGATAAAACTGCCCAGAAATCGAATGAGCAAATCATGAACGGGTGCGTCACAGTCGAATTTGGTACAGGACAAAACGACATCTCTATGGCGTCGAACTCGAACTTCATCAGAAACAATATCACCCGCGACTTCAGCCCCATGATGACAAATCCGATTCAAAAACCCTAATGCAAAACTTCGCCACGTAGCTTCCGTCCAAAGCTCGATTCGATTTCGATTGAGCTCATGGAACAGACCGCTTAACAGATCTTCCAGCGAACATGGATATCGGTTTGGAGAATCAGGCAATTCTCGCATTGTCCATCGCCGAACTGAAGCCACCATCGCTTTGTCCGTTGTTACGTGTACATCGGATCGAAAGTGCTTTAACGCGTCGGTGTCAGCGATAAACCAGCGAAGTTCATTGTCTTCGCCAGTCTGAATCACATGGTCCATCATCATCCGTCGAAGCTGGGATCGAGTGGATTCGCGAAAAATGCGTTCGTTCGCACGCTCCCCCAAATCGCTTTCAATGACTGCGGCGAGATCCTCAGGACGTATGCGCCCTCTTTCAACCTCGTTCCGATACTGCGACTCCGAGAGGTAAGGCTGAGCTCCATAGACCTCCAAGCCTTTTACAACCGCCTCTTCGAACTTGAGTTCCTCAAATGCGTGAAGTGTGTTGTGATGGACGAATACTGAAATCGGGCCCTGCGATGGAAGAAAATGGATCGCATGATCCATGGCATGCCGGATTGCGTTAGCGACGTCAGAATGAGTATAGAGTTGGTGTTCCGCGTCCTCTTTCATCGATTCTGAATTCAATGGATATCCTGTCAACTGTTTGTCCACAAGTCGTGCTTTGATGTGTCTTAACGTTCAGCTATCGTAACCGAATGAAGTCGGATTATTCCATAGGTGTTCCTAGTAAACGTCCATTTTAAGCTGTTGTCTCAATTATCAATTACAAAGCTGTAAGGATATGAACTCAGCTTGGAGCATCTATTACGTCCAATTGTCAAGTTTTTCGTGTCCTTCAATCGCTACGACCGGCAAAGCTTGCCCCTAAGCTGGCCTTCAAAGGCAGAATCAACTCATTAGAACCAGTTGCGCTCATCAGGCTTCCGTATTAGAAGTAAGTTTATCGGGATCTTTTATCTGAAGCCGAGCATCGACATGCGACCATCACAGACTCGCTCAACTTTTCTTTCCAAATACTTTGCGCCACATTTGCACACAGTTGTTCCGAGCATAGTCGGTTTTTCAATTGCGTTTGCGATTGCTTGGTCGCGTTGGCCCGAACCATCCATGCACGACGATTTCGGAAACCTTTTGGTCGCGTCAACGTTATTGGAGGGTAGGCTCGCCAACCCAGTCCCTTCGGCGTGGCAATCAATGGAGACATTTCATGTTGTTTTTCAGCCATCGTATGCTTCGAAGTACCCTATCGGCCTGGGTGCGATTCTAGCGCTAGGCAAACTTCTGTTCGGATCTTTTGCTGCTGGATTGTGGCTTTGCGCCGGACTGGCTTCTTTTGCCATCGCATGGATGATCACCGCGCATTTCCCTCGACGTTGGGGATTGGCTGCAGGATTGATGACCGCCACACACCCCTATTGGCAAAACGGTTGGTCTCAGGAGTTTACCAATGGATGGTTGGCTGTGGCGGGCATCGCTCTGGTTCTTGGAGGCTTGCTACGAATTCGCCGTTCGTATCGCAGATCGTATCGCAGATCGCTCCTGACGAACGGGACGATCCCTTTGCGTAGTCGTTATACGGCGACAGTGGGCTTTGGTTGCGTGCTGACACTCTTTTCACGTCCGTTTGAAGGTGGACTTGTTTGCGGATTACTTGGTATCTATTTTCTCCCTGTGCTCGTTACGCGAGATCTTTATTTGGATACTCGATTTTGGCGCGCAGCCTTGCCTGGAATTGCAATTCTGTGTGCGGGCCTTTCGTTGCAACTGATTATCAATCAATCGATAACCGGGCATGCTTTCGAACTGCCGTATCAATTGCATGAGTCCCAGTACGGAGTCGCCCCGGTCCTCATCTGGCAGAAGCCCCACGAGCCCAGTTTAGGGCATCGATTTGCGGAACAAGTGACGTTTCATCGAGGTTGGTCGATGGACGCCTTCAATCGGGCCGCTTCGTTCCATGGTTATTTCGATATGCTCCGGCGGCGGATCGAATACTTGGTAAACCACTGGGGACAGCCTTTGGCATTCGCTCCACTCTTTATGATCCTTCTGCGATCCGAACGACGTAGATTTATCGGCTTCATGGCTTTGCTCCTTATTGCCTTGTTGATAATCAACTGCATCCCCTGGGCGGTACCGCAATACGTATCGCCTCTCATTCCAATCGCAATCTTTGTTTCTTGTTCAGTCGCTCGTGGATTGGTCAAACGAATGACGCGAATGCTTCAATTGCGAACTCGCCCGATTGGCATGGAATATGCGCTCTTTGCATCCGCTATTTTGTTTCAATGTATTACGGGTTGGTCTATCGCATACGCAAGAAACGCTCGAGGCGAAGGCTGGGAGACAACTTGGGCGGAGAAACGGGCAAGCATGATTCAAGAACTTGAGAACAAACAAGGCGGCGATGTTGTGTTTGTCCGTTACTCGGCCGGCTACGATGTCGTCAAAAGCGAGTGGGTATTCAATGACGCGAACATAGAAAATTCGCCCGTCATATGGGTCCGATTTGGATCTTTGGACCTGAACGAAAGAGTCATAGAATGCTATTCGGATCGTCGATTCTGGCTGCTGGAGCTTGACTCGCAGACGGAACCGCGGTTAAGTGAACTTTGAGATCGTGTCGGGTGCAATGCCATCGCTTCAATAGCCAGCTAACGACCACGCAGAAATTGAATCGCGTCGACCCATGGGTGGCGTTCGGATTATCCTAAATCCGTTGGTGAAATGATGGCTGTTCAAGGGTCGTCACCAGATTCAACTGAGGAATAGAATCAAGCAAAAGGCATCAGATAACGACTTCAATAGACGTACCTGACCTGGGATCGCGGGGGCTCGCAGTTGCTGCATTCCAGGCCCTGTAACTGCCAAACCCGGCACTTTATAAGAAATCGGGAGAAGATTATGGGGCAAAGTTGGGGGACTAAATCCACAGAAGGGACAGTCACATGTGACGTCTGTGGTCTTGTTTACCTGTTGAAATCCGCTAATTTCCCCATGCGAGAGAAAGGTACCTGCAATCGCAAGCGTGGCAAGGAACTTCGTAGTTACAGTGGTTCACGCCATTACTCAATCTGTCTACTGGAAGAGCAAAACGCAAAACGGTCGCAAAACGAAGAACAATCTTCGTAAATGAACTCCGTCATTGATTTGGATGTCGCCCTTCTGGAAGCGTAATCGAGCACCCATGCTATGTCCCACATGCGAGCTTGTGATGCATCGTGAAGATCATAAATCGTCTTCCCTCTTCACCACAACAAACCACGCCTTCGGCCCTCCGTCCTTAAAACTCAAGTCATTGGGATCAGGTCGGACCTCCTGTCGATCACGATGTCCAAATCTTCCTTAAGATCTTTCAGCATCAAGGCGTCCATCACCAGAAACGTCGCCGTGAGGCCCCGCTCAGTTGCCTTGGCCGGTGTAAAGTCCTTCGAAGCTGGTGCGATCATGTACGGGCATTGTGGAGCTTCATTTCGTGTTAACTCGTCGAGTCGATATGATGTTCATGTTGCGGGTATTGTAACCGTAACAAGATAAAGTCCGCTGACCTAGAATATGCCCATGGCGATGAATTGGGGGAGACCATGATCGAACTTAAGCATGAACGCTTCATGCTACGAGCTATTGAACTGGCTGCGAATGTTCCCAACTTTCCCTTTGGGGCCGTGATTGCGGATCGAGAATCGGGTGAAGTTATCGCTGAGGGCTGGAACAAGTCGTCGGTCAATCCGACGTGGCACGGGGAAATCGACGCCATCAATCGGCTCGCCGAATTAAGACCCAAATTCGATGGAAGCCGACTATCGTTATACTCAGCTGCCGAACCCTGTCCTATGTGTCAGACTGCGATCTTGTGGAGCGGTATCGGGACGGTCGTCTATGGAACGTCCATTCGCTCACTTCAAAAAATGGGGTGGCGACAAATAGACATTCTTGCAGAAGAAGTGGTTCGTCGTAGCCCGACGTGGCTTTGTACACTGATTGGTGGTGTCCTTGAGCAAGAATGTGACGCACTGTTTGCATCGGCAAGTTCACGAAGGAATAACAGAAAATGAAATTTGTATACTTGGTTGGCTGCTTGGCTTATTTGATGGTGACAACGGTGATGGCCGACGACACGCTACAAACTCTGTTCGACTTCACTGGGGCCGATGCTGCAAAGGAATGGCAGACGGTCAACGATGGCGTGATGGGCGGCGTCTCCGAAGGCAAGTTTAAGATTACCGAAGCAAAGACAATGGAGTTTTTTGGTACGCTGTCTTTAGCAAACAATGGCGGCTTCGCATCTGTACGAACCAAGGGGAAGAAGCTGGGGCTAGAAAAAGGCGATACGCTGGTCGTCAAAGCCCGAGGCGATGGTCGAGAGTACGAAATGAAGCTTTATGTGCCGACAATTCAGATCGCTTACAGCTACCGGGCCGTGTTTCAGACCAAGAAAGATGAATGGATTGAAGTCAAATTGCGTTTGGACAAGTTTGACGCAACGTCCTTCGGGCGAGTCGTCAAAAATGCTGGGCAAGTCAAGCCAGTTACCATAAATGGAATTGGATTTATATCAAGCGACAAGAAATCTGGACCGTTCAAGATGGAATTGGAGTGTCAAGGGGGTGCAGGCGGGGAAGTGATTTACTGAACGAGTCAAAGATTGTTCTGAAAGTGAAACTGCCCGTGACACATTGAATGCGAGTGCTTTGTGAGTTCTCTAAATCCGTTCTATCAACTGAACATCAGATGTACAATTACTCCAAGAGTGGTCGAAGTCGCCAATGTGATCGCCATGCCCTTCTTCCAATAAAACGTCAGCAGCAGCGAGAGAATTGCAATACAGCACGCTGCGATGTTGATGCTTGGCCATTCTGGTACGAGTATCCTGAACCCGTACCCCTGCCACGATTCCACTTTCTGAAACAGAGTATGCAGAGAAAACCATACCGCAAGGTTCAGGATGACGCCGACCACGGCAGCGGTAACTGCAGAAAGGGTGGAACTGAGCGATTGATTGCCCCGCAGTCGCTCGACATAGGGCGCGCCGAGAAATATCCAGAAAAAGCATGGCACGAATGTCACCCAGGTTGTAACCACCGATCCCAAGATTCCAGCAATCAACGGATCGAAGGAACCAGGATTGCGGAACGCCCCCATAAAGCCGACAAACTGGACCACCATGATTAGCGGCCCAGGTGTGGTTTCTGCCATGCCCAGGCCATCCAGCATTTCGCCGGGTTGCAACCAACCGTATTTTTCGACGGCTTGTTGTGCGATGTACGCCAGAACGGAATAAGCACCGCCAAAGGTTACCACTGCCGCTTTGCTGAAGAAGACCCCTTCCTGAAGTAAAACGGACTGCGGCCCAAGCAGCAGTCCGATCACAATAAGCGGGCCGAACCACAGCGATAAACAGCCAGTGCTGACAAGCAGGCTGCGACGCAACGATGGCCGAATGTCCGTCAACACGGCCTCAACGGATGTCCCCACTGTTTTGCCGTCCGTGCCTACCTTGCCATGCCCCTTGAGTACCCTGAATCGCTGAGGGGCTATCCGTTCGCCCAAAAACCCAATTAAACCGGCAGCGACAATCAATGCAGGGAACGGCACGTTCAGAAAAAAGATTGCAACAAATGACGCCACGGCGAGCGAGATCATGGTGCTATTCTTCAAGACACGCTTGCCGATGCGCAGGACGGCCGCAAGGACTATTGCCATGACCGCTGGTTTGAGGCCGAAAAATACGGCTTGAACCAAAATTGAATCTTCAAAACTTGCGTAGATGATGCTCAGAGCGAGAATCGAAACAAAGCCGGGCAGCACAAACAGGATTCCTGCCATCAGCCCACCAACCGTGCGGTGCATTAACCAGCCGATGTATGTTGCGAGCTGTTGAGCTTCTGGTCCCGGCAATAACATGCAGTAGTTGAGGGCGTGAAGGAATCGCTCCTCTCCGATCCACTTCTTTTCATCCACAATAATGCGGTGCATCACGGAAATCTGTCCGGCAGGCCCGCCGAAACTCAGTGCAGCCACCCGGCACCAAGTCCAGAAGGCTTCTCGAAGCGAAACGTGAACAAAGTCGGTCGTCTCTGGTTCGGCGGCTGTTTGGTCCATCGAGTTGTTCTGTGTATTAACGGATAGTAGGTGACGTGATTAGCGATCCTGCGGAAATTCTCTTGAACTAGCCTTCCTACACTTCTCACTGCAATACTTGACTTGTTCCCAGACCTTCTCCCACTTCTTCCGCCACTTAAAGGGCTTTTTGCAGATGATGCAAATCTTTTCAGGGAGATGGGGCTTCTTGTGAGTCATGGAGTTGAACGGCGGTAACGGTCAGGTAGCAAATTTTCAGGCTAAGTTATCGCAACTCAAACCCGTGGAGGTCCAACTCGATCCAAGATCACAATCAAGAAGGTCGCCAATGGTCCAAAGAAAAGGGATGCAATCCACCAAAGTAGACCACTTCGGTTTTTGCTTTGAGCTAGTCCAGCGTTAATCAAGGACAAAGTTCCCCAGCCAACAAAGAATTGTGCTTGATCGTTCATCGAATCGCCTTTAGCAAGGAATATGAAACTCAGTAGGGTGCAATGTTGCAGGTATTGTAACAGCCGCATGACTTACATTACCATGAAAGCGGACACCCAACAGTAGCAGCCTCGCAATTGTCAATCACAACGCTGGTCAGAAACAAAGGGGTCAGCAACAAAGGTGTCAGGAGTCTTTGCTTGGTAGGTTGGGTACTTGGAAAGGGATCAAATAGATGAAAGGGGGCCATCCATTTTGCTAGTGCAGTAACCATCGCCATGCCTCGCTACCAGTTTGACGCATTGCAGCGGCTGACCGACTTTGTTCAACAGAGCCAATCTGGCTGAAATCAAAGCGAAGCGTTTGCAGGGGCCATCCATCTTCCTATTGTTTGAAGGTTGTTTGAAGGGGCCATCCATCTTTTTATTAAAGTAACTGTTGCCATGCCTCGCTAATTTCGCGGCGAAAAGGAAGGGAGAAACAAGGATAGTTGGCCCCCGTTTCATCCGAACCAAGTGCGTGGGACGACTACTTTCGGTATTTATCTACTCCGTCGGATATGGATGATGGTTTAGAAATGGGTTTCCACGCGAGTATGGGGATAGGTGAAAATGGCAGTTGAAAAAAAGGCCAGCCTGGCAGCCGAAAAGTCGGCCAGTTGATCCGGGGGTGACTTGGGGCCGCCGAGGGGTTCGAGTAGTGGTTTTCCCACTTACAAGGACGTACTCGGAGAGCCGAATGGTACTCAAAATGGAAGTCAAAGAGAGAATCGCAAAGGGGTCAGGTCTCTTTT
This sequence comes from Pirellula sp., assembly GCA_043757445.1. GTDB lineage: Bacteria > Planctomycetota > Planctomycetia > Pirellulales > Pirellulaceae > JBKCUI01. Next base: position 123,987 of record JAYVPJ010000095.1, on the reverse strand, counting down.
GCGATAAATAGACCTGACCCCTTTTTTGCGTCGTCGACGGAACCTAAAGAACATCTTCAGGCGATCGACGCGCTGACGCGCGGCGAAGCTCCTTGGCCACCCTTTACTCGCCCTATCTTTGGTTCGGTGCTCGCAAAGCAATTTGGACAACTCGATAGCCCTGTCCCACAGTTTGTTTTTCTCGATCCATGTCCGGAGGGAAATGAATTCAAAGCGTTCAAGGCCTCGAATTGGGCTGGCTGGTTAGGAGGCGAATATGGTCCGGTCCGCTTCGGAGGCAAGTATCGAATCGAGAATGTGATCTTGCCGGCAGGAATGAGCCCCACCGACCATAGTGAGCGTGAGGCGCTGCGAGCATTCCTGAGCCGCAAGTTTGTCAACGACCATCAAAATCCAGCAGTGCAATCTTACAACGCTGTTTTTGAACGAGTAAAGGGCTTGATGAGTTCGGCGCCCCTGTTCGATCTCAGCAAACTGCCTGAGTCGGATCGGGCGAAGTATGGTCCGGGTATTTTTGGCATGCATACGCTGCTGGCTCGGCATTTGATCGAAAACGGTTCAACATTCGTCATGGTTGCAAACGGGATGCCGTGGGACTGTCACGCATTCAATCACGAGACACACCAAATGTTGGTCCCCGAGATGGATCGAATTGTCTTTCATCTGATCAATGATCTAAAAGCACGTGGCATGCTCGATGATACTTTGGTGCTCGTCATGGGCGAATTTGGTCGAACCCCTTGGCTCAATGAAGCCCGTGGTCGCGACCACTATCCGAATGCATGGAGTATGGCGATGGCAGGTTGTGGCCTGAAGCCAGGTGTGGTCTATGGTTCGACAGACGAAGACGGAATTGCTGTAAACGACAATCCAGTCGAACAACGGCGTTTGTTTGCTACGATCTACTCTGCCCTGGGTCTCGATCCGCATGAGTCATACGATCTGCCTAGCTTTCCAACATTTTATCGTGTCGAAAAGGACGCTGAGCCGATCGCTGAACTGCTCGCTTGATTGAAACCGCAATGATAATAGAATTTGAAAAGATCGATCGCTATTCCTTTCCAAGTGGCATGCTGGATTTTGCCGTGAAGCTCGATGGACAGCGTATGTACGCAGCCTGCATGGACGGTATTTATGAGCTCCCCTTGGCTGATGCGTCCACCGAGAAAGCCAAACCGCATCGAATCGGTCGACACGGAAGCTATGTGTCGAGTGTCGCGCTGATCGAATCAACCAACAAGTTGTTGACGACGTCTTATGTTGGAACATTTCAAGTTCGCGATCTGGCAAAAACGGTTGACGATTCGACAGGAGGCAATGAAGAACTTGCTCCCCAAATTTCGGAGCGCATTCATCGTTTCTGGTCATGGGATATGGCGTTGTCGCCGGATCATCGATTCATTGCATCGGTGTCCGGCCAGTACCTGGTGGGTGCTGAGGATTACGCACCCTTGACTGCCTCTGAACCGACTGTGAACATCATCGACGCGACGACGGGCCGACAGTTGCATGGGTTCGACATGTTGCCCTCGGTGCAGTGCGTAGCGATTGATCCTTCTTCGCGTTACGTAGCCGCTGGCAATCTCATGGGTGATTTGGCAGTATGGGAGGTCGAGAGTGGTCGGCAGTTAGCGGGCTGGCGAACGAAGTCATTTACAAGCTGGGGTATTACCAAGAGTCATTGTTATATTAGCGGCGCGTTCGCTATTTCCTTTTCGCCGGATAGCCAATCGTTGTATGCGGCTGGCATGGGTGACATGCGAGATCCGATGGCGGGAAACGGGCGGCAGCTTTGGCAACGTTTTGATTGGCGAAGGGTGCCGGTTGAGATGAAGCAGGAAACGATAACGACGCAATCGGGCGAAGGGTTGATGGAAACGTTGGCCTGGCATCCCAGCGGAGCACATTTTGTGATGGCGGGGCGACTACGTGGTGGCAAATGGAACCTTGGCGTGTTTGACACCGAAACAGGACAGTTGATTGGCGAGGCAAAAACTGCCGAATCCCCCTCGACGATAAACAATTCTGTAGCTGCGCCGCTTGGATGGAATTGGCAATCAAGCAGTTTGGTTGGTAGTACTCAGAACATTGGAGGACTTCATTAGTTCGTCACTTGCAATAAGGCCGGATAGCCAAATTGTAAAACACTTTTTAGACTGCCGGTAGGCGAAGCCATGAGTAGCCGCTAAGATCACGCTAATGAACGGTGTAGGAGAAAAAAGTTCAGTCAGTTCACGAGGCGAGTATGGTAAAGGAATTGCGGGGGATTGTCTGGTTGATTGCAGCTCTTTGGATAGTCCACCTCGCGGATTTCCTGTTGCCTATGGACTTCAACGCCTACGGACTTGTTCCGAGAACGCTTTACGGCCTAATCGGTATTCCATTGATGCCCTTCCTTCACGGCAGCTGGGGCCATCTACTCAGCAACACTATTCCGCTTTGCATTCTGCTGTTCATCTTGCTTAGTTCTCGCCGCGATTATTTGGAAGTGATCGTTAGCATTGTTATCGTTGGTGGTTTGTTGTTGTGGTGTTTTGGTCGAAGTGCGGTCCATGTTGGAGCCAGCGGGCTTGTCTATGGGCTGGTGGCATTTCTCATTGCTAGCGGATTTGCCGAACGCAAACTCATCTCCATGTTCATCGCTTTGCTCGTCGGCGTCTTGTATGGAACGACTTTGTTTTTCGGAGTGTTGCCTACAACCGGTGCAACCGTCTCGTGGGAAGGTCATTTGTTCGGCGCCATTGCAGGAGTCGGGACCGCATACGGTTTGGCAAGGAAGTCCTGTCCTGACGAAGCGTACGTTTCGACAAAAGACGATTGACGCACTGGAGTAGTGGTATATCGCTAGTGACTTTTTCACATGGATTTTGTGAGCATTTGGTAGTGGATCTAGTTAAAGATCCTATACGGCAAGGATCTTTAACAAGATCCACTACACACCAAATCGAAGTAATCGAGGCGACAGTTAAAGTTCAGTCTGCCGATCGCCTAACAACAGAATTTCTTTGGCAGTTTTGAGGCCGCTCTGGATCGCTCCTTCGATGCTGCCCGTTTCGCAATAGTCTCCGCACCTCCAGACGCTATGGCTAATCCTTGAATGCATGACTTTCGATGCTAACGACCTTGGCGATTGGTTTGGTAGAGCGTATGAGATTCGGTAGGTCCTCAAATGTCGCCAAGATTCAGCCCGTAGGCCAAACCAATCGATAAGCTGTGCTCGCACCGAGGCCAACAGGTCAGATCCGGTTATTTCCGTTTGCCCAATGGTACTTACGCTTAGCAACGACTTGCCACCAGGAGCATAAGCTGGCTGCGCAAAATTAGGGAAGCACAAATTATTGATGACTCCAATCGCATCGCCATTGAGCAAAAGCGTTGCTTCCTGGATCGGTGGATCAAGCACTTCGAAATAGAGGCAGCTCGTCGAGGCGGCCTCCAGAGTCGATGAGGTTTTGTTGCGTTCCAAAGATTCGATCGTCAAGAGTCGATTGGCCGTTGGCTCTTCGGTTGCAACAATAACGTGATCTGCTGACAGCACTTGGCCATCAGACAGTGTCACCCGTCCGTCCTGTACACTCCTCACTGTCGTATTGAGCTTGATGGATGAGCTGGGCAAATCGAATGCGATTTGTTTGGGTATGGCTTGCATGCCATTGACTGGCAAGGTTGCATGGCCAAGACTAAATGTTCGGAACACAAACTCCATAACGCCGGCAGAAACTTGGAGTGAGTCGTCTAGAAAGATGCCACCAAAGAACGGTCGAAAAAACCGATCTATGATTGTGGGAGAAAAGCCCATTTGTTCAAGCCGCTCTTTCGCTGAAACATTTTGAATATTGAGAAGCGCGGACGGGTCAGATTTGAAGACTCGATTGCGAAAAGAAGCGATGCGGAACTTGTCCTTGATGTTGCCGACCGGTGCGAACAGCGTTTCTATAGCATGCCAGGGGGCAAGGTACCATGCCGATCGAAGTGGATCGCAAACGCGGTACCGCTTGCCTCGAAACTGAACGAATGCGCCCGCCGAGAAGGATCCCAGTTGCAGTTTAGCCAGGTCCAATTCTCTTCCCGCCGTCGCGTAACCGGTTAAGTAGACTTGGAAGCCATGGTCGAGAAGGAAGCCATCGATGCAATCGGTTTGGATGCGACCTCCAACACAATCGCGAGCCTCAATGACGGTCACGAACCAACCTGCGCGATGCAGTTGCCTGGCTGCAGTCAAACCAGAAAGACCTGCGCCGACGACGATAACGCTCGGCATTTACTCAGGCTCCGAGCCTGAGACCAAGGCAGTGTCGACTTTGTTCGAACGGGAGAGTTTGGGATTCTCGATATAGGCGAGAACGAGCGCGATGTCGGCAGGAGTGATGCCACTTATTCTGCCAGCTTGATCTAAGTTGATTGGTCTAATGCGACTAAACTTTTGCTTGGCCTCGGTACGCATGCTGGTAATCGACTCGTAGCTAAAATTCTTTGGAATGACTTTGTCTGCCATTCGGTTTTGACGATCGACTTGGATTTGTTGCCTCGCGATGTAACCTGAATACTTGGTGTCGAATTCCACCTGTTGAGAAATTTCCGTGCTGAATTGGCGGAGCGATTCCGGAAACATTTCGACTAGGCTAGCCCAGGTTACTTCAGGACGACGCAATTGTTTGTCTGCAGGTGTGTTCTCGACACGAAGCTGCGAAAGCAGTTTGGTCGCCAAATGAATGGCTGTCATCTTTTCGGTGAAACGGTCGTATCTAACTTGATCGACTAAGCCTAGGGAATAGCCCAACTCGGTTAGTCGACGATCGGCGTTGTCTTGTCTTAGCATCATGCGATATTCGGCTCGGCTGGTGAACATGCGATATGGTTCGTCCACACCGCACGTGACGAGATCGTCGGCTAAAACACCCATGTATGCTGCTTCGCGTCCGAGTACGAGTCCAGGTTTGCTCTGTAATCTCAATGCAGCGCTAGCACCTGCAATGAGTCCTTGTGCACCCGCTTCTTCGTATCCTGTCGTTCCGTTGAGTTGTCCAGCGAAAAAGAGTCCATCGACAATTTTGGTTTCGAACCAAGGTTGCAATTGATCGGGTGGACAGAAATCATATTCGACGGCGTATCCATATCGCATTATTTGCGCCTTCTCGAGGCCCGGAATCAAACGCATCATTTGGTCTTGCACATCGCGGGGAAGCGAGGTGGAGATGCCATTCACATAGACCTCGAGCGTATTGCGACCTTCCGGTTCTAAGAAGAGTTGGTGTCGACTCTTGTCGGCGAAGCGAACGACTTTGTCTTCGATGGAAGGACAGTAGCGTGGGCCAGTCGATTGGATCTGGCCCGTGTACATCGGAGCGCGATGAAGATTCTCGCGGATTAGCGTATGCACTGCTTCGTTGGTATAGGTAATCCAGCAAGGAAGCTGATCACTTGGAAGCGAATTGGTCATATAAGAAAACGGCTGCGGAGATTCGTCTCCCGGTTGCGCTTGGGTCTTGGAGTAGTCGATGGTTCGACCGTTAAGGCGGGCTGGAGTTCCCGTCTTAAAGCGTTGAACTCGGAAGCCCAATCGCGTCAATGCCTGGCTGATACCAGAGGTTGTTCCCTCTCCTGCTCGTCCACCAGCCGTTTTCGCTTCACCTGTATGCATGATTGCTTGCAAAAAGGTGCCGGTGGTGAGAACCACTGCTCTTGCGCGGTAGTCTGCATCACCTCGTACGCGGACACCAACTGTGCGTTCCTGCCCATCGATGTTTTCCGTGAGAAGATCTTCGACCAATTCCTGCCGCAGATCGAGGTTAGGCGTTTCTTCGATTCTTCTTTTGATCTCTAACTGGTAGCCTTTTTTGTCGGCTTGAGCGCGCGGGGAGTGCATGGCTGCCCCCTTTCGGCTGTTCAGCATGCGGAACTGGATGCCAGTCCGGTCAATGGTTTCGCCCATTAGGCCGCCAAGAGCGTCGATTTCGCGAACGATTTGACCTTTGGCGACCCCACCGATGGCTGGATTGCAGCTCATTTGGCCGACAGTGTCCAGATTGCCAGTTAGCAATGCAACTCTCGCACCGAGCCGAGCCGCTGCCGCTGCAGCTTCGGTACCAGCATGTCCTGCCCCGACAACGATTACGTCATAGTCGTATCGATTCATTTCCTTAGTGCTTTATTCCTGTAGTTCCCCGAAAATCGCCCCGTGTGTTATCGTATCAGTTGGACCATTTATTGGCGAGCAACGAAAACATTGGCTGTGGCCGGCAAAGACTTGATCGGTGACGTGAGGCCCTACTCCATAGAGGGGTATACTAGCATTTGCGATTTTGCGGTACATTTTACCCAGTTTATCTAATTCAACTCTCCTGGAGGCAGATTTCATGCGTTTTGTATTGATGTTGTTAACGGTTGCAGTGGGAACGTTTGTTTCCTCGACTGCTCAAGCGGGTCTATTTGGTCGATGTGCGTCAAAAGGTTGTAATGCCCCTTCGTCATGCAGCAGCCCTTGTGCGTCGCAAGTTGCGTCATGCGGTTCGGTCAGCTCGTGTGGACAAGCTAGCTCGTGCGGTTCTTGCGTGAGCGTTCCATCGATCAGCTATTCGATGTCAGCTTGTGCACCGACTGTTAGCATGTGTGCACCGACTGTCAGCGTATGCGCACCGGTTGTTCGAGTTTGTGCGCCGGTTCATAGTTGTGCGCCGGTTCGTAGTTGTGCTCCCGTTCGTGCGTGTGCTCCCGTTCGTGCGTGCGCTCCTGTTCGTGCGTGCGCTCCTGTTCGTAGTTGCGTTCCTGTTCGTAGTTGCGTTCCTGTTCGAACGTGCCGACCTGCACCTGTTCGAAGCTGTGCTCCCGTAGTTTCGAGTTGTGCACCAAAACGATCTTGCCTAGGTGGCCTGCTACATCACGGTTGTCGCTAGCCCGGATTATTCATTGGCCATTTGGCCAATTCACAATGGCTCTCACTTTGGAAATTTTGAGCCTCAGTGCGCTAGCATGAGGGCCGGATTTGCAGGTGATTGCTTGACTTCCTGCCCGCTCGCTAACGCGTTGCGGTTCGCAGTTAGCGCCCAATGGCTGATCAGTAATGATCCTGTGAATAATGCGGGCTAGTGTTTTGTCCAGATTAGGAATTGGGGTGGGTAACGGGAGAGTGAGGCTCCGGCTGAGTTTTTTTCAACAAGGCACCGCAGGCGCTTCGACCTCCCGACCCAAAAAACTAGGTTAGAGTTGGCTGCTGAACTGAAACACTCAATAGATCCATTCATTTCTCGAATGCGATCTGCGACTACAAAGAGTTCCAGCCCTATTCCCTCGGCTTTGCCGGTGACAAATGGGTCGAGGAGCGTATTCAGCAGCGAATTGTCGATACCAGGGCCGTTGTCGGAAACTGCAATGCAAATCGACAATTGGTTCCTACTCGTTGTTTGAGAAAGTTTATCGATTTCAGCCACGATAATTTCCAGATCTTGGTGATTGGAATGATCGGGTCTGAGTTTTTCCTTAGTCAAGGAAGCGATAGTGCGTATGGATGACAAAGGATTTCGCAAATCGTGGGCCAAATAAGATAAAAAGCGATTTACGACGTTGCTTTGCCGTTTGTACCAGCCCGATGTCGATGAGCAAACTTCAAGGATCTAACTTTCACCACTCGGAACGCGCGCAGCAAGTCATTCGCATCCCGAAATCGTCTAGTTGGCCGTAACTCAAGTGCTCGTCTTATGACCGCGATTAAATCCGGATGGGCCTTGCGGCGCAAAATCGCATAACCAGCGGGCGGCCATTCAAAGGGCCACTCGGGCAAATGCCCAGTAAGGATTTTGTACGCGATCAGCCCAATGGAAAAGACATCCGAGCGTGCGCTCGGACGTCCCATCGCTTGTTCTGGCGCCATGTAGCCCACGGTACCTGACCCCGAGGCGATCATCGTTTTCATTATCGTGTGCTGAGCAACCTTCGCGATCCCAAAATCCATCAACTGTAGCCTTCCATCCGGAAGCAGAATCATGTTCTCCGGTTTGATATCGCAATGAATGATTTTGTTTCGATGCGCGTAGGCGACGCCGTCCATCATTTGCTCAATCAATAGCAATGCAGAGTCGAATGAAATACGGTTGCGCAGTCGACAGGCAAGCGTCTTCTCACCCAACCGACTGGTGATGACGAAGCGGCCATCGATAAAACTAGCGTCCTTTAACGGAAGGATATTCGGGTGATCCAGCTTGGCGACTAAGCGGGCTTCGCGATGGAAGTTGTCGAGCATGCTCGCTGTCACATTGTATTGATGCGGCATCTTGAGCGCGACTCGAACACCTTCGATCGTATCGAGAGCTTGGTAGACAAATGCAAAGCCACCCTGGGCTAAGCGCCGTTCAATTCGGTATTTCCCGAGCCGTTGACGAGCACGCAGCGGACTCGAATCGCTTCGTGTTTTCGCCATTGCACTAAAACTCTGTGCGATCATTTGGATAGGAGATACCGGTTATGAGAAGCGACCAAGATGAAAAGCGATCTATCCATTTCCACGCCCGGCATGCTGCTGGCTCCAGGCATATTCTATTCATCCAATGGAGGATTTGCGCGTGTCTCAAACGGAAAATCCAGAGTTGTTATCGGCAACCTGCTCAATCGTTCGCGGTCCGCAAATCAGAACAATTATTATATTTTACACCTGAGACGCTTAATCTTGGTAAACATTAAGGTCTATTCCGTCTAAAAGCCAGATGGGCTTCCCTACAAGTGGATTGTTCGGAACCAGCTCGCGTCATGACGCTCATGCTCGAAGGATAAGAAAAGACCTCAAAACGTCGAGATAGTGAGTCGATGTCGAAACAAAGTGGTAGTCGCAGCCGACTCCCAGCAGACTTGAGCGAGTCTTTTCTAGGTGCTTTTGAAAACGGTTCTCGTAGTCTTTTCGAACTTGACAGGTCATGCAGTTGACGAATCCGTCAAATTCTAGCCCAACAAATTTAAAAGCGTTCCCAAGGGGCAATCGTTGCTCGTCTGGATGAACCAAGTGTAGACAAACTGTTTCCCAGCCTCGCATTCGGAATTTCCTAAGGTTGGATAATACCGGTTCCATCGAATTCACAAGGAAATCGCTTAAAATGATCATCACCCCACGCCGTTTTCCACGCAAATTCAAGTCGTTTAGGATTTCTTCCAAGTGCGTGTTTCCTCTTGGAAAAAGATCTTGGATGGCGGTATGCAAAATGCCTCGTTGGGCAACCGCCGACGAGGGGGGCAAATAGACCGCGCCATCATCAACGTAGGAAGCCAAGCCGACCGCATCACGATGTAATACAATTAAATGGGATAGGGCTGTAGTGAAGAATTGAACCCATTCCAGTTTGGACCCCTGATGATTTCTAGGGGATTTCGCTCCTTGAAGCATAGACCCGCTACTATCTACCAGCATTGTACAACTTAAATCTGTTTCATCTTGAAACAACTTTAGGTAAGCCCGCCCGGTCCGCCCCAAGGCTTTCCAGTCGACGCGACGCAAATCGTCACCAGGCGTGTACTGGCGGTAGTCAACAAACTCGCCGGAACCACCCAATCGCTTCGAAGCGTGGCGACCACCATAAGCACCCTCGACTCTCCTATGCGTAGTAAACCTCATTCGTTCGAGCCTCGCCAACGCGGCCGAATCGAGATAGCGACTTGGGGGTAGGGTTGACATGGGAGTTATCCGCAGCAGTCTTCGCCCGATTCTGCACACGATTCCGAATCAACGTTGGAAGCATTCATTTCCGCTGTGCTTGGTCTAGCAATTGAAGCATCGAGTTCGCGTGGAAAATACTTTTCGACCACTTCGTAAAACTGTTCCTGCGTCTCAACACGAACGACATTGGTTCGGAAATGGCGTGCACCATGTTTGCTTTGCGCATAACAGCATGCAAACTTTCGCATTAGCATCGTCCCCTTTTGTGGTCCAAACCTTGCGACGACGAGATCATAGTGTCGCAGCATGCAAGAGCGTTGTTCCTCAAGTGTTGGCTCTGGCGGGATCGGCTTTCCTGCTAATGCAGCCGCCGCTTGAGCGAATAGCCATGGACGGCCCAACGCGGCCCGAGCGATCATGACACCATCCACTTTGTAATGCTTAAAGGCATGAACCACTTGCTCAGCAGTTTGAAGATCGCCGTTTCCGATCAAGGGAATTTTCTCCAAGTGCTGTTTTATCTCGGCAATGCTGTTCCAGTCGGCAGAACCCTTGAAAAAATCTTCGGCAGTTCGACCGTGAACGGTCAATGCAGATGCACCGGCTCGTTCAACTGTCTTTGCAACTTGGATGTGATTCATTGTTTTGCGAGTACATCCAAGCCGGATCTTGGCGGTAACGGGCGTTGGATGGCATACTTCGACGAGTCTGGAAATGATTGCATACATGCGTTCAGGATCTCGTAATAAATACGACCCACTGTGCGCTTTCTCTGTAACCTGCTTTACTGGGCACCCAAAATTGATGTCGACGACGCTTACTCCATATTCTTGAGTTAAACGTATACCAACCTTGGCCATGATCTCAGGATCGTTATCCCAAATCTGAACCGCTAGCGGGCGTGCTTCTTCTTTGACACCCCACAATCGATCGGGGTGTTCGCAGTCGTGTTCATCAAGCCAAACAAACCCACGTGCGTTTACCATTTCGGTTGCTTGCAAACCTGCGCCGCCGTATTCACGAACAATCTGCCTGAATGCAAAATTCGTATAGCCGGCCATCGGAGCCTGAAATATCGGAGGGTCAATGCATAAGTTCCCGATCCACAATGGAGCGACATCTACGGCGGGGACAAATTCGTTGCTTTTTTCGGCGATGCTCATGCAATAGATATTAATGGAAAAAGGTTAAAGTCTAAAGCCTAAAGCCTAAAGACTAAAGACTTAGTGGTAAGGCGTAAGGCGAGGGGCAGAAACAAACATACCAAATGGCATGGGCGTCCCGCCCATGTTTTGACGGGCGAGACGCGCGAGACGCCCGCGCCACGCTTACACTCTCGACGTACCTGACGGGAAAATAAATCCACATTCGTCCAACGCACCAAAAAACGACTTCGAGATTGAACCAACTATGTAGACTCGGTAATCCAGTTGCGAAGCATTGTTGCGGCTGCATCTGGATTTTCGCGAACCATGGCTGTTAGATCGTTTTTAATGTCTCCGCCAGTGGTTCGAAGCCGTGGAGGAGCCGATTCGTTTTCCGATTGCGACCGTGTGTCAAACGCATCGTTCTCTTCGTCGGTAAGTGAGCTTAGGTCTATATCGGACGCATCATCCAAAGGCAAATCAAAACCGCGTTCGAAATCGCTATCGTTGGCCGAAGGTATGGTCTTGGCAAAGCTACGAAGCGAAATCAATGCAACCCCGACCAGCCCGATGAGAGCAAGCGTTTGCCAGGATTGCGATAGCCACTCCATTGATCGTTCTGAATAGGAAATGGCGGGCGGCTCAGGTACCGGCATGTCCTGATAGGACTCAACGGCCACGCGGGGCGATTTGTCTTCACCTGCGGCAACCTTGGGCAATATCGCATTGATCTTTTTTTGAATACTTCGTTCCGTTTCCGTCTGGATTGCAGTCAGTTCGCTCGGGTTCATTTCCGGGAACTCCTTGATGGGTTTACCTGGATTCGCCTCTTGCCATTTGTAGATCGCCGCTTTGCGATAGTACGACGATGGAATCGAAACTGAGACAGATACCAATTTGATCTGCAGTCCAATTTTTTCCGTTTGGGTTACTGTGCTGCCCGTAACTAGTTTTTCGCTTTCCGATTGCTCCTTGGTCTCACTATTTTGATCAGGGGTCTGATTGATAGACTGACCTTTGTTGGCAAACGAGTTTGTTTCCGTTCCAGGCTTGCCGCCCGTACCCATGCGTTGATTCTTGGCGTCTTTCTTGCTCGAAACAGACTGAATCTTGACCGGCTTTTCGTTCAAAGTTAAGTTTTCGGATTTCTCACTGGCAACAGGGTCGATTTCGGCGTTGACCCCCACTCTGACATTCCCGTAGTCCACCAACAATCGCTCTGACTCGCGTCGAATCTTCTCTTCCTGTTGGGACTTAAGTAGATAGTATTTTGATTGTTGCATAGCGGCTGGATCATCCGAAGTCTGGGTCGGAATACCGTTGCATACAACGACAATGTTGGATTGCTTAAGACCAGAGAATGACTTTTCAAGAAAAGCAATGATTCCTAGCCGCATTTCTCCAGGCAACTCTTTCCCGCCGCGCGTTTTGATGGCCACACTTGCGACTTTCATTTTGTCGCTAGAGAATCCTAATCGTTCATTGTCATAGGTGACAAACGCATCTTGAATCATTGGGTCCATCCCCTTGATTCGGTTTCCGAGATCCTTAAGCTTGGCCGCCAAACGCTTGGCTTCGGTAGTCATGGTCGACTCTAAAAAGCTGTTGCTATTCAGCACTGTCTCCACGGCACTGCCCATCCTAGCGGGAACCGCTTTGCCCTCGGTAATCGCTTTATAGTATAGGTCACTTGAGGACTTGGGAATTCGAACTTGATGCCCAACCGTTTCCCAACCTCGAAGACCAGCATTGCCCAGTGCAAATTGAATTCTTACCAACTCCTCGTCATCGAAGACCATGCCATCCAACAGATAGGCCATTGCGCCATTTCCCGTCGCTGCGCCTTGGATCAAGTAGGCAGAGCTGATCCCGATACCGACCGTGAGCAGGATCGCCATCAATTTCGACTGCGACGTCATCCCTGCAAAGAGAGACTGCATCTGTTGCATGAATTGGTTGAGCTGATTCATTTACAGGTACTTGGCTTCGTTGGGTTGGGTAGCGATTAGACGTGGATTGAGTTGAGTTCTTGGTAGGCTTCCATAAGCTTGTTTCGAATTTGGACCAATAGTCGGAAAGACATGTCGGCTTTTTGCACACTTGTGAAGACTTCGGCTTGGTTGACATCGCCGCCAGTCAACAACTGCTCCATCTGCCCTTGAGACGACATTTGCATGTCGTTTACCTTGGCCACGCCACTCACCAGCATTTCAGAGAATGGGTTGCCGACTGCAGCCGCTTTGGGAGTTGCACTATCGAATGGAGTGTTCGAGCGTTGAAGCAATCGCATGGCTTTTTCGGCATGCTGAGCCAACATCGATTCGGAGCGGATTTGCATGGGTGATTTTTGGAAATGCTTGGATGAATGGAAACCCTTAGGTCAGCCTGTCCTCGGGCTGACAACCGAGCTGAACACGGCCCAGGGGGCATGCTTCAATGAACACGGCCCAGGGGGCCATGCTACGGTTGTCTAGGCCAAAATGCTCAGCGTTTGCCTGGACAGTCCTTTGGTGACTTCCATCACACCGATGTTTGCCTCATACGATCGAGACGCTTCCAAGGCATCGACAAACTGTTCGTTCATGTCGATATTGGGATACGCCACGTAGCCTTTCCATTTTCCCTCGGTGACTGCCAGAGGGTGGTCTGGTTGAAATCGATAGAGTGGGTCGGATTCGTCGATTTGTACCTTGGCAATCTTAACGCCTGCTGCTCCCCCCTCGGCTTGCTCCTCACCCGTTTCGAAGACAACAAATCGAGGTTGATATGGCTTGTTCTCGCCAGCCTCATTTTTCAAGGTCGACATATTGGCAATGTTGCCGGAGATTGTATTGAGTCGAACTCGCTGAGCCACCAATGCGCTTGTGCTAATGTCCATGGCAGAAATCATGGTCGGTCGCCTCCTGCGATCACTTGTTTTTGAAACTAAGTTCCACAGTGATAGGCTTTAGCAAATCCGCCCATTTGAGCCAAGATGAATTGAAAAAATATTCAAACGTAACGCTAGCTGCGCATTACCTCGTCGCGGTGCGGGCTTCTGGCTCGGTTAGGCCGCGTAGCGATGAATAGAATGCGGCTTCGTCGATGCCGTCACCATTGAAGTCGCCGACCACCACTTGGCCCGCCTCGCCCTCGATTTCAAACACGCGATCGGTCGCGTCCAATTGGCCATTGCCGTTGCTGTCCACGATCAGATCTCTGCCTCGAACTACGGCAACCTCGTCCAATCCATCTCCATTAAAATCGCCCACGACAGCGATGTCACCACGTTGCCCAAAATCAAAGAACGAATCGTCCGCTTCGCTAAAACGTCCATCTCCGTTGACGTCAATTCGCCATTTTCCGTTGTTGAAAACGCCGAGGGTTGAGACACCATCGCCATTGAAGTCGCCGGCTACAGGCTGATCGGAATCGCCACCAAATCGGAACACATGGTCGATCACGTCCGATCGCGGATCACCGCTTACGCTGCGCTGCATGAGTCGATCCCGGCCAGCCACTTTTTCTCGAGGTGGTAAGTTCTTAGGGATCGAAACCATTCTGTTCTCTGGATCGGGTAGGCCAGGCTCCGTTTCAAGAGCTTGCTCGTCGTTTTCCCATTCCGGCCCGAAGATTCCGATATCATCTTTTCCATCGTTGTCCCAATCACCAACGACAGGCAAATCTCCTTTTTCACCGAGCTTAGCCCAGAGATCGCCTTTATCCCAAACACCGTTGCCATTGATATCCAATAGCCATTCCCCGTCCTTGAACAGCGCCAGCTCATCTCGTCCGTCACCGTTGAAGTCACCAGCCAGTTGTTTGGCTCCCACGATATCGAAGGCTTCTCGAGTGAGTCTCGCAGCCTTGTTCTTGGTCGTCGAAACGATCACCCATCGACCGCGATCTAACGAATCGATCGTCCATTGACTTGCATTGAGCAATTTGGTCGAACTCACAACGCGATCGCGGCCTACCGTCTTTTCATCTTGATGTCCGCGTGGTTCGCCAGCATTGATCACGCTTAAGTGCCAAGTGTATTCGACTGTATAGCCGGCAGCTGGGATATCGGTCCGACCAAATTCAAATGGCGGGATAACTAGCATGCGTTCGAAAGGCGGTGAAACAACTCCGTTCACCGGGGGAGGATTGAATGGAGGCGGGGTCACGGGTGGCGGCGGAGCAGGTGGGGTAACCGCTGGCTCTTTCGTAACCACTATTTCACTAAAGTTGTTCTCTATCGACCTAGCACCCGCTTGCAAATTGATCATCAAGATAGCGTCGTTACCAGGGCTGGTAGCTGAATCGAGCGCCAGTTGTTCGATGATGTTCTGCGTATCGAGATCCGTAATGATATCTTCGATGTTGATTGCAAAACCGCCAATGGATCCAGCCGTATCCCGTCCGTCGAAATAGCCGCTCGGTTGTACTTCATAAACGTGATAGGCACCTGGGCGCAATCCTCTAAACTCATAGTATCCATTGCTGTCCGTCACGACGCGAATCGTATCGCCACTGTAGGCGCCCGGCATCGCATTCTTTGACGCTAAGCGTTGTCCAGTACGCGTCCGCAGTTCGAGCACCACATTGCCAATGGGTGCGTCCCCTTCATTTCGAATTCCATCTCTCAATCCCTTCAGATGCAGGGGAGGCGTTCCATCGGCGGTTTCGATGGGCGCTCCATCTTGGAATACAAAGCCTGCGATCGTTGCTGGAGGAACCTCACAGAAATCCAATTCTGAAACGCTTTGCCCGGAACGCAGCGAAACGTGGGCGATCAAATCAACAGTGCTCGTATCGGCTACACCCTCGGGTGCCATTTGACCGCCCTGGAAGAATCCTGCCGGCTGAATCTCTCGGACTGAATAGATGCCCGGCTTTAAATGGATAAAGCGATAGTTACCTTGAACGTCCGTCAAGGTTGTCTCAATGACGTTGCCCTGCTCATCTAACAATTCGATTTTGACGCCAGAAATCGGCGACTCATTCTCGTTAAAAACGCAGTCTTCGTTGAGGTCAGCAAAGACTTTGCCTTCGAGCGATGCGACGCGCAGTTCGCAAAAATCGTAGTTCGTAGCTCGAACACCGGCGCCCAATGCAATAGCCGAAATGATATCGGAAATAGTTGCGTTGCCACCTGCGCTGCCCGCTATCTGGCCGCCTTGGATGTAGCCCGATGGTTGTTGCTCGCGAAGCGTATACTCCCCTGGAATTAAGTTTTCGAATTGGTAGTTCCCAGCCGCATCGGTTCGCGTCGTCCCGACAACTTCTCCACGGACATTGATCAGTTCGATCAAAACGCCCGAGAGATTAATTTCACCGGGATCTCGGACGCAGTCACCATCGGCATCTTCGTATACGTTTCCAGAAATGCTGGCAGGCAGCAGTTCACCAAAATCATAATCAATGCCATCCCTACCTGAAGGAAGCACGATGGATTTGATCGCATCCGATCCATCGAATTCACCGACGATCCGTCCAGCGATCCGTCCAATACTTTCTTTTCCGTCGAGGTAACCGCTAGGCGTGATTTCAGCAATCCGGTAGGTACCCTTACGAAGGGACGTGAATTGGTAGAACCCTCGGGAGTCAGTCGCGACTTCGCCTAATAGCCCACCTGTTGAATCGAATAAACGAATAGTTGCGCCAGGGAGTAATGGCTCGGAGTTTTGACGAACGCCGTCATTGTTGTCGTCTCGGTACACATGACCAGAGAGTGAGGAGGGCGGCAATTCGCAGAAGTCGTAGTTGGTTCCATTCTGTCCACCGCCGAGCGAAATCTGCTCGATCCGAGTTCCGCTCAACGCATTTCCTACCGAGATTCCATTGATTACGCCAGAACGCGACAAACCATCGATTAGATTCGCAGGTTGCGTTTCAACAATGCTGTATAATCCGGCCGGAAGTCGCTTGAAGTGGTAGCTTCCATCGGCCACCGTCGTTGTGGTTGCGACCACGACGCCGGAGGCATTCACAAGATCTACCTTAACACCAGGCAGAGGCGAGATGGAATTCGGCTCAGTTGAAAAACAGTCAAACCCAGGCATAGCGACGCAGACATGCCCCGAGAGGGACGAAGGCTCAATTTCGCCAAAGTTGAACTCGATACCTGTGTCGTTTCCGTCCAGGCGAATCTCGGTAATCTGGTCATTGATTGGATTGGTCCCTCGCGATTGTCCCCGAACGGTTCCCGGGGACTCCTTGCCGTCGAAGTACTCGAGCGGCTGTGAGACTTCGGCGATGCGATAGCGACCGGGTGGCAAACCGATGAATCTATAGGAGCCGTCGGGTAAAGTCTTGGTGGTTTGACTAACTGGGCTTGAGATGGTCTCAATGGAGACGATTTGAATATCGATTCCCCCGATACCCGTTTCGCCGGATTCTCGTAGACCGTTGTCGTTGTTGTCTCGGTAAACGAACCCGCTGATTTGAACCGGTTGTGCTTCGGCGAAATCCAATCGAGTGCCGCGACTATCCCCGTCCAAGATTTGGATATTTGTCAAAACATCCTTGTCGCCCGAGACGGTTGCGCCAAGGCTCGACTGACCGTTCAAAAGGCCAGGCACTGCGCCCACGCTGAGATATCCTGCGGGTTGGGTCTCACGAATCTGATACGTTCCAGGAGCCAACCCTAGATTGAGTCCAAATTGGTATCTTCCCTGCTGATCGGTTGTCGTGCTATTGCCTGTGCTGACGTAGTTCCCGTTATCAAGACGGAATAGGGTTATGGAAACTCCTGCGATACCCGTCTCGCCTGAATCCTGAGCAAGATTTAAGTTGTTGTCGACGTATACAGTACCAGACAGTTCAATCGGTTTGGGTATTTGCGTGACGGTTGCGGCTGCCCCGGCGGTTCGATCTCGCAATCCATCGGTATTGTCTGATGGAAGGTCCAAACCGGTGGATGCAAGTACCGGATCATAGAGATTTACAAAGCTCCCTTCGGTTGCCGCATTTTCAAAATGAGGAGCGATAAATGTTGCTTTGAGCTTGGAGTCGGCAAATTCGACACCGGATGTGATGGGGTCTATGTTCGCATTGATTGCATCCGGCGTCTGTTCATTGTGAAAGCGTTGCAATTCGTCGACATCGATCGAAAACTTGACCTTGTCGCCTGCATAGAAGTTCTCGAAGTTCAGAACCAGCTGCATGCCACCATCGGAGACTTCTGCGCTGACGCGTGCGTTCGAGGCTTGCGCGGTCATGAGTTCCACCTTGAATGGAAATGCGTGATCAGCGCCAAGTCCACCTTCGACGGTGTCAAACAGATTGTCCCCCGTGGAGAACCCAGGCGCTCCTTGGTCTGTATCGATTACCAGACGTGTTAGTTGCGTACCAGCAGCGCCCCCTCGAAAGGTGACATAGAAGGAATCGCCACGTGCGTCTCCTCCATTGTCATTCTCCACATACACCCCACCCACCCAAAGAGGATCGACGGCGAAAAGGACTCGGGATTCGAGGGATTCTAGAAACGAATGACGTAAGGATTTGATTGGCTGTCTCACGTTAGTTTTTCCGGCTTGGATGCCGCGAGATGAGTTGCGTTTTCTGGATTTGTCGCGAGTCAACGAGCGTGCGATCAAGTTTCTCGTCCATTGATCTATGCTTCGTTTCCAGGACACGGTGACAATCCTCCGCGAATCGCAGGTGGCGTTGTTGTGCGTTTCTAATGGGTTTCAAGTCCACCGATAGGGTCGACCTGAAACTTAACTTTACTTAACATCGACTCCGGCACCGGAATCTTCAAATTGAGCAGCAACGGGATGAACGTATCTGCCCTGGATGTCGATGGATGCGATTGCTCGATCGATATCCCATAGGCGAATCGTTGTATCGAAGCTACCTGAGATCAGGTACTTCTGTGTGCGTTTTAGGATGCTTACGGAACCATCATGGCCAACCAGTCGGGCATGCACTTGTTGGTCGGTATCGTTAAAAATGCGGATGGTGTTGTCACTGCTAGCAATTGCGAACAAGTGCGGTTCTAGTTGGCAAAGACCTAGTAGTTTACCGCCGCCGATTTCCGTTTTCCCCACTACCATGCGATTAATGAGGTCGTAGTGAATAATACGACGGTCTTCACCAACGGAGGTGATTTGGCTTCCGTCCTCGGAGAATTGGAGTGTTCTGATTCGATCGAAATGCAAGGGTACAGCGATTTCATTTTCATTCGTTAGGTCCAAATGGCGTGCACCTTCTTGTACGGCAATAGGAACCTGCTCAGCAAGATCAACTCGTCGCACTCTCAGTACTCCATCGCGGCCGCCAAAAGCGATCCATTTTCGATCCGGTGAAGCGACGATCGATCGAATATCGCGGCAATCGCAAGCGTGAACGATTGCAAGATCGCGTTGCTCGCCGTCATGTCGGTAAATCCGATTGCTAAATCCAGCTACATAAATGGACTCGCCATTCAGGTACGTTAAGGTCATCAGTGCGTGGGCTACCGATTTTTTGGAGATCATTTTCGGATTCGAGTCGAGCGACCAAATCCGAAGAGTCCCGTCATTTCCACAGGAGGCCAATTGCTGGCCATTGGGAGAAAACTCCACGCATTGAACCCAGTCCGTATGCCCAGTTAGCGTCGCGATCGTCTTTCCGGTTTTCAAATCAACGATTCGAATCGCATGATCGTCTCCAGCTGCAGCTAGAACGTCTCCGATTGGCGAAACGCTGATAGCGGTCACGACCGGTCGTGCGTTGTGCGACGGGAGGCTCGACAATCGAATGACATCAATCGAAAGTGATGCCGAAACCACTGGAACGGGCGAGTTGGGACCCTGTCGAAAGGGATTTGGATAGTTCTGACTTGTGGTAGGCACATCCGCAGATTGTTGCGCGATCAGATGGGAAGAGCTAGCGACAAAAAGCACCAAGAACAAAGTCCGAGCTGGTTTATTTCGCACCGAGTGAACTCGAAGACATGGCATAATCTGGATCCTCCTTGATCGATCAAAAAATGTGGACGCTTTGCCATCCTCACGTTGTTCCTTTATCGACGTGAGCGGCATCGGTCTTTTGGGAATTTTGGTAATTTGCGGTGAGAATCCGGCTTAGGCACACTTTGACGGCAGGGTTATAGGGATGAGCTAGAGCTAACAACTGTGGTTTGAAGGTTCTCAGGGGAGGACTGATTCTAGTAGATTTCACGCAATATCCAGGTGCTGCAAGGTTCCCCTCAAGCGCTTGCCAGCTATAATGCGGCTGTCTCATACCTGAGGCAATCACTATGGGATTCCTCGCCCCATTAGGTAGCGGCAGGATTCAGCGCCTCATCGGTTGGTTTGGTAGCAAATAGCAACCTTGGCATTGCCTTGGTTTAGCGAATCGCTTACTCAAGCACCAGCGATTTTGGGTTGATCCATTTCGCTCATCATTTCCACTTGTTTGAGCAAGCGATACGAAAATGAACACTTACAGTCTCGATTATATCGACGACTTATATGTACGATACATTCAAGATCCGAACAGCGTATCTGACGTTTGGAAGCGTTACTTCGAGGAATTCTCGTTAGCAGCGCAGTCGGAGGCATTGTTCGCGGAACAACTCGAGGTCAGCTCGAGGAGCGATAACAGTTCCCATGAGCCAGCACCGGATGTTCTCTGGCTCGCTCGCATGCAGGAGCGTGTAGACCAATTGGTTCGCGAGTACCGAGTTCGCGGGCACTTGATGGCGAGGATCGATCCGCTGGGTTTGACACGCAAAGGACCGCCGGAACTAGATCCGCAATCGCACGGACTGACCGAAGAGGATCTGAAGCGTCCCTTTGCTTCGCCGACGCTCGAATACTCCAATGGTCGAACTCTTGCGGACATTATTGAAAAGCTGCGAAACACCTATTGCCGCAGCATTGGTGCACAGTTCATGCACATCGACAATCGAAACATTCGCGATTGGCTTCAACGTCGAATGGAGACGACTCAGAACAGATTGACACTTTCGCACGAGGTCCAAACACGAATCTATACGAAGCTTGCAGATGCCACCATATTCGAAGAGTTTGTTCGAAAGAAATACGCGACGGCAAAGACCTTTTCCCTCGAGGGGGCTGAAAGCCTGATTCCACTTTTAGATCGGGCACTGGAAAAAGCTGGGCAGCATGGAGTTCATGGCGTATTGCTAGCAATGGCACATCGAGGCCGGCTCAATGTTTTGGCCAATATTATGGGCAAACGTGCTCAGAGTATCTTCTGGTCGTTCGATGACCCAAAGCCCGAGTTGTTCCGCGGTGGTGGTGACGTCAAGTACCACATGGGATATAGCAGCGATTGGACGACCAGCACTGGACAGAAAGTGCACATCTCTTTGTGCTTTAACCCAAGTCACCTCGAGTTTGTGAATCCTGTTGCGTTAGGTCGTTGCCGTGCGAAACAGGACCGTGATGGAGACACGCATCGCACGGAAAGCATGACGATCCTGATCCATGGGGACGCCGCATTCATCGGCGAAGGTGTCGTTCAAGAGACGTTAAACTTGAGCGAGTTGCCTGGCTATCGAACAGGCGGTACGCTTCACATTGTCCTGAACAATCAGATCGGTTTTACGACCGAGCCAGACGAAGCTCGCAGTTGCACGTACGCGACCGATATTGCAAAAATGCTCCAAATACCGATTTTTCATGTGAACGGCGAGGACCCGGCGGCGGTGGCGCAGGTTGTCAACTTAGCCATGGACTTCCGCAAGGAGTTCGAAAAGGATGTTGTCATCGACATGTATGCTTATCGTCGTTTGGGGCACAACGAAGGGGATGAACCTCGTTTCACACAGCCGTTGATGTATGCTGCGATCGATAAACGCAAGAATGTTCGTGAAAGTTATCTGGAGCATTTGCTTGAAATGAATGAGCTTTCGAGATTGGAGGCGGACGCCATTGCAGAGGTGCGTCACAGCCGATTATCGAAAGAGTTTGAACTCGCCAAGACGGAACCATTCGTCCATGATCTGCAAAGCCTCACGGGATATTGGGCGGGTTACTTTGGAGGTGCTGAGCCCGTAGATAATCAAGTTACGACATCCATACCAAAGCAAATTGCAGGCGACTTGATTCGAGCCGCAAGCACTGTTCCACAGGGCTTCAATTTGCATAAAAAGCTGGTGCGTCAATTTGAGGATCGCCGCGAAATGGGGGCTGGCAAACTACCATTGGATTGGGCAACTGCCGAATCTTTGGCATTTGCATCCTTGTTGTCGGAGGGGCAGCCCGTTCGACTATCAGGACAGGATTGCGAGCGCGGTACATTCTCTCAGCGACACGCTGTTGTGCACGATGTCGAGGACAATCGCAAGTACATGCCGCTGAGCCATTTGGCTCCCAACCAAGCTCGAATCGAGATTATCAACAGTCCATTGTCCGAATCTGCCGTTCTGGGGTTCGAATACGGATATAGCCTCGACTGCCCGGAAGGGCTCGTTGCGTGGGAGGCTCAATTCGGTGACTTTTGGAATGTTGCGCAATGCGTTGTCGACCAATTCATTACCAGTGCGGAAGACAAATGGCGACGTCTGAGCCGTTTGGTCATGCTGCTACCGCATGGCTTCGAGGGTCAAGGTCCAGAACACTGCAGCGCTAGGCTCGAACGATTCCTGCTGTTAACGGCCGAACACAATGTTCAGGTCACGCAGCCTTCGACGCCCGCACAGTACTTTCATTTGTTGCGACGGCAGGCCAAGTCGAAATGGAGCAAACCCCTTATTGTTTTGACTCCAAAAAGTTTGCTGAGAAACAAAGCCTGCGTTTCGACGTTAGATGAGATTGAGAACGGTCACTTCCAAAAGATCATCCCTGACAATCGGCCCGTGGGCTCGCCAACGTCAAGAATCATTATGAGTACTGGCAAAGCGTACTACGATTTGCTGGCCGAGCGCACGAAGATCAATCGCAACGACGTCGCTCTCATTCGCATCGAACAGTTCTATCCGCTCGAAGCAGCAAAAGTAGTGGAAGCGTTGAGTGCTTATCCTGCAGGAACGCCCGTTTATTGGTACCAAGACGAACCGACCAATATGGGTGCATGGACGCATGTCAAAATGCGATGGGGGGATGAGATTTTGGCACGGCACAAATTAGAGCGAATTTCGCGAGTGGAGTCAGCTAGCCCATCCACTGGTTCGCTCCGCGCGCACCAATTGGAAGAACGAGAACTACTGAACGCGGCGTTTGGGATTTAGTCTGATTGAGAAGATGAGCAATAAAATGTCTGCTGAGACCAATAGTTCTAACTCGCGCCCCGTCGACATTTCATTCGATTGCACTCCGCTGCGAAGCCTGGCAAGGATGGATCCACCATTGGATGCGTCACCAGGACTAATTGCCAAGTATGCCAGAATCAAGTCGGCAATCGCTGAACATGGAACTCACAATTCCTACTTTCTACACAACGCCTCTTGCCTTTTCTTCGTAACCAATGACCCTGGCAACGGCATGATCGCCTTCAAATTCGAAGGGGTTGTATTCACCGACGATTCGGATACTCGGGCCCGTCATGCGGCATTGAAAGTCACACTCGATAAAGAGACATGTCCGTGGCTTGAGCAGCACGTTGTTCGATGGTTTGAGGAGACAGTGAGCCAAGCAGTCATCGTCGAATTCAATCGCTTCATCGGCGTCGGCGATCCGGAGCAAACCAAAAAACGCTTGCAGCAGATAGAGCAGGCTTTGGAAGACAAAGGCGGTTTTTTAGGCATGCATCTTTAGGCGAGTGCTTATTCGTTTGCGGAGATCACGTCGGGCCCCTTTCCCGCTCGTTTTTCATAAGTGCCATCTCCCATCTTCACGTACTTTGTGAAGCCTTTTGCGTCTAGATTCTTGTCGCTAAGGTTGGTGCTAGCCTTCATGTCCGACCACGTGCCAGCAATGGACGGCAATGCAATACATCTGCGTACTGGCATCCCCGTTTCAGGATGTTTCGTCAATGGTGGTTCATTCATTCCCTGTAGTACCTCGAACGTTTCGCCGTCCTCTCCACTGGATTGAATCACTTCGTATACGTAAATTGGCATTGGTCTACTTTCGTGGACGGGGCGACGTGGCTAGGTTCGTTGCATCATTTGTGCGATCAGTCGGTCTCTGAGGACAACACCCACCAATTGGCCCGTTGAGTTCACAATCCGGCCAAGTTTAGTGTCTTGAGATACCATCCTGTTCAAAACTGCAATTTGACCTGCGTTCTCTTCAAAAGTGGAAACGGCTCGAAGCTTGGGACGGTCCACGGCGTACAACAAGTCTGTCGCCTCATAGTATCCTACCAGTCGCTTGTCTCGAGAATGCAAAACCGGCAGAATCTGCAGGTTCGATTTGAGCAAAACTTGCTTGGCCTCTTCTATGGGCACATCAATTTGCACGGTCCGAAGCCCACGTAGAGGCATACAATATCTCGAAATAGGATCGCTTCCATAAGCAAACATATTTTGGACCAGGTCCCTTTGAACAGACTCAAGCAATCCAGCCTGCTCCCCCTCCTCGAGAACTTGTCGCAACTCCCGGCGGGCCAATGCAGGCCTAATCTTGAGCGGCTCCTCACCTAAAACGCGTTGCAGCCATCGACTCAGAAAGTAAAGCACCCAGGTAAGTGGCAACGCCAGTATTGTCAGTGCGAACAGTGGCCAGCCGGCGTTTCGAAGTAGTCGATTCGGCATTTGATGGAACAGACTCTTCGGCAGTAGTTCACAGAAAATAAACAGAATCGGCGTAGTCAAAATGCTCACTGCAATATTGATGCGAGGCTCATCGTAACCGAAGAGCTCGACTACGAACCACGCCACACCGACCGGAACAGCGTAGTTTGCGATCGTGTTGCCAACCAACAGCGTTGAGACGAACAGTCCGGGATGATTGGTTAGCCATAATAGTCCGCGCGCAACTTTCGAGCCATCCACGGCGTCCAAAACCAATCGAACTCTCGGCACACGATAGAGGCCCGTCTCGACTCCGCTGCAAAAGGCACTCAGTAATCCAGCGCAAGCGATGACAAGTATCGCGACAATCATTCGATGCCCCCCGATTCATCGTCGGAAATGTCAATTTCGGAACTCGCAATCTGAACGTACATTTCGCCGCGACGGGGTACTTCAGTGACTTGCAAGGTAAACGTTCCCCAGGCAATGTTGTCTCCCACTTGGGCTAGGCGTCTCAGTTGGCTTTGAAGGACACCCGCAATAGTAGCATCGCGAGTCTCAGGGAGCTTGATGCCGAGTGACCTTTCTAATTGTTTGATGCGGGTCGACCCGGTCACCTCCCATTTCGCCTCGCCTGTCTTTGCAAACAGAGGTCTGCCCATTGTATTGATCGCTGCGGACGGACTTGCAAAAATGGCCTCTATGATATCTTCGAAGAACAAGATACCGATCGTGTCGCCCCGTTCGTTCACGACCACAACTACTTTGAGATCTAACTTAAGCAACTGCTGAAGTACATTGGCCAAAGTGGCACACCAAGGGACGAAGTGCGCAGGTTGCGAGGCTGGGGTTTTCCGCTCCTCGATCGCTCGCCGAAGTTGTTCGATAGTGGTAGTTGCAGTCACTTCATTCTCGATTGGCGACAGAATCAAAGCAATTCTGCGTTTACTGTCGTCGGACCATTCCTTTCCCTGTTCCCAAATCCATTCCTTCAATTGCTCGGGCGAAGCTGGAAGGGCAATCGATGCAAATTGGCTCTTGGGATGCATCCACTCTTGTGCCTGAATATTGGAAAGCTGAAGGGTGTTCTGAAGAATACCCTTTTCTAAATCGATCATCTTAGAATCGGTCTCACTGAGCTCGATAGCCCTTTCGAGGTCCGATGTTTCAAGAACAGATTCCGGAACCAATCCAGGCCAAATGAGCCGTCGGCAGATATCGTTGATGGTATGCATCGCTTTCCCTACAGGCAACACAACTCGCATAATTCCGAGCATCGGCAAAGAGACAAACCGACTCATTTTTAGAGGGGCAAGAACACCAACACTTTTGGGCAAAAGTTCACCGAACAGGATTACGCTCGCAACCGTTGCAAATGCAAATAGAAATGTCCACCCCGTCCCAACCTCTGGTCCAGTTAGCGAAGTTGACAGGACATTGGCGCATGCAAAGAACGTAATGTTGATAGCCAAGTTGCACAAAAGAATACACGTTAACAAGTGAGAAGCGTTACCCAATAGTCGCAGGATCGCCCGATCCGATGGACGGGAAGAATCCAGCTTAAGACGTTGAGCTGAGGTTAGCGAGAACAAAGCCGCTTCGCTGGCCGAGAAGAGGGCCGAGAGACATAACATTCCGACTAAAGCTGACGGCACCAAAATCCATGCAAGTGAGCTAATATCGTGGGTAGCGGCGACTAACGACAACTTCGAACTCCTCTATTCATTATTGGCTAGGGCTTCACTCGTCGTCGGCAGTTCTGGATCTCCCAAAGGCAAAGTCGAATTCGCTCAAAGCAGGGATCATCATGGCAGCTGTTGCGAACGAGTAAGATAACGACACGACACTAAAAACTGCCAGTTCTTGGTCCCTCAGTATAAAGCTGGTAATCGCAAAGAATGTTAGGAATGGAAGCAAGAAAGAGCTTATCGTGATCGCGGGAGATGGATTGCGACTCCCGAGCGCAACGTATAGACCGATTCCACCGCCAAGAATGATAAACAAAAAGGGGGCAAGCTGCCTTCCGAACGAACCTCGGAACATGAGCATAATCAACATGCAGGTTGCAACACCCAGAAAAAGGAAGAACACAGTCCCCAAGCTTGTTCCGATTGCCGCACGGCTCTGTGAATAAATCATCCCACAATGGATACCCAACATCGTCACAAACAAATCCATAACTATCAAAGTGATCAAGGTGAAAATCAAGTTCTCCGTGGTCAATGCTGCTTGAGCCCAAAGATACAAACAGAGAAGCAATGGCGCGAGGACCATTTCTTTGGTTACGTACATGACTCCGCAAATCTTCCCAAACAAGAACTCGCTTGGAGTGATTTCTGTTACCAACAACAGGTCCAACGCACCGCCGTCTCTCTCATTGGTAACAGAATTGACAGCTAGCGCATTGATGATGATAAGCGACAGGACAAAAAAAGGTGCCAGCAGCGTAACGGTCGTCGGAACCAGCTCGTCCTGATAGGTCGTCTCTTGAATTGCCAATCCGTTCAAGACGAACTGTCGGATTCCGAATGCGACCATCAATCCGAATGCTAAATAGGCAAGCCGAATCAACAGTACCTTGCGGCCGTACGCCCAAGTCCTCATTTCTCGCCAAAGCACGGGGTTGTTCCAGACTCTTCGCGGAGCTCTACTTTTCCAAGACTTGACCGACTGAGCTTGCGTTCCAGCCTGCAAGCCAGCCCCCACTGCTATATCGGATGGCTCTACCTCAAAATTCCCACTTCGACGCTCGCGGGAAGGGTTCCAAATTCGAAGCATACGAATGGAAAGGAGGGTGAGTGCCAATGCAATCACAAGAAGAACTGCTCCTGACTGTATCGCGTTTCCGCCGGGTACCCAAAACGGCAGTACAGATTCCGACGCAATCGGTTGTGTTACATCGATGATGGCCCGGAGCGGACTGAGCAATTTAGCAATGCCAGGATTCACAAATCCCACTTTGCCGCTCGCTATCGCCTCGCCCATTGCAAGCCACAATGCAATGATGAGCATGGTGACCGTCAGCGATTGAAATGTCTTTTCTCGCCATAGTGCAATTGTCGTCCCTAGCGTCGCACTCACGATCAATGCACAACCAGTCACCCAGGTACAAGAAAAAACTTGTTCAAGGGCTACTCCACCAAGGAGAGTCACCGAGAAGACAATCGGTAGCGACGCTAAAAAAGCGTTCATGGTTGCCAGTAAGCCCGCACCGATTTTTCCGATAACCATCTCAGTATTGGTTTGAGATGTCATAAGTAAGAGAATCAGCGTTTGTTTGTCCTTTTCATGGCTCACCGCAATGGTTCCTGCCAAAGCTGCCATGAAAAGCAAAACGATGAGCTGGAATGGAGCGATGAGCTGAAAAATGAGAACGCCAAATCGAGCCAAGTCACCTGGATTTTGAACTGGTTGTAGTCCGGCTAACAACAGCCAGGTTGTACAAATGATCGCAAACAACATCATCGCAAATACGACTCTGCTTGCAAAATGCTTGCCTCGGCGAGGCAAGGTAGTTATTTCTCGCTGGAATATGGGACCAATCATTTGACCGAGTTTAATGCGGATTCCGATCGCTGACCATTAGCTGCTCTTCACTTAAGGGGAAATTGCAAAATAGCTTAAGAAATTCTGATGAGGTTCCGGATTTGATGGAGACGACGATGTGTACGTGCCGAGAAGG
Source organism: Pirellula sp. (assembly GCA_043757445.1). GTDB lineage: Bacteria > Planctomycetota > Planctomycetia > Pirellulales > Pirellulaceae > JBKCUI01. The sequence goes on along the minus strand of JAYVPJ010000095.1, from coordinate 95,929 downwards.
AGTGAAGTTGTAATCATTTTTGCCATCGCCGCGAAAAAAGGCAGATGGCACTGAATTAAGAAGGAAGTAAAAATGAGTTATCTGCGACATTGGAAACTATCTCGTTCGCCTTTCACTCTAGGCTCAACAGGCCAGGGCATATTCACTGGTGGGACGATGGAAGAGGCATTAGCTCGCAGCGATTTTCTTGTTTCTCAAGAGAAAAGACTTGGCCTGGTTCTTGGGCCGTCCGGCGTTGGAAAAACCACCTTCCTAAAGTACTTCTGTAAGGCTAGGAAATCACAATTCATTCGCGAAAACCTGGTGAAGATTGACCTTCGCTGCGCAGACGGTGAAACGGTCCCAAATCGCATTCTCAATAGTTTTTACCCATTTCAAGAAAGGCTTTCGACCAAGCAAAATGGTTGGTCGAAGATAACCGATCTTTTGTATGCTGAATCGGCGATTGGTCACCGAACCGTTTTGCTTTTCGATAACTTGCACGGCCAATACGAAGATGTTTTTCAAGCTATCTCACAGCTTTGGAGCTTACAAACGGGTTGGAGTATGTTGCTTTGCCTCGACGACGATGCGATCGTCAACCTCCCTAGATGGTTCCTGGACCAATGCGAATTGCGGATTGATTTGCCGAGTTGGGATTTGGGGCAAACCGCAGACTATTTCGAATTCGCACTCCTCCAGGCGGGAGTAGACGAGAATATTTTTAATGGTCAAGCAATTACGCGGATTCAAGAACTAAGTGAAGGTATTCCGAGAAAAATAGTCCAAATTGCGGAATTAGCGTTGGTTGCGGGTGCTGTTCGCAAGGCTGGAAAAGTGACCTCGGAATTGGTCGATCAGGTCTGCGACGAATTTACTGTGTCCGTCGGCGGGAAATTCCCATCAATCTGGACAAGTCAGGCATTGAATGCTGGATAATTCGAGCAAGAATTGAAAGGTACCCGTCGGACGTAATGGAAAATCAAATCGCGGTAATAAAGCCTTTTGGGGATTTATGACGACATGATGGGGGACTAGGCAAAAGCGACCAACGCAAATGAACTTTCCTAAATTGCGAGTTGTCGTTATTGTCTTGGCACAATTCTTTGAACGGAAATCATCGTTCAAGATACCGAATAAGGCATTAGCCAACCATGTCTACTAAAACAACTCAACTATTTACGATCGAGCAAGCGAGAGCCATGCTTCCGCTTCTTCGTCTAATCGTGACAGACATTTCGCTTTCGCACCGTGAGCTTACCGAACGAAAGTCCAATCTAAGGCGGATGTTGCGTCGACAGGAAGGCAAGGCTCGCTTTCAAGTGTACGACGCAGAAATCACCGAGATTCAAGAAGATCTCAAGAATGAGTCAGCTCACCTGGATGACTATGTGAGTGAGCTCGAGCAGCTCGGAGTAATCCTCCGGTCTGCACATGACGGTATCGTTGACTTCCCAACGGTTATCGACGATATGCCTGCATACTACACTTGGCAGATGGAACAGCAAGGTATTGTTGACTTCCATCGCGCGGATGAATCTACTGCAGATCGCAAACCCATCTTTGAGTAACTTGAGAGTCTACCTCTTCGAGCCTCAGTGATCGATTGGTGCATTGTCGTTATTGCCGACCGTTCCGGCTGCAACCAAATATGCTTTGTTTTCGTGATCGAGCGTAATCGAAGAGACCATGTCCGTGTTGACGAGAAACACAGGTTTCAGCCACGAGTTATCAGAGTACTTACAACGGATATCAACCGTAACGGTAACAGTCGATGTGGAAAACGCGTTCGGTGTAATCGTAATCGTTGAATTTCGAATGCCGGTCGCATTCAGTATTTGAGTCGCTCTCGCAACGACGTCGTTAGGAGTACTGCCGGGTACTATTCCAACACGGGCTGCCTCATAGGCGGCTTGCTCTACCGAGTGCCGTGCATACATGAATCTCGCAAACTCAAAGCCCGATAGCAGAATCGCAAAGAAAAGCCCGCTGCAAATGGCGAACTCGACGGTAAACGCACCTGTCCGCTGGCTTCCATGTCGAAAGCTGCTTCGAGGTCTATTATGTTTATGTTTCATGAGGCTACTCATCGTCTACTGGGTCAGCATGTTAGGGAGGGTAGTTGCGATGGTTCGAAACACGGCTTCGAGTGAGGCTGCGTCGGGAGCGACGTAGCATTGTCCACCGCCAGCTTGAGCAACCTGTTGCATCAGCGCGACATCGGCTTGTGCACTAAATGCAATCGTGTGGATTCGAATATTCATTCCCCGTGCAACCGCCGCGAGAGCGACTGGATCGTCCCCTTGTGTAAGTATTCCGTCCGTCAAAAGAACGATACTTTTGCAGGTAGTGATCTTGGTAAGGTTAGGGTCCGTTAATGCGTTCACGCCTTCACGTAGTCCTGCTGCAATGTTGGTGTTTCCAATGAGCGGCTGAGTCGCCAAAGCGTTCAGCTTTTGAACCAGGGTGGTGTAGTCCGTGGTCAGCGTCTGATCGACTGAAGCGACGACTGACGTCCAAATGCCAAACGTAAAATTGCTAGAATACGATGCAAGAGCTACTCGTGATTTGATTGGAGCCTCGTTGAGCACGGTTGAAAAGACGTTGACAGCCGACCGAAGTGCTGCCCACCTGCTCAGCGTCGCATGGGGTAGTTTAAAGTAGTTTTGAATTGGCGACAGGCCGGCAAGATCCCCTGGATAGGCAAATGCTGTATTACCAAGCGACCAGGCCATTGAACCTGAACGATCTACGACCAAGCAGACGTCCATATCGATGCGTGTGGAGACGGCGGATTGCTGCGACGTGAATGTAGTCATCCCCATCATTTGCGGCAGCAAGATAGTTGGAATGCCTCCACCCTGCATCTTGCTTAAGTTCGAGTTGACGCGAACCGAGTTCGTAACAACACTCGAGTTCGACGAGGTTTGCGTGAACGAATAGGTTCCATTTACGTTGCCGGATGAAACACCTATTTCAATGTCGCTGTCATCTAGAACTACCTGGCGCCCGGCGACACGATTCAACGCAGCAATGGATTTAGCCGCTAGCCTTGCCTGGGCTGGAGATTGCGATTGCCCTAACACGACGAGTGCAGCCTTAGCAGCAGCGTCGGTCGCCAGGCGTTGCTCAGACCGAACCAATTCCATGTAAGCGATATTGATGCTTAGGCCTGCCAAAGCCACCAAAGTAAAGAAGGCAGCGCCGGCAAGCAAAAGGATCGAGCCGCGTCGTGACCGGGCTCGTGAAAACGCGGTCCGACTTCGTCTCTTGTTGTGTATGTTCAATCGAAATTCCTTATTCTATTCTCGAAGCATGTAGGCATCGACAGCAATAGTACCCTGATCTTGGAGCACAAAACGCGTCGGCGAATTGGATGCCCACGGCACTTCAACTCGAACTCGAACTTGTGTGCCTGGCGGTTGCGTCAGTAAATCACTTGGAGTAATGGTCACGATGGCATTCTTTACTCGGCGCTGAGTGAGCATAGTCTGACATCGCGTTGCGACTTCAACATTGCTACTCGTACTTCGGGCGGCTAACCGCCCAGCTTCGTATGCTACAATCACCGCAGATTGCCGAAGAAAAATTCTTTGACACACCTCGATCGTTCCTAGAACAAGGATAAGCATCACTGGCAAAACAAACGCTAGCTCGACAGATGCCAAACCGCTGCGATTGCTACAACTGCTTACTCCTCTCTCTTGTCTCGATTGAATGTTCATAGTTAAGTTTCTTTGACTCGATGACCGTAGGTTTCACGCAAACTACTGAGGTAAACTCGATGGATCGTCGGTGAGCGAGGTCGCGTTCACCATTCCTATATCCACTACGAACAAAGCATCGTTGTAGTCCAAGTCACCGCCACCGACGATGTCTTCGAAGCCAACGAGAATGTAAGGTGAGTTTGGCATGGCAAAAGCGACCACGTGTTGCAATGCGTCGCTGTTTTTGCTGATGTCGTTCCAAAGCCATGTCAATGAGTTGCTTGGCGAACTTCGATACCGGTTGAAACCGTCCGAGATCAAGAAGAAGTCCAATTGCCAACCGTTTCCACCTTTGCCAATCTCAACGAAATCGCCAACCCGCAAAGGGTCATTGACCGTTCGCGATCCACTTCCGATGGAAGCATTTGGAAAGATCACCTTTGGCGAACCAGGAGTTGAACTTCCCGCGGGCGTGAACGCAAATCCGAGCGTATTGCGGTAGCCAGCCCCCTCCGCCAAAAAGTAAACGCGAATGGTGTCAACACATTCCTGTCGAAGGAACAGCTTCGACGAGTCCAGCTTAAATCCAGTTGCGTTGGTGAAGACTACGCTTTCGGACAGGTTGTTATTGATGATGGTTTGAAACTTTGGCAGCCACTGGCTGTTGAAGGTCGAAGCCCGCGAGTCCGACCCCGTTACTTGAACATTCCCTATGACCGGTAGATTCAAAGGAACGGGGGTCGCCTGTGGGCTAGCGGGAGTACCCGCCACGGCTGCGGAACATGAGCCCAGGGCTAACAAGCCGAAAGAGAAACTTTTGGACAATGGAAATATCATCTTCTCACCTCATGAAGCAAATTCAAAGTGGACCACCGCAATGGGAGGCCCAATCCGCGGTTACTAATGGAACTGTAGCTTCTTTTCTCAAGTCAAGCCGGAATTATTAGAAAATCTTTGCGGACTGCAAAAGCCGCATTATCGGCATTATCGGCATCGTTGCCGAAGTGGCTTGCAAGCACTGAGATACGAAGAGCGTCTGAATAGCCAGTCCACCTTTGCCATGGACACCATCAGTTAGGCGATCGGCAGGCTGTGAGATACCAGTTGTAGTTTGGGACCATTGTCCCGAACCAGTCAACGGACGGGACAATGGTCGGACAATGGTCCCGTCCTACGGTACTTTCCACGCTGCCGCTCGCCTTAGGCCGAGTCGCGGAGCGACTCGCCCACATAACAGATTCACCTTGACGTTGATTCGGATTGCTTGCTATACGATTGCCTACTAGCGACTTAACCTTTAGCGATGAATTCGAACGGGATGAATCCATGCGACGTACCAAACCCAGGGACCGGTTTATTCTGTTCCAGCGTTGGTTCACGCTATGGCTATCCCTTTGGCTGTGCTTTCTGCCGTCTGGATGCACTCGGCCGTTTAGGGACTCCAACTCCACTGGGTTGCTTGCTTCGACTCGCGATAAGCTCTTACCTAAAAAAGAGAAAAGCCAAGATCGGTTGTGGCGCCCAGACCTAGCGATCATGCCATTCGCGGAATTCCAAGACGAAGATATCGTCATCAAGCATGTACGCAACTGTCGCTATCGATCTGAATCGGATTACGATGTTCGACACTACGACATGCGTTTTGCATTGGCTGATGTCAATCATATCGACTTTCTGATTGTTCCCTTTCAAAACAATTCGCTGTTAGCCCATACTATGTTCAGTTTCGGGCTCCGCGACGGACGGCACTTCATCATCTCCGTCGAAGCCAGGCTCGACTACGGAGCATCGTATTCCCCCATCCGCGGCATTACCAATAAGTTTGAGTTGATGTACCTTATCGGCGACGAACGCGACCTAATTCCGTTGAGAACCGATGCGCGTAAAGCGGAAGTCTATTTGTATGCGGGGCGAGCTACGCCGGATCAAGTTCAAAACCTACTAGTGGATATGCTTGAACGAGCGAATCAACTGCAACGCGTTCCGGAAAACTACGATACGATCAACAACAATTGCACCACGAACTTAGTGAACCACATCAATAAATTGCGACCAGGAAGTATCCCGGCAGATTGGCGCGTGTTGCTACCTGGCCATTCCGATCGACTCGCTTACGAGCTTGGTCTATTGGATGTAGTAGAGCCATTCGAAATAGCCAGAGAAAAAGCTCGCATCACGTCGGTGGCAAATTGGTACAAAGATAGTCCTGATTTCTCGATCAAAATCCGCGAGCCTATTTCCAACTAGCGCGAAGCGCTAGTCTTTAAACGTCAGATGTGCTTTACTAAGTTGAAACGATTTGGGTTCGCCCTCCAAAAAGACAACGCGAGCCATACGACGAAGCCCTCGTCCTTCCACCGAGATGATCGTACCTGGACCATAACTTGGATGCACCACCCTATCTCCCGTTTCAAACCGATCGACGGGTATCCCACCAGGGGTCATGGCTGCCGTTACTTGCGCCGCAGTTTTGAGCGATCCCATTGGAATCTTTCTGTTTAAGCTCTCTAGCTTTTTTGCAAAGACCCCTAACTCATTTGGCGCAAACGGGATCGTTGCAGGGGTGTCTTTTGTTTTCTTGCGTTGATGTAAAAAGCTTTGCGACTCCCAATCGTCTTCGCGCGAATCACCGTAGTCGCTGTCGCCAAAGTCGTCATCGGCAGCAAATGGTTCGCTCATATCGACGATTTCCATTTCTGCCCGCGGCAATTCCATCAGGAACGAACTTGGGCAACTCATTCTCGAATTGCCAAAGCCTCGCGATTTTGCAATGCTCAGCTGTAAGCGATTTTTTGCGCGTGTGATCCCGACGAAGAACAATCGCCGTTCCTCCTCCATCTGTGTCGCATCGTACATGGATCGTTTGTGCGGGAGGATTTCTTGTTCCACTGCGATAATAAAGACATTGTCGAACTCGAGCCCTTTCGCAGAATGCAACGTCATCAAGGTCACTTTTTTCTCGTGGTCCGTTATTCCGTCTGCATCGCTAATGAGTGTCACTTGCTCCAGAAAGCGTTCCATTGCGTTTCCGTCAACGTCTTGACGATCGACTTCGGCAGCGTCCGCAATGAGCTCATTGATGTTTCCTTGGATACTCTCGTCGGGTGTTTCGGACTTCCGTGCAGAAAGGTATTTAACGTAGTCCGTCTTGGCTACCAGTTGCTGGATCATGACCGAAAGTGGGCCACGGGACAAATGCATCAGTTCGTCATAAAGGGCTAGGAATTGCCTCGCACCTGAGGTTGCCTTCTTGCTCATCAGTCCATGTTCAACGACAGCCCGCAGGGCCACGAGCATCGGAATACCCTTCGAACGAGCCAATTCTGTGACTTTGGAAAGGGACTTGTCCCCGAGTCCTCGCGTCGGAACATTGACAACCCGTTCGAAGGATATGTCATCTGTAGGATTGTGGACCAATCGTAAATAGGCGAGTAGGTCCTTGATTTCTTCACGATGGTAAAATCGGAAGCCGCCAATCAATTGGTAGTTGAGTTTTCGCCTTAGCAGAGCAGCCTCGAGGAGCCGCGAATGAGCATTGGTCCGATAGAGAATCGCGAAGTCCTTCGGTTTTGCGGTCTTGTCTAAGACTGCAGCCACTATCTGGTCCGCAATGTGATCCGCTTCGTCTCGGGCCGAGGCATAGGAATAAAGTTTTACAGGTGTTCCCGTTGCGCGGGTAGGAATCAATTGCTTTGCCTTGCGTCGTGTATTGCACGAAATCAAGGCATCGGCAATGGACAAGACCTCGGGGGTACTGCGGTAATTTTGTTCTAGTCGAACAGTTACCACGCTGGGATAGTCTCGTTCGAAGTTGAGGATGTTTGAAATATCGGCTCCGCGCCAACCGTAGATCGATTGGTCTGGGTCGCCAGTTACATTGAGGTTTGGAAACTGGACGGACAATGCCCGCACAATCGAATATTGAGCAAAATTCGTATCCTGATATTCGTCGACAAGGATGTAACGATGCTTGGAGTCAAGTTCGCTGCGTAAGTCCGGGCTCGAACGCAGGATAGACGCGGTGTGCATAAGTAAATCGTCGAAGTCAACAGCATTATTTTGAAGCAAAAATTTTTGATATGCCGGATAAACTTTTGCGAGCACTTTGTCGGTACTCGATTGGTGCTCGCCTTGCATCATATCGGGGGTCACTACGCGGTTTTTAAGGCCGCTTATCCCCTTCATAATGTCGCCGATATTGAGATGGGTGAGAGAGACTTCAGCGTCTACGATCGCATGTTGCATGGCTTTTTTCGAATCGTCAGCGTCGAATATCGAGAAATTTTCAGAAATCCCAACCATCCGGCCGTAGCGCCTTAGAAAACGAGCACAGTATCCGTGAAATGTCCCAAGCCAGACCGGCTCTTCGCCGCAGAGACTCTTGAGCCGACCCTTCATTTCCTGAGCCGCTTTGTTGGTAAAAGTCAAAGCGAGAATCGAGTAAGGCGAAATGCCTTGTTCGAGCAAGTAAGCGATCCGATGGGTGACGACTCGAGTCTTTCCGCTACCGGGACCAGCCAAGATCAACAACGGGCCATCGACATGAGTAACGGCTCTTCGTTGGGCAACATTCAGATTGTCGAGAATCAACGAGTTTTCAGTCGCCATACCGTTTGCTCCATGCTCTTCCTTCATAATCCCAACTTTATGCGAAAGACTTTCTTCCGCCGAACTCAGTGTTTACAGTATCGCGTAAAAGTAGTCTCCTTCCAATAGCTAGCCACGCATGTATTGCCTGCTTGCTATAAATGCATATCCTTTCTTCGCAAATTCATCCTGGAAAATCCAAGCGACCATGTCTGAATCTACAACTCCACGGCCAACGAACCTCGCAACATTGAAAGCTTCCGGCTGGCAAGGCCGCCCAGTCAAGGAAGAAATTCGCTCAAATTTTATTCGGATGTTAGCTGCGGGAGAGACCCTCTATCCCGGCATTGTCGGATTTGAGGACACCGTCATCCCCGAATTGAACATTGCGATCCTAGCAGGACATGACCTGTTATTTCTCGGCGAAAAGGGTCAAGCCAAAAGTCGTTTGATGCGGACGATGGTACGCTTCCTGGATGAGTATGTTCCATTTTTGGATATCCCAGATGTCCCTGTCCACGAAGACCCCTTCCATCCAATCACCAAGTTGGCCAAAGACTTCATCCAACATAACGCGTTAGACCAAGTCCCGATTGGTTGGTGGCATCGATCGGATCGCTATGTCGAGCGACTTGCACCCGGCACGAAGTTTGCGGACGTCATTGGCGAAATCGACCCATCGAAGCTGACCGGTGGCGTAAGCATGGGCTCTGAATCTGCTTTGCATTTTGGCTTGATTCCGCGCATGCATCGAGGGATCTTTGCAATGAATGAGCTACCCGAGTTAGATGAACTCGTTCAGGTGGGATTGTTCAATATCCTTGAAGAACGCGACGTACAAATTCGCGGTTACCCTGTTCGTTTCGACTTGGATATCTTCATTTTGTTTTCGGCTAACCCGAGCACTTACAACCGAAGCGGCAAAGTCATTCCGCAGTTGAAGGACCGCATCGGCTCGTTGATTCAAACACACTATCCAATCGATCGCGATCAAGGAATCCAAATTCTTCAGCAAGAATGTGGTCTCGACCTAGGTGGCGAGTACCCTGTTCAAATCCCTTATTTCATGACCGAGATTATCGAGGAGATTACGGCCCAAGCCCGAAAGAGCAAGTATGTTGACCAAGCCTCCGGCGTATCGGCTCGATTCTCGCTTTCTAATTTCCGAACGATGATCGCTTCGGCTAGACAGAGGGCTGTTCTCTTGGGTGAACCATTGGCCGTTCCTAGAATTAGCGATCTGGGGCATTTGTACACTTCCTCGCTTGGAAAACTAGAAGTCGATTTAATGGGCAGTCATCAAATGACCGAACGCAAGATACTGGACTCGTTGGTTTCGGTCGCAATCAAGTCCGTCTTCGAACAGTACGCGACGGAACACGGAGTTGGTCAAATTGCTGAAATCTTTAATAAGGGGGTTCGCATCGAAGTAGGCGATCTACTCCCAAGTTCCGCCTACGCGGAAAGGCTAAAGCACGTACCACCCGTATGGGAAACAGCCTTTGAAGTGAACGCAACGGACAACCCAGCCGTACGTGCATCGTGTGTTGAATTCGTATTAGCAGGCTTATACAGTTTGGACAAAATCAGTCGAGCCAGCAAACATGGAAAGGTAAGTTACGACGTTTTAGATCAGCCCTGATTCAGAACCCGAAGCGTGCGCGAGGAAATCGAATTATTCCCATCGAGACAATAGTTTCTATAGTTTGAAACAGAACAAACTGTAGGAGCGAGTGCATGGACGCCGAGCGAAGGACTGGCGGGTTTCTAACGGAAGGGGCGTCTTTTGCTATATTATTCGAATCACTACGGAAGTAAATCAAATGACCTTGGAATTGACTGTCGTCGGGGATCAACTCTGGAAAAAGATAGGCGAGTCTATGGATCGAGTTGAACTACGACTACGAAAGACGATTGCGATTCTTGAGACTACGGGAATTCCCTTTGCGATTGTTGGGGGAAATGCGGTTCGAATTTGGGTAGCTCAGGTTGATCCTGGTGCCGTACGTGCGACTAATGATGTGGACGTCTTGATTCGCCCCGAGGATCTGGAGCATGTGAAACGAGTAATGGCAGAGAGTGGTTACCATTATCGTAAGGCAGCAGGCTTAGACATGTTTCTCGAGGGAAAAGAGGATTCGGTGCGCTATGCTATCCATGTCGTACTCGCAAATCGAATGGTAAAGCAAGATGATTACGAATCGAATCCCGATGTTGAGCCGAGCGAGTACGGTGATGGGATTCGCACTTTGCCATTGGAACGGTTGGTACGTATGAAACTCAATTCGTTTCGGCTCAAAGACCGTGTGCATCTCTTGGATATGATTGATGTTGGCCTGCTAGACCAAGGCTGGATAGCCAAATTTCCTGAGCCCCTTGGAGAAAGACTGAGGTCGCTAATCGAGAATCCTGACCAGTAAGGCCTTGCCGGACGCAGCTCAATTCAATCGCTAAAACCGAAGCAGTGCGGTTGCAATCCTGTGGAACGCGCATGAGTGTTCCCGTTTTGGACAAAAATCGTCGAGCCAGCAAATATAGAAGGGTAGGTTCCGACGTCTGAGCAACACGGATTGCCATTCTGAAATCGCCGGTAAGCCAAGCTGGCGATCGTCCAAGTGATTGAAAACGTCGAAAACAGAGAACCAATCAAAAAAATCATTAATATTCCCCTGAATTCCCTAGCCGGACTCAAAGCTGACCTGGATTCAAGTCGAATTGCGATGAAGAATAAGGTTACGGGTGGTGTATCCAAGTCAATTGCCCGTTTGCGATCCACCAAGTTGTTTGGGGGTGAGCAACATAGTCAATTGGTTTTTTGAATATTCAAGCGAGGAAATATTCCTAATGATTGGCTCCTTCCGTCCAAACGATTGGGTTGTGTACACCCGCGAAAAGCACAGTTTGTCCCCAGGCCCAAGAGCAAAAAATATTTCACCATCGCCAAAGGGTGAATCATACTCCTATGAAGTCGACAAATACTGGGTCGTTCGGCAGGTGCAAGACGGCGTGCTCGTCCTAGAAACCCGCCGCGGAAAGCAGCATTCGTTACCAGCAAACGACTCCCGCCTTCGAATAGCAAATCTGTGGGAAAGGCTTTTTTTCGCCAGTCGGTTTCCTGGAAAAATAATAGCCAGTCAAACCGACGTGGCTAGCAATACTCGGACCGTTAGCCAGTGATTGCCGACGTTATGGAATGGGAGTGGTTTCACTCGGCATCGCTGATTAGACAATTTTTGCCGCTGGTCGCCGAGAAATGAACACCCGACATTTTTCCGTGAATGAGTTGGAGGTAGCGGCACAGTTGCTTCGGGACGGCGAAGTCGTTGCCTTTCCAACTGAGACCGTTTACGGCTTGGGCGCAGACGCGTTAAATGCGGACGCCATTCGGAAAATATTTTTGGCCAAAGGGCGCCCTTCCGACAACCCACTAATCGTGCACATTGCAGACCCAAGCCAGCTTACCATGGTAGCTCGCAACGTGCCCATAGTTGCAAAAAGCATGATGGAGCAATTATGGCCAGGTCCGCTAACGATGATACTTCCCAAGCGATCGGAAATTCCCCAAATCGTTACAGCCAACCTCGATACGGTAGCAGTTCGACTACCGAATCATCGAATGGCTATTGAAATTATTCGTCTGGCTGGTGTCCCATTAGCTGCCCCAAGTGCGAATCGCTCCGGGAGGCCTAGCGCTACAACTTGGCAAGCCGTGGCAGAGGACCTAGATGGCCGAATCGCAGGATTGGTTTGCGGCGAACCTACTGCCTTCGGACTCGAAAGTACAGTGGTGGACACAACGTCAAATCCACCTCGAGTCTTGAGACCTGGCGCCGTTTCTCTCGAGCAATTGCTCGAGGTCTGTCCAGCAATGCAGCCTTATACGGGTCATTCATCGCCTCTGCGCGGTTTTGCAGTAAACTCCCCTGGACTTAAACATAGGCACTATCAACCGACCGCCAAAGTGATGATCGTTGATACCTCGTCAGTGCAAAGCGAGCTGGCAATTCCTGATTCAGCGGTGGTGCATTTTATAGGACTTTGGAAACCTGTCGATCCAACTCGATTTCAAAAGGTTCTTGTATGCTCAAATGCATCCGAATACGCTGCGAAACTCTTTGACTTCTTTAGAAAAGCTGACTTGTCGAATGCAGATGTGGTATGTTGCCAAGAAGTGAGCGAAATCGGTATCGGTGTCGCCTTGATGGACCGCATTCGGCGAGCAAGTCAATGACTTCTCTAGGCTACAAATTCGAAACCAAAGGTGCGAGCGACAGCTTGATTGGTAACAGTCCCTCTATGAATATTGAGAGAGTCTCTAAGGGGCTTTGAGTTTGCGATGCATTTGTCAATGCCGTCCTCCGCAACTTGGATGATCCATGGTAACGTGACATTGCACAATGCGAAGGTACTAGTTCGACCCACAGCCCCTGGCATATTCGTAACACAATAGTGGACTACATCATCGACGACATAGGTAGGATCGCGGTGTGTTGTTGGACGGCTAGTTTCTACGCATCCTCCTTGATCGATGGCGACGTCGATGATGACGCTGCCTGGCTTCATCAACTTGAGGTCTTCGGTGCGGACTAAGTAGGGGGCTTTGGCACCCGGGATCAGGATGGAGCCAATGACCAAGTCGGCGCGTCGAAGTTGTTCTCGAATGGTGTGGCGGTCACTGAAAAGTGCATTCACATTTGGCGGCATGACATCATCCAAATAGCGAAGCCGATCCAAGTTGACATCGAGGATCGCTACGTCGGCTTGAAAGCCTGCGGCGATGCGAGCTGCATTGGCACCTACCACTCCGCCGCCAAGGATGGTGATGTGTGCTGGTGCCACGCCAGGGACACCGCCTAGCAAAATACCTCGTCCCATTTGCGGTTTTTCGAGGTACTTGGCCCCCTCCTGAATGCTCATGCGACCGGCAACCTCGCTCATAGGTGTTAGGCATGGCAAGCGGCCTTGCGAATCACGCAATGTTTCGTACGCCAGACAGCTTGCGCCGGAAGTCATCATCGCCTCCGTAAGTTTCTTGTCAGCTGCGAAATGAAAGTACGTGAACAAGGTTTGGCTTTTGCGAATGAACGGCCATTCGGACGGCAAAGGCTCTTTTACTTTGACGATCAAATCCGCACGCTTGAAAATATCTTCGCCTGAAGCGCACATTTCCGCTCCCGCTTGCAAATAATCGTGGTCGGCCAAACCCGATCCGATCCCCGCATTGGCCTGAACCAAAACTTGGTGACCGCGGGTGACCAACTCTTCTACTCCGACTGGCAAAATGGCAACTCGATATTCATCTTCCTTGACCTCTTTCGGGATTCCAACAATCATCGGCAGCAGCTCCAACGGGCAAAAAGGATAGATGTTTGGATAAATAGTGGCTCCCTAAAGTTGTGGAGTGCTCGCAGTGTAGCGAACCGGCTATGATTTTGCTACGAAGCATTGTTGGCCATGGAGCGAAAGCGAACTAAGGGCTCGCCTTTTTGAATGATCATGCCAATTCGGCTTCATCCTTGGTTATGCTATTGCAGGCTACACTCGGTCGAGTGTAGAGGAAGGCCAAGCGACAAACGACGTTCTGGCGAACGTAGCTTCGTTCGGATATTGCCCAAATTCCTCTCCAGGTACAAGTTCCCTCCGCAAATGAGTCCCAATGTGGCGCAGCCATCTCCTTACGATCCGTATGCAATGCACTCCGATGCCATTCAGGAGCCACCCAAGTCTTTTTTTAAGGCCATGAGGATGATAGGGCCAGGCATCATACTTGCCGGTACGATAGTCGGATCGGGCGAGCTTTTGCTTACGACTGCTCTCGGTGCTAAGACTGGCTTTATTTTCCTTTGGCTGATTCTATTCAGTTGCGTCATCAAGGTCTTTGTCCAAATCGAGATTGGAAGACATGCCATTTCGTCGGGCCAACCAACCTTGGGTGCATTGAACGCGTTGTCCGGGCCTCGATTCGGTGCGAATTGGCTAGTGTGGTGGTGGTTGTTCATGATGCTTGCCACTGTTTTTCAGCTTGGTGCGATGACCGGTACGGTTGGCCAGTCGCTGAATTTGGCCTTTCCAACCGTATCACAGAATCTTGGATCAAATATCCCGGCCGGTTCCTGGATTGGGAACTGGCTGGAGCAGCGTCCCGAGTTGCCTTGGGCCCTTCTCACCTGCGTGATCGCGATAGCACTTTTATGGAGTGGAAGCTACAAACGAATAGAGATTGTGACGACGGCAATTGTAATCGCGGTGACGCTTCTAACCGTAACAGCCACAGTGCTGCTTCCATGGACTGCATATCCTATCCCTTGGTCACAAGTGGTCGATGGCTTGAAATTTCAATTCCCGTCATCCGATGTGCAATCGATCGCGATGGCCTTCGGAGTCTTCGGTATCACCGGAGTCGGCGCTACGGAATTGTTTTACTATCCCTACTGGTGCTTGGAGAAGGGATACGCTCGCTATGTCGGCCCAAGAGATGGTAGCCAAGATTGGAACCGACGAGCTCGCGGATGGATTCGCGTCATGTACATCGACGCCTGGATCAGCATGATTGTCTTCACGATCTCCACTATATCTTTCTATTTCATGGGAGCAACAGTTCTCCATCCACAGGGGTTGGATCCCAAGGGGACTGCCATGATCGAAACTCTATCGCACATGTTTGTAGATACATTTGGTCATTGGACGCGGATCGTCTTCTTGATTGGAGCCGGTGCAGTACTCTTCAAAACGCTTTATCTTTCTTGCGCAGGAAACGCTCGGATGACCGCCGATTTCCTAAGCCTCGCTGGAGCGGTTCGGTATCAAAATTTTTCGCATCGAGCCAAATGGATCCATCGCTTTTCGTTGTTCTTTCCGATCTTGGCGCTCCTCTTGTTCTTGCTATTCACCAACCCAAAATCCATGACCATCGTCGGCGGTTTTGCGCAGGCGGCAACTCTTCCCATGATTGCTATATCTACCCTGTATTTCCGTTACCGGCGAATTGAAAAAGCATTGGCGCCTTCGATGTTATGGGATGCAATGCTGTGGATTGCGGTGGTTTCGATCACGATTGTTGCTATGTATGCGGTCACCAAGTCGGCGATCGATTTCAAGGAGATGTTAATGCCCTCGGTCGTGTGACTGAGCAAGCGCCGATTGAGAATGGGTAACGGGCACACTGGGTAAAGAGTTGTGATACCGTAGAATGAGAACGAAAGAGTTTAGTGGGAACGCTGGGAACGCTGGGAACGCTGGGAACGATTGAGGACAATCGTTCTACAATGTGCTATCCGATTCTTAAGTGGGCTCGCCAGTAGTGTACGGTTTTCGCCACGGTGGTTATGACATTTTTGATTTCCTTTTTGACCGTAAAGTCTGGACCAGCAGGCAGGAATAGAATTCGCCCCTCACGTCGAACCATTACGTTTTCGACGATGATGGCCCTCATTAACCAAACCGCCATGGCTTCATCGTTGCATACCACACCAACCCAACCTGGCACTTCGCCTTTGAGGGTCTGTAATCCAGTTACCAACTCTATACCGCGCCGTAATTCGACAACCACAGCCTCGTATGCGAGGGGATTTGCGATTGCCTTCTCGGCCGTTATCGCTTCCAGCAATTTTCCCCGATGCGGTGGACCGCCTGCCATGGCGAGATCACAAAAACTGGTCCATATCTCGTCCCAAGCTACTTCGCCCAATTGATCGGAATCGATCGTCGCACTGCCCATCGATTGGGAGGTGACTTCATCCGTTCTACCCTGATATTCAGCAGGTAGCATCAAGTCTAGATTTCGGTCCAGTTGTATCAGTCCATGTTGAATTGGACTATCGGGAGAACTCGCGTTGCTGACAGCCGTTACAAAGTATCGCTCCTTGGACCGAGTAGTCAGGGCGTCCAAGTACATGCCGATAGCCACATGAATCCATCCTGTATGTTCTAGCAAGTCGATCCATTGCGGCTGATCGTGCCTCATGCGATCCCAAGTCCAAGCAGACCCGAATGGCTCAATCGCTAAATCGGTTGCGTGGAGCGAACCGATCTCAACGAACGCATCCGCGATTTGCGTGGGATCCATACGCCAAGGCAAAATCACGACGGCTTGAATACGATCGGTATCCATTCCATTGAGTACTTTTGGTAGCCTTGGATGATGCTTTTCCAAAAATGCATACCGCACGTCTAGGTTTTCATCGGACTGTTGGAGGTAATGCGCGATGGAAGCTAACTCCAGACCTACGTCAAATCTCGGATGGTCTCCTTGTGAAAGCAAGAGTATCGACGTCTTGCGAGCGATCGAGCGAGACGGTAGAGATTGGCTCGTGTTTACGAGGACGTCCAAGATCGCAGGCGAGAAAGAATCAACCCAATCCCTGGCTGTCCAAGTCTTTGAGACATGCAACCTGACGTCTAGTTTCTTTAACCGTATCCAAAAGACAACCTCGTACAATGCTTGGAGATCGAATGGTTCCAAACCTATCGGCATCACGACAAAACGGCGGAACCCCTGTTCGGCATACCACTCTATTTTGGATCGGAATTCATCGCAACTCGATGTTTCGCAAGTGAGTTGAACAACAGCAAAAGGATGATGCAATCGGCGAGCAAGCTGTTCGGCGATCCGGTTCCATTGTTCTTGCGAAACGGAAACAACTGGAGATTGCAAAGCAAGAATTGCAACGGTTTTCAGATCGTCGGCAGTATCATTCATCCCTCGAATGATATTCAAGGAGACCTATCGCATCAATGACTTATCACCAAGAACTAATACTTCGCCTCGATTTGGAAACTGCGAGATACGTTCGATAATCTGAGTCGAGACCGGGAGCTTGTCTTTGATTTTGGCATACTGCTCGTCGGTAGTAACGAGCATCGAGTTCCGACCATTTCTCGCGAAATCGAGGGCTTCGTCTTCCGAATTGCAAAAATCGATATCTCGTCCAAAGTAAAAAACCATTGTTGGTCGAAAATAGCCCAAAACAGCCACCTGCGTGTCGCTCGAGGCCAACCGATTGCTCCATCGCTGAGCCAGTCGTTGATTCGTTTGGAGTTGGTCGAGTTCGGGTGCGACGTACTGTGCGAGTACAACCATCATGGTCAATGCTCCGATCGAAAAAGCACAGGCCGATAATCGTGGAAGATTGCTCCAAAGCAACCATGCACCTACCGTACCGAATAGCAGGAGAGGAATCCCCGCGACGCCAAGCCACACGAATCGAATCTGGAAAATTTTCTCCATTCCAATTCGATCTAGTAACGTTTGGCCGCCAAATTCAACTAGCCCTGAAATGGGGACGCCTGCCACGATGACCGCACCCAAGGCGATTAGAAGAATCCAGCCCGCGTTCAGCCAACCGCGACTGACCGTGCTTACGTCTTGCGTCCACAATTTAAAATAACGGCCAATCATGATCGCCAACGCGGGATATGCGGGCAGGACATAGTTAGGTAATTTGGTACTGGCCATGGAGAATATGACCAAATAGACAGCTGCCCAACTGCTAACGAAGCGAACCGCACGAGACTGTGCGGGTGTGCTTGCATGGCTGAACCAACTAATGGCGGTGGGAACTGCAAACGCCGACCAAGGGTACATACCAATCAAGCAGGCTAACAAATAGTAATAGATTGGTCCGCTATGGTTATCCATCGCTTGGGACATGCGTCCAAGATGATGAACACCGATGAATTCTTTCAAGAACTCACCATGGGTTTGCCACTGAACTAACAAGAACCATGGAGCTGCAACTAGCAAGACCGTAAGAGCGGCAGTGATCGGTCGCATTTTCCATACGGTCTTGAAAAATTCGAAGGATCTGTAGGGAGACGCCTGCAACCAAATGCGTTGAAGAAAAGGGCAAGGAACCGGAATCTCTATTTTCATTTCCGAGAGCAAAAACAGTCCAATGACTGCTGTCGGAAATAGAAAGCCGATTGGACCCTTCGTCAGTACAGCCAAACCCATAGCAGCATAAGTTGCGATCCATGTTCGCCAACGAACGGAGGCGAGCAACTCGTCACGTGAAGTAAACTTGTCGGTGAAGTAATCGCAAACCCAGAAATAGAATGCAAGTGCCGTAAAAAAGGTTAAGTGTGCGTCTGCGGTTGCGGAGCGAGAAACAAGCGTGAACAGGATGCAAGAGCCAATCGCCAATCCAGCAAAAAGCCCGGTGGTCGTATCGAAAAGTTTACGTGCGATCGCAAACGTCAATAGGACGGTCCCGAGTCCAAAGATGGTTGAGGCGAAACGAGCTCCAAGTTCGGAAATTCCGAACGCACTATAACCAACCATCATGCCCCAAAACATCATGGGCGGCTTATGCGCGAAGAGTTTGCCATTGAACGATGGGGTGATCCATTCGTTTCGAGCGTACATCTGGGCGGCGGTGGCGGCGTAGAATCCCTCGTCTTGATCCCAAAGGTGGGTGTTCCCAACTTGGACCATCATCACAGAGACGCCTACGATGAATAAGCAGATCAGCGGTAGAAGAGTCTCTCTACGAATCATAGTTGCTGCTGCGATGAGAAGATTCCGATTAGGCCGCGTGTTTTTGACTTGCGTCGTCGCTCAAGCGATGGATTTGAGGTTTTCGGTAAAGATGGGCGATTTGTGATGGAGAGTCGTCTGGCGGATTGATCCAAACCACGCGATGAGCACAGCCTGACGTTTGAATATTGACCGAATCGCCGAGCACATAGAGCGGTCTCTGCTTGGACTCGTCGTAGATACGTCCGACGTAGTCACCTACGAGTCCAACGGCTGTGAGTGTCGCTCCGTTGAAGAGCAGTTGAAAGCAGACCAAAGAACTCCATCCAGGCGCAGTTGTCATAACGAAGATGGCCGCGTAGATGGCATAGAACGAGTATCCAATGCCAAACAGCGTGATCATTAGGCCTGCGAAAAGACACGCCTTGAGCGGCATCGCGGAGAAAGACGAGATGGCAGTCCACGCTAGTTTGAAAAGCTTGATTGGAGAATATTTTGTTTCGCCGGCTGCTCGAGCTGGGCGGTGAAATCGAATAATCGTTTCGCGAAGTCCGAGCCAAGCAACCAAGCCACGCATGAAGCGATGCTGTTCGCGAAATTTTCTGATGGCTTGAACAGCACCTCGGCTGAACAATCTAAAGTCGCCGCATTGTGGTGGCAATCTTTCGTCGACGGCTTTTTGCATCAAGGAATAGAAGGCGGAGGCTGTGACTTTTTTGAAAACACTCTCGCCGTCTCTCGCGATTCGCTGGGTGGATACAACGTCGAAGCCTTGCTTGAATTGATCGATCATCGATTCGAGCAATTCTGGCGGATCTTGGAGGTCTGCATCCATGACTACGACAGCATCACCGTTTGAAAAATCCAAGCCAGCCGTGATGGCAGCTTGCTGGCCGAAGTTTCGACTGAAGCCGAGGACTTTGACTCGGCTGTCCAGTTCGGCAGCTTTATTGAGGATGGAACGTGTTGCATCGCGACTTCCGTCGTCAATGAAAATCAATTCGTAATCGCAACCTATCTTTTTGAGGACGGCTGGGAGAACTTCGAGGAGCGCAGGCAGAACTTCTTGTTCGTTATAAACGGGCAAAACAATCGAAAGGAGCATTGTGATCGCCTTGGATGGACGGGAATCGCCACAATTAGTAGTAGAGTGCGATTTGGATGGATAGCGAATCTGCGACGTTCAGGTCAAGATCGAATTGGGCGTTGATAGCAATTGACGCAAAAGTCGCTAAACTTAGACCATGGGGTTCGTTCGCGATTTGTCCATATTGGATGACGAGGCAAAGCCTGGGAACGAGCCTTCAATACGATTGTTCAATTGCCAAAGCCATCGTCTGCGGCTCAGCCGGAAAAAAGTAAACTGAATGACTCCCATTGTATTGCCGACCATTTGTGCATTGGATTGCCCTGACGCTTGCTCGCTACACATTACGGTCGAGGGCGATCGAGTTACCCACCTTGCTGGCGATCCGTCCCACCCGATCACGCAAGGATTCGCATGTGCCAAGATGGCTCGCTACCCTCAAAGGCAGGAACAAGGCGATCGATTGCTATTTCCTCAACGAAGAGTTGGCAAAAAGGGGGAAGGGCGTTTCGAAACAGTATCCTGGGGAACTGCGCTCGATGAGATTGCGGAACGAACCAAGTCGATTGTCGAGCAACATGGCCCTCAATCGATTCTGCCTTATTGCTATGGAGGAACGAAGGGGGTCATCGAAGGCTCTTCACCGTTTGCTTTCTTTCGTAGGCTTGGAGCCTTGGAGCTAGATCAAACCATATGCGCTGCTACTGGTGGGGCAGGTTGGGAGGCCAACTATGGACCCAACAAAATCGGTATGGACCCTGAGGAGCTGATCCATTCGAAGTACGTCGTGCTTTGGGGGATCAACGCTCTTCGAAGCAATTCGCATATCGCCCCCTTTATCAAGGAGGCTCGTAAGCAAGGTTGTCATATTCTTCACATCGATCCCTACCGCAATGAGACCTCACGCTTCGCGGATGAACACTGGCAAATCAAGGTTGGGACAGATGCTGCGCTGGCACTGGCGATCGGCAATGAAATCTTCTGCAATGGTTGGCAGGATGTGGATTATCTGGAGGAGCATTGCGTCGGAATCGAGGAATACCGAGGGGCTTGTAGCAACTGGTCTCTCGAGCGGGCCGCGGATTACTGTGACATACAACTTGACGCATTGCGGAGCATGGTTCGCGCCTTCGCAACCGGGGAAGCCTCGTTCATCAAAGTTGGATATGGAATGACGCGAAACGAAGGAGGCGGAAATGCGTTGCGAGCTATTACGCTTTTGCCGGCATTGATAGGAGCTTGGCGAAAGAAAGGGGGTGGCGGTTGCCTTTCAACGAGCGGTGCCTTTGGTTTGAATACGCATCGCGTTGCAGGTAGCCATTTGATTCAGCCCGGGGCACGGCATGTCAACATGACCCTTCTGGCTTCGGAGCTTGAGCCGGATACAACGAGTGTGCGAGGTCTATTTGTATACAATAGTAACCCAGCAGCGGTTGCGCCGGATTCGTCTCGCGTGCGACGCGGACTTGGAAACGACAATCTATTTACGGTGGTCCTGGAGCATTTCCAAACCGATACTGCCGACTACGCCGATTACCTCTTACCAGCAACGACGTTTCTAGAACACTCCGATGTGTATACGTCCTATGGCCATTACTATTTGCAATATTCTGAACCGGTTGTGGCCGCGCGCGGTCAAGCGAAATCGAACCGATGGATATTTACGGAGCTAGCCCGTCGGTTGGGTTTCGGTGACGAGTGCTTGTATTGGTCAACCAAGCAGGTCGTTGAAGAGTTGCTGAACTCAACGAATCCCAAATTGGAGGGTATTACTGCCGAGCGCCTGATGAGGGAACGAAGCGTTAAACTGAAGTTGCCTGATCCGTATTTGCCTTATTCGGATGGTAGTCATTTTCCGGACCGAAAAATTCGCTTTTCGCCTGCGCCCCAGCAACTAGACTTTGAAGTTCAGCCGAGTGAAGAGTATCCGTTACGACTGATTTCGCCCCCGGGGCCTTTCATTCTTAATACTTCGATGGGCAACGTGCCCAGCGTAATCAAGATGGCGGGTGGTGAGCCTCAGATCATTATCCATCCGTCGGATGCTGGTCCGTTGGGGATAGTCGATGGTGATCATGTCAACGTTACAAGTTACAACGGCAGCATTTGTCGCAAGGCGATTGTAAGTGAGGACTGTAAGCCCGGAGTTGCGATTGCTTTGGGGCAGTGGTGGCCCAAACTTGCACCAGATCGCAAGAGTCTAAACGACATAACCAGCGAGAGGTTGACCGACCTCGGCGGTGGTAGTACTTTTGGAAATCCTGTGGTTCGAGTGACAAAGTCCCAATGCT
Source organism: Pirellula sp. (assembly GCA_043757445.1). Lineage (GTDB taxonomy): Bacteria > Planctomycetota > Planctomycetia > Pirellulales > Pirellulaceae > JBKCUI01. The sequence continues at coordinate 73,804 of JAYVPJ010000095.1, read as the reverse complement.
AACGAAGCGGAGCATGCGGCCTCGGTGTTCAAATGTGGAGAGATTATGAATTACCAGAGTGGTTTAGCATTGCCTTTGATATTGTGGGTGGGATTGTTTTCAGCCAACCATTGTGGCGGCATGCAAAAGCCTGAGGATCAGGGCCAAGGGCTCGCCCTTAGCCCGCCCGACGCTCTTTCAAAATTCCGCTTGGTCGATGGCTATTCGATTGAGACCATTCTATCCGAGCCAAGAATAAGCCAGCCGCTTAGCACGGCATTCGACGCGCGCGGTCGACTATGGGTTGTTCAATATCTTCAGTATCCTGAACCCGCTGGTTTGCGAAGGCTCAGTCGCGATAATTTTTGGCGAACGGTTTACGACTCGGTGCCACGTCCACCAGGTCATGGTGGCGTTCCTGGAGCCGACAAGATCACTGTGCATGAAGATTGTGATAGAGACGGAACATTTGAAACCGAAACAACGTTTGTCGATGGCCTCAACATTGCAACTGCGGTTGTGCCGACTGTTGATGGAGCGTGGGTTTTGAACCCACCTTTTCTGCTCTTTTATGCAGACACGGATGGAGATCTCAAAGCAGATGGAGTTCCGGAAGTTCACCTGGAGGGCTTTGGGTTGGAGGATACTCATTCGGTTGTAAACAGTTTGTGCATGGGCCCGGACGGTTGGTTGTATGCAGCCCAGGGGAGCACGGTCAGTGGAAACGTAAGGCGTTACGGATCCAAGGAAACGCCGAAGCGATCCATGGGACAAGCGATTTGGCGTTACCATCCTATCACTCGCCAATATGAGATCTTTGCCGAGGGTGGTGGCAATGCATTCTCGGTAGCGTTCAATGATGAGGGGGAGGTCTTCTCTGGGCACAACGGAGGCGACACACGCGGATTCCATTACCTTCAGGACGCGTACTATCGAAAAGGTTTTAATAAACATGGTGGGTTATCGAACCCAAACACATTTGGTTACCTGGACCCCATGAAGCACGCGCCCATTCAACGCTTCACGCATGCGATGCTTATGACCGATGGCACCGCGTTCGGTTCTTCGATGCCTAGTTCCATGTTGGCGGTGGACCCATTGCATGGCAAACTGATTCAATCGCAATTGTTGGCGGTAGGCTCGACCTTTGAAACAAAGGATATTGCGGATACGGTTGCCAGCGACGACAAGTGGTTTCGCCCGGTTGCAATACAGGATGGACCTGACGGAGCTGCTTACGTTTGCGATTGGTATGATTTCCAGGTTGCGCATTTGTATGCGCATGTCGGCAAAATGGATCGGGATCACGGCCGTGTCTATAGATTAAGTCCAGACAACGCTCCGGCAGTAAAGAAATGGGATCCATCGCTTGCGAATCGAAGTGATCGCGATGCGATACGATTTCTTTTGTCTCAATTGAATCATCCGTACCGCTGGCAGCGTTGGAGGGCTCGTGAGTTGATTGCTAGGCATCCGCTTCGAGATGAGCTTCGCAAGGAGTTGGAGAATGGAATCGAGAAAGGTGGTCAATTGGGGCTAGAGTATCTTTGGACCGCCCACGCTTGCGGTTGGATCGAAGACTCCATTTTGTCTTCTGGCACGGATTCACTAGGCCTGGACAAACTGCTTTCCAATACGAATCCTGCCGTTCGAGCTTGGGCGATTCGGTTGGTTTGCGACGATCGAATCATTAGCCGGACTACGTTGTCGACCATGTTGAAGGTGGCTTCCGTCGAAAAAGATATTAAAGTGCGTTGCCAAATTGCGAGCTCAGCGAAACGGTTGAATGGCGAGGATGCACTTTCCTTAGTCTCTGCACTACTCGCGCATGAGTTACCTGAAGGAGATCTCGCATTCCCAAACTTGATTTGGTGGGCGATAGAGCCGCATTCTGGTTCTTCGGATCTTGTGCTGAGCAAGCTGCATTTGGACGAAAGATTCTGGATCAGTTCGCTCGGAAAGGAGCGCATTGCACCAAATTTGATCGAATTGTGGGCGAAAGAGAACGCTCCTTCCAGCATGAATGCGGTCACGAGAGTTCTAAAGGAAATTGAAAGGCTGCCTGCCTCGATTCGGCCTGTCGCTGCAAAACACGCGACGGAGGCATTCGAACGAGCTTTTGTGGGGCGATCGCTGTTGGGTGTCCCCGACGAAGTCCTCAATGCATTGATCCGTCTTGGGCAACCAACGTTGACACTGCGATTGAGAAGGGGCGACCTCGAAGCCAAGCAGCAAGCGATGCAATTGCTGGTTGATTCCAAGGCTACATTGGCAACTCGAATTCAAATTGCACAGCTCGTGAGCGAATTGCGCTATGTCGAAGCTTTGCCCAAACTATTGCAGCTTGCAGGCAACGCGAGTGAGTTGGAACCGGTTCGGGCAGCGGCACTTTCCGCGATTGCTGGTTTTGATGATCCAAAAGTATCGGAGACAATCCTCGCAGCGTGGACCCAACTAACTCCTAATTTACGAGCCGTTGCGGGCTCAGTATTAGGGATGCGGAGGTCATGGACGCAAGCCTGGTTAGATGCTTGTTCGGTTCATAGCGTGGATTCGGTGTCCATGCCGATGGAGTGCGTCCGAGCGATGCGACTCCATAACGACGAAGCCTTACAGCTTAAAATAACGCAGCTTTACCCAGGTTTTCAAGGGCCTGACTTGGTGCAAGCGCAAAGAGACGTTGTGCGACTGCTTGGTCGAGTGGAACCTATTGAAGGAGACCCTTACCGAGGCAAGGCTCAATTCAAAGAAAACTGCGCCCGCTGTCACAAGCTTTACGCAGAGGGGGGCGAAATCGGGCCGGACTTGACTGGCTACCAACGCGACCAATTGCCAACACTTCTTCGAAACATCATCGCCCCAAGTCTCGAGATTCGCGAGGGGTATCAAACGGTGGGAGTTCGGATGGAAGACGGGTCGGTACTAACAGGTTTTATCGAAAATCAAACCGATGAGCGATTCACACTCAAGGCAATCGATGGCACGTCCCATGTGATTTCTAAATCGGAAGTGGATCAAGTATGGAAGCAAGTGACATCGCTCATGCCGGAGGGGATACTCAATGCGATGACTGACCAGCAGATCGCGGATTTACTTGCGTACTTGCGCAGTTCACAGCCTTTGAGCGATGGATAGTTGGACGGCCTACGGGAGGGTCGTGGCCAAATTTTCAGCTGCATCGAATTCTATTTCATGCAATTCGTTTAGTGGCGTCCAGTTTGCATTGGCGTTGTGTTCATTCCAAAGCGACTCTGAAATAACCATGTCGGCAACGGATAGAGTGTCGAGAATTCGCACGACCTTGGCATCACGTGTATTGGGAAGCGGCAAGGAAGCCAGCATGCGTTCGATAGCTTCTCGGTCCGTGTAAAACGAGATTGGGACCTTGACGCTTTGAGGTGTTAATGAGGTAAGGGCGTTGATATTGGTGACTTGTGTATTGGTTTCGAGAACAAGTCGCGTCGTCGTTGCATCCGCCATTCCTATACCGACAGCGTTTCCGTCGGTCTCTATAGTTAAGCCTCGCACAAAGATTCTGCGTATGAACGGTGACGTTCGATCGCCTCGCATCGGAAGACTACTATAGCCGTGAATGCTTCGGTTGATCACGTTCGGGTCCATTCCCGCCCCGCTGATGTTCTTGCCAATTTGGTCGATAATCAGTAGATCAATCTCGTCAAAAGGCAACAAAGGCATGAGCGATCTGGCCTCGATGAGCAACTCTTTCTCAGCTGATTCGAAGTCTTCCTTGGGAACAACTTGAATACGCGCCGTATCGTGAAATTGATTCTCGACGATAGCAATTCCGCCGAGTATTGGCGTTTTCTGTAGCACAACTTGTGCGATTCCTCGAATGGCATTCTCATAGCCAAATTGCGTGGCGGCGAGATGCATTGCCGTCGCGCCCGTTCTTTTTCCAAGACCGATGACGCTCATCTTAATCAAACCGCTACCGAGGGTACCGAAGAAATCGGTATGCGGCTTAATGCGATTGATGAGCAGGATGCCGTCAGCGGCAAGCGCCTCCGTGCTGCAATATGCAGGAACATTGTCCTTGGAGATGCCGATCGGTTGCACGTCCATCGAATCCTTGATTGGCACGCCCATCGACTGTTCTGTGATACCATAACTTTCGAGCACATCGCGTTGGCCTTGCGGAGTCGCACCGCCATGGCTGCCCATGGCAGGCAGAATGAATGGTTTGGCTCCCAAGATTCGAAGTTGTTCGAGAACGGACGCAACGATTTCGACTAAGTGCGTAATACCGCGGCTTCCAACTCCAACTGCGATTCGGTCACCTGGACGGATTCTATCTCTCAGCTTTAGGAATTCGATTTCAAGCGTTGCTCGAATGTCGAGCGATTGAGTAATGGGGAAATTCTGTCGGATACGTATAAATCGTGGAAGTTCCATACTGATTCCGCTCGAAAGTTTTGGGGGAGAAAAGAATGCTGCAAGCATTTTCGCGATTCTCGCGTTGTATCACCTACTTGCAATCCCAATTCCTGTAAAATCCACCGTCCAATCTTTAATAGGTTTGTGGCAAGCGTCGTTTTTTGGTGTGTCGTTCATACTTAGCCACCTCCCTATCCTTCCAGAGAGTTTCTATGTCCTTGCATCAGAACAGGCGATCTTTTGTTAAATCTGCAACGCTTGCGTCCGCAGCAATTTCACTGACTGCGTTGCAGTATTCTCGCGTTCATGGCGCAAACAGTCGGCTTGGAATTGCAAGTGTTGGCACAGGCGGAAAAGGATGGAGCGATTTGACCGGCGTTGCGGCGAGCCCAGAGGTTGAGGTAATTGGACTTTGTGATATCGATAGCTCCAAGAACCATCTCGGTCGTGCAGCGGAAACGTATGGAAACGCGCGTCGATACGAGGACTGGCGCAAACTGCTGGATGATTCAAAAGACTTCCAGGGCGTTTTAGTATCGACCCCGGACTTTATGCATGCGCCTATTGCTTTAGCTGCCATGCAACTTGGCAAACACGTGTTTTGCCAGAAGCCGCTAACGCATACTGTTTTTGAAGCGAGGCAAATGCAATTGGCTGCCAAGAAATTTAAGGTGGTCACGCAAATGGGCAATCAAATCCAATCGCACTCGGCCTATCGTACTGCCGTTCAAGTAGTCCATTCAGGGATGATTGGCAAAGTCAAAGAAGTGCATTCATGGCAGGGGACGACGCCAACATGGCCAAGACATATTCCGCGTCCCGAAGGGGTTGATCCGATCCCAGACCATGTACGGTGGGATTTATGGCAGGGTGTTGCAGCCGAACGACCATACAAGGAAGGAATGTATCATCCCTTCAACTGGCGGGGTTGGCAGGCTTACGGCACAGGTCAAATTGGGGATTTCGGTTGTCACCTTTTGGACCCTGTGTTCAAGTCCCTCGAATTAGGTGCCCCACTGTCGGTTGCGGCCTCCGCCCCAAGCTTGATGCCAGACTCTTGGACAGACAAGGCCGTATTACGTTACTTTTTTCCAGGAACGGAGCATACACTTAACCGAATTGTCCCGGTCACCTGGTACGACGCCGTTGGTATTTCGCCTCGCCGAGAATTGCTGAGCGACATCCCAAGTGAATATAAATTGCCAAGTGCAGGTTCTGTGCTCGTTGGAGAAAAGGGCTCCATGGTGATTCCCCACGTCGCCATGCCGAAGCTCTTTCCTGAGGAAAAATTTCCCGCAGAAACGCTACCTGTCGTCAAGGAAGTGGATCACTACGTCCAATGGGCGGACGCTTGTCGGGGAGTTGGACAAACCACTTCGCATTTCGACTATGCGGCGCCACTCACGGAAGCTGTCTTACTAGGGACAATCGGCATTCGGTTTCCTGAGGAAGAACTTAAGTGGGATGCCAAAGCGCTGAAGATTACCAATCATGCGAAAGCCCAAGAATGGCTTTCCAAAACTTATCGGCAAGGCTGGGAGCCCGCTTGGATTACATCCTTTTGATTGTCTCCACGAACAACATGGTTGTTTTAGCGGAACAGCCCAAGCTGTCCGGTCTTAGAAGTTCTATTCGCGAACCGTTCTAAAAGGAGGCATGTGTGACGAATACAAAACCCAATTTTGCCCGTGCACTTTCGTTTGTGTTTGTAGTACTGATGGATTGTGGCATTCCAGTGGAAGCGAATGGTGGTGAGAACTGGACACATTGGCGTGGGCCAACTGCGGACGGAGTGGCGGGCGGGAATGCAAAACCACCCTTGAAATGGGATAGCAAAACCAACATCAAATGGGTGGCTAATTTGTTGGGGGAGGGAACTGCTACTCCGATAGTTTGGGGCAACCAAGTGTTCATTGCTTCGGCCGAGAAAACATCGAAAAAGAGTCCTACACCTGTTGTCAACGATGAACGAGCGAAAACGACGCCAGATGATTTTTATTATCGTTTTCTAGTCACGAGTATCGACCGGGACACGGGGAAACCAAAGTGGCAAAGGACCGCAATAGAACAAGTTCCGCACGAGGGACGGCACGAGACGAATACATACTCGGCAGGATCTCCAACCACGGATGGCGAAAGATTGTTTGTTTCGTTTGGTTCTAGGGGTTTCTTTTGTTACTCACTCGACGGAGATTTGATTTGGCAAGTCGATTTAGGAAAAATGCGAACGCGATTGGGCTGGGGCGAAGCTGTTACGCCGGTTTTGGCGGGCGAATTGTTGATCATCAATTGGGATCACGAAGAGAATTCTTTTATTACGGCACTCGATAAGCGGACGGGACAGCAAGTATGGAAGGTGATGCGGCCCGGAGAAGTAACTTCGTGGAACACTCCGCTTGTAACCGTCTGCAAAGGTAAGTCGATGGTTGTTGTCAATGGAACGAATCGGGCCAGAGCATATGATGCACTTTCAGGTGAGCAACTGTGGGAATGCGGTGGTCAGACAACCAATGCGATCCCCTCTCCGATTCAATTCGAGGACAATGCAATTTGCATGAGTGGCTATCGAGCCGCGTGTGCCAATGCAATTCCGCTCGATTCAAATGGCGACATCACCGACAGGAACCATGTGAAGTGGAGCATCAACAAAGGCACTCCCTATGTGCCATCGCCTATCATTAGCGGTACTCGCTTGTTTTTCACTTCAGGCAACAGCGATGTTTTGAGCTGTGTCGAAGCCCGAACAGGAAAGGTTCTATTCGATAGAAGACGTTTGTCTGGAGTCGGGACACTTTACTCATCGCCCATCGTTGCCAACGGCCATCTCTATTTTACGGGCCGCGAGGGCACGACGGTCGTATTGAAGGACAATGACGACCTAGCAGTCGTTTCGGTAAATCAAGTAGAAGATGCGACCGACGCGTCGTTGGTGTCCGTCGACAAACAGTTGTTCATTCGAAGTTGGACGAAATTGTACTGTATCGAAGAGTGAATAAAAAAACATCCCAGACAGCTCCTTCAATTTCAATCTTTTCCGTTGGCTTCACGCCAACGGGACGGCATCTTATCGCTAAGCGCGCGTGAAGAAGCATTTTGGCATAACATGTAGCCGACGTCGCTCCGCGACTCGGCAATTCAGTGTCGCAGAGCGACACTGCCACAACGAGAGAATCAAGGAACCTCTGCCGTAGTGCTTACATAAAATCGTTTCGAATGATGCGCCGCAGAAACCCGTCGGGCACGGCGAATCCTTTCCGGACGGATCTCTGCACGAGGTCTTTTAAATGAAAGGTAGCTGTCAGATGTGCCTCCGCCGGATGAAATCCGACGGAAGGCTGGATTGCAGGCGATCAGTGAAAAGTGTCATCATTGGTCATACTTGCAGAATCACACAGAACGGCAATTACTCTGGCATATCGATGTGGGCGTTGTTTGCCGCTGAGCGCAACTTATCGAGAGCACGGGCCTCGAGTTGTCTTATACGTTCTTTGGTAACCCCTAGTTCCTCGCCGACCTCTTTGAGCGTCAATGGCTCAAAGCGATGGTCCAGTCCAAACCGGCGAACAATGATTTGTTGTTCGCGTTGATCCAGAGTGTGAAGGATCTTTTGAATTTGATCTGTGCGTGCCGCTTGATCTATTTCTGCAGAAAAGTTGTCCGCCCGCTTATCCTCGTGGCCGGAAAACACCTCTTCGGAGCTCGTTCGGAATCGGTCGCGATGCTTGAACTCATCTGGAATGGTTCTTGCAAAATTTTTCATGATAGCCCAAGACGCGTAGGTGCTGAACTTGTTTCCACGTGAATAATCGAATTTTTCCGAAGCGCGAATCAAGGACATATTACCGTCACTGATCAGGCCGAAGAAATCGTCGTTTGGATCGACGTGCTTCTTTGCAATCGACACAACCAATCGCAAGTTCGCTTGAACGATCTTGTTTTTAACCGAAACGGACTGTTCATAAAGCTTTTCGATTTGGTCCATGAGGGAAACGAGCGGCGCCTTGGGATCCAATTCGGATCGCAACTTGGAAGCCACATGTTTGAGATAGTTCATCTTGCGAAATAGGTGATACTCTTGCTCGCGATTGAGCAACGGCACGTCATAAAGCGAAGCCAAATAGGGAGGCAGCCCACTTGGTGCGCGAACTTTGCGGGCTGACTCAGCGGCAACAGGAAGATCTTCCATTATCTCATCGACACGCGATTCGTCCTCGAATTCGGCATTCGGCATGTAATCGAGTGGCAATTCAAATATTTTGATGGCGCGTTGCTCATTTAAAATTCGAACGATGCTGCTGCGGATGCGTCCGTAACGTTTTGCGAGAACGACCGTTGAGACCCCTCGATTGTGCTGTTGGTACATGGCTCGGCGGTCTTCATCCGACAGCACTTCGCGTTGATCTGGAAACACGGCCATTTTCGGAAATTGGCGATCAAAATTCTTAATCGTATATCGAATAGTCTCGGTGCTACGATTGACTTCGGTCGCGACGGTGCGAGCAACTTCGGAAAGGTTAGAACCGGTAGCTGCAATGCGGCGGGCACGATCGATGATGTCGTCTCGCTCTGCCTCACTGATTTGACTGAACCGTTCGCCGCGTTCGACTCGCTTTTTATTTTGTGTAACGAAGCGATCCACGCTGGAGTGCAGGAACCCAACCCGTTTGCGTCCTTCGGCCAAGAATCGTCGTGAAACTAGCCCTTGATCTCTCCAACGCGAAATTGTCTTTGTCGACACATTGAACATTTTGCTCAGATCTTCGACCGTATGAACAGGCTCTTTGGCCTCTTCCACCCGAAGGTTCATGGAATCGGTAATATCTTCGACGAAAAGACGAAGATCGTGGACCGCGTCGTCCCCTTTGATCAATCGGTAACCGGTCCCATCGGGACGAACTTCTGTGACTCGGAAAAACAGGAAGTCGTACGGATAATTCTTGCTTGGGTCCAATTCAGAAAGCAATGATTCAGCTCGATCCGCTTGTTCGTTCCTTTTGGCGCGAGGAGCGAACCGAACCTGTTGATCTCTTAGTTCTCGAATGAGTGAAATGCGATAATCGGTATTCATAGTACTTAAGCTCCCTGCTGCTGAGTCGAATCTTGTTCAATCCATGCGGCTCCCAACCGCAACAAGCGACTCGGCGATAGGGTACGAAGTTCAATCGTTGAACTCCTTCTAGTCTCGCGCCGGGCATTGTTTGAACGGTTTGCCACGTTGACAATCGTTCTATCGCACCGACACTTGACACGTCTGGTCAATGCCAACCGTTATTTGACGATTTTGGACAACCATTGGTTCACTGGCATTCATAGAATGCTTGCAACTATTGGGCCGGTTTTTTGTTTGCTCCGGGCGCTTTGCACCAATCTTTCCTTTGAAAATCAGTTACTTCGTTGGAATCACTCTGTTTTAGGCTTGGTTTTCGGGCAGTACCAATACACCAATGTGGGTAAACTTTGTCCATGCTGCCGGACCTTTTGACAATTTTGGCCGTTCGCCTGTCAATTATGCAGCGATCCGGTGTCCTGTTTCCAAACAGTCCATCGTAAAAAGTATCAAATCGAACTTGGGAACAATACCGTATGGAACAGCAAGTAGGCATCGTAGACTACCAGATGGGGAACCTTCGCAGCGTGCAAAAGGCGATTGAACGAGTAGGTGGAAGTGCATTGATCAGTAGCGACCGCAACGAACTTTCTCGCGTATCGCATCTCATCTTGCCTGGCGTTGGGGCCTTTGGGGATGCGATGGCGGAGCTTCACAGACGAGAGCTTGTCGATTTCCTCCGTGATTGGTCCACATCCGAGAAACCGTTTTTAGGTATTTGCCTTGGTATGCAACTGCTGTTTGAAACCAGCGACGAAGGTGGCCTCCATCGAGGATTAGGCATCTTGCCTGGCACGGTCGTCCGGTTTGAGCGGAACGGCCAAGACGATTCGTTTAAAATTCCGCACATGGGCTGGAATCAAGTTGAAAGTGCAGTAAAGAACGATGCGATGTTGGACGGCATAAGTGGAAACCCTTACGTCTATTTTGTGCACAGCTACTATGTGCAACCTGCGAGCCAAGATCTGGTGTGGTTGAGGGCTGACTATGGGAAGCCGTTTTGTGCAGCAGTTCGGCGGGGGAATTTGATGGCAACTCAGTTTCACCCAGAAAAAAGCCAAAGGGACGGATTGCAATTGTTGGCGAATTTTTTAAGGCAGTAATCTCCGCCGACTTCATGCGCGGAGTAGGCCATTGCACAGAGTCCATCAGTACGGGCGTTTACTTAGCTCCCTCCAGTTCTTTCATTAGCCATTGGATGTACTGTTCCCAGCCTTTCCGATCGTGGCTAGTTACTGCCATAAACCTGGCGTCTTTTTCGGTCGGGATGCGGGTAAGGATGTCCTTGGCCATTTCAAGGGTCCGTCGACTTTCGGGGAACTTGCCAAGTTTTTTCTGTGAATTTGAAACTTGTGTCATTGCCTCAAGCGATTCAGGTTCGCTGATGAATCGCATCGCGGTTTCTTGATAGGCAACAATCGCCTCTTCGTAATCGCCAGCCTCATAGAGCAAATCCGCGACACCAAAATAGCTGTTGCGGAGTAGACTCTCAGAATTCGGATTTGTCACGGACAAGTCTGTTCCAGAGGTCATGTGTTGGACGATTTTGGAATAAGCGTTCTTGGATTGATTGAGCAATTCTTTACGTTGCGATCTCCACTTTGCCAGCGTGTCCTCGTTTGCGTTTCGGTTTTCGGTAAGGAGTAATTCTGGCCAGCTGGAGGCCATCTTGTAGGCGTTTGCCAACTTATACAGTGTTTGAAGTCGCCTAGGATCATCGTCAAATCGCATGAGGCCTTCTTCGGTCTTAACAATGGAGCGAATCAACTCATCGTAACTCTTCTCGAGGATGGAGAGTTTTTCGTAGGATTTGCTTGGGTCCCGAAGGCTCAACTCATTCGCTTGATCATGAAGGCTCAGTCCGCGAAGGTATAGAACTTCGCCGAGTAAAAACAAGGAATCTCGCCAGATAGGGCTGGCGGGTGTAAGGTCCCCAGACAAGTTTTGGGTCACCAGGTCCTCCGCCTCTTGATATTTTCCACCTGCAGAACTTAGTTTGGCTGCCTCGAGTCTTGCGTCGTAAATGAGAGGAGTGCTGGTATTGCTTTCAAGAATGCGATTTAGCGACATTCGTGCTCGTTCGGGCTGTTCCATCGCATTGTAATTCCGTGCCATAACCATGAGCCCTTTGGGCTGGTTCTCGCGGGGTTCAAATCGCATGTAGTTTTCCAAAAGCAAATTGCTCTTCTTGAAAGAACCTGACAATCGATAGTTTTCGATGGCGTGCCAAAGAAGATCCTCAAACTCCGGTGCTCTCATCCATTTCACTGACAACGCTTCATATGCTTCAGCCGACAAAATAAAGTACGATCGAACGAGAGCATTTTCGTTATGCTTCTCAAGGCTGCGCGCCCAAAGTTCATAGAGTCGGCTGTTCATTCGAAGCTGATCTGACTCATCGCAGAGCGGGGGCAAGAATCTGGCGAATCTGGCAGCATCTTTGTAATTCTTGGAGTCGATCATTCTTTCACCTGACGAAACAATCTGTTTTCGCATGTCAGAAAACTGCATCCAGTTGTTTTCATACCATTTCAATTCCCCGAAGTTCTTTGTGATGTGCTCTAACGTGTCAGCTGCATCTGAGATGCGCCCTAAGTCGATCAGGCTGTCTATTTCATCGAGGCCGCTAACTAGGCTTTCAGGCTCAAATGGCGATGACAGACGAAGGGCGCTAAAGGCGCTTACCGCCTGTGTAGCGTTCCCCAGATTTCGAGTCGAGCGAGCCAATTCCAAATTGCTCTGCCTACGCGCAAAGACCGACGTTTTCGTAGAAGCGAGAACTCTTTGAAAGTCACTCATAGCTGCTTTGATCAGATCCGACCTCTCTGGCTCTGTCGCGCTATCGGCGAGTTTTTGCATGCAGCGGCCTCGGACAAGAGTTGCATTTGGCCGTTGTGGAGAGTCCGATGGGATAGTCTCTAAAAGGTCAGCTGCTTTCTTGTAGTCTCCTTGAGCGTAAAGCACTTGCATCTCTTTTATCGCCGTTCGATCCATTTCGTCAGCGGAGCTTCGAGGCAAGCTTCTCCAATGGTCGATTCTCTCCAATGCTGAGACGGGATCCTGATTGTCGAAAGACATATCGATATCAACTAGCCGTTCGATGGCATCTGCACGTCCCTGTGGCCACCGTTCCGACGCAACTTCCAAAGGATTTTCGGCTTCCTCCCATCGGAACAGATCGAACAAAGCCAGCCCCAAATAGTAGTTGCCTAGTCCCTCATAACCTTCTGGAAAGGTGAGTTCGCGACTCTTTTCCAAATGGCGAACTGCGCGTTCATTCCAAGCTCTTGCGATTCTTTGCTGTACGATTCCTTCGGCCACGTTGCGCTCGTTTGCACCGAGCAAGAATTCGCGTTTTGATAGATCCACTTTCTTTTTGAGAGACTTAGAATCGATTGCCTTTGCGATTCGGAACGGAGACTCACTCTCGCCCTTTCGCATAAGCCTCATAGCAATTTCAAGTTGCTCGGAGGGGTTCGGCGTTGACCCATTAACGTAAACAAATAGTCCGAGAACCGAAAAGGATGCAGTTACTAACCCCGCGAGCCCTACAAGAAGAATGTTTCTGCTCACACCATAGTTGGGTCTTCTCGCAAACCGTTGCGCAAACCGAAGTGACTTTGGGTCGCGTTTTGCGCCGTGCATTACTTTTTTCTCGCTAACAAATTCCAAGGACCATTCTAGAAATTGCAGCCAGCGGGGCTACCGATATTAGCTCGCGAAAGGCAGGATCGAACAAGAGCCTCGAAACGAACAGTCCGATCCAAAGAACGAGCGACGCTTCACCAAGGCTCCGAAGCAATTTGGTTGCGTTGAAAAGGCTCGACTGGGTTGAAGCTGTCGGCGTGAAGTCAGGACTCGCCGCGACCGTGCTATCCGAAGTAAACCTTGGATTAGACTTCCGTTTTACTTTCCCTTCAAAGGTCTCTTCCAATTGGACTTGAATTGTGCCTAGAAATGGAATTCCCTCGCGAAGCATCCAATCCCTCGTCTTTTTGATTCCCGATGAATTGGCTCCGGCAGTCGGAGACTCTTTGATGTTGGCTTGATCTGGCTGATTGGACGAATTCGAACGCTTCACAAACCTAGCGTAGCTTTCAATTGGATGTAACCAACCCATCAGCAGCAGCCATACGGAAATGCTCAAAATGCACAGGATCGTGAAACGAACCATCGATAGTGGACGGACCAACGGATTCAAACTAGGCGAACCGGTTAACGATAGAAAGCCCCGCGATTGTGCTTTTAGCTTCTCAAGCCTCAGCGTCATCGCATCCACGTTTTCTATCCTCGTTTGTACCAGTTCTCGCAGTTTGTCAAGCAGCATGGATGGATTATTCGGTAGTTGTTCTCGAGTCCCATAAGAAGTCAATCGGAAGGGAGTAGAGGTCATGGGCACTTCGATCACGTCCATCACGTCCATCGCGATTTTTTCGGTCTCGATCGCATTTCGGTCACGTTCTTGATCTAGTTCCAGACGCTTTACGAGGTGGTTAGACGACTCTAAACGCCAACGCTCCTGTAGAAGTTGGGTTGCAAATACTTGGCATTCAGTGCTCTCGATGGTCGGTGTAGTCAATTCATCCAGACATCGCTCTACATTCTGCGCGGCGTTACGACTTGGTATCCGAATTTTGACTCGCACCGATATTAGTTCCGACTTATTCAACGAAGCTGGGTTCGTGTCCTCAGGAAGAATTTCTAATGACGAGAAAGCCGAACTCCTGCCTGCAACACTGAAGTTAGATTGACAGGTCAACGTCTGAAGAAGAGGTACACGATGTTGAGATATCGCCAAGTTTGTGATTAATTCATATTCAACTTGCAGAATTGGTAAGAGGTTCAAGCTCCATAAACAAAACGACAAAGTCGCGATCATGCACACCCACCAGGGTTTGGCTCCGGATATCTGCTTCGTCTGAAGCCTTTGACCAAGCTTTCGCACTTCGTTTCTCGCTCGAATAATCAGGCCATAGAATCGTGTCCAATACCCGGTGATCTTCGGCTTTTGGGTTTCAGAAACTGAATAATTCGTCTTCCTGACCTGTTCGGAAATTCTTTCTCAATCCGCAATCTCGACCTAAACTACACAACTCAACGCTGCCGATAGAGCAATCAGGTGCGAAAAGTGGCGAGTCCATTCGAATTCGCCGAATGCTTGCTTTCCCGCCGGCATTCACTGGGTTGATGATTGTTTGCTGCATTTGCCACCTAGGCCGATTGGGAAACATTCCGAATAGAAACGCCAAAGGACTAGGGTTTGCGATGAAACCATTGAGTTTGCGATTTTTGGGACTACTTGTGCTGGGCACTCTCTCCGCGACTGGTTGCAGCCTTTGCTGTTCCCCATACACGGACGATTACGTAACCTTTGGGTCCCGAACGCCTCGCTTGGATAGGAAGCACGGACGCGTTGGTTCCATCCTAAGTGACCAGCAGCTATTGAGCACCAGTCACGTGGTGGAGGTAGATCAGATAGGTGAGGAGTTCGACGGGCTGCCGATTGAAATCGATTCGGCGGATAACGAGGAGAACCAAGAGAACGCACCTGTTTCGATTGGTCAACGAGGTCGTAGTCGTTACTAACGTAGAATCATTCTAACGTTTCCAAATACTTGATAATCTTGCTGGTCAACAAACGCGAGTCGATGCCGAACGCACTCTCGAATTCCGCGACTCTATCCGCTGCTTTATATTCTTGAAATGGCGTTTTGTTTCCGACTCGTTGCAGGTACGGTCCGAACTGCTGTGAACGGCGTTGGGAAAGATAGGAAGTCATCGCCCAAGCAACAGCGTATGCATTTTGAAAGTCAGCTTCAAATGCCAAATCATTTTGGATTAATCCGGCGACGATTCTTTGAATGGTTTCTGGGTGTTTTGAAAGTACCTGCCAGGTAGATTGCCTAGAAGCTGGCCAAAGCGACCCTTGTCGAGAATGTAGCCCCGTTAGCATTGGCGATTCGAACATCGTTGCAAGCCCTTCGATTATCCACAATGGAGTCGAGGCACGCCTTTGGTGCAGCCCCATATTAAAGGCAAGCTGATGCGTGGCCTCGTGACTAATGGTTGATTGTGTTTCCTTCATTGACGAGTCTGGAGATTCGTATAGAAGGATGCGATTGCTGTCCGAGAAATAGTATCCAACGCAATACTTAGGAACCGTTGTACCTTCGGAGTTGGCGTATCGTAGGAATTCGTTTTGTGACCCAAACACCACCGCGACTAACGGAAACTCGATTTCGCGAGTTGGAATCGCATGCGTAGTACAATAAAGCTTGAAGGAATGGTGAAGGCTTCGAAACCGTTGCGTCCACGCCTCGATATGCTCGGGTCGTGCGACGATCAAATAGGGGTTTTCACTTCGAATCGTATAGTTTCGGCCAAATTCAGCTCTCAGCTGTTGTGCAAGCTCGTTCCGATCCATGGATTGAAAGCGTTCGGCCAAAACGGATTGTCGAATAATATCTGAGTTCTTGATCCGTTGGATGGAACCATCCTTCCGCATCACGACGGTCTGGTTTGAGAACAGGCCAATCGGCACTCCAAATAGGGTGTGGTCAGGCAATTGGATCGCCAAGATGGGTGGCCGACGATCATCTATCCCATTCGAATTCGATCTCGGAAGCGGCGATGGTTCGAAGCTCCTATTGGCGGTCGATGGCTTCCCGTTTGAAAGGAATGGGACACCCTCTTTGCTTGCGTCACTCGAGCTCTTTCCTATTAGTTGACCAACCAAAATCTCTTTTTCAGAACGACTATCGAATTCGGAGTTGACCGATATATTTTGAGAACATCCTGCAGCTATCACGAACAGGGCAACGAAACACCAGCATGAGTTTTTGCAGGTGGCTGCCGGCAGCGACTCAAAGGCAGTTCCTTCCCGGGCAACAGCCTGAAAACGAGGCTTGCGAAATTCTTCGAGGGCACGAAGGCCAGGGTGCCCTTGCAATCGTGGGTATCCGTGCAATCGTGGGTATCCGTGCAATCGTAAGTATCCTTGCAATCGTAAGTATCCTTGCAATCGTGAGGTTTCTTCCAAAGGCGGGGATTCGCAGCAGTGACGAGGGAAAGTTTTCCAGTTTTCCAGTTCCATAAAAAGACTGTAGGCCCATAAAGATGTGACGGACGAACTAATTAGGTAGTCCCTAGGGGCAAGACAATTGTTGCTGATTGGGGAGAAACACTTTTGCCGATTTTGCCGATACAGCGAGAGTTCGGCACGTTGCCCGGAACGCTCGCATTAGCCTCTTTGCATTCCGCATTAGCCCCCGTGATCCGTTGGGACTCGCCCTATGAGAAACCATGTTCGACTTTGCCTCGTTCTCCATAACCATCAACCCGTGGGCAATTTCGATGGTGTGATCGAACAAGCCTATCAGGATAGTTATCTGCCGTTCCTGGAAGTATTCGAACCGTATGAGCATTTGAAGTTTGCCTTACACACTTCGGGGCCACTCATGATGTGGTTGGAGAATCGGCACCCTGAATACATTGATCGAGTTAAGGCATTGGTTGCTGCGGGGCGAATTGAGATCGTAGGAGGTCCCTTCTACGAACCAATTCTGACGATGATTCCAAGCCGAGATCGAATTGGCCAGATCGTAAAATACACGCGGTGGCTACAAACTCGGTTCGACACGGCTGTGTCCGGCATGTGGATGCCAGAGCGCGTCTGGGAAAGTCAGTTGACGCGTGATTTGGTTCCAGCAGGCATGCAATACACTATCCTCGATGATTTCCATTTTCGTTCGGCGGGCTGGGACGATTCGCAACTCACTAACTACTTCTTAACCGAAGACGATGGGCATGTGTTGCGGGTATTCCCGGGCAGTGAGCGACTACGCTATTTGCTTCCGTTTGCACCTGTGGCGGATACCATCGAACACTGTCGAAGCGTTGCCGCTCGAGCTCCAGGCACGGTGCTTCTTTTTGGTGATGACGGAGAGAAGTTTGGCACATGGCCCAATACCAAAGAACATGTTTATGAGCGAGGATGGTTGCGACAGTTTTTTGATCAGCTTACGGCTAACCGGGATTGGTTGCGAACCTCCGTCCCTTCCGAAATCATTACCGAAACGCCACCGGCCGGATCGGTGTACTTGCCGGACTGTTCGTACCGCGAGATGACGGAGTGGGCACTACCCGTGGAACGTCAGGGTTCGTACGATTCGCTTGTGCATGAGTTGGAAAGCGATTCTAGATGGCCACTGCTCAAGCCGTTTCTAAGGGGTGGATATTGGCGGAATTTCAGAATCAAGTATTCCGAAGCCAACGAAATGTATTGCCGAATGTTGGACGTCAGTCGTCGTCTCGAATTTGCACGTCGGGGCAATGGCGACAAGTCTTTGTTAACACACGCCGAGGATCACTTGTATCGTGGGCAATGCAATTGTCCTTACTGGCATGGAGCCTTTGGAGGCATCTATTTGCCGCATCTGCGGAATGCGACCTATCGCGAACTGATCGCAGCCGACAACTTTATCGAACATTCAAATGGCAGGCATGGCGAGTGGGTCGATGTCACAACCGAAGACTACAACAAGGATTTGTTTCCAGAGATTCGCTTAGCAAACGACCAGTTGATCGGCTACTTTGCACCTGCAAGCGGTGGAATGCTCTACGAACTTGACATCCGCGGAATCGAGCATAACTTGTTGGCGACCATGCAGCGTCGACCAGAACAGTACCACGCGAAAGTCAAACTTGGAAACAGCCATGCGTCGAGCGACACCGCAAGTATTCACGACCGAGTTGTTTTCAAACAGCAAGGCCTGGAGAACCTTCTTCAGTACGACAAATACCCGCGGAAGTCTCTAGTCGACCATTTCTTTGACCACGGAATTTCTGCCGAAGACATACAGCGAGGTACCGCGGTCGAACGAGGTGACTTCGTAGCATTGGCGTACGATGCGAAGCTGCGACGTGGTGCTGGGAAGATCCAAGTTCAATTGCGACGCGAGGGAAACGCTTGGGGAGTGCCGTTAACAATCACCAAGGGAATAACGCTATTTGCGGGAAGTCACGCACTCGAGATAACCTATTTGATAGAGGGCCTTCCGCCTGGCCGTCCATTTGATTTTGGAGTTGAGTTCAACTTCGCCGGCTTACCGGCGGGCGCTGAGGATCGCTATTTCTACGACGAACGATGCGAACGAATGGGGCACCTCGGTACGGTGTTGAACATCGAATCGACTGATTACATCGGGATGGTAGACCAGTGGCTCGGTGCGAATATTCAATGGACTTCGAACCGGCCAACCGGACTGTGGTGTTTTCCAATCGCAACCGTTAGCCAAAGCGAAGGCGGTTTTGAATTGGTTCATCAATCTGTTTGCATGATCCCGCATTGGCTTGTGCAAGGCGATGTGAACGGACGATGGACCGTATCGATGGATTTGATTGTCACGTGCGAGCACGAACCAAATTCTCGATCAACAAAATTACTACTTGCCAATGAGAAAAGCCAAGTCATGGTTCACTAACGCGATTGGCAAGCTGAAACCTACCAGCTGGGCCATTTCGCACACCCAAGTAGTTCCTTTTACAGAACAAGTCAAAGTAAAATGGCAATTTCACCAGTAACACAACAAGCAATCGATAACTACGCTAAGACAGTGAAAACCCAACAGGAAATCGCAACGGCAGTACTTGCGAAACAATTCAATGCTGACAAGCAACAAGGGCAAGCAGCCGTAAAGCTCATAGAGCAAGCCGCGAATGGTGCACGAGGAATCGACGTAACTGCGTAGAACTTGTAGCTTAGAAACGCAAAGGTGTCAGGCCCGTGTCAGGCCCATATTCGGACAACGATAAGCAATTCAGTTGCGGGCAGGTTATAATGAGGGCGAATTCAATGCTTACGGAGCCCTCCCCCAATGCACGAAGTCACTCAAATCCTAAACCGGATTAAATCTGGCGATCTCTCGGCCGCAGATTATTTATTGCCGCTGGTATATGACGAGTTGCGGAGGTTGGCAACGGCCAGGCTTGCTCAGGAACGGCCGGGTATGACATTGCAATCAACAGCCCTGGTTCATGAAGTATACATTCGACTCGTCGACCAAGAGCAGGTTCAATGTTGGGAGTCAAGCGGCCGTTTTTTTGCGGCCGCGGCCGAGGCCATGCGTCGAATACTGGTTGAGAGCGCTCGTAGTAAACAGCGACTAAAACGAGGCGGTGATTGGAATCGCCTGGATTTGGATTCCACGACGCTATGGAGATTCAGGATCCGCAAGCACGTGCAGATTATCTCTCCCTCGAATGTAACGGAAATGACGACCTGCGACGTCGAATCGAACGACTCATCCAGATGTTCTCCAAAGGTGAAGCGATTGAGCCAACCGAGGGCGTTGAGCACCGTCCCAGCCTACCCCTGCAAGGTCGAGAGCAGATAGGCGAGAGCATTGGCCCCTACAAACTACTTGAGAAACTCGGCGAGGGAGGCATGGGCATTGTCTACATGGCCGAACAGCTGCAACCCATACGTAGAAAAGTTGCGCTGAAGATTATCAAGGCAGGTATGGACACCGGCCAAGTCGTCGCCCGCTTCGAGGCTGAGCGTCAAGCGTTGGCCATGATGAACCACCCCAATATCGCCAAAGTGCTCGATGCAGGAGCCACCGACTCGGGCCGACCGTACTTTGTCATGGAATTGGTACGAGGGATTCCTATCACCGAGTACTGCAACGAACAAAAGCTGAACCTTCGCGATCGATTACAACTATTTGTAACGGTCTGCGAAGCCGTGCATCACGCTCATCAAAAAGGTATTATTCACCGCGACATTAAGCCAACCAATTTACTGGTCGAATTGCATGATGTGAAAGCCGTCCCCAAGGTGATCGATTTTGGGATCGCCAAGGCCACCCATCAGACGCTGACCGACCGCACCTTGTTTACCAATTTTGCGCAAGTGATTGGCACGCCGATGTACATGAGTCCCGAGCAAGCGCGGCAAAGCGGCTTGGACATCGACATTCGCAGCGACATTTATTCGTTAGGTGTTTTGCTCTTCGAACTCTTGACCGGCACGACCCCATTCACCAAAGAGACGCTCAGCAAAGTTGTTTTCGACGAATGGCGTCGTTATCAATCCGCCTTGGAGTTTGGAGACGACATCAATCGTTTTCTAAGCGGCGAACCCATCGAAGCCCATCCTCCATCGCTAGCCTATCGACTCAGCAAAATCGCGCGCCGCCACCGTGTTGCCGTGATTACAGTCGCGGCACTACTGTCGGTTCTAATGTCCGCGACAGCCATCAGCCTTCGCTATGCATTCGTTGCCGACAAGGCTAGTCGCAATGCAGATGCCCGGCGCCAGGAGGCCGTCGACTCACGTGTCGTCGCGGGCAACGAACGAGAGGAAGCAGAAAAACAACGCAACGAAGCTCAGCGCTTGCAGGTAGAAGCCGTACAGCAACGCGATGCGATTCGCAAAAACCTTTACATCGCCGATATGCGTTTGTCCACAATCGACTTAAGCATTGCAAACATATCCAGATTGCATAAGTCGCTGAATGCGCACATTCCGACTACTGATTCAAACGACTATCGCGGTTGGGAATGGTATTATCTCCAAGCATCAGGCCGTCAAGAGCTGCAAACGCATTTTGGAGCGTTATCCCAAGTAGAAAACGTCGACTGGAGCCCGGATGGACGGCGCATCGCCTCATCGGGTTTTGACGGCGTTCACGTCTGGAACGTATCAACCGGCTCACAAGAGTATGTGAGTCACGACTGGAAAACGTCAAAGCGCGGTGTCGCTTGGAGTCCTGACAGCAACCGATTGGCATGGGGTAGTTGCGGCGATGAAAGCGCGATTAGAATCTGGGATTCGAAAACAAAGAACGTTCAGACGCTCATGGGGCACACTTTTTCTCTCGAATCTGTCTGCTGGAGTCCGAATGGTAAACAATTGGCTTCTTCGTCTATTCGGGCACGGATTTCCAATATTCACGTGCCATCAATGATTACGGCGATCTCTGCTTCGAAGCGTCCAGTCGCGGAAACCTGTTCTACGATCCGGATTCGAACACGACTAACCTCAATCCATACGGTACCAGCGGCAACGGTGTCTTGCCTCTGGATATGCTGGTCGTGAGCCAAGATGCGGATTGGCTGGTCGCCGGCGGTATCCGTCTCGACGGGATCAACAATCGTGATGGCACCGGTCTTGGGCAAATCAGCGGCTCCGCCCTCAACGCAGGTCGTGGTTTTGTACTAATTCCGCACTGATGGCGACAGTTTTGACTGGTTTTTCCTGGGCATGTCCCACTGGCAGCTGGACCAGAAAGAAGACGCCCGCAAGTGGTACAACCAGGCGGGCGAATGGATGGGCAGAAACCGATCCGCAAATCTAAGAACGAGTGCGGGGCCGGTGCTAGCCGGAGCTGCGATACGATTGAAGACCACAGGCGTGGATAAAACGGTTCTCGGAGACACCGACATTTTATAAACCCATGCGACGGTATTCATCAGCGACAGTACGATCGCTTCGGGCGACAGCTCCATCGGACAGCCAACCGCCATATGCATATGATCCGCAAGAATTGCGCAGCGACTTAGCCTCAATCCCTTTTTCATGGACCATTTCAAGATCACTCTCTGTGTTTTTTCCAATCTCTCGCGACGAACGTCGCACCATCGGCCCTCGTTTACTATCACGACATGTAGGTTAAACCAGTAATCTCCGTGGCTAGTCTTCTGCATACTGGATAGGTCGATGCGATGATCGACGAAGAGCAAATCTTCGAAGAGCATTTGAGCTCTTTCTGCAGCCATGCGATGTTTCGAGGTTTGGTTAGCAACATAGGCTTCCATGACTGCCCGATCTTGAGTGCCAAAACTTCGGATTGAGTAGTGGGGTCGCAATGCTTTCGGGACATGATCCCGGACCGCATACTGTAGTCGACCTTTGAGACGTTGAATGAGAAATGCAGGGCTATGCGCAGGTTTAGTGCTCAATGAAAACTGTACCGATTTGTCATCTATGGATCGATGAGAAAGAACGCGGATTTCGTCGGACTCTAAAGCTTGACAGAGTGATGTCCGCCAAAGGGATTCAGGGACGTTTTCCCCCAGAAAAGGGTCAAGCCCCAGCGAAGCTGGTACGCGAATGTACAGTTGTCGGGAGTATAGATGGGTTCGATCGTTTTCATGGGACACTCAAACGGCGTCCGCTATGGGCAAGCCCTGAGCAGACGTGAACGCAAAGGCTGAAAAAGTAATTGGTAGCGACGAAAGAAAACGTGTTCGAGCGGTCTTGGACTCTGTAAATCGTCGGCGCGAGCCTAAATTTTAGTCGTTATCCTGCAATCGGATTTTGCCAGACGATGGAGGCTTCTTGCTTTCGTTGGTACCTTTGTTGCCCGCGGGCGAACCAAGAAACAACCCATCCTTGTCCCCGTTCGCAGCCTTCGGTGCTGGAATCGCCTCATCTTTAGTCGCAGGCTTGTTTGCCGTTACATCTGTGCCGTCTCCGGACGCACCCTTGACAGCGGTTTTTCCATCCACGTCTTTTGCGGCGGCAGTCACAACGGAAGTTGGATCAAGGGTTGGATAGCTAGCAATGACCTGACCGACATAGTCAATGGGGACTCTCTGCGTGTAGGTGCGTGGCACCGTTCGCATTTCCGTATAAGGAACAGACCGGGCGATGCGTTGCGGCACTAAGACTTTCTGTACGATTCGTTCCATGATTGGCGTTTTGATAACCACGTCTTCGGACACGATTTCCGGTTTGTAGCTGGTCGTTTGAGTCTGGATGGGGCGAACGTGAGTTTCAGGGACGTATTCGACTCGCTCCCTCGCGACTTTGCGTGTAACCGGTTTCTGTACTGTCGTTGGTACCATCACTTTTTCCTGCACCGCTTCCATCCGTTGCGTTTGGATTGGAACCTGTTGTGCAACGACTTGGCTCTCCATTCGAGTCGTGGTTATCGGAACCTGCTGCTGCACCATCTCCGTCTGCATACGAGTGCTGGTTACGGGAACTTGCTGCGAAATCACTTGGTTTTCCATGCGGGTTGTGGTAACCGGCATTTGCTGTTGGACCATCTCGGTTTGCAACCGAGTGGATTGGACAGGCACCTGTTGCGAAAAGGTTTGTGGCATGAAGCTTTGCTGAGGAACAGCCACTTGTTGGTAATTGGGCTGGTACTGCACTTGAGCAAAACTCTGACCGGGAGCCTGATAAGGCACCCAACCTAGCCCGCCTCGTTGATAGTTCGGGGCTCCATATGGACTAGTGCCGTAACCACCCCTTTGCCACCGCAAGAGATAACGCGTGTCACCGGGTTGAACGTATTGCTGAGCCACGTAACCGCCTGCATCGACCACCGCCGGTTGATAGGTGGTAACCGGTTGATAAGCGGTATAATTCTGTGTCTGATACGTCGTCTCAGTGACCGGACGCTGTACGGCGTAGTTTTGAGTCAGCATGGTCGTATCCGTGACCGGACGCTGAACAACTTGCTGCTGTGTTTGCATCGTCGTTTCGGTGACAGGTCGTTGAACCATGAAGTTTTGAGTCTGATAAACAGTCTCAGTGACCGGCTTCTGTACGATGATGTGTTGGGTTTGATATTGCGTATCAATGACAGGACGCATGGTCGTTACGACCTGTTCTACTTGGGAGGTTTCGTTAACGTACGTTGTTTCGTCGACGTAGTCGGTTTTAATGACGGGCTTGTAGACAGTGTAGGTCTCGTTGCGTGTCGATGTCTCAATGACCGGTTTTTGGACGGTGTATTGTCTTTTTTCGACCCGCTCTTGCACTGAGGGGCGATAGCTGACTATTTCCTTTTCCAGCATACGTTCTTCGTACTCAACTCGAAGGGAAGTTACCGGAACTTGCTCAAGCACGGTCGCAGTTTGGAGCTTGTACGAAGATACTGGTTCGCAGACTTGTTGCGCGTTCAACCGATCGCCAACTAGAAATGTCGCTCCAGCGATCATAACCGCCGAACGAAGTTGGATCTGAAAAGCTTGTCGCTTGTGAAATCTTGAATCCATAACGCCATAACCTTTAAGAAATTCGGAAACGAGTCATGCTATTGTGGTTTATTCCAACAAGTCTTTCAAATAAGAAACCGAATCCTGCTCGATAATTCCCTTTGCAAGTGCTTGTCGTGGCGATCTTTAGGAAAAGTGCATTTTTTGAAACCTTAACGGCAACTTAGTTGTCGTCATAGACCTTGCAATCCGCATACACTGCACAAAATGTCGTGATGCGTAATCTAGACTACCCAAACAACCCATCTATCCACGCTTTGAACCAATGATTGCACCTGAGCCCAAACTGTCGCCCAATGCACTTTATGGCTCAGCCGAGGAGCGTGGCCGTGCTATTTGGGCAAACTTCAGTGCGGAATGGGGAGGTATTCTGGTGGTTGGGCATGGCACTCGAAACCCATCTGGGGCAAAACAATTGCGTGATTTGGTCCGACAGATGCAAGCCAAAGCGCCGTCAGCCAGTATTTCCGGCTGCTTTCTTGAACTTGCCGAACCCTCGATCGAATGGGCGATAGAACAACTCCATAATCAAGGAATCAAAAAAATGCTGGTTGTGCCTGTTCTGCTATTCACTGCAGCCCATGCAATGCAGGATATTCCCGATGCGGTCAACCAAGCCGCCAAACGATACGGCATTGAAGTCGTTGGACAGACGCATTCCCTAGGAACACATCCCTCAATCATCGGATTATCGCAAGCACGCTACGGTGAAGTGACTGGGTTGGGCCATGGACTTCGATGTCCGGAAAACGCTTGCGCTAAAGTTCAATGCTCATCCGGCATATGTGAGGGACAGTCAATAACAATGGGGCGGATTGGGCTCGCAATGGTTGGACGCGGAACCAGCGACCAACAAGCCCTTGCTCACATGCGTCACCTGACAGAATTGAAGGTAGCGCAGTTGTTGACGGTTCGAAACCAAACAGGTTTTTTCGCGGGAGGAAAGCCAAATGTGGATGAATTGCTCGAGGAAGCTGCGGACTGGGAATGCGATACCATTGTAGTTCAACCGCATCTTCTTTTCGAGGGTGAATTGATCGAGCAGTTACGAGTCAAAGTATTACAATGTCAATTGCGATTCCCAAACAAGCAATGGCTTATTGCTCGGACTCTGGGCGCTGATCTTATGTTGGCGGATGTCTTTTTAGATTTGGCACACGAGCAACTAAAACGGAAAACGAATGGGGCTAAGAAGGATGCGTAACATTACTTTGATAGCATTGTTATGGGCGGCTTGTGGTACAAGCTTTGTCATGTCCCAAGAAGAACTCGAGCAAGCCCATGATCCCTTTCAACCAACACAAGATCCTCCGGATCCTTTAGCTGGAAATTTGGTCGAATGGGAAGGATGGTCCTTTCGCTGGCAGTTTCGGGATATTGAAGGATTGATGATTAACAATGTATACTTTCACGGCAGAAAAGTTCTTAAATCTCTCAACTTGGCTGAAATCTACGTCCCCTATGCACCGGGTGCTCCACGTCCAGAGGATTTTTCACTGGGCGGCTTTCTTGCCAATCCAATGCCGCTGCAACTAGGCCGCGATTGCGTCGCGTCGGGGAGCGGCTGCCAACCGTTCCAACGCAACGGTACGGCTGCAACTGGCCCAACGGCAGATGTCATGATGCACGAGGAACCAATAGGTTTCCTCTACGCGGGCACACGTGGGCGTGCGCCGGGCAAGATGCTGGTCATTTGGTCGATGGTCCATTTTAAGGGCCCCGGTGACGGATATACCTATGTGCTCCGATGGAAATTCCGTAATGATGGGAGTCTCTGTCCAGAAGTCGGGGCAACAGGTGGCCTACAGCATTTGAATATTGGAGCAGGCACCGACGCAGGCATTGTCGTCGGAAAAGATGAGCAAGACACAACCGTGTTTGCTCCTTCGCATGTTCATAATTTCTATTTTCGGATTGATTTTGATATCGACGGTGCCGAATCGAATGTTGCCGAGGAGTTTACCTACGAAACGGACCGAGCAGATCCACAGGTTGCACGCGGTATATGGCGTCCCTTCGAACGAGAGTGCGGACGCGTGCTCGCAGAGAACGTGTTTCGCTCCTGGCGGGTCAAAAATCCCAAGTCCGTCAATGCAATGGGCCATCCCAGATCGTACCATTTATTGCCAGGCGGGCATGGTGCATGGAAGGATGGTGGATTTCCCGTTTGTTCAGGTGATTTCTTTATTACCAAATACCGAGCGAGTGAGTACCCCTATTCTACAACCGATAACCGCCGAATGCTGTCCGCCTTGGCTAACTACTTGAACGACGAACCGGTTTTGGGTACCGACGTCGTTGCATGGTATAGGCTCTCTTTTGTTCACCACCCGCGCACCGAAGACTGGCCTGCACAACCTATTGTATGGAACAGTTTTGAACTCATGCCTCGCGATTTTTTGGACACAAGTCCATTGACGCCTGCAAAATAAGCACGTTTGCATTAGTTTTGGAATGATCTGTGGACGCCCCTATTGACGCGACTGTGGGAATCTAAGATCAACAGATAGCTCACAGAGACCTGTGATGTCATATTACCGATACAGCTGCCTATTTGGGTAGACTAGGCAAAGCAGTTAATTAAGACTTTTCGCAAGGATGCGGCGGCTCATGAAGCGATATGTTAAATGGATATGGATCGGCTTTTGCATCCCATTTGTTGGCTGCGCTTCGATGAAAGAATCCGATACCGCAAGAACGGGGCTTGAACAACTTCTTATCAGTAATGCAGTCGACCAATCACTCGCCAAGGTGGACTTCCGTCCGGTCGCAGGAGCGAAAGTATTTCTGAAGACAGATCTATTGGACTGTGTCGACAAGAACTATGTCATGCTTACCACTCGATCAAAGCTGTTAGCAAACCGTTGCACGTTAATGGACAAGGCTGAAGACGCAGACATCGTCATGGAGATTGCTTCTGGAGGTGTGGGAACGGATCGGACAGAGATGGTAGTTGGTACACCTGAGATACCACTCGGGCTAATGGGAAGTGTTCCGAAAGTCAACTTTTACGAACGCAAGAAGGCCATGGGGACAGCTAAGTTGGCGATCATTGCTACCGATTCAAAAACGAAGCAGCCGGTTATCAATTCTGGCTTTGCACTAGCTCGAAGCGACCATCAACACTGGTCGGTAATGGGCTCAGGACCGGTTCTGTCCGGAAGTGTTGCCAATCAGCTCAGGGAACACACTGGTACCAAAGAGTCGCTCATATACCTTCCCTCGATGCCCCCGAATCCTCCGAGCCAAATGGCTTCGAGAGTCAACGGCGAATCGAGTCTGCGATGATTTGGCCCTCGCTCTGTTCGTAGGCGAGAGGCAGTTGAAATACTACCTTGGGCATCTCGTAGCACGGGCGTCTCGTAGCACGGGCGTCTCGCCCGTCACGACATGGGCGGGACGCGCGGGACGCCCATGCCACTTGGTATGTTTGTTTCTGCCCCTCGCCTTAGAGGTTTACCAAAGCGATGCAGATTCCTACATTGGGGGGATCAAATATTATCGAAAGCCGGAAAAGAGCATGAAAAGGAATCGACCAATGTGCGACAAGCGTTCTAGTTTTGTCTTTGAAAAAAAGTCCGTCTTACTTTTTTTCATTCTGGCGATTTCTTTGATCCAAGTGAATGCGATCGCGGAATGGCCTGGACTGCTTGGGCCGACTCGCAATGGCCAGGCCGATGCCTCCAGTCAACTTCCAACCGTGTTCGAGGGTGCCCCCAAACAAATTTGGAGGGTTGAAGCGGGCCAGGGTTACGCGGGGCCCGCTGTCGCAGAAAACGATTTTGTTCTCTTCGAGCGCGAAGGCGCTAATGATCGCGTACGCCTCTTGAATCTGGCATCTGGCCAGGAAGTTTGGCGTCGGGAGCTCAAGGCTGGGTATAGTGGCGGCATCGATTCTGACAAAGGCCCACGCTCCGTGCCAACGATTTTGGATAGTTCGATCTTGGTGTATTCCGCGGCCGGAGATTTATCGCTTCTCGCGAGAAAAGATGGCGCCATTCGATGGACACGGCCGTTGCGAAAGGAATACCAAGCCGAGGACGGATACTTTGGTGCGGGCAGCACGCCTTTGGTTATCGATGATCGAGTGATCGTAAACATCGGAGGCAAGTCTGCCAGCATCGTTTGCGTTTCCCTTTCCGATGGCAAGACAATCTGGACTTCGTCCGATGCAGAAGCAAGCTACGCGTCCCCGGTTCTTATTCCACCATCTTCAGGCTCGGGGATTACTAGTCAGATCGTTGCAGTCCCATGCAAGCTCAAAACACTAGGGCTCGATTTAGGGACGGGCAAACAGCTTTGGGAGTTTCCCTTCGGACAACGTGGGCCGACTGTAAATGCTGCCACTCCTGTCATGACGGCTAATGGCAATCTCTTTCTCACTTCAAGTTATGGGATTGGTTTTGTGCTCGTAAGTCCATCCCAAAGTTCAGTCCAAATTATCCGGAAAGGTACAGACCTTAGCAGCCAGTATTCAACCCCTGTTGTCCAAGACGGAAAGATCTTCGGTTCGGATGGACGTGAAGATGGTGGTGAAGGTGCGTTCAAATGCTTGCGAGCTTCGGACGGAAAACTCCTGTGGGAGCAATTGGAGATGCCGATTTGCCACACCATCGGGATAGACAAAAAACTACTCCTATCTGGAATTGGCGGCGAGATTTGGGCATTAGATTGCACCGCCACGAAATTTGAGCCACTCTGGAAAAGCTCCATTCCGAAGGGGAAGTATCGAGCGTTACCGGCTTTTTCGGGAAATCGGCTCTATACCCGTTCCACCAATGGATCTAAAGACGCTTGGTTTTGCTTCGAATTTCGAAAATGAAAGCAGAACTGGAAGCCCAGTTTGCGTACAAAGCACTAGACAAATCGGTGAGATCTTGGCATCATATCGGCCTCTAGTGCATGGGATTGTCGTGTTTAAACCGAATTCAGGAGTCGTGAAGTGCCAAATATTAAGAGTGCCAAAAAGCGCCATCGCCAGTCCCTCGAGCGCCGAGCACGCAATCGTTCTGCAAAGTCGCAGCTAAAGACAGCCTTGAAAAAGCTAAGGGAGTCCGTAGAAGCAAAGAACTTTGACGAAGCCAAAACGCAATACTCCGCATTCTGCAAGATGCTCGATCAAACAGCTTCCAAAAAGATCATTCACGTCAACAAGGCTTCAAGAACGAAGAGCCGACTGAGCAGCATGATTAAGAAAGCATCCTTGGCGACTGCATAGCGGCACTGCCGAATAGCTGCACTGCCGAATAGCACGAACTTGGGCGTCCTGCTAGACCGGATTATTCATTGGCCATTTGGCCAATGCAAAATGGCTCTCACTTTGGAAATTTTTGAGCCTCAATGCGCTAGCATGAGGGCCGGATTTGCAAGTGATTGCTTGACTTGCTGTCCGCACGCGATATCGGATTATTCATTAGCTGTCGAGTTTTCGCTGTATGGTATTGCTGCGAAAGACATTGCGAAAAACAGTTTAAATGCAGGCTGTTTTTCGTAACCCGATGCGTAAGCGAGGGATTTTATTGCTGGTCCCTCGCTTACGCGTCGGGTTGTGAATAATCCGCGCTAGCGCTTTGCGGTTCAAAGTGAGCGCCCAATAGCTGATCAGTAATGATCCTGTGAATAATCCGGGTTAGGAAATCTTCGCGATGGGAAACAAGAAGGATGTGGAAAGTTACATCGCTTCTTTCTAGAATTCGTATTGCAAACTTGGCCCTCGGATATGCAACTTGTATCGAGGGAAATACCGTCCGGGTTCGCTCATGGCATTACGGTGAATTGGAATTTTCGAATGGCAAGTTACTGGGCATCTATCCTCGATGGTGGCCCCGTCATGGCTCTCGATCGGAAGCGTTCCAAGACGGCTACATGCGAACCCTGGAAACTGACCATTGCCGCGTGTACTACGCTTTTCCACGGAGCGCTCCTGGTTTCATGAGCCTACTCTACGCCCGCAGCGGCCCTTGCACCCAATACAAAACTTTATTACGAGCAGTTGAAGCTGTGGACGAAATTGCGAGGCTTGGAGATTCCAAGGCCATTGTATGCCAAGCGGTTAGCTTTCGGGCAACAGAGCGATTGATGAATCGTTGGGGATACGTACGTCATGCGACGTTACTAGGCGATAACCACTACATCAAACGTCTCAATTGAGACTAAGGGCTCATCGCGCTATTGATGGCTGAACTAGAAGAGTTGAAATTGCTCTTGGTCGCTAATGCAAGCTGGCCAACCGATGCAATGGTTGCACCGGCTATGAGCGAAAGCATAACTGCATATTCAACCGCAGTCGGACCTTCGTCATCGGCCAAGAATCTCAGAAACCTCTTCGACAATTTTTCGTACATTTTTGTATGACTCAAAAAATTAGTCCGTGGGTGAGCACGATGCCAACCCTACGGCAACTCTACTTCGGTTTCGACACAAAGTGAGCCGAAGTGTATTGTTTCGTTTCGCTTCCATTCGGATTTTCTCAGCGGTGGGCTGCGTATCCCGCACAACCACTACAATTGGAAAGACATTTCACAAAGTCTTAAGACGAGCGGCAGACTATTTACTTGCTGTCGTTCCAAGAAAGCATCGCCCTATTTCCTTGCCTGCCGTTCAAAATCGTTTTCGGCGTAAAACCTAGGATGAAGAACTATCGAAAAGTCTTTTGTTTGCCCATTCGGTTAACTGCTCGCGAAAAATCTTGGAATTGTGTCGAATGTCCGTCGGCAATTTGCCCGGATAAACGACAACACGCTTGATGTCGCAACTGCGAGGATTTTCACCTAGCTGCTGGATGACAGCCTGAGTCAACTGTTTGTCATTGAGTTGCCTGGCATGCGTATGCTTTGGACAAGGTTCAAGAATAACCATAGGATTTTGCGAAAACCGTGCCCCTGTACCGACAAGTGCAGATCGATACACTTCTGGGTTGGAGTTCACGATTGCCTCAATGGTCTCAGTAAATAGGACTCTTGGCCCCGAGATAACACGATGCGACTTACGCCCGCAAAACCAAAATCGTTCATGCTCATCCAGGTAACCGACGTCCCCCATGCGATGCCAAATGTCGTTGCCGTCCCTTACTTTATGGACTGAGTTTTGGTCCTCGCGTGTAACATACTGTTTAGAAACGACATCGCCGCAAACCATTAATTCGCCTATTTCACCATGCGGCATTTCTACAACGCCTTCGAGACTATCAATCGGACTGTCATCGATACGAATGACTTGCCAGCGCATTCCTGAAAATCGATTCCCGACGCAAGTCCCAGCACCGCTTTGGGTCTTCGATGCCGTTTCTTGCAAGACCGTCCGCGATTCGATAGAGGCAATCGGCAACGCTTCCGTCGCCCCGTATGGAGTGTACATGCAACCATCCTCGTGCATGGCTTGTCGGACCTGCTCTAGGATTCTTGGCGGCACCGGTGCGCCCGCGGAAAGAACGCACCGAAGCGACTCGACTCGACGTCCAGAGTTTGCACAGAAACCACCCACTTTGGTCCACAACGCTGGAGATCCGAAAGACTGATTGATCTGCCATTGATCGATTGCATCAAGCAATCGAACCGGATCGACATCGGCTGGTCGAATGGGATTCATATCCGGAAGAATCGTTGTCGTGCCCATGACAGCATTGAATAACCCAAAAAGCGGAAAGCAACTCAAGTCCCTGCCACCTGGCTGAATACCATAGTGCCCAGCCACTTGATCGATCTGAGCATTGAATGTTCCGTGCGTGTAAAGAACGCCCTTGGGTGGGCCTGTGCTGCCAGTCGTAAAAATGATTGCCGCTGGATCCTCTGATATAGTCTTGGGCAATCTAAAATCGTTGGGCGATAATTTTTCTAACGCGCTTACTGTTGTTGTGGGAAGGCCAGGCATCCATCGACCAGCAGTTACGTTCAGCCTGGCGATTGGGAATTGCGATCGATAGAAACGCAAAATTGCGTGGGCGACTGGAATTGCAATAAACCCATCGGGTCGCGTTGCGGCTAAGCACTCGATTAGATTCTTTCGCCCCATGCCGGGATCAATGAGCACGAGCGTTGCACCCGACTTGAGTACCGCAAATACTAGTGAGATGAAGTCTTCGCCGAATCGCACCAGCAATGCGATTCGCTTCCCGGGCCCGATGCCCATGCTTTGTAGACCTGCGGCAATGGACGAAGAACGGCGTTCCAGGTCTGCCATGGAGATCGTGTCGTATTTGCGATGATCCCGTTGCCGGATCGACCCACGTGGCGTCGCAATGGCAATCGCAGCTGGAGCAATCGCAGCTTGAATGCTCAACCTTGCGCCAACGTTAGCGTTGATGGTGTCTACTTCCTCTTTTCCGAAGGAAGGTCGATTGGAACGGGACAGATCCATGTTGGGCGGTCGCTGCTTTTACTTAACTTGAATGGGGAATTCGAAGACTTTATTGGCGTCGCTAAATTCGATAGACGGAATAAACTCAAGTGCAGCCTCATTGAACTTGGGTGGTCCAAATCCGCGCTTAGGGTTTTTCGAAAATCCATATCGTTCCGACGGAATGCCAAACGAATTCTTGTCCAGCCTCGAATTCTCATTTTCGTCATGATACGCGCAAACCGCTATTCGAGTTAGGTCCTCGTCTGACTGCTCTGTTTGCACTGGTATACGAAGTTCGACTTGCCAAGACGCTTTTAAATCGTTGATGCCAATTGCCCCCTTTGCAACTGCGTATTCAGGATCATTGAAATGCGATGGGCTTAAGTAAACGGCGACGCGACTCACTCCACGATCGTTGCCAAAGCCAGACATATCTACTTTTATAGTCACAGTGCGTGTGGATGCGGCAGTCGGTTTTAACGCGTCGACAGGTGAATAAGTAGACGTTGGACTGCTGGAAGCGGTTTCGTACCGCTGACAACCTAGGAACGCTCCGAATGCAATTGAAACGAGGCAAGAGCATACAGGCCTTGACGACAGAATTCTTAATCTCGCTGCCTGTCGAGCATTTTCCTTCTTGGGACCGTTCATGAATTAAACTCAATCAAATGAAGATTCGACGGTTAAAGACGATCCATTCGATCACTAACAACCCCAACCCAAGCAACAGAATCCATCGCCAAGTTTCTTTGCGGGCCTGTATCGTCGAGCTCGTGGCGGTAACTTTTTCGTATCCCATCTTGATGGAATCGGCGACTGCGAGATCGCTTTCGCGGGCCGAAAATAAATTGACACAAAAAGACTCGACTGGTTTCTCGACGCCATTCGCAAATACTTGGTAGATGCCCAACTCGTCAGTCTTGGTAAACGTGTAACGGCTTTCGTCGCCTCGTGTTAGATCGGTCGTTTGGCCATTGGGCGCTACGACTCGAAATTGTTTGAAGCGGTTCGAAAGCAACAGACCAATTGGCCAACCGGGCTGTACGGACGGAGAGGAAGACTCCGTTATGCCGCCCCCCAAATACTCGACGGTCGAATAGACGAAAACTGGAAAGCTGCGTTTAATACCCCAATCGGTGTTTATGCCAACTCCTTCGTCAGTCGCTTGGACGATGCTAAAACCGAGTACGGCATCTTGAAAGGGTCCTCTTGGCGCAACGGCGAAAACGGGTCCTATATCGCTTGTCATGAGGACCGTCCCTGATTCACCTGCGTCGATGGTTCTAGCCTCGACGATACTTACCGAGGCCATTTCCAAGTACTGCGTAATGGAATTGGACCGATTCACGTCCAAGATGATTGCTGGGCCTTGGAGTGGTCCAAATTTCCAACCATCTCGAATAGAGTTTTCGGTACTCGCGTTGGCTACCGTCGGTGGCATACTTCCGATGAACAACGTATTGCTGGACGGCATTTGCGTTGGTGCGCATTGATCAAAAATGACAAGGTCGAAATTTGCACTCAGGGTTGCCGCTTGATACTTAGGATCGGACAAAGAAGTGGGTGGTTCTATTTGCAGGGAAGCGATCTGCTGAACTCTAGCAGTCTGCAACGCGGTTTCTAGAGCGTTGTTTCCCGGAGTCACCAAAAGAATGCTGATCTGTTTTGTAGGTCGGATCGCCGCGTAGGCAACGTTATCGACTTTTAAGGCGTCCTCGTAGTCGAGCGTCAGCTTAAGTTGCCCCTCATCTGTATCGGTGATCTCGAAAAGTATTCCAGCTTCTTGCCCTGGGGCTACGCTCCCCGATGAGGCGTCCAGAAGATTGCCGTCAAGCTCCAGCGACGCAATGAATTCCGCCTTGTCATTTCCTTGATTGACTATACGGGCAAACGCTTCTAGCTTGCCTGCTTTGTCCTCGTTGCGTTGCACGGCAAAACTAACGATTCCTAGATTATTCGTCTTCGATTCGCCAATTGGAATGTACTCGATCTTAAGCTTACCAACATCAAAGTCGCCAAGGTCACCAAATCCACCGTCGCTAAGAAGATAAACCGTGGCTGGAATGGCGTCTGCCACCATGATGTCGCTCAGATTATCAAAGCTTGATCGTCCTGGATTCGCCAACCCGGCTGCAGCTCTAAGCGCTTCGCTGACATCGGTTCCTCGCGAAGTAGCAGAAATCGAATCCAGCCCGCTAAACAAACGGCTGCGGTCCTTCGTGAAACCTTGACGAACATCCGCTCGATCGGAAAATGCGATCACCATACCGATATCATCTGCAGATGTGTCCGAAAGCAATTCCCTAACTTTTTTCTTTGCCAAGTCCAAACGTGTCGGAGAAACATCGGTCGCTTGCATGCTAGCCGAATTGTCGATGACATAGATGCGGCGTTCACCAATTCGATTTTGTCCGCTCCATCCTGGCCGTAAGCATGCCAAAATCAAAAGCGCTAAAAAAAGCAACTGCAAGTAGAGGAGGATATTTTTTCTCAACCGTTGCCAAATGCTATTTACGTGAATGTCTTCCAACGTTTTTCGCCAAAGCAAAGTGCTCGGGACAGCAAGCGCACGGCGTTTCAATTTCAAGAAATAGAGACTGAGAACGGCAGGCGGCACCAATAAAATCATAAGCCATTGCCAAGGGCCGAGGGCGCTAATCCAACTCATCGAACCAGTCCTTTGCTGCGAAGATATTCGTTCACTAACACCTCTGCGGCATGATCGCTTCTAGTGGGAACATACGTGATGGATCGCTTATTGCAAAACGACTTAGCCTGCTCGATGAACGCAGCGAGTGTTTGTTGATAGCGATTCAATAGTCCAGCCGATATCGAGACTTCACGTTGGTCCCCGTCTTCGCAATCAATCAACTTCAAATCCCCCTGAGCCGCTGGCGATAGCTCTTCGGGACTAAGTATGTGAATGAGAAAGATATCCATCTCCCTTGCAACCAGCATGCGTAGCGCCGACTCGTAGCCAGACTTATTCATCAAGTCCGTAACTAAGACCACTATTCCCTTGCCAGTGTTCTTGACGCAGAAACGCTTAATGGACTCTGCCATAGTCGTAGCCGAGGAGACACATGAAAGTGAATCAAGATGCCCCAGCAATCGGTGAGTGGAGGTCTTGCCCCGAATGACGACTGGGGTTGCGGATGTTTCAAAACTGGAAACCGAGACTCGATCGCCACGACACAATCCGATGTAGGCTAGACTCGCAGCGATTTGCTTGGCCACAAAAAACTTGCTTGGCTCGCCAAAATCCATCGACATGGAATCATCAATGATGGTATAGAAATGGAGATCTTCCTCCTCTAGAAAAATCTTGAGGTAAAGTCGATCCATTCTGGCGAAGAGATTCCAATCAATGAACCGCAAGTCATCACCGCTCACGTAATTGCGGAAGTCCGCGAATTCGACGCTTTGACCCTTCCTCTTACTTCTCCGTTCGCCCTTCATGCGACCACGAAAGATCTTTCGGCTAACAAGCTCCATGCGCTCCAATTTGGCCATCGTTTCGGCCGATAGAAGTGGGGATGTCGCTGATGTCGACTTGATTGCAGAACTCACTGTCATCAGCCACCGACAGGTTAATTGGGGCGTGAAAAAACGAACACCCTAAGTCTAGCAAAGAATTCTAGGAACAGCATGCTTCAAACCGTGTTAAGTTGCACTATTTGATGCGGGCATTTTCCCGAGCTGCAAGCGACATAAAAGTATGCCAAATAAGAAACCAAGGAAGATCTGCTTTCGATAAACCGATCCGCTCTAAGATGGGAGCCAGCTCACTGGGTATGCGGCCTCGCTTGTTGTCGCGTCTCAACTGACGACCCGTCCAGTCAAGCAGCTTCAAACGACCTCTGGTCGCTACTAAGTCGGCACCACCGACCTAGCGTCGGTGGACCGATGACTGACACGCTAGATTCCGAAGGTCGCTGCCACCCTTGTTTGCAGCCGAGTTGGCTTCGATGCTTTTTAGTTGTGCAAGTCTGTTAACAGGTCGATGAAGTATGCTGACGTCCTTACCGTTGTCGAAGCAATGCCTCGATGGGGCTTTCTGTCTGAATAACGACGCCTTTGATTGAACTTGGTGACAATCCATCCGGCCAACGGTCGCGAGAGTCGCTCGACGCAGAAACGTTGTCTCCCAGCACAACAACGCGTTCGCCCGATTCCCAGGTTTGAGCGACCGAATCCCCTTGTCCCCGATAAAACACATCGCGAAAAACGAGAAGCTGATCCAACGCTAGCCTTCCTGAGATGATTTCAATTGAGATTGGTGATTGAAAGTGATCGTCATCATGAGTCAACACATCATTGAGCGAAGGAAGCTTCGCTCTGAGCCACTCCTCGCTTTGACTGCCCACTATCAAGTGTCCGTCTACCATGACAATCGCAATCCACAACGATTGGTCTTCCCTATGCAACAACTCAATGTTTCTTGTTTGTTTTTCCGCTTTAATCGTGAGTTTATTGCCAACCAACTCCATCGTTACTTCCGGCCGGCTTGTTGGGGAACTCATCACACAATTCAGTCTCCACGCATGGTCGGGTCGCGACAATTGAAAAGTGAATCCGAAGTCGTGAACAGGCACCTTCAGGTGGGAATCGTGCGCATTCAGCGATATAGAATTATCTATCATGCGAGGTACCAGATAATCAAACGCAATGGATCGCGGATGATCTACATTAACATCTTTGGAGTCGCTTGCACTAAGTACTCCGCCAAAGACTTTTTGTCCGATTCCCCAGCTGCCGTTCGGTCGGAGTGATTGTACCACTTGACTGTTGGGACTACTTCTTTCCCATGCGTTCAAAAGGACGGATTGCCGAAGAGTTTGCTCGAGCGATTTGCACCAACGCTCCCCATTGACGAACACGTCACCTCCGTGTAACTCGACGTTGTCATAGGCGAACCCGACTATCCGCTTGACCTCTCGTTTCGCCCCTGGGAATTCTTGAAACACCACGATGTCACCGCGTTGAAGCCCAGACCTATCAACGCGACCAATGTCGATTTCTTTGAATCGAGTTTTGCGAACAGCTCGAAGGGTCGCGAATTGAACTTGAGCTCCGGGTCGCGATTGATTACTTAAACTTTCGATATCTTCGAAGTCGAACGCAGAATCCATGTCGATATTGTCGCAACTTCTGCAACGAAAAGGTTGGTTGCTCTTGCAAGTGTCTAAGGCAAACTCTTGTGACTCTGAACAGTTCAAGCAGGTCCAAAGAAATCGAGGGCCTCTCAAAATGGGTTCCATGGAACTGCCCGTGATCAAACCAGTCCGAGGAAGATTTCCGCGACGAAGCAATAGAATGGCAGCAAGGATAATTGCCAAACAAAGAAAGATAAACAAGCCGCATAAACTATAGATAAACCAACGGCGAGGATGGCTCGACCTCAAACGAGTCATGGCTTACGGATTCTATAGATCCCCTCTTCTGAGCGAACAAGCAGATCTTGATCGATCACGGAATAGGAAGCGAAAATACGGCCTGGCAACTTGTTTCGGGATATCTCTTCAGCAGTGGTCCCGATCTTGAACACCAACGCTTCACCAGATTCACTTTGGAAATACGCGTTGTCTCCAGACGCCATTGGGGAAGCTGAGTAGTTCCCACCGAGTCGTTTTCGCCAGACCTCTTTGCCTGTTTGCATATCAAGCCCGGTTGCGATCCCGTTGTCGCTCGCCATCACGATTTGATTGTTAACACACAGGATAGATGGCGTCGCAGGTACGCTCGTCCCGTAGGTCCATTTGACATGGGTTTCGGTCGCGTCCCCCATCCCACTTGGATCAATGGCTAAGAGTTTTGGGGTATTAAAGCCAGTACAAACAAAAAGCGTACCTTGGCTATAGATTGGACGAGGAACCACCGAAAAGCCATCGTATCTAACAAACCAGAGGACTTTACCGTCCGAGGGTGACAAAGACTGCACTACATTCGAACCGGGCGAAATGATCTGCGAAACACCATTGCAAATAATCCATTGCGGGGTGCAGAACGAGAACGTTTTGTCAGCAACGACATCCCTCTTGGTTCTCCAAATTTCTTTCCCATTTGCTAGATTCAGTGCGATGGTGCAGGGAGCATCGCCTCCGTCACAGGTGAGCACCAACTTGCTATCGGCGATAATCGGCGAACCGCCGTTTCCGTGCGTTGGTGGATAGGCATTCTCTCGATTCTCCCAGATCTTGTTCCCGTCCAGATCCATGCAAGCAGTCCCTTGGTGCCCGAAGTGGACATAAATACGACCACCATCGATGACAGGTGTTGGGCTTGCATGTGAATTCTTGTTGTGAATCTTAGGCGCATCTTTGGACTGTTCGAACACCGATACCGTGAACCGTTCTTTTCCGTCTTTACCATTCAAGCAAATCAGCTGCAGGTTTTGGCATCCTTGCAACTCACCGCTTGCTGCTTCGGTGTTTTCCGTATTGACAGACGCGGTAAAATAAATGCGATCACCATGCGTTACAGGAGATGACCAACCAAGCCCTTTGGTTTTTGCAAACCATCGAACATTTTCGGTCTCGCTCCAGTGTACTGGCAAGTTTGCAATTTCGGTAATTCCATTTTGCGAGGGCCCTCGGAACTCAGGCCAGTCCATCGCAACCACCGATTCCTGCGCGAGAAAGGTCCCTACACAGGCCAACATCACGCTCAAAACACGCTTATTCATTGCTAGTCCTAATTTGCCGTCAAAAAGTTGATTTAGTACTCTGATCTGTTGGCGACAGGACAAAAAGATCTAGTCATGTCACCGCGTTTTTTTGCCAATAATTTTTTTGCCACAACTCTTTCTTGGCAAAAAGATGGGTGGCAAAAAAATTCCTGCTGAAAGAGTGTGCACTCAGTCTAATGCCCTTAAGCTGCCGCTAAATCGTCGGCCCGTTCCGAAACTTTTTCAAGTATATCCAATAGAACCCGATCGCATTCGATACCCTCCGCTTGGGCTTCGAAATTAAGAAGCACACGGTGGCGCATGGCCGGCAGGAATACTCGCCGAATATCTTCGAAACTGACGTTGTACCGACCGTCTAGCAATGCACGGACCTTGGAGGCAAGCGCGATTGTCTGGGCGCCTCGAGGACTGGCTCCCCACCTAATGTATTGGTTCGTAACATCGGGGGCCAAGCTACCACCGGGATGCGTCGCCAGAACCAGCCTCGCTATGTAATCTTGCACATGCTTTGCTAAGATAACTTGGCGAACCAGATGTTGCCAATGCTTGATCTCCTCTCCATCCATCACCTTGTCCGGTGTGATGATCGTGCCGCGCGTGGTCCGGTCGATGATGGTATTGAGCTCTTCACGAGTTGAGTAGCCGACGACTAGTTTGAACAGAAAACGATCCAACTGGGCTTCGGGGAGCGGGTACGTTCCTTCCTGTTCGATGGGGTTTTGGGTTGCTAAAACAAAAAACGGTTTCTTCAACTCATAGCGATTTCCTGAGACCGTTACCGTCCCCTCCTGCATCGTTTCCAAGAGGGCCGATTGAGTCTTTGGAGTGGCCCGGTTGATTTCGTCCGCCAAGCAAATCTGGGTGAAGATCGGTCCTTTTTGAAACTGGAATTCTCGCTTTCCATCGTTCTCCACAATCATGTTCGTGCCGAGGATATCGGATGGCATCAGGTCTGGGGTGAACTGAACACGATTGAAATCGAGCGAAAGGGTTTCAGAAAGCGTTTTGATAAGCATCGTTTTGCCGAGCCCTGGGACCCCTTCTAATAAACAATGACCGCCAACGAATACTGCCGTTAGCACCCCGTTTACTATCTCATCATGACCGACGATGACCCGGCCAATTTGTTCTCGAACAGCGGCGTACCGATTCCGAAATGTTTCTGCTTGCTGTTGCATCGAATCTGCGACGTTACTCATGTAGTTTCCTAGGTTAAGTTTTAGTTGTTCTTTTTGGCTTTGCGTTTTGCATCGAGCAACCTCGAAGTATAACTCTGCTCCTCTTCGATACCCATGCTTGGTTTTTTGGGTGATAGATCCGTGCGATGGGACTTCGAATCGCCGGACGCAAAAGCGTCTTCGGCTGTGGTTGCTGAAACGGAATTTCCTTGTTCAGGCTCGAACTGAGTGCTGGCTCGTTGTCTCTGCAAATCGTCACCGACAATGTTTTTGCTGCTTCGCAATCGATCAAGTCGAGTTTTTTGTTCTGCATCAAGCGCCTTTGAATTGTCGGTTCGGCGACGAAGTCTTGCGGCCAGCATCCTTAGGGGCAGCCCCATATCGATGGCAACGCGTCTCACGAATACGTCACAAAAAAACAAGGTTGCGCCAATTAGGATTGCTAAGGGCCAAATATCCTTAAGGCTCTTAGCGGGCGGAAGCCCTTTTCTGTAGGTATCCACTCCTAACGCTTGCTCCATCGAGTCCTTTTCGAGTGAAGCGGAAATCGTTCCGGCTGTTCCGCCGAGAGGTTTGCGTGCAGCCAACGATTCCAGCAATTGCATGTTCGCTTGCCGAACTCGATATTCATCGGAGAAGGGCATGGTAACCCCGGTGGTAATCGGAGGCTTGCCCCCCCCAGGTACAATGCTGAGCATATAACTGCCGGCTTGCTCCGGCGTCAGCTCGCCAACGTAGCGACCGCTCGCCTGTTGCCGCATCGATACGTGGATGGGTTTCAAATCTGGCCCAACCGCGATGGCATTCATATCCAAAAAGTTGACAAACTTGTCGTCTGCATTAAGAGCGGTTACGACAATTTGTATGCGACCATCTTTAACGTTGGTGGCAATATTGTATTTGGAATCATCATTGGATGGCCGCATTGTCCATCGCACCATCTGCGAGAAGAACTGATCGTAAAAGGGGGCGTTGACCCAGCCTTCAGCCCATCTGTTACCTGCATCGGTTGTAAACACAGCCGTGCGCCCGAGTCCATACGTCCAGGTAGCCAAGATTGATGCATTGTCGGGTTCCGCCGGCATAGTCGCTCGCAATGGGACCTCTACCAATGGACTATCCTTGCGTTCTGTCAACACGTAGCCTCGAAGAGTTGGCAGTTCTCCCGCGATGCCTGAAAGAATCTCATGTGGCTGAGTTATGACAGGCTGTACGCCACCCTCCGGTTCGTAGACCAAGGGTCTCGCAACGCGTCGGGCTTCTCGCATGAAGATTTTAGGGAGGGCAGATGCGTTTTGAACGACATAATAGTTGCCGCCTGTCTTGCTGGCGATTCTTTTCAATTCGTTACTACCTGCTGGGCCATGCGAACCAACGGCCACCGTCGATATTTTAATCTTGGCATTGATGTATTGTG
Organism: Pirellula sp.; assembly: GCA_043757445.1. Taxonomy (GTDB): domain Bacteria; phylum Planctomycetota; class Planctomycetia; order Pirellulales; family Pirellulaceae; genus JBKCUI01. The sequence continues at coordinate 31,691 of JAYVPJ010000095.1, read as the reverse complement.
CCAAGATTCCAGCAGAAGCTGGCGTGGGGTCACCATCGCTGATAACGATCATGTGTTTGAGTGACGCAGGGACAGTTTTCAACCCTTTCATCGACATGGTCAAAGCGGAGTCGAAATCCGGCATGTCGCCGGGCGTCATGGCGTTCATACGCGACTTCATCATCGACTTGTTCTCGCCAACTTTCAACAATCCAGCTGAGCCGCCCCATAGCCATTTGTCCCCTGACATATCGTATTGAACGACACCACAGTAGTCACTTGGGCCCAATGCCTCCAGGGCCGCTTTGCCGATCATTTTTTGCCAGTGGTTTCCCTCGGGGATTTCACAGGCGTGCATCACCATTGCAAGGGCCCCAACGGCTTCTACCTTGCTGTTCTTGATCGCGAAGTTCACCGGCATGGCTTGCTCGAGTTTCGTGTTGGTCCAACCCCCTGCACCAAACGCCTCAGGCCCGCCCAGCATCAATATTCCCATACCAAATTGCTGCGCGCTTTGGACGAGCATATCGATTTGATCATCGGTAAAGGAGACGATTTGGGTCGTGTCATCGCCGCTCGTTCTCGGTGCCCCGGCCAAAATAACAGAGTCATACGATTGCAGTTCGACCAAGCTGGAAAAAAGGTTGCGGGTATCTCTCACGTCAACATCGATATCGTTTCGTCGAAGAGCGTCGACGAATTGCTGATAGTTCCCCGGGGTCATTCCGTCCTCAATCAACATGACCTTTCCCTTGCCGCGAGCATAGGAAAACGCCGTTGCACGGTTGTTCTGAGTTATCGTATCGTCAGCAATATCGTCGGTTGTGAATTCAGCTTCATAGGTATAACCTGCGGTCTCATCAACTTTATGCGGAATGGGTATTACGTTGATATCGCGATCGAGTGTGTAGGGACCGTCCGCGAGTACTTCAGATTGATTTCCAATCCGACGAACCACCCTGAGTCGTCCAGGAACGTCCTTGGCATTTCCAGCTTCGCTGTAACGATTGATCACAACGCGGGCGTCCACCGTTTGGCCTTGGCGAACGAATCCGGGAACATCAATTTTTTCGAGGAGAACCTCCGTCTTGCTGTCCAATCGGACCGGTACAACGTCGATGCCAATGCCTGTGTCGCTGAGACGTTGTGCGGTCGCTTCGGCAGATCCAAGGGTTTGGTTGCCATCTGTCAAGATCACTATACGTTTTGCCGAGTCCTCGAGGAAGCTGGCCTGGGCGAGTTTGAGTGCGCTCTCTAAATTCGTTGCATCTGACTTGCCGAAGAAGGATTCGGGGCGATTGATGTTTGGTAGGTCTTCATCAAATGGAGGCACTTCAATCGAGGCCTCACGACCGAATACGATTAGCCCGGCTCGGTCCTGACGCTCCGAATGACGATGTTCTTTCACGCTTTGAATGGCGTATTCAAACATGAGTTGACGTTTGGCGACCGGAATCGAATCGCTTTGATCCAAGAGATAGATAACCGTTAACTTCTCGCTAAACCATATCCATTGAATTCCAGCGATCGCGAATATGACAAGCAACATTACTGCCGTCCGCAATGCAATCGCGATCGAACGCCGCCATGGCCCAAGCCCGGCCAAGGACTTCAATCCGAGCCACCAAACAAGCGGAATAAGGAGAAGGAGCAATAAATACCACGTGTGTTGAAAACCAACTTCAATTCTGCCCATGATGGGTTGCCTTAGTTAGGTTTATAGCAGCGGGCGGAAATAAAACCTTTGTCGATCGATCGACCTCTATCTCGTGAGCAGGAACCGAATACATTATGGTCAATGCCGCTGCCCATTGCCCAGACGACATGCTACGATTTTTGGCAAAACTCAACGACCGCGAGGGTGTGATGCAAATCAATGGGATCGAGGTGGAAGACACTTTCGCGGAAGCCTTTGACATGACGGGAACTCGCATCATCATAACAGCTGCCGAGCCTTTGTGGGCAAGGCGAGCTGCCGAAGCCATGACGGGTTTTGCAACGAGCGTTATTGGATGCGGGGTCGAAGCCGGAATCGAACGCTTGCTCGAATCCGACGAGACACCGGACGGCCGACCAGGCGTCGCAATCTTGCTGTTTAGTGTTTCAGGCGATGAGCTCGAAAAGCAGTTGGTTCGTCGCGTTGGCCAGTGTGTCCTGACCTGTCCTAGCACTGCCGTTTTTGCTGGGCTTTATAGCGAAAAACGGGTCGCCATGGGCTCCCATTTGCGTTACTTTGGCGATGGACATCAAATCTCGAAGAAGATTGGAAAAGAACGTTACTGGCGGATCCCAGTCATGGATGGTGAATTTGTTTGCCAAGATACGGTATGCCGTCAAAGTGCTGTTGGCGGTGGGAATTTCCTCGTCTTGGCTGACACGATCCATGGTGCGCTGCATGCATGCGATTACGCGGTCATGGCCATCAAACGTCTACGCGATTGCATTACACCTTTTCCTGGCGGCGTCGCTCGTAGCGGTTCGAAAGTCGGCTCCAAGTACAAAATGCTAAATGCGTCAACCAACGATGCTTTCTGCCCCACCTTGCGAGAACAAACCAAATCGTATGTACTCGATCAAACCAGCGCAGCTTTGGAACTCGTCATCGATGGCCTCACTCCAGAAGTAGTCGGCAAGGCCATGCGAATTGGAATTCAGGCGGCCTGCGAGGTTGGCCCATCTTGCGGCGTTCGAAAAATAACCGGCGGTAACTATGGTGGAAAACTCGGCAAGCACCATTTCTATCTTCACGAACTTTTGTCCTCAACACAAGCGATTTAGTTCGCATTGGGATGCACGACGCTCCGCGACGTGATTATTGCGACGTGATTATTGCGACCCGTAGTGTCGCACTACTAAGAATCTAGCTAGCGCATTGAGGCTCAAAAGTTCCAAAGTGAGAGCCATTGTGCATTGGCCAAATGGCCAATGAATAATCCGGACTAGCGCCCTTCGCGGAGGCGTTCGCCCAGAAAATTGTCGAGCTCAGGGATCGCAAATATCTTGTTCACCGTGGTATCGATGTCGTACTCGACACGACGGAATTCAATTTTGGGGTATTCGAGAATCACAAAACAGCTGCGCCAATCACCGTCGCGCGGCTGTCCCACACTTCCGACGTTGATCATCGCTTTGTCTTCAGGCAAGGCCATTTGATATCCGAACTCATCGGGGCGTAGGAATTGCATGTTGGTTGTAAATACACCGGGAGCATGTGTGTGGCCTTGAAAGGTATAGCCTTGGATCATCGAAAAGAGTTTTTCCATCTTTCGTCGATTAAAGACATCTTCAGGGAACACGTATTCATTGAGTGGATTGCGAACCGAACCGTGCACAAACGCAATGTTTCCCTCGGAGATCGTTCGCGGCAAACGGGCCAAATACTCAAGCCGGCGTAGGGCTTCGACGGGATGCGAATTGTTTTCAAGTTGCCTGCGCGTCCAAAAGATGGCTTGCTCGGCAGCCGTACTAAAGCCTTCTGGATCGATTAAGGCTCCATAGTCATGATTCCCCAAAATGCACTGCTCAAAAGTCGAAACGATATCGAGGCACTCGCAGGGATTGGCACCGTATCCGACAACGTCGCCGAGGCAAATAATCCGATCGCAGCGCTGGGAGTCAATATCCTTTAATACAGCTTGCAACGCTTCCAAGTTGCCATGAATGTCGCTTACGATTGCAGTCCGCACGAATGGATGTTTCTATAAATTGATAATGTAGACGGTTGGAAATCCCAAATTAGCGCCCAGTGCGCAATCGATCGCCGAGCATGTTATCCAGTTCGCTTACCGCGTAAATTTTTTGACAGGTCGTCTCGAAATCGTATTCCACTCTTCGAAAGTACATTTTCTTGGCATCGTGATCAATTATGACATAACAAGCACGATTGTTTTCATCTCGAGGCTGGCCAACGCTGCCAACATTCACCATCAACTTTTCGTTAGCCAGGGCAAAAACGCCATTGCATTGCGACGGCTTGATAAATTCCAGGTCCGGAGTGAAGACACCGGGCATGTGCGTATGACCCTGGAAACAATATTGATTTACACGGGTAAATATGTTTTCCATCTTATTCTTATCATAGATGGTTTCCGGAAAGACATATTCGTTGGTTGGATCCCTGGGGGAACCATGAACAAACATGAACTTTTCCTGGTGGTGCAATTTAGGGAGTTCACTCAAGTAATCCCATCGCTTGTTCACAACGGACATTGCTCCTGCGTCCAAGCGATCTCGAGTCCAGTAAATTGCCCGAAGTGCTACCGGATTAAATCCCTCGGGATCGAAAAGGGCTGCCTGATCGTGATTGCCCATGATCGTTAGCGAGGTTTTTCTCATCACTAAGTCAAGGCACTCGCATGGGTTAGGCCCATATCCCACGACATCTCCAAGACAAATGATTTGGTCTACGGATTGGCTTGCAATATCCGTCATTACGGCTTGAAGTGCTTCAAAATTGCCGTGGATATCGCTAATCAGTGCTTGCCTCACTACGGGCTCCTCGACTGGACGGCTTGCATTTCCGCCGTGAGGCGGTTGGGGATACTATCGGAAATAAACCAAATCTTATTCTAGTCCGTGACGTAGGGCATGGGCAGCCCAGATGTTCTGACTCGCAATTTATTTGATCGGAGGCGAAGAAGTGGGCAGCAAGCTAGTTTAGATCGGCACTCCGTGCTGAGAAAACGGCATCGATCACAACATGGGCCGCAAACCGTGGGCTCTCGCACAATGTCACTCACTTTGTAAATCTTGAGCCTCCATGCGCTAGCATGAGGGCCGGATTTGTAGGTGATTGCTTGACTTCCTGCCCGCAGGCTAGCGCAATTCGGCTCAAAGTGAGTGCCATTTGGCGATCGCGCTTTGGCTAATCAGCCGCGGGCGCTCTAGCGTCCGGTTCAGCCCGAATTAGGGTCGACGCCTAGAAAAAGCACGGAGTGCCGTTCTACATTAGATGTACCGTCGCCAGAGCAGGACTTGTAGACGCACTAAAATCCATTTCCGCGTAGGATAACTCCCTTGAATGACGCAAACACTTCTCACAAAATGGAAATGCATAAAGAAATGATTGGCGAAAAAGTTGCGTGGATAACCGGTAGTGGAGCTCCAAGGGTAGGTCAAGCGATCGCTAGGTACTTCGCAACTCAGGGCTTCCAAATCGCGCTGCATGCCAATACTTCGATTGAGAATGCCATGAAATGTGCTTCCGAGTTGAAACAAAATGGAACGGATGCAATCGTCGTTCAAGGCTCTGTCGAAGATTCCGATTTTGCGAAAGCATCGGTGCAGCAAATTGTTCAATATTTCGGGAGGCTTGATGTACTGGTAAACTCGGCGGCCATTTGGGATTGGCGTTCCATCGAAGAGACCACAGCCGAGGATGTGCGACGGCAATTCGAAGTCAACACGCTGGGTACATTTCTTTGCAGTCAAGCCGCTGGATTGCAGATGGTCACACAACCGACGGGCGGATCCATTGTTTTAATTGGTGATTGGGCAGTGCTAAGGCCCTACCCTGATTTTTCCGCATACTTTGCGGGAAAAGGTGCTATCGAAACGATGACACGCTCACTTGCAGTCGAGTTGGCAATACGTAATCCGTCGGTTAGGGTGAACGCGATATTGCCAGGACCTGTGATGTTGGACCAGTCTCTTTCTACAGCCAAGGCCGATGCTATCCGGCAAGATTGTCTTCTGAAGCGGCTGGGTCGGCCTGAGGACGTAGCTCAAGCCGTTTACTTTCTAGCTACCAATGAGTTTATTACCGGCGTTTGCATTCCGGTCGATGGGGGGCGAAGTATCTACTCTGGATCATTGATGGATGCAATCGCTCACCCGACCGTCAGATCGTCGCTTAGGCTATGAGCATAATGAAATCGACCAGTAGCATAGTCCTCTAGGCAGTGTGGCGCTCACTTTGAGCCGCAACGCACAAGCGTGCGGGCCGGAAGCCAAGTGATCACCTGCAAATCCGGCCCTCATGCTAGCGCATTGAGGCTTGAAATTGACAAAGTGAGTGCCCTTTGGCCTATAGCCAACGAAAACGATCGCATTCGAAGGAGCTGCATACTGGCGAACAGCGAGAAGTGTCGGAATTTGAAGCTGAACTGAAACGTTTCCGCGGAAGAATCTCGCCACTTTTCAAAAGTGGATTTCTGATGGACCGCATAGAAAGTGCTGTTGCCTTCCACGGTTGGGAAGCAATAGCTGTACCAACTGAAATTGTCATCCGCTTTTGTTCCGTTGGGATAGATCTGATTCGACCAATGACGACAGCCCCATATTGGACAACCTATCCAATAGGACCATCTGTCCCATTGAGGAATGTGTGTCGGAATCCGGATATTTGATGGATTATACTTGCCCATGATCGATGTCGTTGCAATCGTTAGTTTCGATACAAGCGAAACCGCAAACGGTCGTTCTTTCTCGAATCAGAAAAATAAGGTTATGTTTTGATTGACCCAGGACCGGGGTATGGCATCTCATTAATGCAGACTTTCCCTCGCCCACTTTTTAACCGACGGCAAGTTGCCTACCACACGTCCAATCAGGAATAGCCATCCATGAAGTTGATAACCAGACGTCTTTTGGCGGTCGCAACGGCGGCCTGCTTTGTATCGACTGCACAGGCCACTCAGGCTGGCCAATGGCTCGATTCTCTTTTTGGACATCGCCAACCAGCTTATCCAGTTGGAGCACCGGTGCCCGTCAATGGTCAAACCGTCAATGGCCAACCCGTCAATGGTCAAATTGCAGCGTACTTCCCCGGTACGAATCCGTCACTAGGTTATGTTCCACCAAGCTACGCAAATCTCAATGGCAACCAGTCGCTTGGATATGTCAACTATATTTCGCCTTCAAACAACAATTCACCATTGCTAGCGCCAGGCATTCCGCAAACGGTTGCTGGCTACTTGCCGACTGCAGCCTACGATACGCAGTGGGCTCGAACGCCGGTCACTTACTATCGACCAGTCACAGCTTTTGATCCGCGTTATGGCACCACCGTCACCAGCCTGCAACCTTGCACGTCCTACCAGTACCAAGCTCAACGTCAACCGGTCCTTTCCCCTCGTCCGCTGCTAGGCGAATATGGCTTGCAGGCTAACCGATGGCCTTCGATTACAGGCCCTGGATACAATCCGACCGGATTAGCCAATTCAGCCATGTACGCTCCGGTAACGCAGCCTTACCAGAATATCCCAATAGGTGGCATGTCTATGGTCGGCCTGCCAAGCAACATTCCGCCCATGGGAGGGGGGGGCATTGCGAGTGGGATGCCCGCTTCGACCCTGCCGATCACCACGATGCCCTACACGTCTGGCTTCGGTGCCAATAGTCAACCCAATGTTTCGCAACCCTATCTTGGCCAAACGTCTTTTTACAACGGCCAAAATTACAACGGCCAGAATTACAACGGCCAAGTTGTCGCCAACCCAGTTTATTCAAGTAGTCTCCCAGTTGGATCTGGAGTTGTTCCCACCGCAGCTTGGATGCCCTCCGCATCGGCTTGTGCAAATGGTATGTGTCCTCAGCCGACGAACGCATTCACCACTCCGTATGTTCCCGGTGCAGCTTCCGTTACGCCCGTAGGACCACCTTCCTATTCTGCAACGCCCAATCCTAGCTTTGGACAGGCAGCTAACCCCACCGCTGGATTTGCACCGGCAAATGTAAATCCACATGCAAATACGAATCCGTATGGAGCTCAACCGGCCAGCGGGCAGGGTTTGCAGCCAAATCAGGTCATGCCTCCCATCACAAACCCATATACCAACCCAAACACAAACCCCTATGCGAACCCAAACGTCGACCCCGAATCGATGCGAAGACCAAGCTTGGGAGGCAGCAGCGCATCCAATAATGTACAGACCTTGCCCATGGTCGCAATCGATCGCGAATCAAACGCAACGCAAATAGAAGCACCGAACGCAATTAGTAATTTGAGCGGTTTGCTCAAACCGCGCGACGCCCTAGCGATGGGGGATGCAGCACCGGAGCCAATTCCACTGGCGCGCAACGGGACTAACGGTATGCAGGAAATTCCAAAGACCCTCACACCCCGTGAAAACTTTGGCATGCAGCCGCTAAGTGCCCCAGACGACTTTGACAGCAAGCCAAGATGGACTCCAACCCTTTTGGACCCAGACGATCGAACCGTAATGGAACGATCAAGCCGAATTCGACTTCAAGAGCAACGAGATTCGGCAGTTTCGGCAGTGGCCTTGGAATCTACGAAATCAAATCGAAACACCATTCAGTTGGTTTCTGGTGTTGAAACCAAGAAGTCGGAACTCTCCGAGAATGGTGTAATCCGTTTTCGTGCGGTTACGACCCTCAAGTAAGCGGATTTCAGCTACACTAGCGGTCAAACGATCATCCTTCCTCGAAGTTGGAATGTGAGGATGATTTACGCATAACGCTACCCCACCCGCTTTTTTCATTTTCCCTGATGCGAACGTATCAATTCGTTGCCCTTCGTGGTCCCAATCGTTGGTCCTCCGCGGCCATGCTCGAGGTTCACTACTGGGACTCTTCAAAAGCTGACTGTTCTCCGCGTTCGCAACAGATTTCCCAGCTGCTAGCAAGTTTTCTTGAATCAAAACAATTTGCGACGAGTCACCCTCAGTCAGTAACGAACGCTACCAGCATCGTTGAGCAATTGCCAAATTCGAGAACCGGCCCAGAGCTTTGGCTCGCTTGCGCCCGTTGGTTTTCCGCGATGGCTGGTGTTCCAACCTTGGATACAGGCAACAATATTGAACGAAGGCCTTCTATAACTTCGGGGAATTCGAATAATAGGGTGGAGCCCGAGACCGAAACGGTGCTTGCGATGGAAATGGAGGAACAAGCCCTAAGCGAGCGTTGTTTCCGACTCGCGATCGAACTGATGGATTCGGGTGAGTCGTTACTAGATTTTCCACTCGGCGCGAAGGTTCGCGAATTGTTCGACTTCGCCGACGATGTAAGATTGGGCCCAAGTTCGCGTGCCATCTTGCGAGCTGCGCGCCGTCGCAACATACCTTACACTCGCCTCAATAGCGGATCGCTCGTTCAACTTGGAGAAGGCAAACATCAACGTCGCATTTGGACCGCTGAGACCGACGCAACGAGCGCCATCGCCGAGGCAATAGCAAGCGACAAGGATTTGACCAAAAGACTTCTTCGACAGGTAGGCGTGCCCGTACCGCATGGACGGGCAGTGAGCAGCGCGGAAGATGCATGGGTTGCCTCACAAGAAATTGGATTTCCAGTTGTCGTAAAGCCATGCAGCGCGAACCATCAGCGAGGTATCTCGATTGAGCTAACAACCAAGGAAGAAATCATGCAAGCGTATGATTTCGCTGTCGAAGCTGGAGAAACCGAGGACATCTTGGTGGAACAGTTTGCGTTGGGCCAACATCACCGATTGCTCGTCGTCGGCCATCGGCTCGTCGCGGCCGCCAAGGGGCACAGCGAAGTCGTCATCGGAGACGGTGTCCTTACCATCAAACAACTGGTGGCCGTTGTCAATGCGGATCCCAGGCGAGGCGAGGCATACACCGATCAACTCGGTACCTTGTTGCTCAGCGCGCCAGCCTTAATCGAGCTGAACAAGCAGGGGCTCAACATTGATTCGATACCTGAAGCTGGCCGAACGGTCGTAGTCCGACGAACGGGCGATTTGACAACCGACTGCACGGACGAGGTGCATCCCGAAACCGCCGAGCAAGCCGTTATCGCAGCCAGGGTTGTTGGCTTGGATATCGCTGGTCTAGATGTGTTGGCCACGGACATCCGTCGTCCACTTTACGAACAAAAAGGGGCGGTCGTCGAAGTGAACGCGGGACCCTCTCTTTCACCGCACGTCTCGCCTCTCTATGGCAAGCCTCAAAAAGTTGGCGATGCGATTTTGGAAATGTTGTTTCCTCACCAACAACAAGGGCACATCAAGATTATTGGTATCGTCCAATCCAAATCCTCCGATTTATTGTTACAGCAGTTTGCAGAACAACTAAGGCTTCGCAATATTGATTTTGGGATGGTTAGCCACGGTCAAGCGGGATTCAATGGTCGCATCGTAGACACGGGCAGCGCCAACGACGAAGCACGCGTTATCGCGCTGCTTTGCAACCCGATTTTGAATGCCATCGTCGTGCATGTCGATTTGCAACAATCGGCTTTAAGTGGAGTTTGTGCACCTCGTTTGGACCGACTGCTATTTCCCAGTGATGCCCTCGGCGATGAAATTGTGGGGGAAGCGTCCGCCGGATTGAGAGCCCTGTTGAACGCGGTCCCGAGCGGGGGTTCGGTTTTCGGAGATCAACTGTCGCCTCATGCGTTCTCCAAAATCATGAAATGCAAGAGTAAATCGAGCTCAGCAAAAAATACGCTTGAACGAGCCTTTGAAATTGAGTTTGCTCGATAGGTTAGGAATTCGCAATTGATGAAGACGCCTCTCCGTGAGTTGATCTCTTGAAGAGGATCCTTGCCTCGATCTCTTTCATCCTTTCCGCATGCTTTGCTCGAAACGTGTCTCGCCGCGTTGGAAGTTGCAGAAGAAAATGGTCTGAAGAAGTACCTTGCTACCGATTCAATCATGGCGATTCTCTCTACATTGGAACCAACTGATGCGAGACCGTTCATCTGAGGATCTGCTCATCTATAGTTACGACGAACTCTGAGGCAAATGAAGTGCACTCGCGCATGGGACCATCGGGACAAGCGGCGGTGGAATGTGCGGATTTGATTCTGACGCTGGCAGCGTCAGCCACGGCCAGCGTCAGCCACGGCCAGCGTCAGCCACGAGCAGCGTCAGCCACGAGCAGCGTCAGCCATGGGCAGCGATGGCGTCTGCGGTTTGGGTTTGACTGGGTTGAGCTAGGCGTCGGAAGATAGGCTTTTGACTCGAACGTCATCTTGGCCGTGGCAGATTAGCAAACGGGAGGCTGGACTTGCGATATTTCTGAAACGTTCTTCAGTTGATTCAAAAATGCTCGGCCAACAGTAGACATAGTAGATGTCCGCACGTAGCTCAGATTCAAAATAGCTTTCCTGGTGAATGGTTGCCTTTAATCCGTGCGAGAAGAATAATTCGCGAGAACTGAGACACAAATCGTTGTCTTGCTCTATCCCGCAGGCATCGAACCCGAGCATCTCAGCAAGACCCGTGACGGCACCTAACCCACTACCCCATTCGCAGAACCGTCCCCGTGGGAGCGCGTCAAGAATTCGCCAAGCGTTTTCATAGTTGCTCGGAACGAAATCAAAGCAATTCACCGACTTCGAAATATGCCTTGAGTCACGTAAAAAACGCTCTGCCTCTGGAGTGAGAGGTCGAACAGAGGCCACTATGTTGTGTTCGGTTAGCTCGTTGTACATATTGATTCCACCGAAGTGATGTGCCATATAGATCTGACTTCTCAAGGCAGGTAATGAACATCTCGGGAGACGAAGCTATGTTTCCAATCTTGACTACTCGGAAATCTTCACAACGACGGGCGTACTTACGGGCGTACTTACGGTCGAGCTAATTTCTTTGTCATGGATCGATGGGCGGCGTTGGATCGGAGCGCAATCGCCTGGTCGATGATGACCAAGAGTACAACTCTTGGACCATGGTGGCTGCCACAATGCTCGAATGGGCAGCACGGTGATTTGACCGAAGAAGTAGCCAGCTGATAGAGCTGGGTCTAAGATCGGACCTTTGCCTTGCCCATATCGTTCGAGGTTGGGTTGCTCGAAGTAAAGAGGTGAAAAGCAGAATGCAGGACTTTGCCAACAGTACCCGCTAGGCGTCCAATCCAATCCACCCTGGGCATCTGCTTGATAGCTTCGCACGGCAGGAGCCGGCATCGCGTCGTTTAAAAAGCTCCGATCGATATTCAGTTGAGAAAACACTTGAACATGGTCTGTCGGGGCGTGGATCATCTGAGCAACATCTAGTTTTCCCTTTTTAAGTTCCGATTCGTTTTTCCTGGCCGGTACTATTGGTTTTACTTTGACCGGTGGCTCTACTGTCCCGGTTTTCGCGGGAGTGCCCCCACTTTGAAAACTTTGAAGCGTGATAGGTACCGAGGTCCCCGAACTGGCGGCCATCGTGGGCGGCGCCAAGGGTTGAAACGGTCCGGTGCCAATTGGGTTTGCAGGCTCCATTTTTTGAACCACCAGGGGAGCTTGCCCAAGTAGCTGCTCGCTCAAGAGTGCCACGAAAAGGACTTGGAAAATTGCCTTAGGCGATCTTTTGAGCAACGAAGCCATTTTACTACCCATCCATGGATTGTTTTTTTACGAATAGAACATTCAGTTTATCGGACAAATGCCATTCTATTCACCACAAGTCTCCAGCAAATTCTTGGACGAAATCGGCCCTTCCGGACAAGAAGGGAAGTGCAATGCGGTCCTAGATGAATTATCCTACCCAGATTAAGGAACTCCCGATCGCAAAGTCTCGGCAAATGAATGCTCTTTGTTGGTGCAGACTCCGTTGCTGGGTTATTATTGCTTGCAGAGAAAACGGTTTCTCTGAGCCAATCAACGTGTTTTTTTTCTAGATTTTCGCAGTAAAACTCATTTGGAATCGAATCACTTTAATATTGTCTTGACGGTCAAGGCTGGACCTCTTTCCGGTAGTACGCTCGTCGTGCCGGTTGGGGAAATACGAACCGTTGGCAGGACAAGCTCTTCTTTTTTTGTTACTGAAGACAGCTACATGACCGGAGTTCATTTTGAGCTTCAGAATTTTGGTGACCACGCAGAGATTCGAGATAAGAAGAGCCGTAATAAGACATGGGTAAACAATGTATCGATAGCGGAAGCCAACCTTAAATCAGGCGATTCGATCCGCGCGGGCAAGACCGAGTTTTTAGTTCAGATGGAAGAACTTCCTGAGGAGCGACCAGCGCCCGAAGTCCCAATCATTGAGTCGGGCGACAGTTCGATTTCTTCGCCAATTGGGTCTAGCTTTGGCGTCCATGTACCCATCGAAGCCGTAGTCCAGATGCCTGAGGAGCCTGTTTGGGACCAACGCGTCGAATCCCAAGTCCAAAACAAGTTGCCGCTTATCTCAACTCCATTTGAGTCAGTAGACCATTCGTTCTTGGCAAAACAGACCGTCGAGGATGTGAAAGACTCCCATTACACTCCTCCTGAAAAACGCGTCGAAGGAAGCTATGGCTCGCCGTTCGATTCCATTTTCGAATCGAATGTACCGCCAAATTCTGATAACGTTGAAAGCGAAAATCATTTTCGAGCAAGAGAGCCATCCGCGTCGAATTCATTTTCTGTCCGCAGGCTAAGGCAACAAAGGTCTCGATCTTTTGACTTTGATTTTTGGGATATCCTGGTCGGACTATCTAAGACGGAACAGATCAAGATCGTAGCCCACTTCGGAAAAATTGGGCTTGTCATACCCGAGGAGCTTCAAGGCTTGCCGGTGTATCCGCAACAGCCCGTGAGCGCATCGTTTCTACCTGTCCTAGTCGATAGGGAGGAGTGGGTTAGCAATAACATGCAATCCATCACGAATCGTCTTCTGCGCTCCGATGGAATCATGATGGCGATCCTTGGAAATAGCGAGAACGGAGGCGATGCCCTCCAAGATCTATCTATTCGCGAAGCGAAGGGCTTCTCAGAGGCGAATGGTTTTTTGCCTTGGTATTGGCCATCACAGTTGCATTCCATTTTTGAAACTCTGTCGGATTCCGAAGTGGGCCTGCTTCTTCGAGACTCCATCAAAGGATTTGTTTATGCAGTCCCTCAACTTGAATTCACACTGCATGCATGTGTAGACTCAGTCCTGGAACCAGTTCTGGCGGAATATGGTTTTAAATAGGTACGTTATCTAATACGCGAACCAACGACCATATCTCGGTTGCGTGGAGAAACGGTATAGTCTTGCAAGGCAACGCGCCGCACAGCGTCCGACGCTGCGGCTTCCGACGGTGCCGTCTCATTCATCCAGACATTGCAATAAGGAAGCAATGTTCCTTTCTCCACGTTGACATTGCGAAGGGCTAAGACATACTCCACTTCAGCTTGATAGTACCGCAATCGCGCATCGAGCAAGCGACGGTGCGTTTCCAGTCGCACGTCAAGTTCCGCCTTTTCCCCTTGTTCCTGCTTAGCATCGATCGCATTTAGTTGCAGCACGATACTCGTCAATCGCTTTTCCTGAAGCAAAAGATTTTCATGAGCTCGCTTTGATTCGTTGATAGCGTTGCTAAGCCCAAAGTGAACAGATCTCTCTTGTTCTCTCAGAATCTCTGATTCGCGGCATAGGGCTAGCTGAGAATTCTTTACGGCGGCGTTCGCACGTCGGAAGCCGACAGGCATTTGATACTCTACACCCAATTGCCATTCTTGGTATTGCCCACGTGCAAGACTGGATGCGGCGGAGCCAGACCCTGTGAGATCTTGGCCAAAACCTCGCATTCGATATTGGCTAACCATGTCCAACTGAGGCTTGAGGAAATTGCGATGGCCTATCAATTCCAATTCGCGTTGCTTGACAATCCAACGTTGCTTGCGCAATTCTTCTCGACGCGTGAGAGCTTCGTGGATAGAGCTGCTCCAGTCAAAATGAACCTTTGCGATAGAAGGCTTATCCGACGGGTGAATCAAGGTCCCGTCATTGATGGCCATTCCAGTCAGTAGCCTAAGTTTTCGTTCGCTTACTCGGACTCCGCCGGAGCCTCGAAAGGATCCGCCTACGCTTCCATTGTTCGTCCGAGTTCCGTCGATCACTCGTCCATTAAGCGAGTCTACGACTTCCGACTGGAACCGATCCACTTGCTCTTGGGCTTGGGCTCTTTTCCCCGCAGAAGTGTCATTCCCTGCCAGTCCTCGCAAGGTTTCTTCCGCAATTCGTCGCACTTCGATGCGAGCATCCAGATCCCTATATGCGAAATACAAATCCCAGTACGAGTTCTCGACATCGGAAACAAAGTCCCGAACGGTTCGTTCGAGTTCGACTAGGTTCGTATCCGTTCGCACGCGAGCGAGAAGGACTCCATTCATTTGTCCTGGTTGGGCGCCCGGCCCTGCGATGCGATTGTACTGAGTGCCAGCCCCCTGCAGGAGTGGCTGCCGAATTTGAGCTTCAATATAACTCTCCCACGAGAATGGAACAAATCGGTTCGATGTCTGATTGTTTCGATCATAAACAGTCACATCACGAACACTGAACAAGCCGCCGGTTGCAGATCGCTTATTGATCCCGACCTGCGAAGTGCTGAGATCCTGCACAAAATCTCCGTTGATTCCAAAAAACCGGTTATTCAATCCTCGATCGTTGTTTTCGTAAAAGCTCGATGCAAACATGTTTGCATCGAATGCACTCAAGGCAGCTTCCTCGCCCACTCGCGGGTCAGTATAAACGATCGCAGGATCCAAATTGGTAGAGACCGACTGCGGTGAGCGAATGATTGTCACTCCCAAGTCTCGCATAATCCTTGACGAACCAAGCGCTTGGGATATACATTCCTGTAGTGTCATCGAATGGAACCTGTCTGGCGACAGAACGCTCTCATCCAAATCAATAGGGGAGCTGTCCTCTACATAGTATGGCATGTTTCCAGTAGCGACAGCGTCCGCTGCATGTAATTGGGTCATCGGGGCATTGGCAGCTACGCTGTCAACTGGTCTAAAACTAGCTTGCTTAGACGAACCCAGCTGGCAGCCGCTCAAGGCAAAGGAAAACGCGGCACCGAATCCAAAAAACATCTTTGACTTGCACATCAGAAAACCTATCGAGCAAGAATGCGAACACGCCACTATAGCTATCAAAAAGCAAATGCATTATTCTAAATTAGCAATAGTTTCCATATGCAATAGGTGTCGGAAATCGCTTTGTCCTAATTTAAGAATTCGAAGGATTGATATGGAGATTACAGTTATGCAGGCGGCATAAATTCTAAGCGACGCTAATTCGATCGAGCTTGAAGCCGATTGGATAAATAGTCTGATTTTTAGCTAAACTGAGGTGTGAGCCGCGGCCAAGCTGCACACCAATCATTGGCCACGATTATTGAGTGTCGTTTGAAATCGATAGCGACGAGTTTTGCCAATCATGCGCCTCAAGGTTTCTCCATTCTCGCACACTTGCTTCGGTCTACTAACGCATGAAGAACGCTTTCCAATTAGACGAAACGGATCGGCTTCTAGATGAACTAGAAAACGCAGCAAGATCCAGTATTCCAAACGGCCAGTTTTTTGACCAACTGCTATGCAGTTTACGACTTCTGGTCCATGCAGAATCCGCGTCAGTTGTTCTCCAAGTCCAGCCGGACCGCTGGATAACAGTCGCGGAAAGTGGAGTTGGGTCGGTTGCCAGCTTGAATGCATTCATTGTCGAATGTGGTAATAGGCCGCAAAGTGAATACCTATCTGTAGCCGGCGAGAGCCTGAATTGGTTTGCCATCCCAATCCACCCTGGGAGTCCTGCGAACGGAAGCATCCTCCTGACTTTCTCAATGCCTTTGCCACCGAGCGGACTAGCATCACTCAACCCGCTTTGCCAGGCTTTTGCAGAGGTTCTTGAGATTCGACAACTCAGACGTCTCGAACAATTGTTTGGTAAAAGTTGGACTGAAATCCATGAGTTAATGCAGAAAACTGCCAACTCCTCTTCCATAACCCACGCAGCCGGATTAATTGCAAACCAACTGATTTCGACTCTATCGGCAGCGCGTGTCTCGATTGCGGAGGGAAGTTCATTTCGTTCCAGGTCAGCTAGGATCGTAGCGACAAGTGCCACGGATAGCATTGATCGTCGGACGAAACATGTGTCGGCTCTCGAGAAGCTTGCCGTCCTCGCCATGTCGCAAAGCCAACCTGTTTTACGTTCTTCCCCTTTGCAGAGTGACGCGTCCAAAGAATCCGATTCCGGACTTTCCCAAGAAGGAACTTTCAATAATCTCCTGGCGCTGAAGTTCCATGACGACGGGGAACAGCGAAACAGGACTCCTTCGGCGATCATCCTTGAATGGACGTCGCGAGACGAGATGCTTGAATCTCTCCCCGCAATAACTCACTTCATTCCGATT
Source organism: Pirellula sp. (assembly GCA_043757445.1). Taxonomy (GTDB): domain Bacteria; phylum Planctomycetota; class Planctomycetia; order Pirellulales; family Pirellulaceae; genus JBKCUI01. The sequence goes on along the minus strand of JAYVPJ010000095.1, from coordinate 14,688 downwards.
GTTTGCGCTGGTTGGCAGCAGCAGCAACGTTGGATGCGATTGCCCCGTTTTGCTAGGGCCTGGACGAACGAAGGAACGCCGAACGGTTTTTTCCGCATCGGTGCTGGATTGTCGCGCCTATTCTTCGTTTTAACGGCAGTGGTACTTGCGCTATGGTTTTTGTTCACACCTACCACGTTCACTATCGAAGCAGAAGCGTTCCTGGAACCGGTGAAACGCAGGTCCATATTCGCTAACATCGATGGCTTTCTCGATATTCTATCGGTTGAAGATGGGCAAAATGTCGTCGCAGGCCAACCGCTGGCAAAGTTGCGTTCGCCCACACTCGACCTTCAAATCGAGGAGATCATGGGACAGATGCGTGCAATCGGAGAGAAACGAAATGGTCTCAGGGTGGCGATCAATCAGGTGTCCGCGTCTGCCTCGGATGCGTTAGCGGTTCAAACACGGATTTCGACTGACATTCTCTTGCTCGAAACTCAAGAAAAGCAATCCAAAGAAAAACTGGCGTTTCTAACTCAGGAGCGAACGAAACTTGCAATCCACTCACCCATCGAGGGAGTTGTGGTCTCAAGGGAGTTGCGAAAAGAACTCGAAGCTCGTCCGCTTCGCCGAGGTGATTCCTTGTTTAGTATCGCCGACCTGAATGGAGCATGGCAGCTGAATATACATGTCGCGGATAGAGACTCGGGCTACTTGCTTGCACATTACAACGTGTTGCCGCAAACAATATCCTTTGTCTTCGAGAGTTTACCAGGCGAGCGTTTTACCGCAGAAGTCCGGCACATATCAAACGCGATGGAAAATCCCAAAGGGTCGGGCTGCTATCTACTGGCACTGGCAAGTCTTGGAAGCGAAGTGGCCAAGAAGTCGCACATGGGAGCAAATACTCGCGTTTACTTTAACTGTGGCCAACAGCCGATTTGGTTTGTTTGGTGTCGACCCATGGTCGAGGCAATACAAAAAAGAGTTTGGCTGTTTGCCAAAAACAAAGACTAGGTCAATCTTCATGTTGCAAATCCAATTGAACAATGCTCGGTCCTCAGAATTGCGAAGACCTTACTTCCCGGGTAACTGCCTGCCGTTCGTTCTGTTTGTAGTCTTTTTTGTGCTTGCCAATTCGTACGATGCGAAAGCGCAGACACTCGATTTGGTCGAGCCAAAGGAGTCCAAGCCCAAGACAGAGCTTCATGTCACAGAGCTTCATGTCGAGGGAGCCATATTGAAAACCATCGAGTCAACCTCGGTTGCAGCGCAGGTCTCTGGTATGGTGGTAGCGCTAAGCGTTAAGGAAGGTTCTACGGTAAAGCAAAATCAGGAATTGGGAAGAGTCCGCGATAACGCAGTCCGTCTTCAAATGGAGAAGTCCAAACTATCGATCGCGATTGCTGAGAAAAAGCAAACCAACGATATTGATAAAAGGCTTGCAGATAAGAATCGGGCTGTTGCGGAAAATGAGTACCGACGCGCCATCGAAGCGAATGTTCTTGTCAAGGACGTCTATCCGCTAAACGAAGTGGATCGATTGAAACTGCTTTTCGACAGAGCAGGCCTCGAATCGGAGCGCGCGGTTCATCTGCAAGCGATGGCAGCCCTGGAGGTGTCGTTGGCTGAAATGGAATACAAACTAGGTGCCGATTTGTCGCAACGGCATCGGATTATTTCTCCCTGCGAGGGTGTTGTCATCGCCATGGAGAAGCGAGTTGGCGAGTGGGTTGAGCCAGGTACTGTCGTCCTAAAAATTGTCCAAATCGACAAACTTCGAATCGAGGGTTTTATCAATGCAATCGATGCTGTGCCTGAATTGGTTGGAATGACGGCCCGAGTTTTGGTCGAGAGCACCGTATCTCCTGTTGAGACCTCCGCGAAACTAGTATTCATAAGTCCAGAGGCAAACCCGTTGAACTCCCAAGTCAGAGTGTTTCTAGAAGTGGACAATCCAGATAGAAAGCTGCGTCCTGGTCTTCGTCCGACAACCATTATCAATCGATCGCCATGAGCATGTCGAATGCGATGAATGCAGATATCCGTCACCTTCGCTTTCGACCTGACATCGAATGGGTCTCCTACGAAAATGGAAAGCGTTGGGTCGCCAGAGATCCAATTAGTGGTGTCTTCTACTATTTCAGTGACGTCGAACATAGGGCAGCAAAACTGCTCAGTGGCAAATGGTCATCGACTGAGATCGCCGCCCGCTTGCAGAAGAATTTTCCTAATAAGCCGGTTTCGATTCAATGGCTGCAAATCCTCATCAGTCGGCTAAGCAACTCGCATCTGTTGCTTCCACAAAATCTGCAGCAATATGAATCTAACCAATTCGTATCTGGAAGGAATCAAGTCGGACTGTGGAAGCAAGTTCTCATTAGCCCATTGTCAATACGCATGTCGATTTGGAAACCATCTGGGTTTTCGCCGCCATTTTTTCTTCTTGCCAAGCTCGTCTTTCATCCGATTACGGCAACGGTGTTATTCGTTTCAATATTGACTTGTGGATTCATGGTATTGGGCTCCGTGTTAGCCGATCCAGGGCAGCTCATTTATGATGTTCGCCGAATGCAAGGCGATCGCTTGCCCTTGATTTTGGTGCTTTTCCTACTGATCAAGTCATTGCATGAATTAGGGCATGTTCTCGCATGTGCTCGATGGGGAGCCGACTGCAAGGAAATTGGAGTTCTGTTTCTATTCTTTACCCCATGCCTCTATTGCGACACCACGGATTGCTGGAAGCTTCCCTCCAAGTGGCAACGAGCCGCCGTGGCGGGCGCTGGAATCTATATCGAATTGATGATCGCATGTTTTGCGGCAGCTGTCTGGTTGAGCACGCGCGACGGACTTGAACACACGCTGGCAGCCAGCACCATGCTGATGTGTTCGCTCGGTACGATCCTCATCAATGGGAATCCATGCTTTAAATACGACGGGTACTTTGCCCTATCGGATCTATGGGGAGTTCCCAACCTGGCGCAGCAGGGCTCGACCGCATTGTGGCAGTCTTTCATCAATGTGCTCGGCGGACGCAAACCAAATCCAGCCGACTTCGATCGAAATGTTTTTGCGTTAGCTTCTTTTTCCATCGTTTCGTCGCTTTATCGGATGCTCGTGCTAGTGCTCCTCGCTTTGCTGGTTTGGATTGCCCTGGTCCCATTGGGACTGGGATTGTTTGCGGTCTTCGTGTTAGCCTCCATCTCGGTTGGACTGATCGTGTCTTCCGCCAGATCCGCCACCAGCCTGTACGCAGAATTTTTCACTTCACAACCAATCAAAATCATGCGATTCCTGATTCTCGTTGCCACGCTTCTACTAGGCTCTTACCTGGCCGTTACGCTGCCCATTCCGAACTATGTGCGAGCGCGCGGGGTGTTGGACTTCGATAATAAGTCGCCCATCTATGCAACTCAAACGGCGGCCATTCGATCGGTCAAAAATCTCGATTCCTACTTTGTCAATGGGGGAATCGTGTTGGAGATGGATTGTCCAGAAAAGGAATCGGAACTCCGCGATTTGAATAATGAAATTTCGCTTCTCACTGCAAAATGTGCAATCCTGAAGAAGAACGCAATCAACGATTCCTCCTCTGCTTACGAACTCCCGTCACAACTCGAAATATTGAGAGAATTGGAGTCCAAAAGAGAGCTACTAATTCCTGAAATCGAATCCCTTGTGCTTCGAGCGCCGACCGACGGATATTTCATCCCCTCGCCGATTGTACTTCGTCCATCGATCGTGTCACCCATTGACCTTCGATTGGCCAAGCACCCGACGCATTCTAGCAATTTAGGCTGCCTGGTAGAGCGAGGAACACTCTTAGGATGGTTCACTCCCAAACAGGAAATCATTTTTCGGGCGTTTGTGTCCGAGTCGTCAATCAAGGAGATGCGAACGGGAATGAAAGCAGAATGTATTCTCGATTCCGACGTGGTCCGTTCTGTTCGATGCAAGGTTGAACGCATTGCTCCAGATCCCGTTTTGGAGCTACCACAAGAACTAGTTGGCGACCCGATGCTCGTGTCCCTTAGGAACGAAAAGGGATTGTTACAGCCTGAGACTCCACATTACCAAGTCACTTTGGAAGCCCAAGGAAACGTTAAAACCAAGATCAAAGGGGCAGTCGCTTCGGTATTCTTTCAACTGGAATCTAAAACAGCCCTGGAGCGATTCGTTCGATATCTTCGGATGACAATTAAGTGAGTTAGTCACTTCTCGCTGATCGTCAAAATTTACAAAGTGAGTGCCATTGTGTCGATTCCGATTTGGAATTGAGCCAGACTTACGGTTTGGCTGGGTGGCTGGCGGTTTCCGGTTTGCGGTTTTGGAAGTCGGATTAGGATAGATTCCGGTTTGCTTCCCACTGGCTGGACGCAAGATTCAAAACCGCCTCATTGCAGAGTAATCAGCTCCGCAATGAGACTTGACCCCGGAGAGCGCACAGCTCTCATTGGCCCAACTAAAGCTTGCTTCCCAATCCGATCTTTCTCAAGACCATTCCTGGCGAATCGGTTGGCGTTTGTGCTTGGACGAACGTTGCGAACGGAATTTTCAGCCCACTCATCATCTCGATCGGTACTGTTGCCCAGAATGCCTGGCGTCCGCACGGCGATGGCAACTGCGATTCGCTAATCAAAATTATCGTCGTTCCTTAAACGGAAAGCTCCGACGCAAGGAGCAATCTCATCGATATCGACTACATGCCAAAGAGCGTAAAGCCCGAGAGAAGGCCGTGCAAACGCTTTTGGATTCGCCCAAGACGGCTCCGGCAAATGAGCAGAACCAATCTGAAAACCATCACAGCGAGGGCTATACGAAAGACTCGGCCCACGAAAAATGTGCGTGCGGTAACCACGCGGCGCTTACTTCTCGCGAACTCTCCGACTTGGTCGATCTACTTTTAGCCAGCAGCACTCAAGAGCAGACGCAGTTCGTCCTCGAAAAACCCAGACAAGCCATCGCTCAATCTAGTGGCTGAATGTGAATTTTCGACAAAATTCACGAACCTTGACGGATGATCTGGTATTGGGTCCCCTGGCTTGGCTATTTTGGAACTCCCTCCTTGGTGATCTGAAAATAAATCCAAGGAGGGATTTTACTTTGTCTTCTATACCATCTTCGTTCGGCAAACGCTCGTTCACGTGGTCGAGACCACTGTCATTTCGATGTCTACTTTGACTACTGTCACCACCCCTTTTCGGTCCGAGAAGTAGAGGTGTTCACCCGCTAAAATGCGTGAAGCCGAAAAATTGCCGCCGATACGATTGCGAGCTTTGCTTGCGAGAATTGGAGGACGACTTGTCTTCCATGCAGGCTACCCAACCTGCAACGTTGCTTCCAAGCTCTTCAACATGTCCCGAACGGCAACTTGGCCGCGCCCACATCCGATCAATTCGTCCGATTGGATCCAGCTTTCCACTTTCTTCTGAGCAGAGATGACAGTCGAATGCTGTCGGTTGCCGAAGTAATCGCCGATTTCGGACAGTGCAGTGCGAGTGTATTTACGTGCCAAGAACATAGCTAACATGCGAGGTTGGCTAACATTTTGACACTTCGTCTTGGCTCGAAGCGTTTTGCCTTCAAGTCCAAAGGCCTCGCAAACTACTTTCTCGATGTCGTTCATGCGCACGATTGGATGACTTGACCGAATCAAATCCAATGTGCATCGAATGGCTTCGTCATCCGTTAGTTGCCGACCAACAACTCGTTGTTGAGCGACCAAACGATGCGAAACACCTTGTAGCACTCTTGCATCACCACAACATTGCTCCGCTAAAGTCTTCAAGCTTGCGATGGAAAGGTCTACGTGTGATTTTTTGCACATACGATTGAGGACTTCGATGCGGGTCTTTGCGTCGAGCGGGTCGATACCGCAGGCCATCCCGCCCGAAAGCCTTGCATATAGATCGGCACCTAGGCCGGATAGTTCATTAAGGCCACGATCGGCTATCAGAACCACTTGTCGACGATCTCGCAATAACATATCGATCGTGTTGCGAAGCTCGACCAACGTACCAGCTTTACCCAAACAGAATTGAATGTCATCGATCACTATCGCTTCCACGTCGCGGTACTTGCGACGGAAATTGGCAAAACCACCGCCGCGCGCGCTCTCGGTATACTCAATCGTGAATTGCTCAGCCGTTAAGACCAATACGCGGCGCATGTGGTAGGTCGATCTCAATTTGTGCGCTAGACCAATGGCTAAGTGACTTTTGCCCGTCCCGCTTGGACCGTGGATCAACAGCGGGTTGATCTGTCCGGGTCGCTCCAGAACCATTTCGGCTGCAGTGTACGCCAAGCGATTGTGGTCGCCTGCTACAAACTCGTCCCAACGTCGTTCGTTTTCGCGACGCAACTCCATCAATCGATCGACTTGAATATCGACCGATCCGCGAACCGGCTCATCGCTCTCACCAGGTCGCGAGCCGGAGCCTTCTCCACTCAATCCATTGCGAACGACTCGCAGGTGCGCCATCGATTCATCCACGGCGCGATCCCCCTTCCTCGCGACCCGTTGTGCAAGTTCCGCTTTCGAGACTCTGGTTTTATTGAGTGGATTGGAAAGGAGCACAGAACCGTCTTTGGTCGGATGGGTTGGCAATTCGCTTGGTGAAACGGTAGCTTCCAAAGCGGGAGCGACGGATATTTGGAAACCAAAGTGACTACCAGCCGTTTCCATTACCGCGGCTTGAAGATCTTCCCGAAACATTTTCGAGACACAATCAGAAACAAACGAGCTGGCGACTTCGATTCCGATCACATTATGGCCGATCAGCGTCCATTTGGCACCACCACCAAACCAAAGTTCCATACGTTCTTTGCCAATCCTCTGGCGCAACCTGGTTTCAACCGAATTGGCGATCGAACCATCGAACATAGCAACTTCGTGCGCTAGTTTCATCGCAAACTCCTGGACCATGCGAGTCTGCGGATGAGAAATCATTCACCCGCAGTTTCCTTTCCAAACAGGAACCATCCTATTTGATGCCGAAATCAAAGGGGCTATTGCTAGCACTAAATGCCAACTAGGGCGGCTCCGTTCCCGAGACCCAGTCGACTTGCTAACGAATCCCCGATGGCTCGACGGTCGACGATTCTATGAACGCTAGCTTTTAAGTCAATTTCGAAAACGATTTAGTGACTTAAGAAATTTTTTTCAGATGATGAAGATGCGGTAAAGTCCGCTTGAAACCGACGCGCAGGGCTTACGTGAAAATCCGAAAGCAACGGCCACGGCATGGTGGAAAACCTGTCGGATGTAAATGCTCAGACTTCCGACTGCCAAACGAACTGACTTGCCTGGACCCGCCAGAGCACAATACCGAGCAATACGATCGTGTACAATGCGAGGCAAAATAGATGAAACCAGAGGCACATAGGATGAAACTAGAGGCACATAGCAAAATCTCGAAGCGATTGCCCACACCGAACCTGGTCGATGTGGGCTTCGTCGTCCAGCCTGTCCGTCAATAAAAACTGAAGCTACTATTGAGGCTCCAAAGTTATTATCCGGCTGCTGATGTCATTAAGTGCGTTTTTAGCCCAACGGGCTTAAGCAATTTAGCCCAGGGCAAAGCATAGCGCCGCCCTGGGTAAAGACCGAACCCGAAGCCCATTGCCCTGAAGGGGCCGAACTGACTAGCCATCGATGACGCATACTCTTTAACGGGCCCCTTTAGGGCAACTTGTGGGCGTTTTGTCGTTCCCAGGGCGGCGCTCCGCGACGTTCCGTCGTTGCACTCTGCCCTGGGCTAATATGTTACTGCCCCATTCGGGGCGAAAGCTTTACGACCTCCGAGGTCGGTGGAGGGGTCGGAGGAGGGCCAATCGCATAATTGCCGTAGAGTGCTACTTTAAAAAAACTATTCGCTATTGCCAATTACGGCAGTAGCACCGGTCCGAGAATAGGCGGGTTCAATATCACAGGCCCAACGCCGCCAGGGTTTCCGTTGAACGAAGGCTGGTCTACGATTGGGACAGACCTATTCATGGTTGGCGGAGCAGTGACCGCAATCCCCTGACTCGCCTGCAATCTTAGCTGTTCGCCACTCGCGACCAATGCATCCGTCGGCACGACGGGATCGGGACTCAATTGTACATCAATGATTCGCTCGTCCCGGTTTTCATAAGGCCATAGCGTTTCACTGAAGAAATCAAGAGGCGGAATAGCGTACCAGGGAGGATTGATCTTCCGTAGAAATCGCTCGGTTCGATAGCCATCTCGAACGATTTCAATGCTCCTCGTTCCATAGTACGTAAAGTTTGTCGAGACTGGTGTCAAACCGATCGGCTGTTTGTCGATATAAGCCATTGCGCCTGAGGGAGTTGTTCGAACAGTCATCCGTTTCCGAATGCACCCTGACGAAATAAAGACAGCGAGGATGAGAACGATGGCCAACGCAATTCGGGCGATGATAACTCGTCGTTTCGAAAATACGATTTCAAGCATTTGCTGTTTCCTTTTCGATAATCGGAGAAACCACTGCTTGCGACATGTTTAACGGAATCTGCAAGTCGAGTTGGCTGCTGAGTTTAGGATTCAGGCCAGATGGAACGCAAGATTGGTTATAGAATATCGGGAATTCTCGCTTAAACCCTTGTATTTTTCTTTGCTTCGGCAACGATTGAGCGACCAAGTTATTTTGCCCACACAACTCGAGTCATTTCCCTTGGCAGCATTCCCAACCTCACAATCGCAAATTGGAAATACGCAAAACGCCCCATTTCCAGGGCGTGAGCCCCTTACCCCACTTTGCAAAGCAACTGGACACACGCTAGCATTTCTGGCTAAGCTCGTTAGCGGTTTCACAGTGCGATGGCAGGGCTCACAACCGGAAACTCGCCAACGGGTCTACTTTGCCAACCACACGAGCCACTTGGATGCCGTCGTCTTGTGGTCCTGTTTGCCCAAAAACCTCAGGCTGCTAACTCGCCCGGTGGCCGCTCAAGATTATTGGGGCGGTTCGAGTCTGCGACGATTCCTTGCCAAATCATTCAATGCGATTTTGATCGATCGAAAGCAAATCAAGGTACATCAAAGCCCGGTTGAATTGATGTTGCGTGAGATAGGTGACGTCTATTCGTTGATTGTCTTTCCAGAAGGCAGCCGCGCGATGGATGGCGAAATGGGAGAGTTTAAAAGCGGGCTATACTATCTGGCAAAAAAGCGTCCGGATTTGGAGCTGATCCCGGTCTACATGGACAACCTCAATCGCATTTTGCCGCGCGGCGAGTTCATGCCAGTGCCGTTGCTTAGCTCTATAACGATCGGTAGCCCGATTTTCCTCGAAGCAGGCGAATCGAAGGTCAAATTCCTTGGCAAAGCCAGTCGAGCGGTCACGGTCCTGAAAGATCGGTAAGCCCTCGCCGGTAGACGCGACGGTCAAGTCGTCCTGTTGCCCCGAACTCGCTTACGCCTTGGCATTCGTACCAGCGCGATGACGATGGGCGAATCGCAATGATCTGGCTTTTACAACACGAAACGCTCGAAGCAGATCATTCGCGTCACTATAACGTCGACTGGGGCGCAACTCCATTGCTCGCCTAATGACAGCGATCAAATCGGGATGGGCTTTGCGACGCAAGGTCGCGTATCCGGCGGGCGCCCATTCAAAGGGCCATTCAGGCAGATGTCCTGTGAGGATCTTATAAGCAATTAGTCCGATGGCAAATACATCGGAACGAGCGCTGGGACGCCCCATCGCTTGCTCCGGTGCCATGTAGCCAACGGTCCCCGACCCCGACGCGATCATCGTCTTGACAATCGTATGCTGCGCTACTTTCGCAATTCCAAAGTCCATCAACTGCAGCCTGCCATCCGGAAGCAGAATCATGTTCTCAGGCTTAATGTCGCAATGAATGATCTTGTTGCGGTGCGCGTAGGCCACGCCATCCATCATTTGCTCAATTAATAGCAATGCGGAATCGAAACCGATGCGATTGCGAAGTCGACAGGCGAGCGTCTTCTCCCCCAATCTACTCGTGATGACGAAACGACCCTCGATAAAGCTAGCGTCTTTCAACGGCAAAATATTCGGATGATCCAGCTTGGCAACCAGGCGAGCTTCGCGATGGAAATTGTCGAGCATGCTCGCTGTCACATTGTATTGATGCGGCATCTTCAGCGCAACGCGAACGCCTTCGATCGTGTCGAGGGCTTGGTAAACGAAGGCGAAACCACCTTGAGCCAAGCGGCGTTCAATTCGGTATTTCCCAAGCCGCTGACGAGCACGCAACTGTGCCGAATCGCTTCGTGTTTTCGCCATTGCACTGAAACTCTGTGCGATCATTTGGATAGGAGATACCGGTAACGAGAAGCGAACAAGTTGAGAAGCGATCTATCCATTTCCACGCCTGTCATGCTGCTGACTCCAGGCTTATTCTATTCATCTAATGGGAGTTTTGCGCGTATCTCCAACGGAAATACCAGAGTTGTTATCGGCAACCCGATGGACCGTTCTCCGCGTGCAAAATCGGAACAAACGGAATATTTTACGTTTTGGTCGGTGGATCCTGTTAAACCGTACGGGCTAGCCCGATTTGCCAATGACCGGGAAACGGTGGATGTCTGGCCAAGTATTATCCGCAACACTCCTCATTGGGCTCATGACAGCCGTCCGAAACCTCACCGGAAGTGTCCAATTCCGACGACTTTGGCCTTGCGATGGCTGGATCGAGATCACGAGGAAAATACTTTTCGACCACTTCGTAAAATTGCGATTGGGTTTCGACTCGCACCACATTCGTTCGGAAGTGCCTTGCTCCGTGCTTACTCTGTGCATAGCAGCAGGCAAATTTTCGCATGAGCATTGTCCCTTTTTGTGGCCCAAATCGATCCACAACCAAATCGTAGTGACGCAACATGCATGCCCGCTGTTCATCGAGAGTTGGGTCAGGTGGGATTGGCTTTCCGGCCAAGGCTGCCGCCGCTTGTGCAAACAACCAAGGACGTCCTAAAGCGGCTCGAGCGATCATCACTCCATCCACGTGGTAATGCTTGAATGCATAAACTACTTGCTCGGGCGTCTGAAGATCACCGTTGCCGATCAGCGGCATCTTTTCCAAATGCACCTTGATTTCGGAAATCCGGTCCCAGTCGGCTGAACCCTTGAAAAAATCCTCAGCAGTTCGTCCATGGACGGTCAATGCGGACGCACCAGCCCTTTCTACCATTTGGGCTATCTGAATGTGATTCATTGTTTTGCGGGTGCAACCAAGTCGAATTTTTGCGGTGACTGGCGTGGGATAGCACACTTCCACAAGTCGAGAAATGATCGCGTACATCCGTTCTGGATCACGCAAAAGATAGGAGCCGCTATGGGCCTTTTCGGTGACCTGCTTAACCGGGCAACCGAAATTGATATCGACTACGCTGACCCCGTATTCCTGGGCCAATCGTATCCCGACCTTCGCCATGATCTCAGGATCGTTGTCCCAAATTTGGACTGCCAACGGACGCGCTTCGTCTTTGACACCCCACAACCGATCCGGATGTTCGCAGTCATGTTCATCGAGCCAAACAAAACCACGTGCGTTAACCATCTCGGTGGCTTGCAAACCCGCTCCACCGTACTCTCGCACAATCTGCCTAAAAGCGAAATTGGTATATCCAGCCATCGGTGCCTGGAATATCGGCGGGTCAATTCGAAGGTTTCCGATCCACAACGGTGCAACTTCAACGCTGCCGGTCTTTTCGTTCTCTGCGATGCTGTTTTCTCCGATGCTGTTCATTCTGAATATACTAACCCGGATGATTCATAACCCGAAGCGTAAATTTGAACTTGCGCCATTCGCAAACCGTTCTGTTGGCCAAAGCAACCACATGTTTTCCGAGTTTCTAGGCGTTGCCCCAGGCTATGTTGAACAAGGCCCTTGGCCTTAAAACGACGTACTGAAAGGACACTTTGGAAGCGTACTCGACGGTTACATTATGTCGATTCTGTTATCCAATTGCGGAGCATCGTGGCCGCAGCATCAGGATTTTCTCGTACCAAGGCTGTCAGATCGCTTTTGATGTCTCCACCGGTAGTTCTAAGTCGCGGCGGTGAAATCTCACCTTTCGGTTGATTGACAAACGTTTCATTTTCATCGTCGGTAAGTGAACTTAAGTCGATATCCGTCGCGTCATCGAGTGGCAAGTCAAAACCGCGCTCGAAATCCCTATCGTTCGAAGCCGGCACTGTCTTCGCAAAGCTACGAAGCGATACCAATGCGGCACCTACTAATCCCATCAGTGCCAGCGTTTGCCAAGATTGCGATAGCCACTCCAAAGCCGTAACGGTAAAGGATACAGCAGGAGGTTCGGGAACTGGCATGTCCTGATAGTACTCAACGGCTATCCTAGGAAATTTGTCTTCACCTGCAGCCACCACGGGTAAAATCGCGTTGATTTTCTTTTGGATACTTCTTTCCGTTTCCACCTGTAAAGTAGTGATATCGCTCGCAGTCATCTCTGGAAATTCGCTTGCAGGTTTACTTGGATTCAACTCTCTCCATTTGTAAATCGCAACCTTGCGATAATAAGAGAATGGAATTGAAACCGAAACGGATACACGCGTGGTTTTATGTCCGACTGTTTCCGTTCGCTTTAGCGTGTTTCCGGTAACGCTCTTTTCGTTTTCCGTTTGTTCCTTGGATTCTGTGTTCTGGTCCGGACTTGTGTTAAGTGAGGCACTTTTATTGGCGAGGGCATTTGGTTCTGTTCCTGGCCTGCCTCCCGTCGAACTTCGCTGGCTCTTGGCGTCTTTCTTACTTGAAGCCGATTGAATTACGGTTGGTTTTTCGTTGAAGCTAAGGCTTTCCGTTGTCTCACCGGCAGTCGGGTCAAGCTCAACGTTCACGTCCAATCGGACATTGCCATAATCCGTTAAAAGCCGTTCAGCTCTAAGGCGATATTCTTCCTCCTGCTGCCTTTTCAACTGGTAGTACTTGGACTGTTGCATGGAAGTCGGATCATCGGAAGCGATCGTTGTTTGGCCATTGCAATAGACAGCGATATCGGATTGCTTTAGTCCTGCAAATGATTTCTCGACAAAGCTGATAATGGCTCGCCGTTGATCGGCTGCTAGCTCTTTACTCCCTTTTGTTTGGATTGCGACACTGGCCGTTTGCTTCCGATCTCCTGAAAAACCTGCCCGCTTTTCATCGTAGGTGATAAAAGCGTCTTGGATAATCGGGTCCATCCGCTTGATTGCATTGGAAAGAGACTTCTGCTTTCCGTTTAAAAGCTTTTGTTCCGTCGTCTTGGTCGATTCCAAAAAGGTGTTGCTATTGAGCGCTGTCTCGATCGAATTACCCATCCTCTCTGGAACGGCTTTGCCGTCAGAGATGGCTTTATAGTACAGGTCGCTGGATGCTTTCGGCACGAGCATGCGACTGCCTTTTCGATCAAAACCTCGGAGGCCTGAGTTTCCAAGCGCGAACTCAATTTTGTCGAGTTCATCCTCACTTAGTGTTTTTCCATCCAATAAGTACACCATCGCACCGTTGCCCGTAGCAGCACTCTGAATTAGAAACACGGAACTTATCCCGATCCCCAATGTCAGTAAGACTGCCATCAATTTGGATTGTGGCGTCATCCCTGCTACGAGAGACCGCATCTGCTGGATGAATTCATTGAGCTGATTCATAGATTGAAGTTCGGTTCAGGAGTGTTTAGACGCGGATCGAGTTGAGTTCTTCGTAGGCATCCATAAGCTTGTTTCGGATTTGCACAAGCAAACGAAACGACATGTCGGCTTTCTGCATACTCGTGAATACTTCGGCTTGATTGACGTCGCCGCCAGTTAGCAACTGCTCCATCTGACCGTTAGCGGACATTTGCATATCATTTACCTTCGCAACTCCACCCACCAGCATGTCGGAAAATGGTTTACTACTGCCTTCGTTGGGGCGTCCAAGCTCCGACTGTACGTTCGCTCGCTGTAGCAATTGCATGGCTTTGTCGGCATGCTGGGCCATCATGGAATCGGAACGGATTTGCATAGGGAATTACGCCAGAATGCTGAGTGTTTGTCTGGCAAGTGCCTTGGTGACTTCCATGACGCCAATGTTGGCCTCATAAGATCGTGACGCTTGCAATGCATCGACGAACTGCTCGTTCATGTCGACGTTTGGGTAGGCTACGTAGCCTTTCCATTTACCCTCAGTTGCGGCAAGCGGGTGATCCGGCTGAAAGCGATACAGCGGCTCGGACTCGTCAATCTCGACCTTGGCAATTTTGACTCCGGCTGCTCCTCCCTCCGCTTGTTCCTCAGCCGTTTCAAAGATCACGAAACGAGGCTGATAAGGCTTATTCTCGCCTGCCTCGTTTTTCAACGTCGACATGTTGGCGATGTTGCCGGAGATAGTATTAAGCCGAACTCGCTGAGCCACTAACGCGCTCGTGCTAATGTCCATGGCAGAAATCATAGTCGGTCGCCTCCTGCGATCACACTTTTTCTGAAACACTCAGTTCCACAGTGATACGCTTTAGCAAATCCCGCCAATTGAGCCAAGATCTATCGAAAAGATTTCGCAAATGCTAGCAGAAGATTCAGTCCTGCCCGGAGAGCGACACGACAATGGCGGTCAATTTAACACGAGGGTAGTCAGCGGCATGGCGCTAGCCCAACTTCCCCAACAAGATTTTCAATAATTTTTTTGCGGTGCGGCAGACTGGGTTTGCAGGATAGTTGGGTGCCCGATGCTTCCCTTAGATTG
>JAYVPJ010000094.1:0-6626 GCA_043757445.1 Pirellula sp. | reverse complement strand
GCTCGAGCTCGATCTACATTGTCAGGCGCGTGTTGTATGCTCATCCCGAAAGCTAAGATGCCAACGAGTCCGACTAGAAATCCTTGAACTAGAATCACGAAGCCCAAACGCCAGGAAAGAATGGACTCACCGGACCGACGCGGCGGACGGTTCATGATGCCGGGTTCTGGCGGTTCCAGCGACAATGCGAGCGCCGGCAGGCCGTCCGTTACAAGATTGATCCACAACAATTGGATTGGCAACAAAGGTGCCGGCCATCCTAGCAGGCTTGCCACCAACATAAGGAGAATTTCTCCAAAGTTGCACGATAGCAAAAACTGAAGAACCTTCTGGATATTGTCGAAGATGCCGCGGCCTTCTTCGACTGCACTGACGATCGAAGCGAAGTTGTCGTCCGTAAGCACCATGTCCGACGCTTCTTTTGTTACGTCAGTTCCGGTGATGCCCATAGCGATCCCGATGTCGGCAGCTTTTATCGCTGGAGCGTCGTTGACGCCATCGCCCGTCATGGCCACGACATACCCTCGCGATTTCCACGCTTTGACGATCCGGAGCTTGTGCTCAGCTGTGGCACGAGCGTATACCGCAATGTGCTCGACTTGCTCGGCTAGCTGCACGTCGGTCATTTGTTCGAGTTCGGTCCCGGACAAAGCGCGTTCATCGCCGCTCGTCAGCCCAAGTTTTTTTGCGACAGCGAAAGCGGTCGCCGGATGATCGCCGGTAATCATAACAGGCCGAATCCCGGCGGCTCGGCATTTCGCCACTGCAATCTTCGCTTCTTCGCGCGGCGGGTCAATCATTCCCACTAAGGCCACAAACACGAGTTGTGTTTCGAGATCAGGTTCCGTTTTGTCGTTGATACCGGGGCGATAGGCTAAGGCCAAAACACGCAGCGCCCGCGATGCCAATTCCGCATTGGTGGCCAGAAGTCGATGGCGGAACTCGTCCGTCAGAGGTTCGATCTTTCCTTCGCAATGAACATGGCTGCATTTCGCGAGCAGGACTTCAGGTGCACCCTTCGAATACAGCAACTTTGCGGCGCCATCGTGAACCACGACGGACATCAATTTTCGAGTCGAGTCGAACGGAATCTCGTATACGATCGCGGCTCTCCTCGCTGAGAGGTCGAGTCCCGCTTTCATCGCAGCAACGACGAGTGCTCCTTCCGTCGGATCGCCAACGACCTGCCATGCTTGGTCGCCGTTTGGATTGGGTACGACTTCTGCACTGTTGCACCATGCTCCGACCTTTAGCGCAAGGTAAAGTTCGTCCGACTCAGTCGGTTGGATGGCCTTATCATTTCGTATAAATTCGCCGCGCGGGGCGTATCCGATACCCGTAACGCGAAATCGTTCGGACGATGTAGCGATCTCCTGCACGGTCATTTCATTGCGAGTCAAAGTGCCGGTCTTGTCTGAGCAGATCACGGACACCGAACCTAGCGTCTCGACGCTGGGCAACTTCCGAACCAGGGCGTTCCGTTTTGCCATGCGTTGCACACCGAGGGCGAGAGCAATTGTCACGACCGCCGGAAGTCCTTCGGGAACGGCAGCCACCGCGAGGCTGACTGAAACCAGAAACGCTTCGATTACATTGCCGCCACGCCCAACCTGCAATCCAAAAATCAATCCAACAATCACCAAGCAAATTACAATCAAGACGCGACCAAGGTCCGCAAGTCGTCGTTGAAGCGGTGTCGGCTCTGGTTCATGACGTGCGAGCATTCCGGCTATGTGCCCTAATTCCGTTTGCATTCCAATGGCCGTGACCATTGCCCAGGCTTTGCCGGCGGCGACGACTGTCCCCATGTAGACCATGTTGTGGCGATCCCCCAAAGGCGTGTCTGCCACGAGTACCACTTCGGCGTTTTTCTCAACCGGCACGGATTCACCGGTGAGGGCGGCTTCTTGGACATTCAGACTAAAGGACTGAACAAGCCTCGCATCGGCAGGGATGTTGTCACCCGCCTCCACTTGGATAATGTCACCGGGCACGAGTGTGATGGCCGGAACCGTTTGGTGAGTTCCATCGCGGACGACTTTGGCCGACGGAGCCGACATTTTTAGCAGAGCCGACATCGCTTGCTCTGCATGTTGCTCTTGCACAAAACCAATCACGCCGTTGAGCACGACAATACCCAAAATCGCGAGTGCATCCACCCACTCGCCGAGCGCCCCGGAGAGCACAGCCGCGAAAATTAGAATCAAAATCACCACATCTTTGAATTGTGAAACCAGCTTTTTCCAAGTCGGTATAGGCGATGCCTCGGTCAACTGGTTCACGCCAAATTGATGAAGACGTTTCTGTATTTCTACAGTTGGCAACCCTTGTTCCACTTGCACTCCGCCCGCTGCTAACAGCATCTGGTCAATCGACATTTCGCTAGCTGGCTTCGGCAAGAACGGGCTTTCGAGCGCTAGAGTCCCCGTTTCTCGCATCGGTTGCATTTTGTCTTTGTTCATAATCATGTGCGTGAAATACGAGAAGGAACGAAAGCAGCGCTGTGCCGGGCGATCATTTGCTCTGCGTTGGTTGACACGACGTATACGGCACAGGTGCTCAGCGCGGTCCTGATGCGACCGGAGTTCGTAGTGTAAGCCATAGTAAATGTCGTCACGTATCTAAGCGGCGTGTCCGCCGATGCCGGCCGGTCCCAAAACACATGAGGCGAACAAACCCACTGCACTCAAAGAGTGCAATGTAGTCCGTTTGATGCCATCGGTTGGACGTTCCTTCGAGCGAATCGCAAAGTTTTCCGGAATCGTGCGAATTCGCACACTTCATCGACTCGTTACGATATAAACCGTCTGGGTGCGAAAAACCGGGTAATGTCGGTAGTCTGATCATTGCCAATACGATATCCGACCCGACGCATGCATCAAATCAAAGAATGAATAATGGCAGCTGGAAACTGACCCGAAGTGTATTTCCGTGAAGAATTTCGTATCTCGCTGCATCTAATAGACTGAGTTTAATTTGCATTTCACTGCAAACGCATGAATGAAAATCAAACCCAAAACTCAGCGAATCTAGATAAAAATCTTATCCAAACTCTGAAGGGATCGTATGGAGATGGGCGAACTGGTTGAGTTTGTAAGGCGAGTGCATGAGCAGTTAACTCTTGCAAATCGTGAACCGCATTGGGAGCCAAGCGAGGCCGCTCGCTACATGGCAGAAGTGGCGGTTCGACGTGAAAGTTTCGCTC
The DNA here is from genome assembly GCA_043757445.1 of Pirellula sp. Taxonomy (GTDB): domain Bacteria; phylum Planctomycetota; class Planctomycetia; order Pirellulales; family Pirellulaceae; genus JBKCUI01. Next base: position 3,421 of record JAYVPJ010000094.1, on the reverse strand, counting down.
AATTGGCAGCGAGCCTTACCGAAAATGTGATACGAACTCGTCTCGAAACGCTGGCTGCCTGCTTTTCAAATGCCAGTCCCGTTCAGGCCGAGCAAGAAGGCCAATGTTCGTACTGGTTTGGTTACTGCGAGCGGTTTCCGGCATCTACGAAAATCTCATTTACGATTGAGCACGACGTTCCAGTTGAGAAAACGGCTGTATGCTTTGAAGCAACGATGATGCCAGCCTTCATCAAACTGAATGATCGCGACAAATTGATTTTTCCGTTAGCCAAAGTGTATGAGGATGACGTCGCTGAATGGGTCGAGGACCGATTATTGGAATTTCTCCAGGCGTATTTGCGAATCGATCGGGGGACCGATGATTTCGATGAAGATGTCGCGTCAGATCCTGTGTGTGGCATGCGAATCAGTCGTTCGCAAGCTGTCTCCAACCTCAACCACAATGGACATCCTTACTTTTTTTCTCCAAACAATGCGCGGATCGCTTTAATGCCAATCCCGCTAGCTTTCTACAAACGATAACTGATCCCAATCAAATGAGAATCAACCAATTGGTGAAATCGTCCTACGCGATGATGAGATTCGCAAAACAGCCTATTACAAGTGGGAAGCTGAAGGCTGTCCTTGTTGTGACGGTGTCGATTTCTGGCTGAAGGCCGAAGCGGAGCTAATCGCTTCAACAGAACATCTTCATTCCGAATAACGGTCCTTCATGCTTTTGAGATTATCTTTCATTGACGTCACGCGTGTCACTGTAGCCAATGTAGACTCCCTCACGCAAATCGGAACCGAAGGAATCAAAATGGACATCTTCTTTTGCTCCTCGCAATGCGCAGAACGCCTTGACGCCAAACCCTCCAGCTTTCTTCACACGACAATCGATTCCAATCGCGAGTCCTTACATCAACGTGGCTAGGTTATATGAGAAGGCCGTTCATCTTGGAAGCGTTATCTGGCTCAAGCGCGCACGCGTACACTTGTCGGCATTGTAAGATTCCCTTACACAAATCGAAAACGGAAGTGCCAAATCGTCCTTGGGCGATGGCTGATGGCCAGCCGTTTCCTCTTGGCGTCTCTTGGCTGCCCTCGGAGCAGGCCTACAATTTTGCGATATTTTCTCGTCACGCCAATCGTGTAGAGCTGATACTGTTCTGTGACGATGCCTGTGTTGAACCAATCGTTGTCATCCAATTCGACCCCCTACGCAACAAAACCGGACCAATCTGGCATTGTCACGTGACAGTTGCTTCGGCGAAGGATGCGAGGTTTTATGGCTATCGCATCTTTGGCCCCAACATCGTGACACATGATGGCTTTCACGCGTTCGACTCGCAAAAGATTCTTCTAGATCCCTATGCTCGAACGGTTTACTTCCCGTCTGCATATGATCAGATTGAATCGAACACGCACGACTCGAACTCAGGCTTGGCACCTCTTGCACTTCTCGATGAGTGCCAGTGCCCTTTCAAATGGAACGAGGACCCTCATGTCCGTCATGAATCAGAGCTCATCATCTATGAGATGCATGTGAGGGGCTTCACTCAGCATCCCAATTCTGGAGTTTCACCTGAACATCGAGGGACGTTTCAGGGGGTCATCGACAAAATACCGTATCTTTCTGATTTGGGCGTGACGGCTGTCGAGCTTATGCCCGTCTTCCAGTTTGCCCCAAATGATGGTAATTACTGGGGCTACATGCCGTTGAATTTCTTCTCGCCACATCACGCCTATTCGATGTCGCCAGATCACTGCGCACAACGAAGTGAGTTTCGTCGAATGGTACAAGCGCTTCATGCTGCGAAGATTGAATTAATCTTGGACGTTGTGTTCAATCACACTTGTGAAGGAAACGAGACCGGGCCGACATACAGTTTTAAGGGCATCGATAACGCGAGCTATTATCTTGAATCACAGACTTCAGCAGAACAGTATGCGAACTTGAGCGGCTGTGGAAATACACTGAATACGTCGAACCCAATAGTTCGCAGACTGATTATTGACAGCCTTCGATACTGGGTAACGGAGATGCACGTTGACGGATTCCGCTTCGATTTAGCATCCGTCTTTGCGAGAAACTCCGATGGGTCACTTAACCTCAAAGATCCGCCGATAATTACCGAGATTACATGCGACTCCGCATTACGGGATGTTCGGTTGATCGCTGAACCTTGGGATGCGGGTGAAGCGTTTCTTCTTGGCCAGCAATTTCCCGGTACTTCATGGATGCAGTGGAATGCTCGCTATCGAGACACTCTCCAGCAATTCATTCGCGGCGATTCCGGACTGATCGGGGAACTAATGACTCGAATATACGGAAGCTGTGATTTGTTTCCCGATGATTCGTACAACTCGCTTCGTCCTTGGCAAAGCATCAACTATATCACCTCGCATGATGGACTCACGCTATATGATTTAGTTTCATACGACCAAAAGCACAATGAGAACAACGGTCACAGCAACAGAGACGGAGCCGAGGATTACTGCCACAATTGTGGCTTTGAGGGCGATGTCAATGTCCCGGTCGATGTAATGCGGCGTCGCAAGCAGAAGATCAAGAATTTTTTCTGCTTGCTGATGCTGTCAAATGGAACGCCAATGTTTCGGATGGGAGACGAGTTCCTGCAAAGTCAGGGAGGAAACAATAACCCGTACAACCAAGACAACGAAACTAGCTGGCTCGACTGGAGCCGTCTGCAACCGCACGCAGACATCTTCCGCTTCTTCCAGGAGATGATCGCATTCCGAAAGGAACACGCATCCTTATTGCGATCTCGCTTCTGGCGTGATGATATTGCTTGGTTTGGCGTTGATGGTCCTGTCGACCTGTCTTCAAGATCAAATACGCTGGCGTTCTTTTTGAGCGGCAAGTCAGAGAGTGACAGCGATCTCTATGTTGTAATTAACGCATCGCCATATGCTATAGATTTCCGCATTCAGTGTGGATCGTCAAGCAAATGGCGAAGGGTCATCGACACAGCCGCCGATTCGCCAAACGACGTGATAAGACATAGACTGTCTGAAGCCCTTATATCAAATGTCTTAGCGGTCGCCCCTCGTTCCATTAGTGTACTTATCGACGCGTAAAAGTCGTGTTTTCATTCGTCGATCGATAACGTGATGAATCGGAGATTGCTGCTTCACGTAGCGATTTTCCTTCAAACGCTTGCATGAAATCTAAAAGGTTGCCGAAGCGGCCGCAGCTAAAACAACGATGTATGTTTTTACCGGAGTGAACGCTAAAAGATCTCTTCTTGGCCTTGTTTGCCGTTGACAGATTTTTAAGCTGCAGTCCGTCCGGGAATGGACAAGGGTCGTAGAGATGTCAGTGAGCGCCTAAAAGGGGCCAGCGCGAGGCGCTTCAAAAGGGGCCAGTTCGACAGGAAAGGCATGGTTCATTCAGATAGCGGGTTTCATCGTAA
>JAYVPJ010000093.1:0-6704 GCA_043757445.1 Pirellula sp. | reverse complement strand
CGCGTCGAATACACCGCTGCACCAAATGGACGATGCAAACGGAATTCGGATCAAACTGTTCAGCACGTGGCAGTCTAGGCATAGCAAATCTCCTTCCCGGTGCAGGATATCAAACAGCCAGCCCCAAGTCAATAGGTGCCCGGCACCTATTTTTCTCAAGTCAATAGGTGCCTGGCACCTATTTTCAGGCACCTATTTTTCTTTTTCTTTTTTGCTATTTGCCGTCAGGGCTCACCGCCAGTGCAAATGCATTACCTGTTTGAGATACCGATGCAGTTTCTTCCCCGCTGTCGGATACGCAAAGGAAGCGATGGAGATCTAGTAAATGCAGTTCCGTTTTCGTGCTATCATTGTTTTGTTTTCCCAAGGAATTCTCGAGCCGAGAAGAAGGGACGTAGCAATTGTTGACACAGGCATTTCGCAGAACTCCACTCTCGCTTCTGAATTTCATTAGCCAGCCGACGCGAGCCATTGTTAGCGTTTTGGGGGTTGCATTTGCTTTGCTCTTGATCTTCATGCAACTCGGCTTTCGCGGTGCGGTCGGGAATACCGCAACCATTGTTTATGGGAATCTGAGAGGGGATCTGGTAATGCGATCCCCAGATTATGTTCACCTATATGAACCGCGTACCATCGATCGCGCATGGATGAATATGGTCGCCTCCCATCCGGACGTAGAAGCTGTCGATCCGTTTTTCATCATGCTCCACCGGTGGCAAAATCCGCCAAAAAATGCGAAATGCCAGGATGTGCCCCCCGACGGCTCGTTTCGCACCATTGGCATGATGGGGGTTCAAATCGACAGGCCCGTAATTCAATTGGAAGAATTGGACGAAAAGATTAGACTCCTCAAGGACCCGGATGCGATGCTGGTCGATCGTGCGACGCGAGCAGAATACGGACCAGAAAACTGCAAACGATTCTCAGATGACGATATCTCGAAGCATACTGAGATGGGAGGACGAAAAACATTGATTGCCGGCCACTTCAAGTTGGGGACAGGTTTGGCAACCAATGGTGCCGTTCTAGTAAGCGATGTTGCCTTTGGACGACGCGCTGGAATAGATGTTCGAGAACGCTCTTCATTAGGGCTGGTGCGAATCAAGCCTGGAAAGGATCCTGAAGTTGTTCGAGCGTCCGTTGTAGAATGGCTTCGCAACCAAGAGCCTCGCTCCGAGTTGGCCTTTCAAATCCTTACGATGGCGGAACAGAAACGCTGGGAACGCAAAAGGTGGCTTAACGAAACACCTATTGGAATGATTTTCACCATGGGTGTAGCGTTGTCTTTCATTATCGGAGCAGCAATTGTCTACATGGTGCTGGCCACCGATGTTGCTAGTAGATTACCCGAGTACGCAACGCTCAAAGCCATGGGTTATTCGCCAAGCTATCTCGCGCAGACAGTTTTGCTTCAGGCTTGGCTTCTCGCGCTGATCGGTTATTTCCCGTCCTTTCTAACTGCTCTAGCCCTATATCAAATCACGTCGAGCCTGTCGGGTATCCCAACCTTTATGACCTGGCAACGTGCAGCCGGAGTATTTGGCTTGTCACTTTTGATGTGTACTTTGGCTGGCATCCTTGCAATACGTAAACTTTTGAAAGCGGATCCGGCCTCGCTTTTCTAAGGCGATAGTCGCTGGCCGGCGGATCATTCAGGCTTTTTAGCTACCCAAATCAAATCGTTATCGAGGTCGTGTTGCGTTCGCATTACCAGCCGGACTGGGCTGTTGCGCTTTCCTCGCGCCCGGCTGCGATGCGGGTGCTTGTGTTTTGGGTGCTGGCGGTTGCTTGGCAGCCTGTTTCGGTGACGGCTTAGCCAACAGCTCATCCAAAGCATCTTCCATCTGCTTACTGAAATGCGAGGTCCGCTTAACAACGACGCCATCGCTATCTATCAGAATCGTCACCGGTACGCTAAGGACCCCGAGTCCAACCGCAAGATCCCCTTCAAAACCCCCTTGCACCTGAATGTGCGGCCATGGGAATGTCTTGCCACCATCCAAGGCCTCCGTCGCGACACGCGGATCGGTATCGAGGTTGATGCCTACAATCTTTAAATCCTGCCGGGCGTATTTAGCTTGGATTTTTCTCAATTCAGCCATGTCGGCTTTGCATGGTCGGCACCATGAAGCCCAATAGTGGACCAAGATTGGGCTCTTGGCCATCGATTTGGTGTCCAATTGTTTGCCATCGATTGTTTTGCCCACCAGCGCAAATTGCCGTCCTTCGAGACTGAGTCTGTTTAACGCGCCTGATGCCTTTTTGCCTTGCATGGTTTCCGGGAATTTCAAAGCTACTTTTCGATACCACTTTTCTCCCTCAGATTCATCGCCAGCTAACTCATGGTTCAATCCGATTTGAATCATTGCATCGGCCGCGTCACTGCTTGAGGGATACTCGCCGGCAAACTCCTCTAGTTTCTCCATGTACTCCCCTTGGAGTCTTGCAAAGTCGACCTTTTCGGCAAGGCTTTTCAAGGTGTAGTCAGTGCTGATGAGCCTATAAGCAACGTACGGAACAAGATCCTTCCCTTTAGGCAAATTGCCAAGTGAAGACTCAAGTTGCCTCAGCTTCGCTACGCCCTCGGGATACTCGCCGGCTTGGGCAGCAGAACTGATGGAGTCTGCAAACTGCCGAACCCAGAGTTCCATTTGATCCGTTCCTTTGTTGGCTACGACTAACTTCTGCAGCACCTTTGCTTTTTCATCGTGGAGTTTGCTTCGGTCACCCGCTTCATCTTTGATTGCACTCTCGATTTTCTCAAGCTCGGTAAGTAGACGCTGCACTTCTTGCGAAAGCCCATTCTCCGAGGAAGAATTGCCTACGCGGTTGCTAGCCGATGCGGGGAAGAAAAGCCCGCTATCCGCTAAGACCGAGTTTTCGCTAAGAGTGCGAGGAAGGTCCGCCAACCTCCAAGCTGATCCTATCTGAACGAGGGTACCCACCATCAGTTGCTGACTGGTACCTTCATTATCGACTACGGCGATTACGTTTTCATAAGCGACGATATCCTGAGTCGCTCCCTCTGTACCAGCTGGTACAATTCCTGGCTTGTCCGCAGCGAAGTTCGCCCACTTTGTGCTAACGTTAATCATCTTTTGGCTTCGGGCAAACTCAGCGAAGCCTTTCCTAGCACTTTCAAGTCGAGTGGTTAATTGATCCCCCTTATCCTCTCCTAGTCCGAGCATCTTGAGTTCGGCGTCGGATACCAAAAGTTTTTTGAATCGATCATCGTCTCTCAGCTTAATCGCTTCAACGATTTCCATCGTTACCTCCTCGGCGGAGATGACTTTCCATTGTTCGATTTTGCCGTCTTCGTTCTTATCGATTCCCCAGCGAGTACCCGCGGTACCAAGCCAGCGGTACTGGTCGGCAGCACCATTAAAATCGCTGTCGATATCGCGATAGATTTCGATACCATCTTTGTAGTAGCACCATTGATCGACTTGGCGATCGCCATTGACGTCGGCAAAGCGACGAAGCGGTTGCCCATCCGAATTGTAAATGACGAGCCCTTCAAATCCATTTCTTGTCTCGTACTTGCTCGTGCAAGAATCGATGTCTTTTTCGGCTACTTTGTCATATCCAACATTGCTTTGACGAGGTGTATAGCCGAGGGCCTTGACAACCTGTGGATCGCGTTCGGCTGCAAAGCTCGTAGAGAGGCAAAGTGCGCCGACCATGCTCGCCGACGGTACCCATCGAACGCTTGAAGCAATCCATCCAACCCACTGCGCTTTGCTAACTTGACTCATGCACCTAGCTCCTTTTTCGTTCGATAATGCCTTGACGAGCAACCTTACTCGACCATGCCCGGCTGAGGATGGCCAGACCTACGTAAATATCCGGCTGAGGACAGACGGACCTACGTGGCTTAATGCCTCGACTCTAGTATCGTCCAACCAATCGATACACTTTGCGCAAGTCTAACAAAACGACCAGCCAATTTTCTAGATTGTTTCAGAACCAAGCTCTCTCGGTTTCGCTAGACCCCGCCACTTCCACAGATTGGCATCCCACCAATCCGTAGGCCATTCCCCGTCTGGCGAATCTGAAACTAGAATTGCTATCGCACCTGTTGGCATCGTTAATGAGCTACCGCATAGTTTGCTTGCTAATATCTCCAAGCCTGGATTGTGGCCAAGAACCATTAAACATCGTTTGGCTCCTTCCGTGGCCCCAGCCTTGGCACTATTGATAATGACCGAATCCGAAGCTAAATACAATTGTTCATCAAGAATGACTTGGGGCAGTACCAGCGCCGGGTTCAATTGCTGCATCGTAGTCCACGAATGAAACATTAGGTCGAGCGTTTGCTGCGTTCGAATGGCGCTACTACAGAGAACTACATCCGGTACGCGATCCTGCTGGACAAGCCATTTTGCCATAATGGGAGCGGTCGCTCGGCCACGCGAATTGAGTGGTCTTTCTTTGTCGCTGAGACTGGAGTCTTTCCAATCACTCTTGGCGTGACGCATTAATAGGAGTTGCCGCGACATTTGTATTCCCTTGGATCGCCTGGTTGATTGCCAATATACGTGTCGTTTAACCCCGCGCAGAAGACGACGGGCTCCGTATTCTAGCTTATGCAACACTGGCGACCACGGAAAATAAACTTGTTTTTGGCTTCGCATGGCTCGAGTGAAACGAATACCTAAATCCTAATAAAAGGTTCGGCTTCGTTTCGGTGGTTCTGTTAAGCTGACGGGGTCAATTATCCATCGGATGTGCGCTTCGCACCATTTCGCCTGACCGCCGGTCTCAAAGCAATGAACTCAATCATCACGTCGTCCTCTGCAGCCTTGTCCCCAAACTATGTACTGCTGAACGGTAAGACGCGATTAGCGCCTGCTGTCTTGCCATTGCGATCAGGAAAGATATGTTCGTCTCTATATGGTTTTTCGGACAAAGCACCCTACGATTTGTTTCGCGGCAACAGCGTCATGCCTTTGACACCTTTCCCATTGGTTAAGGTCTATCTTAGAACGCTCCTGGAAGCATCTCCCGAAAACTTGCAACTCGTGATCCTCGATGCTGCTGGGCCAAAGGAACTAACCTTGCGTGCGTCAACTATGCTCGCGGCACTCGAAGCACAGATAGCCCAGTCCTCTTCCATCCTCGTCGAGTACACACTTACCTTTGACATCGAATCGAACGGCTATCGAGTCGACGAAGATTGAACTTCAGCGTTTCAAGTTATTGGGGTTGGTAGCCGTTGCCCATGACCTTTAGAATCTTGTCCAACAACTCTTCTTCACCGATTTCGCCGGTATGACGAAACGCTACGTCACCACCTGGAGCTACAAGAACCGTATGCGGTTGCGGTCCAGACCATTCCGGATCAAGGGCTTTTATTAGGCTATCCATACTTGCCTCGGTGTAGATATAGTTATTCGATTTGCGGCCTTCTTTTTCCAAAGTTGGTTTCAGTTTTTTCGGTAGGGCGGCTCGTTTTTCGTCGAGAAACGCAAGTGCCCGATCGCGATCGGTTGGGAGATCTGTACTCAACGTTATTAGTTCAAAGTCGCGCAAACCCATTCTACGAGAAATCCGCACGAGCCCCGGAAACTCGACAACACATGGTCCGCAGGTCGTCGACCAAACGTTGAACAATCGATACTTGCTCGTGTCGTTTTTAACCAAAGCTGCGACCCCCGCAGCGTCGATATTGTCCAAAGTGACTTCCGCTCGTTCCCAATTCGCATTGTCCTGGCCGACATCGCCTATTTTTTCGCGCCACTTGGTGGAACAACCAAAAGGTTTTGTTTCGTTGACTGGGACTGGCTTACCATCAAGCAGGGCGACGATCGCATCTTTGGTGTCCTGACGCTTGACCGTTGTGGCGTCTGGAAATCGGGAATCGTCGAGCCAGCCTTGATATCTGAGAGCCCGCGAACGATCAAAAACGAACACATGTGGCGTAGCCAGACACCCGAATTTCTTTGCCACCGCCTGAGTTTCGCCGTCGTATAAGTACGGAAACGCGAAGCCTTCGTCTTTGGCGTAGAGTTTCATGTGCTCGAAACTATCATCGTATTTCGAGTAGCCCAGTTCGTCGGGCCTCAGTCCATCACCCGAGTTAGGATTGATGGCCACCACGGCCAAGCTTTTTCCAGAGAGTTCTTTTAGTAAAGTCAGCAGACGCGGATCCTGTGCGTGGCAAACAGGGCAATGGTTGGAAGTGAAATAAACAAGCAGTACTTCCGCTTCGTTGAAATCGCTTAGACCCCAGGCCCGACCATCGATTCCTGGCAATGAAAAATTTGGGGCTTGATCGCCGGTAGCTAACCTTTGAAAGCCCGGGGGAAAGTCCGCTGCAAACGAAATGGACGACATCGCCAGACAGCCGAGGATAATACCCAACAGGCTTTTCATGATCGAATCCTTGAAGGAGGGCAAGGAAAAGGACGCCAAGTGACTTGGAAACAGGTGCCATGCTAACATAAACCACACAAGTGTTGGCGCGCAGTCTTGAAACTCGTTTCAACCCGAGCCGCAGGCGACGGCCGTGAGCTCAGCAGCCTTTGCCTGGGCTGTGCGACAATGAGCAGTTTAGAAAAATGCGTTGATGCGTGTTTTATTCCGTTCTGCGATCTGACCTTTCAGGTTGGTCGGGGGCTTGTCCCTCACCAACCTTGTTTTGGCGTACTAACGGTCGGCACTCGCGAAATGACCCGTTCCCCTCGTCGTTTGCCCGCCGGAGG
>JAYVPJ010000092.1:0-25313 GCA_043757445.1 Pirellula sp. | reverse complement strand
CGAGCCTGGCCAAGAACCAACCCTGCTTGGGATTGCTTTACGTCGCGGCCATGAGGAGATGGCGAATTGGTTGATCGACCAAGGGGCTGACATCCATGGGTTGGAAGAGTTCGGTAACACACCCCTGTTTATGGCCGCTGGTGGCAACTGCGCAAAGATCATTGAGCGCCTTTGCAATCTGGGTTGCGATCCCAATACATTTGACAGTGGATTTGAAACGCCGCTGACTTATTGGAGTACCCGATGTAGCAAGGATACGATTGGCGCTTTGATTAATGCCGGGGCCGACGTCAATTTACAAAACCATCATAAGCGGACCCCTCTGCATTGCGCTTTCATGCGAAAAGAGGATGTAGAAGAGGTTGTCGCGATGTTGCTCGATGCCGGTGCAAATCCGCTGCTCGTCGACAGAAATGGTAAGTCAGTTCGTGATTGGGCTCTCGCAGAGTTTCCGGCGCTCTTGAAGATCTTTGACCAAGCGATAGCCAATAGGACACCCCATCCCTGAGTCGGCAGCCGCCAACCTTGGTGATCGGTCTCGCGTTAGTTCCCTTGCCTTGGCTATTCTTGAAATCCCTCCTTGGTCGTTAGCAAAAACAGTCCAAGGAGGGATTTTACTTTAGTCTCTATACCAGCTTCGCCGAGCGACCGCCCCTTCACTTTCAAGGATGCTCTCCAAGGTTTCATGTTGCATGAAGATCTCCCTTTCGCGTCGATTCTCGATAGCGAACGAATTCAATTGCGGCGGTTTGCCAATCGACTTCACGGGGCAGCTTGCGCTACTCCCGATAGCCATTTACTTCCCCCGAATCAACGGGTCCAGGAACTTAAAAAATTCCAATGTGGCCGGGTCTTCGAGCGCGCCAAGCTCGTTATTCAGACGGCTGTGGTTGCTGTCATTCTTTCCATACGTAGTGACCGGGATCCCTGCGTCCTTCAAGACCGCTGCGAAGCGTTGTGCTTGAGCTTGAGTGTCCGGATTGCCGGGAAAGTACAAGAGCAAGAACGGCGGAATATCTTTGCCTTTCGCAACATGCGTCACCGCGGAAAATTCAAGATGCTTCTCCGGGTCATTCCCGAACTTTTGACGATGACCGAATGCAAACATCTTGCCGCCATACAAAGCCTGACGGTGCTCCGCAGTCATAATGATTTTAGGAATATCATAGGTATCGCCATCGACTGGAACACAACCCTTTAGTATTTGGAATGAAATGCCCTGTTCCTTCGCGTACCTTTCATCTGTGCAGATCAATGCCGCCAATTGTGCACCGGCGGAATGGCCGCCAACAAAAATACGTTTGGGATCACCTCCATACCGGTGGATGTTTTTGTGTACCCAGCCCAGCGATGCGGCGACGTCTCGGATTAGCATATCCATCTCGACGTTTGGCAAGAGTCGGTAGTTCGTGGACACAAAAACGAATCCCCGCTCGGTTAGTACTTTGGGCTTCACCCCAACATCCCTTTTATCGCCGCCCTGCCAACCACCACCATGAATCCAAAACATCACCGGCAGACTCTTGTCGTTCGTTTGGTCTGGAGTGTAGATATCTAGCACATTCCGCGCGTCACCATTTGCGATGTAAGGAACGTCCGTTGTTCGCGTCTGCGCCTCCGCCATGTTCGAAACGAAAAAAAGCGAGAGTCCGAAGCCAGCGACCAGTCTAACGTTCATAGTGAATCTTCTTGTTTGAGGGAAACGCAGTGTTTGGTTATTGTACTGGCGATGAACCAGGTGTTGCAATCAGCACACTGGTCCGCGTTGGAGACTACTCGCTTTCTTGCATAAGTCGAGACGTTGACTCCTCGAGTTTTTTTCGGACAGTAATAAGCTCTTTAGAAGTACTTTCGATTTCATTTTCGAGTGTGAATAGCTTCTTGAGGTAGCGCGCATGCAATTCATCCTGTCGATTCAAAGCCTCCATCAATGTCTTGATCCTGTGTTGCTCCGCTGCAGCTCTTTCACGCGTCTTAGTTAGCTTGGTTTCTGTGTCCTGAAGCGATTCTTGTTCGATCAATTTAGCGATGCGTTTTTCGAGCCGTTCGCGAACTAATTGAGACATGCCATCGGCCAAAGTCAGTCGCCTTAGCTGTGCCCAATTCGTGTTTTTGGGCCATTGAGCAATCGTCGTTTTCGTTTCCAACACATCATGGCTTACCAAGATTGTTTCGGGCAGTTTACGTGGTAACGAAAGTTGGATTGGTTGGGCTTTCCATCCTGTTCCTGTGAGGGCGCTGGCAACCAATCTTGTTCAGTGGTGCGATGCTCGATCGAAACTACCTGCGAATCATTGCTATCGTTAGAAAGAGAATAGCGGACACGCCGTTCAGAGACTTTGGTCGCAATCAAGGTTTCGTTTTCATCAAACCGAAATGTGGACTTCGTCGAATGTTCCGGCGACGTTTCGCTTTTGACTTCGATGGATGTATCCAGAGCATAGGTGACCATTTGAGGGACCATTGCAACAAGTCGAGGGAACATAATGTCCCCTGCATAGCCAGAATCTGACCAAACAGTGCCAGGGCCGCCTGGCAGTTGATAACCATCTTGTAAAGTGATTTGAAACGCGGACAAAGGATGTTTGTAGCTAATAGACGCAGAGTTGACACGCACGTCTTCGATGGTTTTTGGGATTAAAGGCAAGAACACAGACTCAGACTCTCCTGCTCGAATCGTTACATGTGGCAGTCGAATGTGCACGCGCTTGCCCGCCAGAGCACGTGATAAATCCCCAACTGGAAAACTCATTCCAAGCTGCGATGAAACGTCTTGGCTGTCTCCGCCCAGTTCGGATCTACCATTCGTTTGTGGCGTAGAATAGAGGTGCATGAAAACCTAATATCGAACGGCTTCCGCGCGTCCCCAACGGGATCCATACCCGATTCATAAGGTGCGCCTTTGACCCGCGTTCGCTTGCGTGGTGCCACGATATGCGGGAGAAACAGAGATACTGCCGCAAAGCCCACCACGGCTATCAAATAGATGAGTATCGGTAAGTAATTTGCCACGGCCAAATCCTGCGAACAGCGACTTTGTGAAAATTTCACAAACTATTTACGAGTAGTTAGAGTGCAGCGGCATTTTGTCACCGGCAGTTTACAAAGAATTTTTTGGCGGCGTGCCCGTGGCCGACGCTGCTAGCGTCGTTGCGGATGCTAGCAGCATCCGCAACGATATGCACTGATCGCATTGTTGATGTCTTGCCGGTTCACTGCAATTCAACGCGCGTCAATCAGCTTCACCATTCGACCATCATTCCGATCGAGTTCGATAATGATCGGGGAGTAGTACGATCCCAGCAATAATGCGTTGCCCGAAGGAACCGTTTCAAAAGTCGGGAACGTACCTCCGGTGAATGTGTAATTCGATTTTTCTTCCAAATTGGACTCGTCAACAATCGAGCCTTGCAATTCCTCCGTGAACTTGCCAATGACCATGAATCTATGGCTGTCGCCTTGAAAGCGGCCGATCAGTGTTTCTGCCAATGGCTTGATATCCAATGGACGCAAATCTGATTGAATGTCAAAAAACCATTCTGGATGATCTCTCGTTTGTTTGGCGGCCAGTGATTTGCCGTTTCCTTCTACGATATACCAGTTGGGAGGCCACGTCCCAAGTGGCTTAACCCGAGGCAACTCGAGACTTTGAATGAGCTGTCCGCTAAGGTTATGGCTTTCGATAAATGGCCCATGACTCGCTATCGTCCAAATCAATCTATCACCATTTGCTTTATCCTGACTAACTGATAAGCCATGGTGAAAATGAAAATAAACGGCATCCCACGAGGCAAGTTTTTGAAAGGCTTGCTGCAAAATATTTAGTTCAATGACGCTAGCCGTGCCGCTACTCTGGTCAACACTGGTCACCTCGACGATGCAGGCAGTACCGGGAATAACTTGAGAATAAGCGAGATGACTACGAGGGTTTGTTATCAAGGTTGACCGAGGAATTGTATGTCATTTTTCACTGGTGGAATTCACCGTGAGGTCCGCGCAATCAATGGCTAGATAGGCATCGTCGTCGCCAAATATTGTGTACCGCTTGTCAATCAATCCAGCATAATTAGCCGATACATCGAGCTTAATCATCGGCGATTTGACCGCACCACCTAGTGCCACCTTAACGAGACATAGCTGGTTTATCACGTGCTTTGAATCGACTAGTAGAAGCATGATGTCGCCGTCGGCAAGTTCCGTTGCACTGAGTAATTTTCTGTCGCCATCGATGTCCCATGAAATCGATACGGACTTGCCGTGACTCAAGTCAACGAGTCGAGACTTTTTTCCTTCGATGTCTGCGAATAGGACTTTGTTGGATGCAAGAAGCGTACTTGCACCAACGTGCATCCTCCACAGACGGCTATTGTCGTCCCACGGCTGCGCAACAACTGCTTGGCAACATGCTAAATACAAGATCGCGGAAGCGAACGCGGCTGCAAGACTTAAACAGGTCGCAATTATTCTTTGATCGTGGCCGATGCTGCCCGTGGCCGACGCTGCTAAAGTCGGTCCGGATTTTGATAGCATCCGCCACGGGGGAGAGTCAGCGCGGATGCTGTCAGCATCCGCCACGGGTAGCGATGACTCAGATGCTGTCAGCATAACCTTATTTTCCCAGTACCCAATTGGCTCTTGGGAAGTGGCACGTGTAGCCATTTGGGAAATGCATCAGATAATCTTGATGATCGGGTTCGGCCTCCCAAAAATCGCTGACGGGTGCTATCTCGGTAACTACTTTGCCAGGCCACAGTCCGGATGCATTCACGGCCGCAATCGTCCCGATGGCTATCTGCTTTTGCTGTTCGTTTTCGTAGTAGATTGCCGAGCGATAAGAGCTGCCTCGATCATTTCCCTGGCGGTTGGGCGTTGTGGGATCATGGATCTGGAAAAAGAACTCCAGTAGCGTTCGATAAGAAGTCTTTTCTGGATCAAAAACGATCTCAATTCCTTCCGCATGCGTGCCGTGATTTCGGTACGTGGCATTGGTGACGTCTCCGCCAGTGTAGCCCACCCTCGTATCGACGACGCCAGGCATCTTTCGAATCAAGTCTTGCATTCCCCAAAAGCAGCCTCCTGCAAGTACAGCCCGTTCAGTCATCCGTTTTCTCCTCAAGTCACTTTAGGTATTGAAGGCACACTCGAATTGCAAGCATTGTATCCGATTGGGAACACCTTCATCGTGGTTCCAATTGTTTCGAATTGAAACGCCGCTAGGCAGGCTCAACGAGTCGTCGATCAAGCACTAGAAAGTCCATTTTCCCCCTACCATCGTTTTTAAAACAGTGGATCAACGAAGGTGCCTGGCACGAATGGCACGTTCTTTTGCCCCTTCAGGGCGATTTTGCGAGGGTGGCCGGTTACCCAGGGCGGCGCTTTGCGGCTCTGCCGCGTCGCTCTGCCCTGGGCTGCGATGTGTAAGCCCGTTGGGCTATCAATCGTGGGGTTTTCAATAGAAAAACCAATACGGGGCTATCAAACCCGGGCTGCCATTGTGTAAGCCCGTTGGGCTACTAATACCGACAACACCGCAACACCGCAACACCGCAACACCACAACCACACAACCACACAACCATACAACCATACAACCATACAACCATACGACCATACGACCGTACGATCACACGACCGTACCGCGCGGTACGGTGTTGCAATCGATCATGACTACATGCCAAATTCCGTCAACTTGTCCGATTTCCAATTGGAAAAGATGTCGTCTGTCGTACCAACCAATCGCTTGGCCTGCGATGACGCTCGATTCTCGCTCCTCGCCGGTTGCATGAACTGTTGAGTCGAGAATGCGATGACACTATTCCTCGATTGCGGTGGTGACAATGACGGCTCGCTGTCGACTCGGCCACGTTCGACCGTATTGCTTGCACGGCTACGCACGAAGTCATCCGATAACTGGGTCAGCGCAGAGTCGATAGCCTTCGATGTCATCAGGGGTGCCATGGCTGAGTTCACGAGCGGCACACTGCTACCAGGCGGCGGTGGATCTGCGATGCCTTGAGGGTTGGTGTTTCCTCCCGCAAGTGCGAAGCTTGAGTTCGCGGACTTGCTTCCCGAAGTCAGCCCTGCAGTGGCATCGTATTGATACACTTGGTCCGTGCCGCTATCGACGATCCAAATGTTGCTGACGTTCGCCGGGTCAATAGTGATACCAGTCGGACTCCCGCCGCCGGAATCCATTGTCCAACTGCCAACAAGCGTGCCACTAACGGTATACTTGAAAACTTTGTCGGTAGTGCTGTCGTTGACAACCCAGATGCTCGCGCCATCTGTTACTAAATCCTTTGGACTGCTATTGCCCGAGTTTAAGTTAAAGCTACTTGCGGCGCTCTGGCTGCCTGACAAGCGGCTGGCTGCGCCTGCGTATTTGTAAACCTTGTCTAGCTTGTTGTCGACCAACCAGACGTCGATTCCGTTGGTGGTGATACCTTCCACTTGAGCTGCGGAATTCAGTCCGCCGGCTGCCCATGAGCCGAGCAATCCGCCGCTGGTGTTATAGACATAGACATTGCGGTTGGCATCAACGACCCAGACTTTATCCCCGGCCGCTGTGCTTGCGGCTCCGCGCGGAGCCGTGTTACCGGTGTTCAGGCTGGAGTTCCCAAAGGAAGTTCCAGATGTGCCATACTTGTAGGTCTGATCCAGGCTGCCGTCGTTGACTACGTGGAACTTGGTCGAGTCGCCCTCGATCGTAGTACCAGTGGCTTGCCCGCGTGCGATGGTGCCACCCACGGGATTGGTCAGGTTCACGATGAAGGTTTTGTTCGGATAGACAATGCCGTCGTCCAGCGTCTGAACCAGAATTGTTTGCGAGGTCAAGCCCGCCGGGATGGTCAGCGTTCCTGAGGTGGCCACGTAGTTTATCCCCGCCAGCCCCGTGCCATTCGCGGTCGAGTAATTGACGGTGACCGGGGAAGTGCTGGCTACATTCAGGCTAACTGAAAAGGCAGCCAATGAAGAGGTACCAAATCGTTCAACGAAGCCGCCTGCCGCGTTACCGGAATCGTAGACAATATTCCCGGGGCCGATGTTGAAAGACCAACCGTCGCGCCCAAGTGCTAACGTATCGACGAACGCGCCCGACGTGCCGTTGAACCGATTAATGCTCCTATCGCAACAAATTGCCGTCGACGTGTCGCTTGTGTACAAGTAGCCATCGGTTCCGAATTGTAGCCAGTTGGGGCCTTGAGACGAAGCCTTCTTCGCGAATGTGTCGATAAAGGCCCCCGTCCCTCCGTCATAGCGTAAGACCCGTCCATTGCCCTGGCTAGCCACGTAGAGATTGCCATCTGGGCCGAAAACGGATTTCCGAGGCGCACTCAATCCGCCGCTTCCAGCGGGCACGAACGGGCTCAGCACGGAGTTGCTGTAGCGCAGCACCTCGTTTGTACCCTGGTTTGCGATGTAGAGGCTTCCGTCGCTGCCGAAAGTAATCCCCACGGGACTCGACAAGCCACCGACGAAAACGTCCATGAAAGCGCCTGATGAACCGCTGTAGCGAAGAACTTTGTTTCCAGCGGAGCTGCTAACATAAAGATTGCCGTCGGGTCCAAAGGCCGGCTCGAGGTAAGCGTTAAGACTCCCACTGCCTGGCACAAATGTGTCGATGTATGATCCGGTGACGCCGTTATATCGAAAGATCGCCTGGTCGTTGACGTTCGCGACGTACAGGTTGCCATCCGGCCCAAAAGTGGACCCTGCAGATTTTGTAAGGCCTCCGCTCCCGAGGGAGACGAATCGATCGAGAAGCTTGAGATTGCTGCCGCCTTCCATGGCGGTAGCATCACTGATCGAAAGATCACCCGCCATGAGCTCGCGGTTTTCCAGTTTTTCAAATTTCAAAGAGCGATTGGGTGAATTTTCGTTGCGACGATTTTGGCTATTACGATTGTTTCTATTTGAGCGCAGCATGTCCGGGGACTCCTCGAAAGACTTTAAATCAGAAGATAAATGAGTGGCTGTTGACGAATCGACTAAATCCTCCGATGGCGGTCCTCGCAACCATGAAGTCCCATCCTGTCGCTGTACGATCCAGAAACCTGTCGCTAAAACAATCAAGCTGAGCGAAAGCCCCGCGATCATGCTCAGCGAAGTTTGCGGGTGTCGCTGGATCCAACGCGACGTGCGGCGAACTAGACCGGGTGGTCGAGCTAACACAGGCTGCCCTTCGAGAAAGCGATCTAGGTCCTTGGCTAGCTCGTCGGCCCCTGAGTATCGATCGATTGGGTCTAGTTGCAAACACTTGAGCACGATCCTTTCCAGCGGTAGCGGAATATTTGGATCGTGTGTCCGGAGTGGAATGGGTTGCAATGTTTGAAGTTCACGGATGGCAGGCGCTGGCGCAGTCGCAGTGATCACCGGCTTCAACGTGAGCAGCTCATACAGGGTGGATCCCAAGCTGAATATGTCGGAGCGGGCATCGAGTTCCTTCGAGCTCCTTCCGGACGCTTGCTCGGGACTCATGAAGCGTGGCGTTCCCATTAAATCGCCGGTCCGCGTCAAATTGACGTCGACGTCGGCTTCAAATCGAGCCAGACCGAAGTCTGCGATAAAAAGTTTTCCACGTTGATCGAGCAATAGGTTCGAGGGTTTGATATCCCGATGAATCACACCCCGTTTGTGGGCGAATGCCAGGGTTGAGGCCGCTACCTTTCCTAACTTTGCGACTGTTCGATACCAAGTCTCGTGGCCCATCGCCGCGGTGGTAACCGCCGCCACCAGGGTATCATCAGTCGACGTGTCCCCTTCTGGTCGATTGACGTTCGGAGGATCACTGACTGCCTCACTCGCCTGCGGCTGCGGGTTAAACGAGGCTTGTCGTTTTCGCTGGGTAATCACTTCGGCCAACGAGCAGCCGTCGACTAGCTTCATCGCATAGAAGTGCACGTTTCGATCGCAGCCCATTTCATAGATAGGGACGATATTTGGGTGCTCGAGCGTTGCAGTGATGCGAACTTCTTTTCGAAATCGTTCCAGAGCAGTCTCGGACCATAGTGAAGCCAATGGAAGGATCTTCAATGCCACTCGCCGAGACAACGAAGTTTGTTCAGCTGCATAGACGATGCCCATGCCGCCTTCGCCGATCTTCTCATGCAGCTTGTAATCGCCGATCTGGGTACCGGGGTGTTCCGGGGAAACTTGCTCTACTGTAAGGTTTAGCTCCGGTGCGGGAGATTCAAGAAAACTTCCAACGTTCGATTGAGCAGCCAACATTCGCTCAATACGGTTTCTGAGTTCAATTTTGCCATCGCAAGCCTGGTCAAGAAAGGCTGATCTCTCTTCAAGACTTGGCAATTCCTTCGCTGTTAAGTAGATCGAGTCGATGTTAGGCTGATTCGGTTTCATATCGTGTAGTCCCAAAGCTTTCCTCTGAAAGACAGTGCGATTTATTTTAGAAAATGCGTCACTCCGAAGGCGAAATTTTTAGAAATTGTCAGGATCTTCCATTGCGCAATGCAAAAACACTTTTGCGTATGCCCAATAGCGGTCAGCGGTTGCCCGCGATATCCCGAGAGTATTCGCTGCTTCCTGGTGGGAAAGTCCCGCAAAGTACCGAAGCTTTACCAACTCTGCTTTTATTGATGATTCAGCGGCGAGTTTGGCGAGCGCTTTTTCTAACATGATGAGTTGCTCTGCGCGATCATCTGCGAGTAAGCAAGCGTCTTCCAGATCGACGCGTTTTCTATCTCCACCGTGCTTTTGACGGCTTTTTCTGCGCGCTTGCTCGACAAGAATCCGTTGTATTGAATCTGCCGCCGCGGCAAAGAAATGTCCTCGGCTGTTCCAATGCTGAGCCTTTTCCACATCCACCAACCGGATATATGCATCATGCACCAGAGCGGTAGCCTGCAACGTCTGCCCAGGCTTTTCTTGAGATAGTCTCGCCGCCGCCAGCTTCCTCAACTCGTCATAGACTAGCGGCAGCAGTTTCTCAGCTGCTAGCGGATCGCCGGATTCAATCTGGCCCAGAATTTGGGTGACGTCGTGCATAGGCGAGGACTCGGTAGGCGTTGAAATGACCTTTATCATACATTCCCCGGACTGAATTACTTTTCTTTAAGTGAAAATTCTTCCGGCGATTTATCTTTCCGACGATGCCATTCGCAGCGAATCCCATATGCATTCTTCGAGTCCAAAAGTGCGTCTTCTTTGCCGTCCTTCCAAAGTCGTACATCGCCGGTATGATCGAAACCTTGAACCAAGCCCGCGCGATCAAGGCTTTAACGCCGAATCCGATAACGGTGGTACTTCCAAATTACTGAAAAGGCTCGCCAGTTCGACGATACGCCCGTTGGTTGATACTGGCCCTTCGATGGAGAGATCGCCAGCTGTCGCACCTGCGACAATTCTCGAAGCAGATCTTTGTCGCCACCAGGCAGATACTTCGCAGGGCAAGCACAGCCACCTGTCTGACTGCTGCACAACATATTCGCAAAACTGCTGGTAGATATTCAGGCGGCTAGCCACATCCAAATAGTCTGGGTGCGTTACCAGCATTGCCATTCCGCTCAGCCTCTTTAGCAATTCGAGCTTTCGAATCCAGACACGCGGCGTTGCTTCTCCTAAAGTGATTAATAATGTGTGATCTTGGGGCAGCGTGTAAGGCAACTCCACAAGCCGACCTGCTATGAACGGCCAAACGCCCCCAATACCACCTGGCATCGCCTGGAATGGATCAATGTCAAAGCACGAGGCGTCATAATCAAACTCCAACTGCTGCATCCAGTCTAAATTCCGATGTACCATAGGTGCTCGAAAGCCGCTTGAACCTAGCTCCTTAGCCGCACGATTGATATACGTAGTACGGTAGTTAAAGATGGTTTTTGATGTAAACAATCTTCCATCATGGTTATAGCCGTGAATGCCGACCTCGTGACCGCGAGCCTTTAAGTCCTTGATGAGCCCGTGGTCCAACTTGTATTTATAGGGAATAAAATACCAAGCTGACCGGAGGCCGAGTCTTTCTTCCATGGCGGCGATATCCGAAACCAAGCTCTGGCCAACTGCCGTTTCGATGTCATGCGTCAATGTCACCGCAAGCTGTTGACCGTTGGGCCATGGGTGGATCACTTTCGTTGTCGCATCAAGAGAGCTTACCGCAATTCGAAACTCACTTAGAAACTCGCGAGGAATGTACCAGTCGTTGCCTATATCTAATGAACGATTTCGCGAACGCTGCAAAAACTGTCGAAGTGGAATAGGAATGAATGGCCGCAGTAGATAATACAACTTGAACTTAGCGCTCAGAGTTGCGTTTTCCATGTCGCGATGAAAGTGCTTAGCCAACACACGCTCGAGAGCACCGTCAAAGGCGAATTGAAGTTGTTTCATTGTCTTTCAACCATCCGCTAAAAAGACTTTCGTAAACTTTTATCAAGACTTTTTTTTGATGGGACCAACCGAGCGCGTTTTCGATACGTTGGCGGCCAATTTTTCCCATTCGAGTTCGCTGTTCTGGATCATTTGCCAGTTCCAACATAAGGTCTGCAAACTCGTCAACATTGTTGTTCTCGGCATACAAGGCAGCCGCCCCTGCCGTGATCTCATTTTCTTTCGTTCGAAAGGCAACAGTAGGTCGACCAACCGCCATGTATTCCATCGTTTTAATGGTTGTGCAGCTATCGTTGTATGCATTACTTGGATCCGGTGTAACGCAAATATCAAACGACGCGATGTAACGAGGAACAGCGCGGAACTCGACAAAACCAGTAAAGACGACATGGTTTTCCAAACCCAAATCGATTGTCAGTTTCTTTAGTGACTCTAAGGCTTCCCCGCTACCGACTAGTACAGCCGAAACATCCGAACGATGTTCGCGAAATTTCGCCAAAGCGCGAATGAAGTAGTCAATGCCGTCCTGGAAACCCATGACACCAACGTAACCTAGAACGATTTTTCCGGAATCACGCAGTTCGTCGAGTGGTAACACGTCGGGGGAAAAAAGTTCGTTCGGCCCGTTGCGGACGACGAAACATCGTCGCGGATCCGCACCACAACGGTCAATTTGAATTGCATGTTGCGATTCATTAGTTGCGATCAACGCATCGGCATTTCGACTTGCAAGTCTCTCGAAAAACAGCAACCCTTTCACGAGAATGCGGCTGGCTTTTCCATCTTTCTGGACGCCGTAAAGCTCGGGCGAGAGATCGTGCAGGTCCACGACCATTTTTTTACCGAGCAGCCTAAAAAAAATTGCAAGCATCGAGTTGAGATCAGGCGGACAATGAACATGTACTGCGTCAAAACCACTTCGAAATAAAATCCAGGAAGCAAAAAGAAAAGCCATTACCAGACTGTACGAATACTCAAAAAGGTATCCAAGAAAACCATTCCATTCCGGTGGCCGCGGATACCGATAGACATGCACTCCATCGACTAACTCATATCGGCTTCGACGCTTGCCAGTCGGACATATAATACTCGTCTGATAACCTGCTTCGCACAACGCAATCGCTTCCAAATAGACACGCGTGTCCTCGGGAAAACTTTCGTTCTCCAGAATCATTAAGATTCGCTTTGGGCTAGAGATGTTTCGCATCGACTTAATATCTCTGTCTTTATCAACTATTTGAAGATGTTGCGATCCAACCTCGCATGAATTGATATGCTGGCCTTGCGCACTTTAGCTTCCATGGCGAATAAATCTTTCGATAACGGCCGAAATTCGTAAGTGCTCCTCCAAATTTTGCTTTGAATTTGCCAGGTCCGTAGTCTTCGCCTTCCCAACCAGCTCCGGAAAAATCGAGTACTTCGTATCCTTCTATCGAATACTTCATCATCGCATTCCACAAAATCACCGACATCGCAGCAATGCCTTTGATTCGCTTGGCCCCTGAATACCAATAGACGACACGCCCTTTATAGGCAAGGAAGCATGCGGCCGCAGCTACCTTGCCCTCGTATTCCGCGATAAAAAGCCGACAAATCGGTGGTGGCATTTCTCGAAAGGCGGATTCGAAAAGACCGCGATCAGCGAGCGGAACTTTGGATTCGCGATAGCTTTCGGAAACTATCGCATAGAATCGATCAAGTTCGCTCAATGGGGCCACTTCTTTGACGATCAAACCGCGTCGCAAGCTCGTCCGAATGTTGTTGCGACTTTTTGAATCAAGCACTGCAAATAACTGCTCCTCCGACAGATTTAGTTGTAGTTCGTAATTCAGATAACCAAGCTTTTCATATTTTTCAACGACCAACGGATCTATCTCACCCAGCTGCTCAAAGAAAGGACGAACTTCGGCAAAGAGCGTACGTCGCCGCATATGGCTATCGTGATGCGTAAGAAGCAGAGCAATTCCATCGAGACCGTTCGGCGTTTCCAACCAAATCGGTTCAGAATAGAAAATCGACCGAGCCGCGATCGGGTCCGCCCATCTTCCGAGCGTCGAGACTTTTACGGCTACCAACATGGCACAAATATTTCCATCTTGATCGACCGCCGCATGCGCAAAGGGTGCATGTCGTTTGGTGGACGCCATCGTCCGTATCATTGCCGAAGTGTGAAAGATCGTGCCTTTCGAATGGCTTGCTACGAAGCTATCCCACTTAGGCAACTGATCGAACGAAACAATCTCTAGACTTGCATTCTTCATAACAGGCTCCCGGAAGAATGAGGAGATATCGCGGCAGAATCAAGTGACGGAGCCATACTCGTTCCTTCGCATTTCGACAATTGATCCGAAAAAACCGAAGCCGCACCCACGCGCATCGACACCGCTTGACCGTATGCGTGGGGATAGTGCAGCTTGGTTCCTTCTTCACATTGCATCATGCTGTCGTCCTAGAAACATCAGAAACTCGCTTGTACGGCTCTAACGCCTGGTGATAAACCGCGATTACCCGCGATGCAACTCCTTCTAAACTGAGTCCGCGCGACTGAAGAACTTCTCGACCATTTGATGCGAGGCCCGCTTTCAGTACAATCGCTAGAGCTTGTCCAATCTCAGGCGCATTGCGGCTTGTGCGAAAACAACCCTCGACGCCATCAAGCAGTTCGTGGACATCGCCGACTGGTACACCAATCACGCTTTGGTTGCAGGCCATAGCCTCTTTAACCACGTTCGGCGATCCTTCAAACACACTGGTCATGACCATGGCATTGCAGGCGTTCATGTACACTGCCACCTGCTCTGGCTTGATGCGCCAAAGTGGAACAAGGTTGATCGATTGGTTCAGTTGCTGCTCGGCCTCCTTCACTGCGGCAGAAGCCAATTGATGACCCTTGCGAGGATTGTTGGGGTTACCTGGAAACAGTACGTTGAGCTGGTCCGGATTGAGATTGATTTGCTCACAGGCCTGCCGACGATCCATGGGCCTAAAGGTATCCAGGTCGACGCCATTGGGAATCACGTGGCAAGCAACATGTGATATTCTTGCAGCCATCTCCTGGCTCTTAACGATTATTTGATCGTAACGACCAGCCATCGCCACATTGCATTTCATTTCAGCGACACTCAGCCATTCCAAGTCGCCCAGTTCGTTGTACGGTGAACCCAGCAAGTCGCTGCCCATGAACGACATCACAATCGGTATCCGACGCAATGCAAGTGATCGACCAATCAAAGCCAACCAGCCACAGTAACCAAAATGTGCATGGATTAGATTTGCCGAACCAGCCGCGCGGCGGATACGAGGGATAGTCTGCAGATACTTCAGCTTCGGGATACCTCGCAAATCACAGACCTCGGTATCGATACCGGCTTGCTTGATCGATCGAATTTGACGAGCCCCAGGCGCCATCGTTCCCGGCTTGTCGCTCGACGGCAGTTCGGGACAGATCATCAGGACGCGCATGGTCGTGACTCCCGAGCGGTTATATTTGCTAGTGAGTCTCCGCGTTGATACAAACGATGCCAGGCCGCGAACACAAGCAGTAGCCAGATCTTGCGCGCGTGATCTGCACCGCCGCTACGATGCTCTCGTAGCACCTGCTGGACCTTCGATTGCGAAAAGATCTCGGTCGGCAAGTAACCACTTGGTCCGAGATAGTCGTTCACCATCGCCGCCAAGCTACCGCGGAACCAATCGCGCAGCGGCACAGCGAACCCTTGCTTCCCCTTGCGAATAGACTTCTTGGGCAGTTTATCGCGAAGCACTTCACGAAGCACATGCTTGCCATTGCCGTTGCGAATCTTCATGCGGGTTGGCATTTGTGCAGCTAGTTCGGCAACATTGTGATCCAAGAATGGCGATCGAACCTCCAGCGAATGCGCCATGCTCATACGATCGACTTTCACCAGGATGTCGTCTAGCATGTACGATTGGATGTCCATCTCGGTCAAACGACTGACTAAGTCGCGACCGGGCCGTAGCATGATATTAGCCAAGCGAGTTGGCAAGAACTGATCGTCTAGATACTGCGCTACCTGCACCATGTCCGGTGTAAGCAGTTCTTTTAGCTCGGCCGCGCGCCAGATTGAGACTTTGTCGCGATAGGCTTGAGCTACAGGCAACGCGCTGTCGCGAAAGATCTTTGCGAATCGCAGGCCTTTGTAGCCCAATGATCCCGGCAGAATTCTGGAGACTGCTTGCAAGCTGGAAGGCAATAGATAACGACCAATAAAAAACGGGAAGAACCGTCGGTAGGATTCGGCGAACAGCATGCCGCGATAGCTCGAATAGCCCGCGAAAAGCTCGTCGCCACCATCACCGCTGAGTGCAACCGTGACGTGCTGTCGAGCCAATCGAGAGACGTGGTAGGTTGGCAGTGCAGAAGCATCGCCGAACGGCTCATCGCAATAGTGCATAATCTTCAGCAGCGTGTCCTCGAACGAATCTTGCATATCTGCTTCCGACAGCCGTAGCAGATGATGTTCGGTGTCGTAGTGACGGGCAACAACGGCCGCGTCCTCCGATTCATCCCACTCGTTTCGATCAAAACCAATCGTGAATGTCTTCAATGGTTTCAGTCCGGCTAGGCTTGCATAGGCTACGATGGCGCTGGAATCAAGTCCACCGCTGAGAAAAACTCCCAGAGGTACGTCGCTACGTAGCCGAATTTTGACACTCTCAGCCAAGGTCGCATCGAGTCGCTCGCACCACTCCGCTTCCGAAACGGATTCGTCGGGTTCAAAGTTGAGTGACCAATAGGGTTGGATGCTGAGCTTCGAATTTTCAAAGACTGCGTAATGAGCCGCCGGTAGTCGATGGATGTTCTGATAGATCGTACCGGGTTGATGAATATATCCCAATTGAAAGAACTCACCCAGAACGGCGTAATTGGGCGCCGACAATGCAGGATCAGCCGCTAAGATCGACTTCATCTCAGATCCGAATAACAGGCGACCTTCGGAGTGCGAGTAGAACAGGGGCTTCTTGCCCAATCGATCACGCGCGATCAAGACTCGGCCGCCACGGCGCAAGTCCATGATCGCTAGACCAAACATTCCGCGAAGTTGCTTTAAGAACTCATCGCCATACTCTTCGTATAAGTGAACGATGACTTCCGTATCCGAACCAGTCCTGAAGCGATGCCCGCGCGACTTTAGGCTCTCACGCAACTCGACGAAATTGTAGATCTCTCCGTTGCAAACAACATGTATATCGCTTGTTTCATTGGCAATTGGCTGGTGGCCGCTAGAGAGATCGATAATGCTCAGGCGGCGCATGCCGATGCTGCGACCAGGGGAGGAAGCATGGCCCTGATCATCTGGGCCACGGTGAATGATGCGATCTGCCATGGCGAGTGTGCAGCGCGCAGCGCCGTCAGCATCCAACCGGTCATCGATAACTCCTACGATTCCACACATGGTAGCTGGCCTAGCCTTTTTGCTTTTGGTCGGGGTTGCGGCTGCAATTAGCGAACATGGATAACGTCGGTAGGGTAGTCTTCTATTGGCTTAGGTCTGGTGCGCAAATAGGATAGTATGGTGCGGTAAGTACTAACGCTACGCACTGCCATCGACAGCCCAGCACCGTGCAGACCACCTTTCTTGATGACTTGTGCGAGCCCAAGCAATGCTGCCAAAGCCAACACGACCCACAGCATCCCAAAATAGCCCGCTAACAACGTGATCACTACGAAAAACACCAAAGTTGCAGCAAAGGTTAAGACAAAGGGAATAGCATCAAGGCAAAACTGCAATGCTCCACCGTAAACGCTCGCATGACGAATCACGGCACCGTAGTCGTACATTCTAGTTCGACTTCGACGGAGTATTTCACGAATGGTCTGACGATTCTCAGTGAACTTAACGGCCATGCGGCCTTCAATGCGGGCCACTCTAAATCCTGCGTTTCTAATACGCATACACAGTTCGTGGTCCTCTGCAGTCGGCAAATGCGGATTAACTGGACCAGACAGTTCCATGGCCCGACGACGGTAGAGGGCAATACCACCCAAGTTTTTGCAGTCGCAGACCGTTTTAGTCAGATCCTGGTCAAACACGTTGGGCGCTCCGCCTCCGTGTTTTCCCTGGGCATCGACATACTCCTCGTCCAGGACTCCGGCCACGGCACCGTACTCGGGATGCGAGTCCATGAAGGCCACCGCTTGGACCAACCAGTCAGCCTCGGCTAGAGAGTCGCCGTCCTGAAAAAAGACGTATTCGCCATGCGAGTGCAAGTAGCCTGTATAACGTCCCGCGGCTACGCACAGAGGCCATTCTTTTTTCAATTGTAGGATACGAATCGGGTACTGCTTTGCAATCTCGATGCTGCAATCGGTTGATGCTGAGTCTGCGAAGATGACTTCCAGGCTTGGAATTCGCGACTGGGCCATCAGTACCGACTCAATAGCCCTACCAATGAATTGCTCTTCATTGCGGCCGATGATGACTACTGTCAACTTGTTGGCAGTCGATGTCGTTGTGGGTTGAGTGTTGTCCATGATGTCGATCAGGTTTGTTTTAAAATGGGCGTCGTGACTAAGAGGGAGATTTATTGAAAAGTGGATTCAGAAAGCTAAACGCGCCAGGCAAGGTGGCGAACACGATAGTGGTGTACAGCAAAATGGCGGCGGGCAAACTGACGAAGCGCGACCAAGGTGCCGCAATTACCAAAGCCAAAGACAATAAAACTGCGGGTGACAGCCGAAGGACTTCGCCCATCAATCGCGGGCTAGCGACCTTCTCCGTAAACACGGCGTAGTGCTGACACGTGTTCACAATGCTCGAGACCAGCGCACATACTGCAGCCCCCAACAGGCCGAAGTTGCCGATAAGGACGAAGCCGAGCAGGAGGTTGAAAATGATGTTGGTCTGAACGATGCGAAACACGCAACGGTCAGCTCGGATAGCCCACAATCCGTGGCCTAGTACCGGATTGAGCGGATCGAAAAGCAGGCTGAAGGCCACTATCTGCAATACAAATGCGCCCCGCCCAAAGCCCTTATTTCCGTAAACCAGATCGAGAAAGTCGCTTGCAAAAACAAACATCACTAAACTGGCTGGAAAGGCTAAACGAATAAGTAAACTGAGCACCGAGTGCACCAAGTTGGCCACGGCCAATTTGCTGGTCTTGGCAGCAACAACAAGCGGCGGAAAGGTGCTATGTCCTACACTGCGATACATGATCTGAATGGGTTGCAGCAACTGAAAAGCTGCGTTGAGCATGCCGACTTCGCTCTCGCTAGTAAACTTGCTAAGCATTACTCCGAAAAGCGAGGTTCCAATAGCAGCCATACCGTCAGATCCCAAGAAAATTCGTGAGCTCGAAAGCAATCGGAGCGACAGCGATAGGCTGATCGGGCTTCGACAATGTTCCTCA
The DNA here is from genome assembly GCA_043757445.1 of Pirellula sp. Classification (GTDB taxonomy): domain Bacteria; phylum Planctomycetota; class Planctomycetia; order Pirellulales; family Pirellulaceae; genus JBKCUI01. The sequence continues at coordinate 6,594 of JAYVPJ010000092.1, read as the reverse complement.
GCTAACGCTAACCTGGCCAAGCCGTGAAGAGTCAAGAGTGTTATCAAACGCGAAAGCACGATTACTATCGTCACACCTAGGACACCATAACCTAACCATAAAACAGTCAAGCCTCCCAACACCATCACCGCATTGCCAGGTAAGTTGCCGAGGGCTATCAGATGCATCTTGTCACGCCCCTTTATGATCGCTTCCGTAATCATGGTCAGCGAGTAGAAGGGGACAGCTACGGCCAGTAGGCAGATAACTTGTGTTGTTGTTGCTTGGTAACGCATGGCGAATGCGATTGCCACCATCGCCAAAGCCGCCAAACCGGATGTCATTGCGGTCGATAGATATCCATGAATCAGATAGCGTTTGGCGGTGTGAGGTCGTCGCGCGACGAGGCGAATTAAGACCGTTGGCAGACCTGCGTAACCAAACACATGGCAAGTGTACAAAAGTGTGAGACCAAGAGCCAATTGTCCGAAGGCTTCCAGACCAGCGATACGTGAGACAGCGGCGTAAACAAGGAAGGTGCTGGCCTTGTTGGCAACTTCGCCACCACCGATTGAGATCGCGTTGAGGGCTATTTTTCTGAGGCCAGATCGAGATTCAGTCATCACACCGACCTCTTGTTTGAAGGCTCGGCAAAGGTCATAACTCCGATGCCAGTCATCAACACCAGCGATTCGTACTCGAGTCCGATAAAGGCTATTTCAAGGAAGCCACCGACAAATGCTAACAGAAACAGCGAGCTAATGAGGATTGCAAGACCGTCGCCCTGTCGTCGCAGGGTCATGCTGCGATGGAAAACAATCGCCAACGTTAGTAAGCCAATCGCGAAACCGACCATGCCTAAATTGAGCAACGACTCGAGATAGGTGGAGTGGGAATGGTATAGCGCCCAGCCATTGAGCCGCTCAAATTCGGCCAAGCGCCCCATGGTCCAGAAGGCACCGTAGCCAAATCCAAGTATCGGTCGTTCCGTGAACTCATTAAATGCATGGGTCCAGATTGGCAATCTTCCAGTCAACTTAGTTGGGTCGGCTGAGTCTTCATCGCGGCCCATGGTCGTTACTGTGGTTGTATCGAGGTCACGCCCTGTTACGCCTTGATAAAACAACAAGCAGGAAATAGCTAATCCCAAACCAGCCACACCGACAATCAACCATCCACGAACCGAAGTACAATGCCATGTCAACCATCCGCAGGCTAGTAATGCTGCAGCTGTTCCGGTTCGAGCTTTGGTCAGGAGTAAGAATGCAAATGCGGCGACGGCAATAATGAGAATCAACCGACGCCCCTGCGAGAAATAGATTGCTAGGCTAGCCACCAACAAGAAGCCGCAATTGAAGGCTTGCTTGGCAGGGTGAAAAATCCCAGAGAAACGATACTCGCCATCGCCTAGAAAGGAACGAAACTTTAGCTCGACCAAAACGCTGGCAACGAGAAATAAAGTTGAGATAATGGTGATACCCCAAGCATAATCTCGCATGCTCCAAACGCGACCGATTCCCAGCCCAGCAACAATGACCAGAGAAGCTGTTAAGGCCCTCTTGAAGGTCATCAGCGAGTCATCGGACCAAAAGATCGACAAAAAGATGTAGCCTATCAGACCAAGCGTGGGAAGCAGAATTGACCAAGCTATTTGTGGCTTGGTAGCCGCGGGCCTCGCCAAAGTAAGTAGATAGAAACCGATGCCTCCCAAACCCAGAAAGGCATACTGTCGAATGGAGCTGCTTTGAACAAGTGGTTGGTAGACTTCTTCACCACCGGCGGCGGCATACTTGAAATCGGCTGATACAACTAGGATGAAACCGGACACGAGCAATAAGGGCAACCAGAATTCGACTTGCAGCCAACGAGGTACTATCCCGGCTGAGTTTGACTCCGAGTCGTGTGCTAAGATTGCGAAAGAAGGCTCTACGGTCTTATGCATTTACGTTAAGGACTTGCGAAATCGACTGCGGCAAGAAATTCTTGGACTTGTTCAGCACCACTCCGATCAGATTCACATCTGACTCTTCTAGTGTCCGCAGCAATCGACTCGCCGGCTTCAGTTCAGTCTTTCCTGACTCAAGAACGACAATTACATAATCCAAATGTTGAGCCAATCCCACCAACTTGTCCTGGGAAGAGGCGGGAGGCAGGTCCACAATGACCAAGCCTGCGTTCTTTTGTATTTGAGCAATCGCAGCGGCAAAGTCTTTGCAGCTGGCCACGTTGCGTTGATTGGAAGTGTATTCAGAAGAGCTAGAAACCAAACGCAAGGATTTTCGATTGGCGGCCTGCAAGCAGTCGTTTGGCTCCGCCTTACCCTGGGCCAATTCAGCCAATCCGGGTGATCCATTGAGTCCGAACTCTTTGGAGATTGTTCGACCAACTCGGTCTGCTTCGATTAGCACAGTGGAGAGTTGAAAATCCTCGCAGCTAGTGATGGCAAAAGCCATCGACATAGTACTAGCTCCGCTACCAGCTTCTACACCGATGATGCCCAAGGTCATACCGTCTTTTTGCGGATCGCGACTATCGGTCTTGACAAGGAGTTCTGATAGCACTGAGCGACACATATTCATTAGGTCATCCGAAGATCCAGCACGGTCAACTACGGCTCGTTGACGACTGAGGGCAGATTGATATTGAACTTCGCCAATTACCGGAACTTCCAATCTTTGAGCGACCTGAATCGCTGTTCGAGCCGCCCCTGAATTGATCTCGCGCACAAATGCCAGACTAAGTCCACTGACAATTCCCAGCATCACAAAGGCTGCAAATAGTAACTTTTTGTTTGGTTTGATCGGACGCTCAACAAGCGTAGCGGACTGGAATTGGCTGACCGATGAAATTCCTCCTGTTCGCAGTTCGTCAATCACACGAGCTTCTTCTTCCTTCTCTCGCAACAGGCGCAAGCTGGAAGCATACTGGTCGATGTCGCGGTCGATTTGTGACAACTCGCTGGCATCTTGCAGAAGTCCCGCGACATCTCGTTCTAATGCATTCATCTGGCTATGGCGCTGTTCGATAGCGGATCGCAGTCCAGCAATGGTTGAGTTGTTCAGATTCAGTTCCTCTTGCAGTTTTTGCTTAAGTGGATTGGGGACGGTGTTCTTGTCCCTGAGTTCTGTTTTCTTGAATTCGTCTAAAATCTTGTATGCACCTTCCAATTCCTTCCGAGTGGCTTGGCGAAATACATGGGCATCGGCATACTTGGCCGACTCATTCAATTCCCGAAGTTCCAACTCGTAAACTCGTTGACGTAGATCACCCCAATTTTTTCCGGAAGATTCTTGTTCGATGGCAATTGTGAAATCTTCTAATTTGATGATATCAGTATCCAACTGTTTCGATTTAGCCAGAGCATGCTGAAGCTCACGCTGAGTTGTCAAGAGGTCCATTTCGATCAACGACATCTGTGCTTTCATGATGTCTTGCTTGGCGTCAATCGATACGAACTTTCGTTCTCCCAGGAACTTACGTTTTTTGTCTTGAGAGTGCTGCAGCCGCTTCGTAGCTGATTCTGTTTGGGCAATAAAAAAGTCGCGTGATCCCTTTGTTTGCATCGTCTGACTACGAAGAATCAAGAATGCATCCACAACATTCTGAGCAATTGCTTGTGCCATTTCGGGCGAGTTGGAGGTGGACTCGACGGTTATGACAGTAGATTTCTTCGGAGCTTCAAAATGGATGCACCCAGTCAGTCGCAATAGAGCCATTTCATGTCTACTGATATCATCGCGTAAACCGCTAGCACTGATACACGCATCGGCGATATTGCGAATCGCACCTATGATCGACGGTGCCTTCTCGGGCACAGAACTAGGCAAGGAACCTGCTAGGATTGCATCCTCACCTAACTTGTCAACGACCATCTCAAGAACATGGCGACTTTGCAGAATTTGTAACGCAGAATTGACGTCCTCTTCCTGGCTTTTCTGAAGCAGCATTGTTTGGCCGGTAGTTACGGTTGGGTCTAATGCTACGCTTTCTCGACCAACTTGGAATAACAGGCTTGCATGAGAAATGTAAGTTCTCGGCAAAACGATGATTGTTATCCAGCCAAGAAAAACACTGCCTAGTAGGCAGGCGAGTACTGAGTACTTGCGAGCAAACGGTATCTCGATCAAGTTCAATAAGGGCAGAGAATGGAGGTCAGCCATGCCCCTCGATTGCGCACCAACACGAGCGATAGACGCATTGGAATCATTGACCTCGTTTCCCGAAGATTTCTGGTCAATGAGTTTCATGGTTTTCTTATTCTTATTCGGGTCAGGCAATCCATTGACAATGGTTAAATTAGACACTTGCAATCGCTGCTCCTGCAAAATGACGGACGCTTTCGGCAATACTTCGCACACGGTCACGAGTCACCTCGGGATACATCGGCAGTGACAGAATTTCGTCAACATACTTTCTACAAACGAATAGCGTTGAAAGGATTGTAGTCGCTCCTTTGAACGGCTGAGATTTAAAAAATCGATTGGGATAGTAAATTCCACTAAAGATCCTATTCTAAGCCAATTGCCTTTTTAGGCTATCTGCTCTCGAGATTTTTGTAGCTAAGTCAACGAAGGGAAGGCGACCACGTATTTTGACATGCTTGAGGTTTCGGATCTATGCGAGGGTTAATAAAAAGACTGTAACGGCATCGCATTTTGGATTGGAAATTCAGCTCGCTCGCCGAACGATTCGAGCCCATATTGATTGATTTGATTCGCGGATTCAATTTGTTCTGCAACAATTATTGTCCGATTGGCGCGGGCTGCCCTTCTACAACCGGACTCACCGCACTTTTCGACGACGCTAATTGGTGGCTCACCTTGCAATGGCTGGCCACAATGGCAGCAAATGGCCTCGATAAAAGGCGGCAAAAAACCACGCCTAGCGGAGTTCTGCGTGGCTAAATTTCACCTACAATCGAAAGCGCAAATGATTCGTAGCCTACATTCCGTCCGGTCCGTGTTAACTGTCTTTTGTAAAATTTGTTGAATTCATGCAAGTAGCTCGTCGCCCAAAGCGCATTTTAATGATTCTGGAGAATGCCTGTTTCCCCCATGATACGCGCGTCTTCCAAGAAGCAATCGCGTTATGTGAAGCTGGTTATCAAACCACGGTGATTTGCCCTACCGGCAAGAGTCGCAGCCTATACGAACTTGTCGAGGAAGTGCCTGTCTATCGCTATCCTCGACCACCTGAGTGGAACGGCCTGTTAGGTTATCTGTTCGAGTATTCTTATAGTTTTGTAATGGCGTTTCTCCTCTCGATTTGGGTCTTGATTCGAAGTGGATTTGACGCGGTGCACGTTCACTGCCCGCCCGATCTCAATTCGATGCTCGCCATCTTTTTTAAATTGTTAGGCAAGAAGTTTGTCGTTGATCTTCACGACCTTTCCCCGGAGCTCTATCAGGCTCAGCAAGCAGGCAATGCAAACCAGGTACTTGTGAACGCATTGCGATTTTTTGAGAGGCTCGCCAGTCGAAATGCAGACGCTCTCATCGCAACGAACGAGTCTCAGCATTCGATTCAAATCAAGCGATGCGGTGCAAATGAGCGACAATGTTACATCGTGCGAAATGGCCCAAACGAAGAATTTTCTCCATCGATTCAACCGCTCGAGGTTCTTCGGAGCCCAGGCATTTTCACTGTAGGCTACGTCGGTGTAATGGGATTTCAGGACGGCGTAGACTATTTAATTCGGGCACTGTCGATACTTCACAACCGGCGAACTGATTTCCGCGCTGTACTCGTCGGACGTGGTCCGGCGCTCGAATCGTTAACGAAGCTTACGGAAGAATTGGGACTAAAGGACCATGTATTATTCATTGGGTATGTTGAGTTCTCCAAAGTCCCTCAATACATTGCATCGTTTGATATCTGCGTTACTCCAGACCCTAGCAATCCCTATAACGATAGCTGTACGACCCTTAAAACGATGGAGTACATGGCAGTTGGTAAACCAACAGTCGCATTTCGAACGATTGAAAACGAAGTCACAGCAGGTGATGCCGCATTTTATGCTGACAATAACAACATCGAATTATTCGCTGAGTTCATCTCGAAGCTTGCCGATGATCCTGAACTTCGAGAACGAATGGGAAAGATAGGACGACAACGCATTGAGCAATCGCTCTCGTGGTCTTGTCAACAAACGATACTTGTTCAAGTCTACGATGACCTATTCGCTGGCCGAATGAGGTGAAAATTAGAACCCGATTGGCGATGCGTCTAAGCATGACGTCGAGGCAGCCCATGGATTTTCACCTATTCCAAAGCTCGCTAAACTGTAAGAGTTCCTAGGATTTCGTTCCAGTTGGAACATAGTACCATACAAGTACAAGATAGACGGCACAGCCTGAAGGTGTTCCAGCCTGTCAGAGGTCGGATCGAAGATCTTCCAGTAAATCCTGTCTATTCATGTTCGTTTCTTCAATTGTGTCGAGGGCCAAAAACACAGGGGCCCAAAAACACAGGGAAACACAGGGGCCATCCAGTTACGCTTGACAGCGCAGTGCGGTCCGTTAGACTGTGGCGAAAGGGAATCGTTGACTTGTGTTTCTAGGAGCAATTTATGGCTAGGCAGAATCGTCGTGATCTCTTCGATCCAAATGAGGTGAG
>JAYVPJ010000091.1:0-25319 GCA_043757445.1 Pirellula sp. | reverse complement strand
GGATCGCGTCATCCTTCCCTCCCCGGCGTGGCTAGCGCCCGCCGACCCTCCCAAAACTACGTTTCGGGAGGGTTGCACTGCTCCGCCGAGGTGGCGATAAGCGAGAAGTCTCGAATGTTAAAATGGAATCGACTCGCTAGTCGATTGCTGGCTTGTGGACTAACCATTCAAGAAATTACCTTTCAGCAGAAAGAATCGATGTGAGTCCTGCATTTTGGGTTGGGTATTTGTTCAGTTTGCGAATCCAGGTGACCATATTCCATTCGTGCTGAATCATTTGCTTCGCAGCAATTTCTCCATAGCTCCCATGAGAATAGACTCGACCTCGGGTGCAACGCTCGACGACGTAGGACTGGTTTCATAGCCCCCTTCCGGATACGCTGCCGCGGTTCCAATGTATCCAGGTCCATAATCACCATATGCGGCCATCATGACATGCAAATCAGGCCGCATTGCCTTGGCCGCCAATTGATATTCGACAAAGAGTTCGCCAGGTAAATGCAGCATCCTCGTATCACCTATGCGAAGACAGGTGATGTCGATCTTGTGACCCGCGTCGACACGTTCCAACCAAGCAAGCTGATCGGCAAAAGAGATATACCCTTTCGGATCGGCCGCTTTTAATTTTGCGATCAAATCCGTTTGGTTCATGTGTTGCCCAAGCGGCAGAGTTACTAACTCGCTCCCCCAACCGATTTCTTCTGCGTTGAGCGGCATTCGAGTTGAGTTCGCGTACGCTTGACGCATGCCATCGGCCAGCCGAGTTGCCAGAATCATGCGATTAGGTTGGGAACCATCGTTATACTTCCCTGCAGCAATATTACCCCCGGCGCCATTGAAATGAACGTGCATCGCCATATTCAGATCCTGGCCTCGAATGAACCGAGCAATGCCAGGAAAATCGGGACTGGGAATACCGACCAGATAATAGCTTTGCGGGTGGCAAGCGTAAGAGGTTAGCAATGCCACGGGCTTATCTTCGTTCCAAAATCCTAGCAGTGAGACGATTGGATCGACAAGTCCCTCCGGTAGCGCGATGAGAGCCGGCGACTTGCAGCTACTGCCTCGCATCGATCCTACTTTGCCATCAGGCCCAACCGAAACGCGGCGATTCGAAGCCACTTCTTTAACTGTCGCTTCACCGTAGCCGTAATGAGTAGCCGTCTGAGCGTTCGCGATCGCTGGGAGAATTGCATCCGCGGCTCGCTTTATTACTTGCCGATGGAACTCGCCGTCAAAGCGTGTGTATCCCCCAATGTTCATCTCGCGAAGGATCCTTTCGGCAGTGAAGTCACAACCGGGCGCATCGTGCTGATGCAACGCATGCAACGCGACCCTATCAGCAACCGTCCCAGCAGCGGCAGCGAGCGCTGTGCGGAACGCTTCGTGTCCTTCGTTGGCGATACCGATCCAATCCACCGCACAAAGTACGATAGGTTGCTCGGTGCCGAGTATCACAATACCTCGGCATCGCAAGGTCAGTTCATCCACTCGTTCGACTGGCCCGTACGCCATCGCCGATCCCAGCGGCGGAGTCGCATCGACGTCGAATGTAGCAATTTTGATCGGCTCTGCGGCGAAGGCGAACGCCGCCTCGAAGTAGAGGAACAAGAAAGACAAAAGGCAATGCTTCATAATAAGAACTCAGCTGCAGGCGCTCGCAAAATGGAACTCACGTGAGCCGCAACGCGCTAGTGTGCGGGCCGGAAATCAAGTAATCGACTGCAAATCCGTCCCTCATGCTAGCGCATTGAGGCTCAAAACTTGCTAGATGCGTGCCATTGGGCGGTCTCCAAATGGCTTGCTCGCGGCTCGCTTCGAAAATCACAGTGGGGACCGCTGTACCACAATGAGGACACAATCAAACATGTTACTTGAGCAGCCAAGCCATTGCCTCGGACTCGCCAGAATCCTTTTCGCCGGAATACAATTTCAGGTTGCCGTTGCCCGCTCTTTTGTATGTTTGCTCAACGATTTCAAGGTCGCTGCCCTCGTCCGAGAGCCAAAGAGGACTGGTCGGAGCGACCGCCAACATGCCAGGAATATCGAGGTACTTGCTACCACCGGGCAAGAAATTCAAATCGCGGTAGTCGAGCAATTTTCCAAATCGAAATCCGTTGGTTGCAATAACACTCTTGTCGATCGCAGTCCCTGCAACCGCGCGAGCAGCCGCAGCGATGTGGCCGGTCCCTTCGAAAGCAACGAGTGAAACTTGGTTTGGACTGGGGTGATCGCCAATCTTTGCAGTTCGCAAAAAATGAACGACCGTTAATACATCATGAGTCCGATGAGAGAACACGGAGTGGTTATAACCGTAGGTATAGCCTGCAAATTCGCGAGTACTCGCGACGCTCGGAGTCTGAGTCAGAGGCTTGCCATCCCTTAGGAAATCACCCTGGTAGAGCATATCGAGTCCTAAGACTGTCGAGCCGGCCTCCACCAGTTTTGCAACCGATGCTTTCAGGACCCCATCCGAGGCGAAAAGGCCTGACTTGCCATTAGAATCAAGCCATACGACAGCCTTGCCATTCCACTTCTTCGGATACAACCAAGTAACAGGCAGTTCTTCTTGATGCGATCCGTTCTTGAGCAAGCCAGTCATTTCGATGAATGACCCTCGGTCGTTCTTGTTCATCATGTCCCACTGCACGTCACCGGTTTCGGACAGTTTGCGGCCGATCAACACATCGAGTGCGCCACCGATATTTTTCTTGAGCGCCTCCGCCGAATCAACGCTTGCCATCAATTGCTTTTGGGCGTCTTCCGTCAACCAGCCTAAAAGTTTTCTCTCGAAGTCGGGACCATTGGACTTGGGTGCAGGATGTTGCTCGTTCCAGACGGTGAGTTGCTCTCGCGAAAGCGGCTCAAAGTCCCGTTCGATCACGGGTTCTTTCTGCCCGAGTTTGAAGTGTTGATTAAGCCACGTATAGAAAGCCGATCGCGATACCGCGTTGTAGTTGTGCGGGAAATGTTCACCTCGATGGAGCATCACGTTTTTAGGAGCGCCGAGGGTTGTGTACAGTTCTTTGAGTTCGGGGAAACCTTTCGTAAACATCTCCTTGGTCCAATCATTGGCAGTCGTCATTCCTTGCGGCTTCGGCGCAAACAGCGCGGCGAATTCAATATTGCCCGTGTTCACACGCAGTAGAGAAGCGTTTTCGCAAGTGCAGCCACCCTGCATGGCGGTACTTACCATGACCGCTGGAAAGGACAACTGTATGCGAGGATCGATGGCCGCCAAAATCATCGACTGCGTTCCGCCGCCGCTTGCGCCTGTTATGGCTGTTCGGCTCGGATCCACTTCCGGAAGACTTAACAGGAAGTCCAGCGAACGAACAGCGTTGAGAGTCTGCAATCCAAGGATACTCTGTAAGTGTGATTCCGATTGCGGGCTATACAGTCCCCAATCTTTGGTGGTGTTCATTTCAGGACGTTGCTTTGCAAACGTGTGAACGACTTCTCGCGGAATCTGAACGGAATCGGAATCGCTGAGCATATCCCATTGCCAAACTACGCAGCCCATTCGGGCAAGCTGAACGCACATCGATTGAAATCGGCTATGTCCACCCTTTTCAAATCGCTCTTCCCCGGTCGCGATTTCGCGTAATAGGTTTGTCTCATTTTCGGTAGACAGTCTGGCATCTTGCCAGTGGCCGTGAGCGAACAATACCCCCGGTACTTTTCCTTGCGCGTTCTTTGGGCGGTATAAATTCCCGGTTACGTAAAACCCAGGAGCGCTTTCGAAATAAACCTTCTCAATGGTGTACTCTGGTAATTCGATTTTGCCATGCAACACCGCGTTCAGTGGCGACTTTGTCGGCATGGGCCACAGTCCAAGCGACACAAGGACTTGACGTTTCACATACTCGGATCGCACACCCCACTCCTCCTTCGTTTTGGGAGGTTTGAACGGGAAGTATCCATTCAAATCCTTTGGGGGGAGCATTCGCTGGTCGTTTGGAACCGTTCCGATCTTTGTCGTCACTGGATCCGCAGCAAAGGACGTTGAAATCAATAACACAAAGACAAAAACAAAGATCCGAGGATGAAACATGGCAGTTCCGCAATGGTAAGGTTAGGAGGGAATATCGGCGTCGATCATAATTCGGGTTGAACCGCACGCTAGCGCGTTGCGGCTGATTAGCCGAAGGGCGCTAGCCCACGGTTTGCAGCCCATGTTGTGACCGACGCCGGAATATCGCTTACTCATCGACTCGAGCTGGCGACCGTTGGTAGTATATCAAAACCTCAATGCGGTCGCTGCCAGATACGTAAGATCGCACTCGGGCTAACAGGGCTTTCGATTGCGCCCTTGTTGAAAGAACAGCTGGAGCATGTCAATGGGAGGGATTTCGGTTCTACGATTTGATTTTTCCACTATTCCTATTTTTGGTGGGATGCGTTCTTCCGTATTCACTAGAAAAATATCGGGCCACACCCACAGCAGTCTATTTTCGCATTGCTCGTCGTACGCTGACCCTCGTTCTATTAGGCCTTGTTTGCAATCGGATCCTCGACTTTCAATTCTCTGAGTTGCGCACCGCTGGTGTATTGCAACGCATCGGAATTTGTTACGGATTTGGAGCGTTGATCTGCGTGCACTTGCGAGTTCCAGGTCAAGTGATAACACTCGTAACGATTCTAGTTGCCTACTGGGCGATGCTTGTCTGGATACCTGTTCCCGGTGGTGTCGCAGGTGATCTTTCTCCCGAGGGGAACTTATGTGGCTATTTGGATCGGAACTTTTTGCCGAGTAAGATCAAGAAGTCATACTATGGCTTTGGCGACAACGAGGGACTGCTTTCAACTCTGCCTGCCATCGGGACGGTACTCTTGGGAGCCTTGGCTGGAGCGTGGCTCAGATCGAAGGTTGGGCCTTGGTGGAAAGTGATCGGGTTGTCATCGGCGGGCTTGATTTCGCTTGCGCTTGGCTACACATGGGGCATGACCTTTCCAATCATCAAGATCCTTTGGACGAGTTCTTTTGTGTTGGTCGCCGGCGGTTGGAGTCTTTTGCTGCTGGCGCTCTTCTTTGCATTGATCGATGTGATCGGTTGGCGGGGCTGGGCGTTCGTGTGGATTGTTATCGGTGCAAACGCGCTCACAATTTACGTAGTGCCAAGATTCGTAGACTTTGAGAAGATTTCCGAGTTCTTCCTGACGGGTATTTCTCAATCGGTAGGTGATTGGAAAGCTCTCGTGCTCGTCGCCGGGGCCTTGGCAGCAAAGTGGCTATTTTTGTTGTTCCTGTACAGGCAACGAATCTTTCTAAGGCTTTAAAGTCCGCGCTGCAGTTCTAAATCCCTTAGACTGCTTCAGGCGAGTCATTTCCAACTCTTCTTAGAGTACAATTCACGCACTTCGATGGAGCGCATGCTGCCTTTCACCATGCTCAAACAACACTGTCAAACCACACTGGGAAGCAAACCTTGAATACGCGTCGAGAATTCCTTGCAACGACTTCGGTCCTCTCTACTTCGGTATTGATGTCCAGTTCGTTAATCACTCCATTTTGCCTCGCACAGAAACCCTCGATTCTCATAGACGACGGAGATACGAGAGATCGCTTCAAATCCTTGGCTTGGGTCAATGCCTCCCTCCTGCCCGTCGACAAACCTCCTATCGAGAACGGAACGATCGTTGTTCGAGACGGCAAGATTGCGGCGATCGGAAAATCGGACAGCGTCACAATTCCTGGCGATGCAATCGTAATTGATGCGAAAGGCAAGTGGATCATGCCGGGACTCATATGCACCCATAGTCATATCGGCGGAGCCGGTGGCGCTGATGGTAGCAGCCCAATCCAACCAGGCGTAAGAGTCATGGATTCAATCAACGTCCGTGACTCAGGCTTTCGTCGCGCACTTGCAGGTGGACTGACAACGCTCAACATAATGCCCGGATCAGGGCATCTCATCAGTGGGCAAACTGTCTACTGTAAATTGCGTTACTACGAAACTTCGCCGCGTGTCATTGATGAAATACTCATCCGCGACAAGGACGGTTTGCCAGTTGGAGGCCTTAAGATGGCCAATGGCACCAATTCGCAGGGTGATTCACCTTTCCCTGGCACCCGCGGAAAATCAGCTTATCTCGTTCGCGAACAGTACATTAAAGCTCGCGAGTACCAAGCCAAAATCGTCGCGGCCAAAGGAGACTCGACCAAACTGCCACCTCGCGATCTGCACATGGAATCGCTAGTCGAGGCCATGCAGGGCAAACGCATAGTCCATCATCATACGCATCGGCAAGATGACATCATGACGGTCATACGTCTGTCACAAGAGTTTGGCTTTCAAACGGTTCTTCATCATGTAAGCGAAGGCTGGAAAGTTGCCAAAGAGATTGCGGCCGCCAAGTTGCCTTGTTCCATAATCGTACTCGACTCACCCGGCGGGAAAGTTGAGGCCAAGGACATGACGTTTAGCAATGGTCGAGCCCTTGATGAAGCGGGAGTTAAAGTCGCTTTTCATACGGACGATTGGATCACCGACTCAAGGCTATTTATGCGTTCGGCTGCCTTAGCTGTTCGAGCAGGAATGAATCGCCAGAAAGCGGTTGCGGGCTTAACTCTCGCCGGTGCCGAGATACTTGGTCTGGGTGATCGAATGGGTTCGCTGACGGTGGGCAAAGATGCCGACTTCGCTATTCTAAACGGCGACCCGCTGAGTGTTTACTCGCGAGTCTTGGAGACGTGGGTCGAGGGCAAGAAAGCTTTCGATCTCAGCAAACCGGAGGATCAACTCTATGCCGAAGGAGGCATGAAGGCAGGTAGTGACCTTGATCCGTTTTTATGTTGCTTTGCACCAGCATGGCAGGGAGGTGCCAAGTGATCCAAGTCAAGAAACATATTGCAATAGCAATCTTAGGCCTATCGACATGCAACGGCCTCGCAATGGCGCAATCCAGCGTGGTTGTCCAGGCGAAGCGTATCTTAACGGCGGCCGGACGGACGATTGAGAACGGAACGATTGTTTGTGTGGATGGAAAGATAAAGGCCATCGGCAAAACAGGTGAAGTTGCGATTCCTGAAAATTCAACTGTGCTCCAAAGCGAAGTTGCGATGCCAGGGATGGTCGACGTTCGGACGTGTGCTGGACTCTCTGGAATCTTAAACGTAAAACATGATAGCGATCAGATAGAACGCTCATCGCCACTTCAACCTGAGCTGCGTGCGATCGATGCTTACAATCCACGAGAAGAATTGGTGGAGTATATCCGTAGCTTCGGCGTAACAACGATTCATACAGGGCATGCGCCCGGCGAATTGATATCGGGTCAAACACTGATTGCAAAGACCATCGGCAACACGGTCGAGGAGGCTCTCATGGTCGATGGGCGAGCCATTGCAGCAACACTTTCCGAGGCTTCGCAGAAATCAGGGAAAGCAAGTCCTGGAACACGTGCCAAGCAAATGGCCATGCTTCGGTCTCTATTCATCGAAGCCCAGGAATTTCAAGCAAAACTTATTGCCAAGCAAAACGTCAAGCCTGCCGACGCGGATAACGCGGATAACGCGGAAAACAAGGAAAAGGAAAAGGAAAAGGAAAAGGGAAAGGGAAAGGGAAAGGAAAAAGGGTCTGAGCCGGTTGCTCGCAATTTGCGATTAGAAGCCTTGATCGACGTATTGGCGGGTAAAAAAGCTTTGCTAATTACGGCCAATCGAGCTCAAGACATAGCCTCCGCGATACGACTTGCCGAGGAGTTCAAAATACGCATTTGGCTTGATAGTGCCGCCGAATGTCACTTGATGATCCCACAGATCAAAGCGTCAGGAATGAGTGTATTGCTGCATCCCTCCATGGCCCGGGCTAGTGGAGAACAAGAGAATCAGTCCTTTCAGTCGGCTTCTAAGCTCCATGCCGCAGGGATACCTTTCGCAATCCAAGGTGGCTTCGAAGCGTATGTTCCAAAGGTCCGCGTCGTACTGTTCGAAGCGGCTATCGCGGCAGCTCATGGACTCAATTATGACGCAGCCATTGAATCGATCACGCTCGCCCCCGCACGGATTCTGGGAATTCAAGATCGGGTCGGGTCACTCGAGGTTGGCAAAGACGCTGATGTTGCCCTCTACGATGGCGATCCGCTCGAGTACACAACGCACTGTGTTGGGGTCATCATTAACGGAAAAGTGGTATCCACGTTGGTACGATGAAAGAACCAGTGGAAGCATTGCGTATGGCGATCGCAGACAGAGAAGAGTCGTTTTTCGTGTCACTACCTGAGAGCATGTGGTGGCACTTTTGAAACAAGGAAATTAGATGAACCCTTGGTATTCCATTGACAATGAAGACGATATTCCATCCCCAACGCTATTGGTTTATCCAGATCGTATCGAGGAAAACCTGCGCCGTATGATTCACTTAGTCGGCGACGTGTCAAAGCTCCGGCCGCACGTCAAGACTCATAAGATTCCGCAAATCATCGCCATGAAACGCGCTGTGGGAATCGACAAGTTTAAGACGTCGACGATCGCGGAGTCGGAGATGACCGCGAGTGCCGGCGGCAGAGACGTTTTGATGGCGTATCAACCCGTCGGGCCCAGTATCCGTCGATTTATTGAATTGATGAAGCGTTTTCCGGATACGCGCTTCTCTGCACTTGTCGATAATCCCGAATCGCTTTCGCAGATCGCAGCCCTCGCGAAATCGAATGGCGTAGTCGCTTGCCTTTATGTCGACTTGAACATAGGAATGGATCGAACGGGTATAGCTCCAGGTCCAGAGGCTGTTCGTTTATATAAGTTGTTGTCGGCCACCGAAGGTGTTTGCCCGGGAGGATTGCATGCGTACGATGGCCAATTGCATGAACCGGATCTTGGCAGGATTAGTGAACAAGCTCGACTGGCGTTCGAACCTGTTTGGAATTTGATTGACGAATTACGCGGTTGCGGACTTGCGGTTCCAAACATGATAACTTCAGGGACCCCGACTTCGGGCGTCATGGCTAGGCGAGAGAATATTGAGGTTGGCCTGGGTACGACAGTACTATGGGATTTTGGACAGTCGATAACCTCTCCGTATTTGGATTTTCAGAATGCTGCCGTATTGTTAGCCAGGGTAGTTAGCCGCCCAACTTCGACCCGTATTTGCATAGACCTGGGTCACAAAGCGATCGCATCGGAAATGCCACAACCTCGTGTTCGATGGTTTGGGCTCGAGGATGCTGCAATCGTAATGCACAATGAAGAGCACATGGTTTTGGAAACAACCAAAAGCGATGCCTTCCCCGTCGGTTCCGTTGTGTACGGGATTCCGCGTCATATTTGCCCGACAGTCGCACTGCATAACGAAGTCTGGTGCGTTCGAAATAGAATCGCAGGCGAGACCTGGCCGGTGGTTGCTCGTGCCAGGCGATTGACGATCTGATCGTCAAGCATTGGCCGTAGCAGGACAAGCCTGCGGTATTTCTGAATCCCACCGGCTTGACCGGTGGATCGTTCGGCTTTCGACAGGCCTAAAGGCTAGGCCAAAATCGGCCTAATCACGCTACCATGAACATCCGTCAAACGAAAATCTCGACCGGCATACCGGTAGGTCAATCGTTCGTGGTTCAGGCCCATTAGATGCAAAATCGTTGCATGCAAATCATAGATACTGACAGGATTATCCTGAGCAGCAAAACCAAATTCATCCGTGCTGCCATGCACAGTGCCACCCTTGATGCCACCACCTGCCAAGCACATAGTGAATCCATAATGATTGTGGTCGCGGCCCAGCTTGGAGGTGTTGCCGTTCATCTCGACTGTTGGTGTTCGACCGAACTCACCTCCCCAAATTACCAATGTATCTTCAAGCATCCCACGTTGTTTGAGGTCACTCAGCAAAGCTGCGATGGGTTGATCAATTTCGGCAGCGAGTTTGCGATGATTCTCTTCGATCTTGTCATGATTGTCCCAAGGTTGGCCCGCACCATGCCATAGCTGAACCATTCGCACGCCCCGTTCAAGCAATCGTCGAGCTATCAGCGTTTGACGGCCATGTACTCCGTTGCCGTAAAGGTCACGTACGTGCTGGGGCTCATGGCCGATATCGAACGCATCGGTTGCTGCGGTTTGCATTCGAAATGCCAACTCAAAGGACTTAATCCTCGAATCGAGTCGCGGATCCACGCGTTGACTCCGGTGCGTTTGATTGAGCTGCTGTAAGAGGGCTAACTGCTGGCGCTGGGTTTCTAAATTCGCATGCGGACTACGAATATTTTCGATGAGCCGTTCGACGGTTGATTGCTTGGAGTCCACGTATGTGCCTTGGAGAGAGCCGGGTAAAAATGCGGATTGCCAGTTTTCAGCTCCTTTGATCGGAAGACCGCCTGGGCACATCGAAACGAAGCCCGGCAAATTCTCATTTTCACTGCCTAAACCATATGTCAGCCAGGAACCGAGACTGGGTCTAGCTTGAATGGAATCACCGCAATTCATGAGCATTAGCGATGGTTCATGATTTGGCACTTGAGCGTACATCGAACGGATGACTGCAATGTCATCGATATGCCCGGCCGTCTTTGCAAACAATTCGCTGACTTCGATTCCGCTCTGGCCGTACTTTTCGAACTTGAATGGAGTCGGAAAGGCGTGCCCAGTCTTACGCTCTGTGAGAAGTGTATTTGGTATCGATTGACCAGCATACTTCAGGAGAGATGGTTTCGGGTCAAAGGTGTCGACATGCGATGGCCCGCCGTTGAGAAAGAAGTGTATGACCCGTTTTGCCTTGGGCTCAAAATGGGGTGCGATCGACGGGCTCGCATGTGCGATTTCCTTATTAACGAGCATGCTTGCCAGGCCAAGCATACCAAACCCCACCCCTGAACGTCGAAGTAGGTCGCGACGAGAAAATCCGAATGGCTCTAACATTGCTTCCCTCAATCTACGAACATAAATTCGTTGGCTAACATCAACACTTGGGCAAATTGCTGCCAGCGATTCAACTGGCTATCGCTTTCGCTAGGAAAATCTTTTTCGGCATCGGAAGCTAAATGAACGGATTTTCCAACTGCTCCGGTCGCTTCCACGCTCGTTGCTTCCAGCCTCTTTATCGCAATTGCCCATAGGAACTGATCGCTGTTCAAACCGTCTCGAATATCCACGATGAAATCAAGCGTATCCCCTGTTTTGATAGGTATCGTCGCAACATCCATTTGCTCCGTGGAATGATGCAGCGCTGCTGACCGCAACAAACCACTTTCGCTGTGACAAATAAAAGCTCGAATGCCGTCGCCTACTTCCGGTTCATGGGAAATTTTGGACACGATGGAATAGTCGCCATCGACGTTGGCTGTCCAGCGTCGAATGACTGCGTGCTTCAAGTCATTGCCAGGGTGACCGCCGGTTGCATTGAGTTTGAGCCAACCTAGGTTTGGATCGGGATAGTTATCACCACCTTGCCAAGCGGTACCGTTAAAGTAAGGGAGTGGTTTGAATGTTAAAATGCGTTCAGCTGTAGGATCAAACTCGCCATGCCCATAGCTCCATAATTGCGGAGTTCGGGTAGGTTGCGGAACAAAGCTGTCCGACTGAAGAAACTCCATTGCCAGTCGTAGCTCATCGTCGCTCGGACGGCGCTGGTAAAGGGCGCTATACAGCTTCGCTATTCGTTTGGCCAAGTCAATATCGTTTACGGCAGCGATCATTTGGATAGCTCGTTCCGCCATGAAGGGGTGGTTCATCGCGAAGAGCGCCTGTTGCGGGACGGAGGTTTCCATTCGTTGGGGAATTGAAAGGTCAGGGTTGGCAAAGTCAAACATTCGTAGAACGGGGGATACTTTCTCCCGATCGATATTTGCGTACAGGGTTCGGCGATTGTTTCGTTGGTCAAACAAAGAACTCGTCTTGCCACCAACTCGCATATCGAGATCACCCGAAGTATGCAGCCATGCGTCACGAGCTTGCTCGAAACTGAGGCGCCGAGAGGTCATGCGTGCAAGCAATCGATTGGCTGGGTCGTTCGCAATCGAAGCAGAATTGCTGCCTTGTTGATAAGTGCTTGAGAGCATAATCGTCCGATGCAATGACTTGATACTCCAGCCTGAATCGACGAAACGCTTTGCAAGCCAATCGAGTAGCTCCGGGTGGCTTGGGTTCTCTGCCCTGTGACCGAAGTCGCTTGGTGTGTCCACCAGCCCCCGACCGAAATGGTGCATCCAAACGCGATTGACCAAAACACGTCCGGTTAATGGATTGCTTGGGCTTGCAAGTGCAGTAGCCAGCTCAAGTCGCCCGCTCCCATGTTCAAACGGTCTGTTTTCATGACCGCCAAGTGCAGACAAGTAGTGACGTGAAACTTCTGAACCCTTGGTCAATGGATTGCCACGCAGAAACACACGAGGGCTCGAGGGGAATACACGATCAACAAGGATTGTGGCATAGGGAGGTGACTTTTCGTTGCCAAGCAACCATCGGTCAACTTCACCTTGCAGCTTCCATAACTCCACGATGACATCAGTTGGGAAGTAGACTTCAATGTTGGTGATATGTTCGTCGGGTACATGACACGGTGAATCGATCCCATAGAGTACGCGACGCATCCGCTCGTCGATTGGGTTTGGAAGTGTCTTTGCATCGGGATTGAGTGCGACGTGTTCACTCCATCGTTTATCTATTTCCGCCAAGATAGCGCCGTATTCCGATGCGAGCGGAATCATTCGATCTCGCTGGGCCATGTCCGCTTCCATGTGCCATTGGGCAAAGATGGGTAGCGGGGATTGCTTGTCTATGGCCAGGTACGCTTGCCATTTGCGGACAACGAACGGGTTAAGGTCGCCAAGCTCAACAACTTGGTTGAAGACCTCTTCTGGATATTTTTCAAGCTCGAGTTGAGCGAGCAAGTATTTTTCGACATTCGAACGCACTCGTAGGGACTGTTCTTCCCGACGTTTGAACAAGGTCTCACGGTTTTTGTTTTCGCGTTTGGCCAACTCTTCGAGGAAAGCAGGGTCATTCGACTGGCCGCAACAGACCAGCTGTTCTTGGCAACTTTGAAAGACCCCGTACAACGCATAGTAATCGCGGGTCGGTATCGAATCGTACTTGTGATCGTGACAACGAGCGCAAGCGACTGATAGTCCCAGTATGCCACGCGAGACGACGTCGATCCGATCGTCTATGACGTCGTGGGTTACCCCAAGGAAACGTCTGCCCAAGGTCAGAAAACCCATGGCAGCAAGTTCCGGAGAGTCGGCGGGCACGAGTTGGTCTGCCGCGATTTGTAGTCGAACGAATTGATCGTACGGAAGATCCTCGTTGAACGATCGGACGACCCAGTCTCGATACTCAGATGCGTGTACCCAACGGTTTTCTTCGCGAGCGTAAACGTAGCCTTTGGTGTCGGAGTAGCGTGCTACGTCGAGCCAATGCCTCGCCCAGTTTTCACCGTATTGAGGAGTTGCCAGCAGGCGATCTATCAATTGCTCATAAGCGTCAGCAGCACTGTCTTGAACAAAAGACGAAACCTCAGCAGCTGACGGTGGCAATCCAATGAGATCCATAGATGCTCGTCTAATAAGTGTCCTTCGATCTGCGATTGGACTTGGCCGCAGTTGAATGCATTGTTGTTTCTCAAGAATAAAACCGTCGATTGGCTGCTGGCTCCAAGCGTCTTCCTTGAGTTGTGGCGGAATCGCACGCGCAACAGGCTGCAGCGACCACAGCGATTTCCTTTCAACTTTAGAACGAGGAGCTATGCCATCGCGCGGGTCTGGGGCACCCATTTTGACCCAGGTCTCGAGGTCCGCGATCTCGCGTTCACTGAGTTTTTTCGTGGGAGGCATTTGGAGCTCGGTGTTGCCATAGCGCACCGCCTCAATCAGTCGACTTGCATCTGGAGATCCAACTTGAATGACCGGCCCATTTTCGCCACCGGCTTGCCATGCGGCACGGGAATCCAGCCGCAAGCCACCCTCTTGCTTCTTCTCTCCATGGCACTCTTGGCATCGTTCAACCAAGAGTGGTCGGATTCGAGATTCAAAGAGGGCTTCTCTATCTTCAGCCATAAGCGCATCGTTGCAAGCGACGCAGAACAGTGCGAAGTGTGCAATCGTTAACCATGACGTTGGCTGGGACATAATCTAACTATAAGTGCAGGTTGGCCCATCCGTTCGAGGCTTGCCCCGGGGTGCTAAAAAACTGCTATTGCCACGACCTCGGTTTGCGCAGCTTCTGCTCCTCACTAGCTTTAAGGCGAGGGTAGGAGTTGGTTGCCCGTAGGTTGGGCCCCTGGCCCGAGTTTCGCACGGCCCAGGGGGCCATGCTACTGGTACCGATGACTGACAGGCTAGATTCCGAAAGCCAATGGGTTACGCCAAACGCTAGCCACTCGCGATACGGCTACTTCAAATCGAGTTCAATCTTATTTGAACCAGAATTTACCTCTTTTTTTAGTTCAGAACTCGTATTGAACTTAGCGGGAATCTTCTCTTTTTCTTCCTTGTTCGCTTTGTAGGCAGCTGGGCCACCAAAGACTTGAGCCTCATATGCAGGGTCATTCGAACTGGTTGCTGCAACCGGGGCAGATTTGACAACTTCTTTGATGGTCACGACGGAGACTCGGTGTGTGCCAACGACCGCCCCCTTCCTGCCATTTGTCCAAAGTTCAAAATCGCCGTCTCCGTCGGTTTGGCTAGTCGCGGATGGTCCTCCTCCCTCAGGTGTGAAGGTAACCAATCCCTTAGTATAAGGCTTTCCGTAAAGCGTTACTTTGCCAGTAACAGTCCCCAAAGGAGGCCCGTTATCTCCTCCTCCACATCCAAAGTTAAACAGCAGGACAAGCAAAGTCGCAAGGTATGCAGTCTTCATGTAATTTAGTCTCCGAGTAAAAAAAAAGAACGGCGATCCAAGTCACTCTTGGAAAGCCGTTCATTGGATAACGTCTCATCAGCTGTAACCAAAGATCAGTTCGGCAACGCTGACACTTCACCGCCGGAGCGGCTTCCTAGTGCTCCCCAAACTCCGTATGGAGATTGTCTTGAGCCGGGGGTGTCGATATCATCAACAGATTGGTCTCCAGTATCGATCGATGAGCTGATGAATTGGACCGACCCGTCTGTCATACCGATGGTCCCACCACCGGTGTGGTAACTTGATAGCGTTCCCATATGTTCGTTTCCATCGACCCCGCCCCAATGGCAGCTTGGTCCGTTCGGAGCGATCAAAGTTGCAAAACCGCAGAAGTACGGTCGTGCGTCCCATGCTCGTCCGCCCGTCGGACGGAAATCAGCTCGCACATCGCCGGTTAGCTTGCGAGGATTCGTGGTACTACGTCTTGCCAAACAAGCAGCTGGATTCCAGGCCCGTTGATTAAGTGCAACACCACCTAGTACGTCGTCGGGAGCTCCCCCGGCGATCGCTTCTCCAAACAACACGGTGTTGGACGTTCCATCTGGAACTGCACCGAAACCGATATATCGATTGACTTGGAACATACCGCGATTGTCCCGATTTTGATCTGGACGGAAATGATTCTGGTGGTAATCATCACCGAGGCATGCTTTGTAATTCAATAGAGAGGGGCTCTCATTGCGGTTCGTTGGGGGGCTATCCGATGGACAAACGAAACCTGGAATCTGCGCCTTCCAATTTGCATTTTCCCAAGCATTGTTTGCTGTGCTCCAGGGAGTAGGCAATCCAGGACCACTTGGTTTCGCCTGGCTCGTGATATTGCTGTACAAAGAGGTTTGCTCGATATACGGGAGCAAACCAATGGTCCATGCGTATGGCCAACCTCCGCCGGCACCAAGACCAGGAGCAGAGTTTCCGCCTCCAGAGTGTCCAAGAGCTGGGAAAACCTTGTAGGCGCTAGCGTAATTGTGAGCTGCCAAGCTAATTTGCTTGACGTTGTTGGAACACTGCATGCGTCGAGCTGCTTCGCGGGCGGCCTGAACCGCTGGGAGCAACAACCCTACCAAAATACCGATGATGGCGATTACCACCAACAATTCCACCAGGGTAAACCCTCGAAAACGAAGTCTCTTCATATATTTGCCTCAAAAATGGAAAGGACAAGAACGAATGTTAAGCCCTTGCAGTTTAACGCCACTAAGCAAACTAGTACAGCAGGAAACGCCCCATAAAGAGATTGCGATCGGAATTGCACGTGAATTTCCTAGGATTTTTGAATTCCGTAAGTATTCAGGCGAAACGCTGAAGACAACCGACCTATGGTTTGGCACCCTGGACCGTGTGACACTCGGGCTTCCTGACGTCCTTGGGCGGCGACGATTGCATAATTGACTTTTCGCGAAAACTACCTGCTCTCGCCACTTTCTTGAATGTGAAGCAATTGGTCTACCTTAAAATCACCTAGTTTTTCCGTTTTTCCGTTCGGCCATTGCACTTCGATTTGCTCGACTCTGTCCTGCAAGCCAAGTCCAAAATGCATCCGACTTCCGTAGTGACTCTGATATCCTCTACCGCTGTGAACTTCATCCACGAATACTTGATCACCTGCAAAAACACGAATGCGTGCCCCCACTCCATCGCGATTACTGGATGCTCCGCGCAGCGAAAGTTGAAGCCAATGGTTTTTGCTACTGGAATCATTCCTGAGCAGGGTCGGGGGGGCGTTGGAGTTAAGAATCACTACGTCGATATCGCCATCATTGTCTAGGTCGTCAAAGCCAGCACCGCGACTGCTTTCGACGATGGACATACCATTGCCACTGCTTTTGGATACGTCAACGAATTTCCCGTGTCCCTGATTTCGCAGTAAGAAATTCGGCACCTTGAGCGATGTCCGATCGTCCATGAGTTCTACACGATCGAAATGGCCATTTGCGATGAAGATGTCACGATTTCCATCATTGTCGAAATCGACAATGCCAGTCCCCCAATTGACATGCGGAAACAGCGAACTCGGGATCTGTGATTTTCGAGTTGCATCTTCAAAAAGTCCGCCACCTAAATTGCGATACAAGACGGGCATTTCGGATTGATAGTTCGTAACGAACAAATCCAAAAGCCCATCTCCGTCCACATCCGCACAGTCAACACCCATGCTACCGTTTATCTTTCCCTCGAAATTGCTAGCGACTCCGCTTAACAAGCCGACTTCCTCAAACTTGCCCTTGCCATCGTTTTGAAAGAGCAGGTTTGGCGAACCATCTTGAGCAACAAAAATATCGGAGTCGCCGTCGTCGTCGAAATCCGCGGCGACGACCCCCATGCCGGGCCCGAGAATCCCACCAATTCCCGATGCAATGCTAATATCTTCGAAGGTACCATCGCCACGATTGCGATAAAGCGTATCGGGTAATTTGTTGTAGTATTGGGGGCCTGCGATGAGGTACTGCCCCTTGGATAATACGGGTACATGATTCTCGAGGTTAAAGTCCACATAACTCGCCACAAACAAATCCAAATATCCGTCACGGTCAACATCTAAAAAACAAGCCCCAGCACCAACCGGATAATGCCCCGCGACGCCCGCCTGTTGAGTCACATCCGTAAAAGTCTTATCTCCATTGTTGCGGTACAAAACACTCCTGCCAAATGTCGTGATGAATAGATCCTGGTCATTGTCATTGTCATAGTCCGCAACCACTACCCCCAACCCAAATCCATGAAAGTCTAGACCTGCAGCCTCGGTAACATCTTCGAATTTCCAGCCCCCTAGATTCCGAAAGAGCGCATGTCGCGTAGCAGGCGCTTTATCGGCACCACGGAACGGACTGCCATTGGTAAAGAAGATATCTATCCAACCATCTTGGTCATAGTCAAACAAAGCAAGTCCGCCCGTCATAGCTTCTACTATGTATCCTCGTCCACCAGCCCCCGAACTATGTACGAATCCTATCCCCGTTTGAGCGGTTACGTCTATCAACTGGATCGACTCGGACGCCGTCTGAGCCCTAGATGAAATGGGGAAAACAATCGCGAAACACAGTATGAAAACGAGGGATACGATGCGCGAAATCTTTTTTTGAGAACAAGAGTATTGGGGACTCATAGAAGCATTATTCTTTCTCAAGTTGCTGTGCAAATTTCGAGGCCTGACTCGCGCCCAATGCATCATTCTGCTTTTGACAAATAGCTGCCAGGAAACGGAATCCTTCAGCCGTTGGTTGCGTTTCGATTGCTTGTTGGGCATACCAGCGTGCCTTATCTAGTTCGCCGGACTGGAGGTGGAACTGTGCCAAGGTAGCGTACGGCTCGATCGCAGATGGATTCAAAGTCATGGCAAGCTTGAGCGACGCTTCAGCTGATTTGCTATCTTGCAATTGCGCGCAGACTTTTGCAAGATCCACACAGTCACGAAAATCAAGTGAGCCGAGGTCGAGAATACGTTCGCGAACCACCCGCTCCTCCGCTAACATTTTGGTCTTGAAATACAGATCGGCTAAGGCCCGCAGTCCGGACATGTCCTTCGGCGCAAGTGCCACACAACGCATTAGCAGGCGTTCCGTTTGCATGTTATCCTTTTGCCGAAAGTAGACCGTTGCTGCCTCGGTGAACACAGTGGATGCGGTCCGACGTATCTCCTTTTCGCTCAGTACCTGATACCTTTCTTGGCCCGAGAGCTTGTCCTTGCTCATGAGCTCTGAATAGATTTTCAAGTTCTTAGAGGCCTCGTCACGTTTGCCTTGTCTGGCGCACGCATTGCCTAACCCGACATAGACGCTGGGGGTTGCAGCGCCCAATTCCATGGCCCGTCGAAAGCTGGCTTCTGCTTCGCTAGGATTACCCTGCTCCAGTTTTACTTGCCCCATCAAAATCCAATTTGAGGAGTCATTTTTTGATTTTAACATCGACTTCTGAATCGTTGCTATGGCTTCGTCATATCGACCAAGTTTTGACAACCCGATAGCCATATGATGCAAAAAGTCAAAGGAGTCAAACCCAAGTGCAGCTCCACGATTGAGGGCGAGGATGGCGAATTCGTTGTCGCCCATCTCCATGGCAGTGGAGGCCAAATTAACGCAATAAATTTCTTGTTTTGGCGCAAGTCGCGTACATTCCTCCCAAAATTTTCTTGCCTCTGAGTATTGGCGAGTCTGTGCCTTCATCATGGCAGCTACGTGCAATGCGTCGGGCAATTTTGGAAACCGATTCTGTAGGTCGGAAACAACTCGCTCCATTTCTGCGTGCAGCATTTCACCATTGATCTCAATGGGTTCTCGAACCAACCGGAGCGCTGGACCGGACTTTGCTTCCGTCTTTGCTTCCGTCTTTGCTTCCGTCTTTGGGCTCTCGACGAGCGTAGAAGATGACGGAGGTATCGGCTGAGGCTTCGCTAGTTCGCTCCTAAGAGTGGATTGACCATCCGCAAGGACGGCTTGCCCCTCAATCGCATTGCGCGTTAAGACGATCGCAATAATCGATAGCGCCAAAGCCAAAATGGCTACTAGAGGTATCCACCAAGGTTTCGCGACTCTCGTATTCGCGACGTTCTCAGGCGTTGATTCATGATTGCTAACCTCCAAAATAGTAAGTTCCTTTCGATGCGAACCTTTTTGACGATGTGGACGATGTGTTTGTATGGCCGCATTCACATTGTGAGTTCACTCGCTGAAAAAGTGAACCACCAGCTGTTGCACGAGCCGGGCACAACAGCCCGCTCATGCTATTCCAATTTCTTTCCTGCTTTTGCTGCGTTTAGCAAGGATTCTATTCGTGAATCCTGTGGTGCGATTTCGCTTGCGCGATGCAGGCACTCGATCATGCCAGTCGCGTCTCCAAGGCCTTCCGCAATCATGGCACCCATGAGGTGCCATTCGACATTGCCGGGATCCAATCTTCTAGCCATTGCTATTTGCTCCTTCGCCATCGAATACTGGCGTTTCCCAATTCGAATCTTTGCCAATTCCGCGTACGGGAAGGCGACTTCAGGGCTCGTTTTCGTGGCTTCGACCAAGACGCGTTCGGCCAGTTCAAACTGCCCCAATTGCGATGCTACGCTCGCAAGATTGATATGATTGAGCACGTTTTGGGGTTGAAGCTCCAATAGTCGCTCTTGAACCTCCAGTGCTTCTTGCAAGCGATTTGAACGACGATATACGGCGGACAACTCCATGTAAGTCGAAAGGTCACTTGGCGCAATCGCCGTGGCCCGCAAGAGCCATAGCTCTGAAAGTTTCGAATTTTCATTGTTGAGTGCAACCTGCGCCCCAAATTGAAAAAAGCGAACCGCCAATCCACGAAGCGTTTTCAGATAGGAATCCTCAAAGGAGTTGCTGTCTTTCGTTTTCGCCACCTCAACCGCACGATCGATGGCTGCTCGAACTTGGATAGCCTCCTCCTTTTTTCCTCGCCTAACAAGAACATTGGCGAACATAACACCAATGGATTTCGAATTGTCTCCCAGTTCCATCGCGCGACGTAAAGCAGCCTCGGCGGACTCAAAACGACCAAGTTGTGTATCGACCGCTCCGCGTTGCGCCAGTATTGCAACGTTATCTGGAAACATAGCCAAACCTTCGCTGAGAACTGCGTCTGCACGGTCCATTTCGCCTAGCTTTGAGAGTTCGCTTGCCAGTTCTGATATCAGTTCGGCTGACTTCCTGCCTGATTGTAAAACACCTTCCAAAAGCTGTACGGCTTGAGCATCGTCGCCACGTTGACCTAAAACGGAAGCCAGTCCGATATATGGACCTAGATCCTTCGGTTTCAGATCAATACACCTTCGCCATAGCGCTTCAGCCTGTTTTGTTTTCTTGAATTCCGCAAAAATCATCGCCGCAACATGCAGCCCCTCCGCGCTCGATCCAAAGTCAGCAACCAACCGGTCTGCAATTTCTAGTACTTCGGCCTGCAAATGCTCGACACTGACGCCCCCCTCCGATGCTGGAAATGGCACCAATCGTAGAGTAGGGGAATAAGTATTTTCCGAAGTTGATTCCTTTCGAGTCACTTCGACTCCTGCATTCGGTAGCTCGGAGACTGGCTCCACTGGAGTGAGAGAAACCGCAACAGCAATAATCAAACTGGTTCCAAGTAAAATGGAAACGATCAATTTAAGCCAGTTACTAGACTCAGATTTACGTCGCCTATTCGCCCATTTGCTCACACCTTCTTTCGGCTGTTTTCCCGACTTGTTTTTCAAAACAACCTCGCCACCACTTGAAATGCAATACTGATTGATCTTCGACCACGTTGTTAGGTAAAAAATTGCGTAGCTACTCTCGCAAGAACGAGGCGGAATTCCGAGTAGCGAACCACGTTCTGTCGAACTCAGCCACAGACTACTTCAAATCGATTGTAATCTGTTTATGAGTTCCTAACATCAGTCGACCGAAAATGAGGCAATGTCGGATGATGCGTCACTGAGTCCCGCCGATTGGCGTTACAGTTGACCCTTCGATTTAATACAGTTATTCTCGTCCATTCTGACTGATTGTGTTCGCAATGGATTGATACGCAGTCAAGGTCATTCAATTTCGGTCTCCAAGTTTCGTTCATTTTATTGTCCTTCAAAGTACTGCTCATGCAAAAAATGCTCGCCATGCTACTTCTTGTATCCGCTTCGTTTAGCTTCGTGGTTTATAAGGTCTATAGCTCAAATTACCCATTTGTCTTAGCCTCCGAGGAAGCACGAAAATCGGTTGAAGTCACCCCAGCTCAAATGCTTGAACTGAGATCGGCAGAGCTTTCAAGCGACATGATCGCTTACGGAATATTTTCCACGTTGTTGTGCGGAGCCTTGGCCGCTTGCTGCAGCGTTTCTAAAAACGCAAGTGGTCAAATACTAGGTCTCCTCGTTGGTCTGGCACTTGGCGCCGGAGCCGGAGCCGGAATGGGATGGATTGGCCATTGGCTCGAGCTGAGTCCGGCGTTTGTGATATCGGACCCGATGATTTATTCGGTAGTGCGTTGGAGCATCATGTTGTTGCCGGTCGCAATTGCTGCAGGCATTGCAACCTCGATTTCAACCGGCGCAATGAACGAGCTCGGCCACTCCGTTATCGGTGCAATCCTTGGTGCTGTCTCGGCCGCAGCCATCTATTCAGTCGTTGCGGGTACCTTCACAACGATCGAAGCCAGATCAAAAATATTGCCGTTTCACGACGCTAATCGAATTTTGATTGTTGCAGCAAGTATATTCTGCATAGGTTTTGGAATCATTCTTCAGCTTCATCGTAAGGGTAAAGTCGAAGAATAGCTGCACTCGTATCTCCGAGACGAAGAACGTGGCGAGTCCTATTCGCAAGTGCTGGCCGTTAGTACGCCAAAACAAGGTTGTTGGGGGACAAGCCCCCGACCAACTTGAAATGCCAGAACGACCAACCGGAAAGGCCAGAACGACCGGAAAGGCCAGATCAACTTGATAGGCCAGATCAACCAACCTGATAGGGCCCGATCGCAGAACGGAACTAAACTCGCATCAACGCATTTTTCACCAACTGCTATTTGTCGCGCCGCCCCGCCAATTCCTACTTGCTGATCTTTCCAACTAACTTATCGATTAGGTCATCGAGTTCGGATTTCTCAATACCCATTTTAGCTGCTGCGAGTGCGAAAAGTCGTTTTTCAACTTCGCTAAGTTTTCCGTCCGCAGCCATTATCCGTACCAAGTCCGAGAGCATCGCGATCTGTTCATTTTTATCGGTCGGTAACTTGAGTGACGCTTCATCACTCAACGCATAGGCCACTGCTTTGCCCAAATCAGCTTCGTCGAGACCCATTTCGCCGCATCGATCCACCAATAAGGCAATTTCTCGTTCGGACAAGTTACCATCCGCGGACGCCATGATCACGAGATTCTTTAGATGGTCCAGATGTTGCATGTTTCGATGATACCTTCGTTGAGATCAGAACTAACTGTATCATAGTCGAAGTTAGGTACTGCAGTGGTTCAACTAACTAGAAAGTTGCAACAGATTCCTCAACAGCGGTCGGAATGCTAGATTCGGAAACTCGGCTTGGAATTTGAATGGATTTTTTGTTGGGCAACGGTACTCGGCGTGATACCAAAGTAACTAAGATTCCATCTTGCACTTTTTCACCTTTTTGATTGACGAGCTGCCGGTACCAATGCACCTCTCCATGACGGCGCCCCCTTGGTTTCAAGTCGATGACTTCAGTCACCGCTCGAACCACGTCACCCACAAAAACCGGTTTCGAAAAGCTCCAGCTGCGAATGTTAACCAGAGCAGCCGTTAAGACCGCTGGAGCTTTCGAACTCAGGCCCGCCAAAATAGATAGTCCAAGTAAACCATGGGCTATAGGTTTTCCAAACGGACCGTTGGCGGCGAATTGGGAATCCGTATGCAATGGATCGTGGTCGCCGGTTAAATCCGCAAAGGATTGCAAATCTGCAGCAACTACCGTTCGGTCGACGCTTGTCCACTTATCGCCAATATTGAGTTGCTCAAAAGAAAGGGGTTCGTTCGTAACCATCAAGCATCCATCTCCATCCAAATGGCCTTGAAGCCTCATCCAGCGAGGTCCAGTTTGCAACGCTGCCGAGATTCTCAGATGATATAGGGTTTGTTGCAACCCCGAATGCCGCCAAACTAAGAATCGAATCTGCAAAAATCTAAACGAAAGCTAACTAATTGCTCAAGTCGCGTCAGATTGCCTAGATTGCAAATTCACCTACTCGTGATCGATTGGCGGCGGAGAAAATTTAGGAGCAGTTGACTCTGAAACCACCGGTTCATCCTGCTTTTCAATCCGAAACGACTTGGGCTCGTAGGTCTCAACCGCCTGAAACTCTCGTTTAAACTCGTCCACGCTGCGTTTCAAGCCACGGTAGGTTCCACCCAGATTTCTAGCAACCTCAGGAAGCTTTGCGCCGAATAGCATGAGCGCAACAATCCCAAACAACACCATTTCAAAGCCGCCCAAATTACCAAACATATCGCTCAATGCCTGCAATGCGAGAACTAAACCGCTGGACGAATCGCCAAACCAAAGTCATCAATCCTTGGTTGATGGATCCGTCGATGGATCCGCGTCTTCATCCCGCATGCCCTTTTTGAACTCGGTTGCACTCCGCCCGAGATTTCGCATTAAAGATGGAAGTCTGGCACTTCCAAACAACAACATTGCGACGACCAAAAAAATCAACAGTTCTGTAGTGCCAAGGCCGAACATAGGTAGGTTCCAATAAACGAAGGGAGTGGGATTGTTCGATCGAAGGTACTCTCTACCTGCCTCCCATTCTATTGGCCATGGCCGAGGTGTCAAATGATGAAAATCGCTTTGTTGTTGCAAAAGCCACGATTCACCTCGGTTTCAAGGTCTTTGGCTGGAGAAAAAAGCCAGAGCTTTGTGATAATTAAGAATTAGGGTCGACAGGCGAAGAAAGCAGCGGATCCTTAGTGGTGCGACGCTCCGCGTCGCAGGCATCACGACGCAGAGCGTGGTGCAACTAATAGCACTAACGCTTGCGGCGGGCTTTCAGCCACTCCATCGCAATTGGAATGACACTGACTCCCACGATCCCAATCGTTACCAGGAAAAAGTTCTTTTTGACGATTTCGATATTTCCGAACCAGTATCCAGCCACCAAAAACATCGTTACCCAAACGGTCCCTCCGACAACGTTGTACAGCCAAAAACGACCGAAGTGCATTTTCCCTATTCCGGCAACAAAGGGCGCAAACGTTCGTACTATTGGAACGAATCTCGCAAGGATGATGGTCTTAGCACCATACTTTTCATAAAACTCCTGCGCACGATCCAAATGCTTTTTGTTCAACCAAGGGGACGATTCACTCTTAAATACATTCGGCCCAATCTTTGCGCCAATCCAATAATTTACGGCATCGCCCGTCACTGCAGCCAAAATCAGTAACGGGATCATGACCATAAGACTGAGGGCTGTACTGTCGCTTGCACAGATCGCTCCGACAGCAAACAAAAGCGAATCGCCCGGCAAGAAAGGCGTTACGACCAGACCCGTTTCGCAAAACAGTATTGCGAACAAAACAACATAAACCGACGTGGGCCCAATCGTATGAACCATCTCGTTCAAATGCTGATCGAGATGCAAAACCCAGCTCAAAATGTCGTTCAAATTCATAGATCCCACTCGGTACGGACAAGGCGACACCGCACTTCGTGCTGTGATTTTTGCATGACGAGCAATTGATTTCTACACTATGCGCGGTCTATTAACATCCATGGCCCCCGTTTCGCCAAGAATCCTGCTAATGGCAAATCACAGAGACTACCTAGCACGCCGAATCCATACAACCGAAACGTAATGCTTAGCTCGCCTCGCCAGAGCGTGGCAGGTCTTTTTCAAGATGCTAGCCTGGATAATTCAGTAGCCATTAGGCGCTAGCGGCGCTAGCGCGGATTATTCATGCAAATGCAAACTAAAGTGGCCCCGGCTGCGTATAAGTTGTTAGTTTACAACACCTTACACGCAAGCACGGAAGCCAAT
>JAYVPJ010000090.1:0-6776 GCA_043757445.1 Pirellula sp. | reverse complement strand
GGCGCCATTGACTTGTCATAAATCCAATGGATACCAGATCGAAAGCTTTCGCGCTATAGGGGTAGAACAAAAAACCTATGCAATATCCAGGCTAGCGTTCTATGTAGTTGGTAGTTGGGTGATTCGCCCCGAATGGCCTGAAGGGGCCAAACGAATAAACCAGCGATAGTAGAGCATTTGTCTCAACTGTTCGGCGGTTTGTACAATCGTTGCCTCATCGAAGATCGGGCTTCGCAGATCGGGCTTCGCAGGGCCGTTTGCAGCAAACCAGCCGAGATGCAGGGCGGGAACAGTTGAACAACTGTTCTACTCTGTTGCAATCACCGGTCTTAAAGTTCCGATGCCTTGTCGCCATTGATCCAACAGGTGAAGGTATCGCCTTTGACTTGTATGCGAAATGTGTTTCACTCTCCCTCGGGTTTCATCAGCTTCTTTGCCTCCTTGGCTTGACCGGCCTCGGGGTAGACGGGCTTGCCACCGGTGTAGAACGAGCCCGTCATATCGACCCGGAGGCTGCCCGATACACCGAGTTGCAATTGGATCTTCGACTGCCGCATCTCGATGCCTGTGTCTACGCCCCGGTCCGTCCCTGCTTTCCATCCCACGTCGAACTCGAGAACGAAGTCGCCGAACGACTTTTCCGTCCATAGATAGTGCCCCTTCTTCTCTGCATTGTTCTCGCCGATGAGCACCCCGTTTTCAATGCGCCAGAACTCAGCGGCCCCATCGGTTTTGAAGTTGGATAGATCCTTTCCGCTGAAGAGTGGCTGTAGCTTGGGCTCCTCGGCGAGGCCAGTCCTCGTGGCTGCGATTGTGAAGTAAAGTGTAAGGACGGTGTGGCAAAATGAGTAGCATTGGTTCATCCCTTGGGCTCAACCGCTGAGCGATCCTCGCAAGGCGCAGATAACCGTTAGGCAATTATTGATCCATACGTCGGGCATTTGCCCCGAGGCGTTGGGCGCCAAGAACGATGGCAATTGGGCGTACATTGTTTCAACGGATCGGCTGTGAACATTGGTGGTTCCAATGCTATGACGCAGGTCCAAAATACGGCAGGCACCCTTCGCACGGTCTCGGAATGCCCGCTCGCGATTTGGCCCGCATCGCCTATTGCATGTTGCATGAGGGGAAATGGGCACATGCTCAAGTGACTCCGAAATGGTTTGTCGAGGAGATGGCTAAGGCGACTCACAACGTCATGGGCGAGGAAATGCGATTCAAGCGTAACGCCCAGAGTTTTTCACACGGACGGGAATTGCCTGCGCTTCTCACAACCGATTCTGTTCAAGAAATTCCCGCGGATGCACGCTACAAACCCGGTTCGGGTGGGCACCTCATTGCGTTTGTTCCAAGTCTTGATTTGGTTGTCATTCGCCAAAACGGTGCAAGCGGTGGATTGGAATACGAAGAATTTTTGCGACGGGCCTGCAACGCTGCTTCAGCTAATTAGCGATCCCAAAGGGCACCTAAGCTGCTTTCGATTTCGGCAACAATTATCGGTTGATTTCGTTGATCACAGCCAACACATCCAGCGGGTCGATTTGGCCATTGCGATTCACATCGACGAAAGGCAGTCCTCGGTCGAGGTTGGGGTTGAGTGCACGTATGCCATTGAGGTTGATCTCGTTGATGATGATGAGTACATCCAGTGGTTCGGTATCGCCATTGTTGTTTACATCAAATGGGCTGACCAGATTGGTCCAATACGCAGGATCGTTGTCCGTTATGGCGATGTCCACCGCGGCCGCTATCACGCCGTCGCCCGTTGCGGTGATTCGGACAATTCGTCGACCCTGGGGAGCGAAGTCATCGACGGCGGTAACTGGAAACGAGACATGCATCGATCCCGCTGGTATTAGAATCGTTGCAGGGAGGATTAGTTGAGTAGGCTCACTGGCAACGATTTGCAAGGTAACGCCTCCGGCTGGGGCCGGAGAGCGAATCGAGACTTCCGCTTGGGTGGTACGCAGTGCTGGGTTCTCTTCACTGATCTCATTCGCTTGCAACACGAGCGAAAGAGGTTGGTAGTCGGTCACTACAATGGAGACAGTGGCTGATTCGTAGCCAGCTGACGTGGCGGTTAGTATTGCGGTCTGCGTACCATCGAAAAGAGAGTCGTCGATCGCATCAACTCCGACGTTGACACTAGTTGAGCCAGCTGGAATCACGACCGACGATGGAAGGTTGGCTTCACTGGTATCGTTGCTCGATAGCTGGACCGTAATGCTTTGACCGATGTCGGTGTTGGAGCGTGAGACGGATAGTGTTGCTGCACCGGTGCCGGAGTTTTCCGAGATAGAAGAACGGTTTAGCGAGACCAATATCTTTTCTCGGTCCAATACATCGACGGCTACGCTGTTGGAGACGATCGATCCAGTCGAAGCAGTCACAAGTACGCGGATTGTGCCGTCCAACAGCGCATCGTCTATCGCTTGGACCGGGATGGTGATGGTGGACTGGCCTACAGGAATCGAGACTGAACTTGGGAGCTGTAGCTCAGTGACATCGCTGCTGGTTAGAGAAACGAGCAAGGCAATTGAAATGTCAAAACCAGTTCGCTTTAATGTAAGCGTCGCGGCGTTTGCACCAGCGTCTTCGGTAATGCTCGACTTATCGATGACCAAGTCTAGGCTCGGTGGAGCTTTCACTGAGACCGAAAACGTTTGCTGGCTGGAACCGCCATCATCATCAGCCACAACGATAGTCACCGGAAAGCTACCCATCTGCGGATAGATGTGATTGCCAGTGAAGAATCCTCGGGTTTCAACCCCAGGAGAGCCTAACGCCTCGACCGTCGCCTTGCCTGTGTCTACCGGACTGCTATCCCCCCAGTTGATCGAATAGGTAAAGGACTCGGTTCGAGGCGGGGAAGCTTGGCTGGCTCCAAATCCAGGATCAGTAAATTGCCCAATCCTTGTGAGTGTCAACGCTTGACCTTGAATCGCGGTTTCATTTCGATGAGCTGCGAGTGCCGGCGGGACATTGCTGATCCTAGCACTAAATGGGAAAGTCAATGATCCAAGGACCGATCCCGCCAATTGCAAAGTTCCGTCAAACGTTCCATTGTCGCCATAAACATGCGACGCAGTAACTTGGACTTGTTGATCGATGAATTGCCAGCCGACGTCTTGCAGTCCCGCGAAATCCAAACGCGTTGGTAGCCTACGTTGCCCGTTTGCTGCTTCGGGTGACATCAAGGCCGGTTGGCCATTATTGGTTGTACCAACAGCCCAGTGACTTACATCGTTCAACGGAACGGGGGATTTGCCGGCAATAGCAACGGAGTTTGTGCCGGTGAAGCCGCCAGCAACTTTTTCGTCCCAACTATTTGCTAACCCGAATCCTAGCGAGTGCATCACCTCGTGTGACGCTATAGTTACAAAATCAAATTCGTTTGCGTCCAAGCCATCCGTCGTGAGCCCGAAGTGCCAGTTTGCGGTCGTTGCAAAGGCGACCGTGCCACCCCAGGGGCCAAAGTCGGTGGGTGCATTCAATAGCGCGCCGAGTTGACCGCGAGCTTTGACGGCATCAATGAAAGATTGGCTAGTTGAAGATGCGCTGAACCCCCCTTTCTCCCCGCGACCAAGTTCACCTGCACCCAAAGGGCGAGCACCAGCAAAAATTAAAATTTCGTTGGCGGGAATAATCAGATTGGTACGAGTGTCTTCAGCCCCGGTCGCAGGATTCACAAACTTTGCGGTCCACTGATCTGTTCCGGTCGGCCGAATTGCCGTCAGTTGATCAGAAAACTTACTAACGATCGAGTTTGCTGCGAATTGAAGGCTGTTTCTTCGTTCCTGGCTAGCAAAGAAACCGAGAGTGTCTAAGGAATAGTCAAAACGAATCGAAAGTGTGCCAGCGGTTGGAGACGTACTGATGTTGGCAGGACTGGTCGTACCATCACCCCAGAGAACTACACCGCCGATCGCTCCCCCAATTGCGGAAGTCTCTATGGTCTGATTGAGAGCAAAAGACTGCCCTTCGGCAGTCATCGCAATACGATCAGACAATTGCTCAATCTGGAGCGATCTCAGTTTCCAGGTAGCCTTAAGACGATTTGGCTGTTTGGCGAATCGCTTGAAAAGTCGCGTTGCCATAGCGGTTAAACTTAACGCGCCGAACCGAGAGCAACTCACTTATCCGACCTGACGTTGTAGAGGCAAAACAGCTGCAGCGAAATCTCGCAAGGTTGCATGAGGCCGCCTTTCCGGAGAAGTCACTGCCGATTCTAGGTCGGTGTTGCAGGTTGATGGTAACTGTAGTTCGCCTCGAACAACTTTGACATCCCGCGGTGCTTCGATCCCAATGGTGACGCGGTTGCCGCTCACCTTCGAAACGATGAGAGTGATGTTGTCCCCAATTGAAATCCGTTCGCCTTCTTTTCGGCTTAACACTAGCATGATTTAGTTCTTCCTTGATGTTTGATAGCAATGATTGGGCGAAGACAATTTGTCATTCGTTGTTCGGAACAAACTTAAGTGCTAACACCGTTCCAAAGGTTCGCAAAACTTAGCCCATTCTACAAAAGTTTGAAAATACGTTTAAGTTCTTCGTTGTTGAGGGGCAATAGGTTGGCGAAAACCTCAATAAAAGTTGCAATTAAGAACGCTTTATTTCAATTCGGTTCAAAACCCTTGCTTTGCGATTAAGGCGGAGGCGCGGGGGTCTCATTTCGAGAATGTGATTTTCGTTCTTGGAAATGCACGCTTTCGTTTGGCGGTGCTAACTTCAGTGCATCTAGTATCGCGTAGTGCGTTGACACCTAAGGTCAAAACAAAATGGAAACTGCCGTTTCAAAGATTTTTCTGGTCGATCTCTGAAGGAATCGATCAAGTCCACTGATAAGAAGGGACTGCATCCTTTGGATTTGTTTCGGCAAATTCGATACTTCGGCGAAACTAAGCAAGAGTTTGTTGTTCGAAGTCCGCGACGCATGGGATTGAACGGTTTTCGAGCAGAGTGGTCTCAAACAGATCGACGGATTTTTTCGCGGGCTCTCGACAGGAATGGGCCGACACTGTTTTCCGACATTCCGATGTGCGATCCGATTTCGGAATACGATTTACCCTCGAGGTGAAACATGCGCACGGCCTGGGCTTCGTTATCGGACAATTTTTCCATGGACGCTTCTAGTTGTTCGAATCCATCTCGGGTGTAGCTATTTGTTTCGCGAGCGATGGGTTCAGCGTGAAGGCCTTCAAGCGACACTTGCGATTGAGGCAGCCTCAACTGCGATATTCGGCGAAGGACGACGCGCCGAGAAACGACAGCGAGATAAGTAGCTAAGGAGCTCTTCCCGCGAAATCGCTTCAATATGGCAAAATCTTTATCAATCCAAGACAGGAAAACATCGGCAACGAGGTCATCTCGCAAATCTTGCGACAAGCTTACATTTCGCAAGAGGGCGGTATGACTGATGATGTGAATTACTAGACCCAAAAAACGATCGCTCAAATTTTCCCAAGCGTCGGGAGATTTGGCCAAGCAATCGCGTAGAAGTTCTCGATCAAGATTGGAAAGAGCCACGTTTTGTTGCTTGCTTGGTGGATTGCATTGAGGTCAGGAGAGCTGCGAGCCGAGGTCAATTCCATGACGCCCGAAATCATCTAGCCGGAATCCCTCAATATTAAGTGCAAGGGGAGCCGACAGCAAGCAGATTTGGGTTGCTTGACACTCCAAACCCGCATGCCTACCATGCGGTCCAGGAAGTTTGGACCTTTTGAGGTGGATTTTCCCCCCAAGGATTTCCGGACTTATTCCGCCAAATTGCCTCAAACATACGTTTTTCCTGCAAAATTCAGCCATCTGTAGAAAGGTTTTTTCAGCCATGGCCCACATTGTTACCCAGCCTTGCGTTGGCTGCCGATACACCGACTGTGTCGTGGTTTGCCCTGTAGAGTGTTTTTACGAGGGCGAAAAAATGCTTTACATTCACCCGGAAGAATGTATCGACTGCGAAGCATGCGTGGCAGAATGCCCTGTTGAAGCCATTTTTCATGAAGACAACGTGCCGGAAGAGTGGAAAAATTACATCGAGATGAATGCGGAAATGGCGTCCCAATGCAAAGTAATTACTGAAAAGAAAAAACCGTTAGCAGAGTCGTAACAAAGAATCGGCTCGCTATGCGGGCCGAAAATCGACTGGATTGCGCTCAAGTCAGGGAATCTGCCGGTCGATATTCTCGGGCCGCAGCAACTGAAAACGTCGGTCGAAGGTAGAACAAGCGTTGACATTGACGAACCTTGGGTTACGATTTCCGCTCCAATTTTCATAAAATCGGTAACGACTGAAAAAAAAGGAATTGCGCGTGTAGCTCAGTTGGTTAGAGCGCGTCGCTGATAACGACGAGGTCCCCGGTTCGAGTCCAGGCTCGCGCACTTTGTTATAACCTGCAAGAGATCGGTTCCGGAAAGCGGATAATTTCGCCTTTCCAAATTGGATAAGTATGGTAGGTTTAAAGACAGGCGTTAGCTCGACTCGTCGAATTTTCGCTCGTTTGGGGGTGTAGCTCAGTTGGGAGAGCGCTTGCTTTGCAAGCAAGATGTCATGGGTTCAAGTCCCTTCACCTCCACTCGAAAATCAATCTCAGATTAAGTTAGGAAAAGGCCTTGCGGCCAATCCCGAAATCTGGATGATTCTCGCTCCCCGGTCCGGGACTAACGCTGCGGCGGTGGTATCGGCCCAGGGGTATAGATCTTTGACAACATGGTTGGATTGGTAGATGGCATCTTAAAGTTCATCAGCTCAGGCCCGCGGAAGCGGTTTTGGGAGTGGA
>JAYVPJ010000089.1:0-25496 GCA_043757445.1 Pirellula sp. | reverse complement strand
GCGGTCGTGAGAACATTGATCATGTCGATCACGCGTGTGAATCGAACACTGATCCCTTTCTCGCTGGCTACGTACCCAAGCACCGTCAAAAGATGCGTTTTTCCTACGCCCGTTGCGCCGATCAAGACCGCACAGCTAGCCTCAACGAACGAAGGTGGGATTCCAACACAGGATACAACTCCTGAGTCTGGCTTGTAGTTTTCTTGGTTCTAATCATCGATTGCACTCCTTGCAATAGTAGAAAAAACGGGTTCACCTACGGAAAGATCGACTTGGTTCGAGCCAACATGGTCGTTACTCATAGAGTCGATCAACGAGTCGTAGCAATGCAACGAGCGTATGCCTGTGGCATTCTGCTGGAGCGGGGGATTGCCAGAGACGTCTAGCGTCGGCGATGGAGCCGAAGAACAGATTCCTTGAAGCTCAAGCAAGACTGCTTTCTCATTGAAAGCGTGGTTCTTGCCGCATGCGTCGATTGCACGGCAAACATCGTTTCATTCATGGCGTTTGGCCAGTAGCAATATGTCGATGAACATGCGGGTTCCTTCGCCTTGATATCGGAACTCTAGCTCAGTACGAAAGAGTCGCTGAGATTGAGTCCAAGCATGCTTTACAAAGGGTTTTCCGCTGTCGAGCAAATCTGG
Organism: Pirellula sp.; assembly: GCA_043757445.1. Lineage (GTDB taxonomy): Bacteria > Planctomycetota > Planctomycetia > Pirellulales > Pirellulaceae > JBKCUI01. The sequence goes on along the minus strand of JAYVPJ010000089.1, from coordinate 24,852 downwards.
CTTGGTCTCCAGAAGGGTAATGTAATGGGCTAAATGGAGCGACCAATCGCCTGGCTCGAATCGGTCATGAGCGGCAATGATCCGATCTTCGCAATGGATCTCAATGCGGTCACTTCGTTCGGGTCAGGTTTGGTTTTCGGTTTTCTGGCTCGAATCGTTCAATTTACATTCGTCACTAGATAGGATGAGCATGCCTTCGAGCTGTTTTGGCGGCGATATTGAGGCTTCCGATTGTGCCATTCGCTAGAGGCCATTCGTTTAGAATGTCGTTCTGAAATCGCCGGTCAAATACCGCCACTAATACCGCTACTCAATGAGGCCTGAGAACCGAGCGTAGTGCATTAGAAATAATTGCTTCACAACCAGATCCGACCCAGCGCCAGTCATGTCCAAACTGCTCCTGGAACGCTTGATCTGTGGGGATGTAACCCGTGTAACATTCGCCAAACCCGATGGCCATCACGAACGAATCTGGGCGAACGCGTTGCGCCATCAGTTGGTATCTGACAAACGACTCGCCAGGCAAGATTACTACTTGAGCAACTCCCAAATCCAAACAGGGCAAATCAATTCCCTGGCCACGATCGATGCGATTCAATGATGCAAGTCCCATGGCCGCGAGGATACGGTCTCGGATGCTGGATTTATCGTCATGCAAAACTTTGGCCATCGCTTCATGTCGGAACTGAGCTCCTTCGTGGAAGGGCAAATGAAATTTTTCGCAACGAAAAAGAATTCGGTCGACTTTTTGAGGCGTCAACTCCTTCGATGCCTGAACCATAGCCTGATACAAGCGATCGGCTAAAACGACGCGGGCTTGAGCAGAGCCGTCATTGTACTTCCCGGCAGTAATATCCCCACTACACCCCGTCGCATAAAGCTGCATTGCCCCAGGAGTCTCCAATTGTCTGCGTCGCCTTGCCAAGCCAACGAAGTCTGCTGATACGGTCCCCTGACCGTAATTGCTCATGGGATGTGTTGCGTACGAACTGAGAACTGCCAACGTTTGATTTCCTGATAGAAAGTGAATCGATTTCAAGTTCGGGTCGATTACTCCTTCATCCGCAACGGCTTGAGGAGAATCCGAAGACGAACGGCTATACCGGTCGTACCGAACGACCCCATCGGCATGAACCACTCGCCGATTCGAAGCAATCTTCTCAACCGCTGCTTGCCCGACGGCGATATGCGTGAGCGGTTTGGCATGGGGTATTGCAAGCTCGATGGCAGCTGCTACCTCGTTTAAGCAAGTTTGATGAAACGGAACATCGAAGAGCTCTCCCGCCAACCCTACGGAATCGAGAAGCGACTGTGCTTCGGTATCGATAACAGGCGCGTCATGTTGGTGTAGCGAACAAACCAATACTCGCTCGCGAGTCGTCCCTGCAGCAGTCGCAAGTCGGTCTCGCCACAGGTCGTATGCCCCATTGCGAACTTCGCACCAATCCAGCGCTACAAAAACATTCGGGGCTTCGGGTCCGAGCAAGACGAAACCGCGAGCTTCTAATGGGTCTTCAATCCGCTGTGCTTTGATGTCGAGAATGCCCATGCAACGGTGCCCAAGCGGAATCGTGATATCCGCAGAAAAGGTAGCTAACCGAAGCGTCGTTTCATCAGCCGCAACCGTCAACGACCAAACCGATCCAATGGACAACAACATCAGTAAACAACGAAACATCGATTTACCCATCCTCTCATCGTGATTTCAAGGCCAATGGACCTCATTCTAGTAAGCACGTACGCATTAGTTTTCGAACAAAACGAATGAACATTGATAGACAAGATGTGCAGGAGCTTAGATGCAGGTCACTCTTGCCGAGAGTGACTATGGCTAGCGCGCGCCCCGCCAATATTGGCAACATCAGAAAGTGGAGCGACGCTCCTAGCTTCTCAGAAGTTTTTGTATGACTTTGCCATGAACATCGGTCAATCGAAAATCACGGCCTTGGTAGCGAAATGTCAACCGCTCATGATCAAAACCAAGGACTTGCAAAAGCGTGGCGTGTAAGTCGTGAATGTGCACTGGATCCGAAACGATGTTGTAACCATAGTCGTCCGTTTCGCCGACAACGGCGCCTGGTTGAGTCCCTCCGCCAGCCATCCACATCGTAAAACAGCGACCATGATGATCCCGTCCATAATCGTCCTGTAGGGAACCTTGGCTATAAACCGTCCTGCCAAACTCGCCTCCCCAGATCACAAGCGTATCATCTAGTAGCCCTCGCTGTTTGAGGTCAGTCACCAAAGCTGCTTGGGGTTGGTCAATGTCACTGCATTGCTTGGGGATGTTCGAGGGCAAATTACCGTGGTTATCCCAACCGCGATGGTACAACTGGATGAAGCGCACCCCTCGCTCAACCATGCGGCGGGCCATCAAACAATTGGCGGCGAAACTTCCTGGCGTTTTCGCTTGAGGTCCATACAAATCAAATGTCGAGTCGGGCTCATCGCTCAAGTCCGTTAAGCTTGGTACAGAGGCTTGCATCCGAAAGGCCATTTCGTACTGTTCCATTCGGGTTGCAATCTCCGGATCTCCATCTTGTTTCTGTTGCAAGTCATTCAGCTTTGCAAGTCCATCCAGCATGGAGCGACGCAGATTTCGATCCATACCGCTCGGATCGTTCAAGTACAAGACAGGGTCAGTGCTGCTTCGAAACTTGACTCCTTGATGGCTCGATGGAAGGAACCCACTTCCCCAAAGCCGATCGAGCAAGCCTTGGTTGGAGTCTTTGCCGGTCCCGTGCGAAATCATCACAACGAAGGCCGGCAGATCTTCGGCTTCGCTACCAAGTCCGTAACTTAACCAAGACCCCATGGACGGGCGGCCTGGTTGTTGCGAACCCGTCTGCATAAAAGTGATAGCGGGATCATGGTTAATAGCCTCCGTATGCATGGAGCGTACGATGCAAATATCATCGACGATCTTTCCTGTGTGTGGTAACAACTCGCTTAACCAAACGCCCTGGGAACCATGCTGCTTGAACGCAAACTTAGGAGAGACTACAGGAAAGCTCTTCTGACCCGATGTCATGCCGGTTAGCCGTTGCCCCTGGCGAATGCTGTCGGGAAGTTCTGTCCCATGTAGCACCCTCAGTTTGGGCTTGTAGTCCATCATCTCAAGTTGCGATGGGCCTCCCGATTGAAACAAGTAGATGACTCGCTTGGCCTTTGCCGCAAAGTGTGGCACATGGGCTTTGTCTTTTGGAGCACCGACCAGCCTGTTATTCGAAAGATCTGCCCCGAGAAGCGTCGACAAAGCGGCCGATCCCGTGATCGAGTTACGCAGAAACTGTCGACGCTGCCACTGCGAATGCGGATGAATCAATGAGTGCATAGGTTTATCTTTTCGAAATAGTCTCATCGAGATTGAGTAGCGTGCTCGCTACGATCGACCAGGATGCAAGTTCAGCGGAATCGATGGAACCGTCAGGCGATGTCGCTCCAATTGCATTGAAGGCTTGTGCGTTCGAAGGATTCTCACCAAAGCGATGCTTGGCTGCTTCCAACACCTGGCCGAGAATGATTTGCTCCTCAGGTGAAGCCGGCCGAGAAACACTCCTTTGAAATCCCGCATCGATTCGGCCGCGGACACTGGGGCCACCTTCTCGAATCATGTTTTGTGCCAACAGCCTCGCGCATTCTACGTAGGTTGGATCATTTAACAAGACGAGCGACTGCAGCGGCGTGTTCGTTCGGGCTCGACGAGCTACACAGACCTCGCGAATCGGAGCATCGAAGCTCATCATGGAGGGAGGCGGACAAGTACGTTTCCAGAACGTGTACAAGCTTCGTCGATATAGTCCTTCGCCAACATCCGATACGTACGTGCCCTGGCGATTGACTGTGACGTCTTCCCAAAGCCCAGCTGGCTGATAGGGCTTGACGCTTGGTCCACCAACCCGATGGTGCAGCAAGCCGCTAATCGCGAGCGCATTGTCGCGAATTGTTTCTGCCGACAAACGGTATCTCGGACCGCGAGCTAGAAGTCTGTTATCCGGATCGCGGTCCAGCATTTCCGGTTGGATCCGAGATTCTTGCTGGTACGTAGATGACATGACAATCATCTTGTAAATCGCCTTGACATTCCAACCACTCTCCACGAAGCTGCGAGCCAAGAAATCGAGCAATTCTGAGTTGGAAGCTGCATCGCCCGTCAGACCAAAATCCTCTGTGGTTTTGACAATTCCAGTGCCAAAAAAGTTTTGCCACCATCGGTTCACCGTCACGCGAGCCGTCAATGGATTTGTGTCACTCACGAGCCACTGCGCCAACTTCAAACGATCCTTCGGGGCTTCCGTTCCCGATTGCAATAGTGTTGCTGGCACACTTGCTTCAACACGTTCGGAGGGCTGATCGTATTGTCCTCGCTTGAGAATAAACGTTTCCCTGGCTGGATTCATTTCTCGCATGACCATGACCGCTGCAGTGCTCCCCTCGATCGCGAGTTTTTCCTTCTTCGCGTCCGCAAGCTCGGCGTTCAGACTTGCTGCCTTGGTTTCGGATTGTTCCTCAAGCTGTTTCAGTTGAGATTCGAACAAGGCGATCTGTTCAGCAAGTACAGCTATCTTGGACTCCTGTTCGGTCGTGGGGACTCGAATGAATGGCTCCGCGCCAACGAACTTGCTGTAGCTAGCCTGCTTCTCGTCCAGAGAATTGAAGAACGAATAGAACTGGTAGTATTCTGCTTGGGAGATAGGATCGAACTTATGATCGTGACACCTGGCGCATTGCATCGACAGTCCAAGAAACACGGTTGAGACGGTATGGACGCGATCGGCAACGTACTCGACGCGGTACTCTTCTTGGATAATTCCCCCTTCGGTATTGTGCCCTTGATTGCGAAGAAAGGCTGTGGCGATCAATTGATCTTGTGTGGGGCTAGGAAGCAAGTCGCCAGCCAGTTGCTCGATCGTAAACTTATCGAAAGGCATGTTGCGATTGAAGGCGTCGATGACCCAGTCTCGCCAAGGCCACATCGTGCGGTCTTCATCGTTGTTGTAGCCGTTCGTATCCGCATATCGGGCAAGATCCAGCCACTCCATGGTCATCTTTTCCGCATAGCTTTTGGAACCGAGTAGTCGATCCACAGCATGTTCGTAAGCATCGTCGGAGGGATCGCTGAGAAACTTTTTCAATTCGTCAACGGTGGGTGGCAGTCCTGTCAAGTCAAGCGAAACACGGCGGAGCAACGTCGAACGATCCGCCTTTGGGGATGGCTTCAGATTTTCTTGTTCCAATCGTTTACCGACTAAGTGATCGATCGCATAGCTGGCCCAACGTGATCCGTGCATTGTGGGAAGCGGAGGAATTTCAGGGGCAATAAAGGCCCAGTGCTTCGAGTAACCTGCCCCTTGTTGAATCCATTTCTGCAGGAGATCCTTCTGCGCATTGGAAAGCGATTTTTTGCTCTTTGGAGGAGGCATTTGCGATTCTGGGTCGTCCGACAGGATTCGCTCGACCAACTTGCTGGCGCTTGGGTCATTAGGAACAATCGCCGCTGATGCGATGGCGTTTTCTCGAACATCCAGTCGCAAGTCCGCAGTGCGGCTCTTTTCATCGGGTCCGTGGCAAGTCCAACAGTGTGCTGCGAGTATGGGTCGAATCTGCTTTGAAAAATCGACGACTCCGTCTGAATCTTCAGCGTGTACGTTGCCACTGATGAGTAGACTTGCGATTATGGAGACGATTGCAATCGACCGGCGTCGAGTCACGTGACTAATCATCTGGATCATGTTTGGAAGGATGGGTCGAGGACCGTGGCGTTTGTGAAAAACGTTGGGCAGGTAATCGCAATTCCAACCAAAGGCAGGAACCACACAGGTCCCTATTGTACTTCAAAGTGACCTGCCCATTTAGAAGATCCATTCACTCGAGAACCAGCAATTGATCCCCCGTTAAGCCTGGAATCTTTTCCGTAACGACCATGCCGTCGCCGGAAATATCGATCTTGCAAAAGCCCTCGTTGGTCAATGCCCACAAAGCGCTGGAGTCACTCGACGCAGCTAGCGACTTGGCAACCAAAGGGAGTTCGCACACGGTTCGACCGTCCTGCGCAATACGCACCAACCGCGTCGACTCAGTCACAAAGCAGTTCCCAGCCGTGACGACCTTCCTACTTCCGATAAGTGGATTACTGCGGCGTCTTCCTTTTCCAAGACGCAGACCGCCCGCATGCGTATAGAATGTTCGGAGAGAAATTCCTGCCCAAGTGTTGATAGGTCGATTTGCCCTCGAACGCGGTTTCTTCCTAGAGGACTAAAACGCTTGTTCTCCCCAGAGGCAACCTTCACCTGCAATGATGCCGATTGGTTCAATTGGTTTTGCTTCCAGGTCGCAAGTGCAATCGCGTAGCGACCGTACGCCATATTTTGAAACACACTCTCACCTGCTTTACCTGTCGTACTCTTGCGTTGTACCAATTCAATAGCCGACCCGAGGTAATTGAATCCCAAAAAAGAAGCCCGACTATCGATCCGGTGATCCGCGTCTTCAAGCGTTAACGTCGACCAGGGTTCCAATTGCAAGGGCATTCCAGGACCTAGCTCGTGCATTGCTCCCACTCCATAGCCGTTTTTAGACCAAGCCGTCACAGGAGTATTGCCAATCGACTTTTGATCCATCCGAACATATCCTTCACCGTTTGCTCGAATGGTTTCATCGGGAAGCAGCGTGTTGCCGGATTCAACCTTCAACCTCTTGTCGCCCAATAGAACATTGCAATTCGCAGCCGGTTTGCCATCCACGTCGATCACCGAAAAACCGTCGCCTTTCTTGAGTCGAAACTCGCGAACGACTTGTTCTTCTTCGCCGGAAATAGGCCTGCACTGTAGTACCTGGTATCCGTCCGCAAGGATTGCGAGCTTCATTGTCTGAAACTCTAGGTCGCTCACGATGCTAAGGTTTCCATCGGCAATACGCACTTTGCGCTGCTCTGGATTGTCCTCATTCCCCATGTCGGTGCCATTGATGATCGGCGCTCGTTCTCCCGCGTCAAGCAAGTTTTGTGAACGGACCAAACTACAAACTACACGACTATTTGTGATCAACTGGCTTGTCACATCATCGACAATTTTCGCCTTGATCGTCTGCGGGCGAAGAAGCCTGACTGTAGCCAACTCGGGGTCGTCTCCTGCCAAATAAATGCGCATCGTTCGGTAGCTTGGCTTTTCAATCAACCAAACAAGATTGACCGGCGGGACCGAATCGATGGTCACCTCCCCTTTCTCATTCGTCAAAGCAGCGTTTCTCGACAAATGTTGGTGCCACCAGCCCAGACCGCGTACCTTAACGCCGACGATAGGTTTCTGCGTTGAGTCGACGACGCGAAACCTCACGGTCTTTGCAGGCTTGAATTTGAGCAATTGATCGGAACGTGCAATAACGTTTTCTAGTTTTGCGACCCTGCCGTCTTCTGCCACCGCGGTCAATTAAATGGACTCTTCATACCAATTATCCACTTGCCAGCTACCTTGCGAGTCCGTTTCTTTCACGGACATCCGGGAGGGTGACTGATTCTCACGACTGATTCTCACGGTGCAGAAATTGCAGAAACGGATCCGCAAAAATTCTCAGTCTCTGAACCGGTTTGCCATTTTCATCAATTAGTGTTCCCCTTACCGAGATTGCTTTTGCCAATTTCACGTCGTAGGAGGTCTTGCCTGCGGCGAACTCGAATGAACTCGATATGTATCCATCTTTTGCAACTCGAAGCCCAAGAGCGATCAACAAAATCATTGATGCGAAAGTGGGAAAGCTTCCAAGCCAGTCATTCGCGATCGGTATTCTTGTTCATCCATCGATCGCAAAAGAAACTGATACGTCAACGCGTACTTTTGAATGCGTTTGGCGTCCTCGTCTCGGTATTCCGCCCGGTATGCAACGCGTCCGATTCGATAGTTGTCCTCGAGATCCGCAAGCTTTACTTGCGTGGCAACTGGGTCGGAGGCAAGAGCAACGATGTAGTCGCAGTAGGTGCACGGTTCAACGCGAGTTAAGCGAACGATGGCTTGAATGGCGAGCTCGCTAATCCCGTTTTGACGCAAGGCCTCTACGTTGCCGGATACGTCTTCGATATAGTCGTGCAGGACAGCGGCTTGTTTTTCGATCGGGTCACTAACCGCCTCCATGACTCGCAGTAGGTGCAAAATATAGGGATGGCCAGCTTTGTCGCGTTGGCCGTGATGGGCGTTAACGGCCAGCGCAATCGCCCGCTCAAGAGCATCCCATGGTTCAATCTTCACGCGGATTCCTTGCGATAAAAATGAAATCGATGGCGATTCTTGGAATCCGATTCGTGGATGGTTTTTTGGAGCGGTGGGAACCAATAGGGCTTAAAGGCGTTGAGACCTGTCAGCTCCTCGATTCGGTATGGGGCCATGGTTGGCAGATCATTCCAGCCAAAAATGAACAGTCCGTTGAACCGAAGCGATTGGTGGATCGCCGAAAGCGTTCGATGTATCGCAGACAGTTCATTCAAGCCACAGCCGTAAACACCGTTGAAGATCACGACGTCGAGTGCATCGGGCTGGAAGTGTTTTGCAATGCTTTCACAGGAGTCGATGATGTGTTTTGCCGCCCCGTATTGAGCTTCGTCCGGACTTATCTCCATCGTGATAAAGTCGCGATCGCGGAATATATTAGGATAATGCAGCGTGTACCAAGCGCATCCTACAAACAAAATCCGCTGATACTCGGGGGTTAGCAACAGCTCGGGAAAGATAACCTGTTCCAACAGTTTTCGATCCGCTCTCTTTTTGCGAACATCAATGCCCAGCCGAATCAAGTTACGATGCAAGACAATGCGTAGCTGCTTCAACCAACCTTTACTCATTTACAAAAGCCTTCAGTAATTTGTGATCGCGGAGCCATTCGACGGCATCGCGAATCGAATCGTTAGCAGACCGGGGATTGTATCCTAACTCAGCAATAGCCCGTTGACTGGAATACCAATGGAATTGAGACGCCATTCCAATTGCTGCGGAGTTGATGTCCAACTCGGTTTTCATGAAGTGGCTAATCGAGTCCCCGATGGTACTCGCGAGGATTCTGGCTGGCGCGCGCATATACGTGAACGGGCCTTTCTTCCCCAACTCGCTACAGATTTGTCTCCAGAGTTGAAGGTACGTGATGTTTTCACCACCTAGGATATAGTGCCGACCAGAAACACCTCGATCGATGGCGTTGAGAATGGCGTCTGCCACGTCCCGCGGGTCGCAAACGGTGCAGCCACCCGAGGGTGCCAAAGGCGCAAAGCCCTGCAAGGCCTGAATCATTCTGCCGCTACTGGGTTTCCAATCCCAAGGGCCGAGCATGAAGCCCGGATGCACGATCACAACATTTTGGCCAGCTGCCGCCGCCTTCGTGGCTAATCGTTCGGCCATCCTTTTGGTTACGACATAGGTACAGGGAATTTGTCCATCTCCTGGTGTGTCCTCGTCTGCGACCGTTTCTTTGGCCCCTACGCTTAGAGTATTTACGGTAGAGACGTGAATAAACTGAATACCACGTCGCCCGGCCTCGTCGAGCAAGAATTGGGTCCCGTCGCGATTCACATGCATCCCAATATCGAGGAATTTCCAACCGATATGTATGTTGGCTGCGCAATGAATAACAACATCGAAGTGGTTCTCAAATACTTTGCCAAGCTTTTCTCGATCGGTCAGGTCTAGCTGAAAAACTTCAATATCTAAACCTTCAAACGCTGGATTTTTACTATCCGATCTGCAGATGCCGGAGATCTTCATTCCGCGATTTTGTGCTAATCGCGCTATGTTGTTACCCAATAAGCCGTTTGCACCGGTGATCAAAACTTTCAATCGCGTGACTCCTCAGTCGGAAAAGTTGCGTGTGGCAACCAACCGGGGGGAGGGCTGCTAGTTCGAGTGCCATGGTTTATAATCTCAGTCCGCTCGTCCCTAGGTCAATTTATCGAAAATCCCTGATGCCGATTATCACGACTCGTAATTTATTCAAACAGTTCGGTACGGGCGACGTCGCCGTCGAAGTACTACGTGGGGTAAATCTGACGATTGAAAGCGGTGAGTTTGTTGCAGTGATGGGACCATCGGGTTCTGGCAAGAGCACGCTCATGAGTATCATCGGTGGAATTGAACCGCCGACAAGTGGCCAAGTGATTATCGACGGAGTGGACATCGCCAACTTGAACGACGATCAGCGAACGATTATGCGTCGGCGGAAAATCGGGTTTGTATTTCAAGCTTTCAATCTCATCCCGACTTTGACTGCGATTGAAAACGTTGCGCTCCCCTTGGAGCTCGACGGAATCGACCGTAAAACAGCGAAAAATTGTGCGGCGGAAGCGCTAGAGCGGGTGGAGCTACTCCACCGCGCGGACCATATTCCAGCCAAGCTTTCCGGTGGCGAACAACAGCGAGTCGCAGTCGCTCGGGCGATCGCGATCAAGCCAGCTATATTGTTAGCCGATGAGCCAACCGGAAACCTTGATTCGCGCCAGAGCGCTCGCGTGACTCAACTACTTCGGAATCTTGCCTCGGAATCAAAACAGACCATCGTCATGGTGACCCATGATGCAAACGTTGCTCGTTCCGCCTTTCGATTGTTGATGTTTCGAGACGGAAACATTGATCGAGACATTCCGCAGGACGAGTTTGCGGCCAATTCACAAGCGTTCAATGTTGGGTCGGGACCATTTCCAAAGGCCACCCTGCCCATTGCAACCGATTCAGTGATTCTCTCGGAGGGGAATCGCTAATGCCGTTGAGAAGACTCTCCGTTCGGGAAATCCGAAGCAGGCCAGCGCGTAGTTTACTGACATTGCTGAGCATCGTCATTGGCGTCTCCGCAATCGTTGCGACGTACCTTGCATCGGATTCGGCTCAGCTTGCGCAGATTGCCATGGTTCGCGCAGTCACCGGAAATGCGTCTCTCGAAATCGAAGCCGTCGGTGGTGCCTCGTTTGATGGTAAACCGCTTGAGCCTGTCGCGAGATTAAAGGGTGTTAAGATTGCGTCGCCCATTTTGCGGCGTTACAGCAATATGACTGTAAAGAAACCAATTGAAAACGTCTTGCCCGAGGCGGTTGACAGCCGCGAGCCGACCTCCAAACGATATCGTGTTCAACTTCTGGGTGTCGTTCCGGAATTGGACAGGCAAGTGCGAAACTACTCTTTGGTAGCCGGCAAAGACTTAGAGTCGGACGCCACCGATTCGGCATCCATTCTCATGGATGCTAGTTTTGCGGAATCAGCGAAAGTGTCCGTCGGCAGCTCCGTCGATTTTCTCACCAAGAATTCGAAAAGTTGGATCCAATCCGCCCAAGTCGTTGGCCTAGTGAAGCCAAACGATGCAAGTTCGGGAATTCAATCTGGCTTGATTGTTGCCCAGCTTCGCACTGTCCAACGTTGGACCGAATCGTCTGGCAAACTGGATGCGGTTCAGATCGTGCTCGACAAGGATGCGAAAATGGAACTGGTTTCTAAGGAGATCGGCGCAATCTTGCCGGCGGAACTACGCGTTCGTCAACCGACGATGCGTAGCCAAGTTGCCGACGAAAGTACCGTGGCTATGCAACAGGGGCTTCGACTAGCGACTGCCTTTGCTCTGATCATTTCAACATTCATCATTTACAACACATTTCAAATGAACGTTGGGGAGCGACGCCGGCAGTTAGGGATCTTGCGATCTTTGGGAGCGACCCGCCGGCAGTTGCTATGGATGATCGTTCGAGAAGGTCTTTGGCTTGGATTGATCGGAACACTATTGGGCTGTTTTGTTGGTCATTTTGGCGCAGCCATCTTGCGAAGCTCAACCTCGAAGCTTCTTCAAATCGAAATCCCTCCAAGCCCTTGGTCGGTCTGGCCATACGCAATTGCAGTCCTGTGTGGCTTAGCAGTGGCACTGCTCGGGGCTTTCTTTCCAGCCGTGAGAGCCTCCAGGCTTTCACCTTCGGAAGCGATGAAAGTTGTCGCCCAGGGCGAGTTTAGTACCTCGCGAGCAGCATGGTTGTGGCTGGGTGGGTCACTGATGATAATTGGGTTAGCCGTTCAAGCCTTAGCGGTGCTTCGCGTGATCAACTTAAGCCATGTCGTCTTTGGGACGATGGTCATGAAAATTGGCATTGTCTTTCTCCTCCCAGCTCTGATCGGCGATCTCACGGCCTGGGTAGCCTGGATACTTCGTTTTTTTTTGAAGACGGAGGGGATGCTTGCGCGTCGCCAAATTCTTCGGCACCGTGGTCGCTCCTCGCTCACAATTGGAATCGTCTTCATCGCGATGGGGACAGGCTTGGGTATGGCGAGTACGATACTGGACAATATAGGAAACGTGGAGGGTTGGTATTCGCGTTCCATCGTTGGCGATTTTTTTATTCGAGCTGCGATGCCTGATATGAATAGTGGTCAATCTGCAGACATGCCATATGGCCTAACCGAAAAGGTGCAAGCGATGCCGGGCGTTGCATTGGTAGACACTCTTCGATTCGTTCGCGCTCGTAGTAACGAAAGCTCGGTCGTTGTGGTCGTGCGAAAATTCAATTCGGTCACGCAAGACTACTTCGACTTAACGGAGGGCAAAGAAGCCGAGGTGATGAAAGGAGTTCGAAGCGGCAAAGTTGTCTTAGGATCTGTACTATCGCAACGTTTGAATCTGCACATTGGCGACACGATTCCGCTGGAAACCAATGAAGGCTCGACCACGCTAGAAATTGCTGGCGTTACGAACGAGTATATTGCAGGCGGCCTGACACTCTATCTCGAATCGGAGTACGCTAAGAAACTGCTGAGCGTCGACGGCACCGATGTGATCGTGGTGAAAGCCAATCCTAACGATTCAAAGCACGTTGAGGAGCAACTCCGGGCTTTGTGTGACGAGTCTGGCATGATGTTTCAATCGTATCTAGACTTGGTAAAAGTCATCCATGACACACTCAACGGAGTGGTGGGTGGCCTGTGGGCGGTTCTTGCGCTTGGCTCCTTGATTGCCGCGTTTGGGTTGATCAATACTTTGGCAATGAACATTTTGGAACAGACGCGGGAGATCGGAATGCTGCGAGTCGTAGCCATGACTCGCTGGCAAATCCGAAGGATGATTTTGGCTCAAGCGTTGATCATGGGGATCATTGGAATTGTGCCCGGCGTCTTGACTGGCCTTTGGATTCACTACGTAATCAACTTGACCACGATGCCTGTCACTGGACATGCGGTCCAGTTCGAAATCTATCCTTGGCTACTCATTGGGGCACCGATGATCGAGCTTCTGGTGGTGGTTTTTGCCTCGATGGTTCCCGCCGAACGGGCGGCGCGACTAAATGTCTCCAGCGCTTTGCAATACGAGTGAGGCGATAGCTTCGCATTGGGAATAACTCCGAATTAACTCCGACGGGCGTTTTGAATCCCCAGCATACCGACAAGAAACTCACTGCTGATAGCGAAAGTGCCTTGGCTCAGTTTCGAGGTGACGTCGAAGCGAATCAAAATATGTTGGTAACCCAAATTCGCGCGGCGGTTTTGCCCAAAGATCTTCCCGTTTTTTCAGAGATCACTATCCCGATTTCGCAACCGATCTCGCGTCGCGCCTGAAAGCGTATAGTGCGAGGTCGGCAACAGAATCTGTAGTGAACGGCATCGTGACGGAAGTGGCCTCAGGCGTAGGAGGCTACGCTGCGGAACAGTTGCTTGCACAACTCGTGATTCGATTGAGCGCCATGGTGGCGGCGACCACTACTACGAAGCCAAAATGACTGAACAACTCAATAGTCTGATTGACGAACTGAACAAAGAAGTGATCGCTGGCGATGATAATCTCGCCGGCCTGCGTGATGGTTTACGTGGCAGTTGCGACGTACTGCAAAATGCCTACCAGAGTTCTTTGAGAACTCGCATTGTCGATGGAGTTACCTTATGAATCTGAAGTATTTCCCAACCCGACGCGTAAGCGAGGTACAATCAATTCCCAGGAAAAACCCACATGACAGCAGTTTTCACCGCGTCTTGCAAATTCAAGAAGTGGATCGAAAATAAGATAATCGACTCACGCTTTGGATGCAAAAAAGTTAAAAACGCTGGGAACTGCGCGTTTTTTATGCAAACAGTCTGAGTTAATTAAGGCCTGCGGAAATCGGCGTTGAACTTGACCCATGGGAATTGTTTCCCTATGGTCCAGATGGAATGATGGATCTCGCACCGGCGATGCTTGGGGCGACCGCTCTTTCAGGTGAACTTGGAATGAAATAGAGTGATTGATAGCTCGTAAATGGATAGTTGGTTAATGTGTATAAGTAGGAAACTCCAAATTGCTTGCGCATTGATTTTCGTTGTGACCTGCGGACCAAATGGTACGGCCCAATCGATGCGTGGACCATCGCCCCAAGCCGCCAGGTCGGCTGTCCGTCGAGAGGTCGACATACCCCCTTCCCGCTTTCTGTATGTCAAAGACTCACTGCCGCGCCTGTTTCAAAAATATGTACGAATGGATCCGACGAGTGCTAGCAAAATAGAACTTCAACTAGTTGCAGGCCGCGCAACCATCGAGTTCCTTGACGCAGAAAATCGAATGCAAGTAGATGGGCCAGAGCCGTTGGCAAACGACTTGGCGACGCTGATGAAGACGCTCGGTAAGCTTCGAAGCGATGAGGCTGTACGCATCTTGCCTCTCCATGACAATGGGCAAGCCTCACTCGCGAAATTCTCGCTTGCGACCGTTCCCTCACCAAAGAATCCGATGCGGCTCGCGGCGATGCAACAAGAGCTTCCAACCAATGCCGCGCCGCCGGATGACGTGAGCCTGGATAAATCAGCAAAACAAGACAAGCCCTCCAACAGTCTGTCGCTGCCACAGTTCGAAGGTGTCCAGATTGAAATGTTGCCTGAGATTGACGCGATTATTTTGAGGGGGCGGAATCAGCAGCTAACAGATTTAACCGAGATCATCAAACGACTAGACGAGGCGAGTCGACTAACACGGCCGGAGATTGAGGTTGTTCCATTGCAACATGCGGGATCTAACGCAGTTGCAAAAATGATCCTTTCGTTGCAAGAAAAACTTGTTGGCTCCATACAAGGACGTGTGTCAGTAACCTCTCTCGGAAAGCCAAATGCATTGCTCTTGATCGGATGGGGAGAAGCGGTGGCGGCGACCAAGGAATTAATTGCAAAGCTAGACCAGCCGGCCTCGGCTGACGCACAATTTGAGGTGATTCCGTTGCAACACGCGGCGGCATCGGAGCTACAAACCCAACTACGAGCATTTTTCCTGACCCGCGAGGGGCTAGCGCCGATCATTCAGTCCATGGCAGACAATCGCATCAATGCCATTGTCGTCCATGCGCCACCCCGCGACCTACTTGAAATTCGCAGGTTGGTCGCCCAACTCGACGTCCCAAGAGGACTGCTGATGAAGCAAGCAAAGGTCTTCCCACTGAAGCACAGTTTGGCTGCGGACATTGCCAAGTCGCTTCAACAGGCCCTGACTACTACGGCCATTGGGCCAGGAGCAAGTATTCAGCTATTGGATAGGGACGGACGTACCATTGCGACGAGCGGGACGTTAGGCACCAACCAAATCACTGTGAACGAGAGAAACAACTCATTGTTGGTGTCCTGTCCGCCGGAAACATTGCCACTGATCGAACAGCTTATAGAACAACTAGATACACCTGGGATGGTGGCCAAAATCAAGATATTTCCAGTCAAGAACGGAGATGCGGCCGCGCTGGTAGAAACTCTTCGATCCTTGTTGCCAGCCCAAAGCGGAACGACTCCGTCATCTTCGCAACTCTCCAGTGCACCCGACGAGACGGCCCTGATGCCGCTTCGGTTTACGGTCGATATCCGCGGCAACAACGTCATTGTCATCGGGTCTGAGGGAGATTTGAAAATCGTCGAGGCCCTGATTCTGCGGCTCGACGAAGGGGACAAAATGCAACGAAAAAGCACCGTCTATCAACTCAAGAACTCGCCAGCCGTAGATGTCGCTCTGGCGATCAACGAGTTCCTAAGAAGCAAACGCCAAGTCGAAATTGCGGCACCTGGTGCCAACAATCCATTCGAACAGATCGATCGAGAAGTCGTCGTGGTACCCGAACCCGTGCAGAACAAGTTGATTCTGTCTGCAACACCTCGGTACTATGAGGAAATCAGTAGATTGATCGAGCAACTCGACCAACAACCTCCACAAGTAATGATCCAGGTCATGATCGCCGAAATAACGCTTAGCAATACAGATGAATTCGGCGTTGAAGTGGGGCTTCAAGATTCGATACTTTTCGACCGAAGTCTTTTGGGTGCCAATACGAGCAATATCCCCGGATTCAATTTCAATTCCAGTGCTCCTCTGGGCAACAGCGGTTCCGACAGGGCACTCACCAATTCAAACCGAGTTGGCGGACAAGGACTATCGAATTTTTCGGTTGGTAGAAGCAATCAAGACTTGGGTTTTGGTGGACTGGTTCTATCGGCGAGTAGCGAAAACGTGAGTTTCTTGCTGCGTGCATTGCAGGATTCGCGGAGATTGGAAGTCTTGAGTCGCCCGCAAGTGTTGACGCTCGACAATCAACAGGCGTTCATCCAAGTTGGGCAACGCGTGCCTCGCATTTCGAACTCGAACGTGACCCAATTTGGTACGACGAATGGTCTCATCGACGTTAACGTCGGATTGATCATTGGGGTGACTCCAAGAATTAGTCCGGAAGGAAATGTGGTTATGGAGATCGACGCCGAAAAGTCAAAGGTCGGTCCCGAAAGCGAGGGAATACCAGTGTCGACCTCCAACAGTGGGACCATCATTCGTTCACCGCGAATCGATACCATCACCGCGCAAGCAACCGTAAGCGCTGCCGACGGTGAGACGATCATCCTGGGTGGCTTGATTTCGCGAAGTACGAATACTGTGCATCGTCAGGTTCCATGGTTAGGAAACCTACCGATACTTAGACACCTGTTTAGCTACGACTTCAACCAGACCTTGCGAACAGAACTTGTCATTATTTTGACCCCACACGTTGTGCGTTCGCAAGGTGATATGGAACGACTCAAACAAGCGGAGTTCGCGAGGATGAGCTGGTGTGAATGCGACATTTTCGAGATCCACGGTGATGTCTATCCACGAAACGAATTTGCTCCCGAAATGATGAAGCAAGATGACGTGGAAACCGTATATCCGGATATGGATCCTCGAGGATCGCGATTGCGCCCTTCGAATGAAGTGCCGACGATTGGACCATCGTTATTGAATGATTCAGACCTGCCTGCAAACGCGGTCTCCCCAGCTGTTTTTCAAGCAAGTGGGAAGACAGGTCGAAACCAAATTCAACCAGGCAACGATACGGGAACCGCTAACACCATTCAAGCATCGGCAACTGCACGCACTCCCAATTCTAGGGGAATGCGTTGATGTTGGCCTCGATGTCAAAACCTGACTCACATTCACGAGTATCCGCGTTGTACTATGCAGTTAAGCGGCAGGAGTTGTGTTACTGTAGCTTGAGCCCCTGGCCCGAGTATCATACGGCCAAGAGTGCCATGCTACTCGTAAATTTCAGTCTGCCGATCGGCTTCGTACGTCTTGTTTGTCTTTTTGCGATCTTGAGTATGCTTGGATGTCAGTTCGCTCCCAAGAAATCAATCGTTGACTGGCCATGGATGAAGACGGAGGCGAAAACTGTTCCTGATCGTATTTTGCCCGTATGGACGGATTCGGTTCTCCACCAGCCCAGCCAACCAGGAGTTCGTGGATTTGGTGGTCGAGTTTATTTTTATGGCAAAGAGAATACGGAACCGATCGAAGTGGATGGTAACTTTGCAGTCTATGTATTCGATGCCGAAGACAGCACCTCGACGAATCAAAAGCCACTTCGTAAATTTGTATTCACGGCGGATCAGTTCAAGTCACACATGAGCAAGACTTCGATGGGGCCCTCGTATAGTGTCTGGATCCCATGGGGAGAAGTGGGCGGACCACCTCGCAAGCTGAGTTTGATCTCGCGATTCGAAGGCCGCGAAGGAGGAACAACCATTTCGGATCCGACGATCAAAATGCTACCCGGTATTCCAAGCAACAAAGAAGCAGCCATCGGACGGACTGCGGCAACGGCAACTAACGGCAATTCAACGGTTAGTCTTGCTGGACACAACGAATCGCCCTCTCGTTCAAGCACGAAGGACGAATCTGATGATACAAGCGGCGTTGAATCCATCGATTTGCCCCCCGCCTTCCAACGTCACTTGCGAGCGCCAAGCACTTCGATTGAAACTCTCCCAACCAAACAACCCAAGGACGAATCAACGACTTCCCTCCAACGATCGGCCGATTCCGTAGAATCAATTGCCGCGCCGGTCTCAACCCAAGTGTACGACTATCGGACCCGTGGTCGTCACCAACATTCTGGTTCGCTTCCAAAAAAACCGACCAAGAGCGACATACGCAAAGGACGTTGGATCCAGTCTATTTCACGAACGGACAAGCCCGAATAGGCGTGTACCATGGACTGGGCCAATGGCGCGTGAATAATCCGGGCTAGCGATTCAGGCTCAAAGACTACAAATACGGTACTTTGCAAAATGCAGATCGCCATAACTTATAAAGGATTAGATTCTACGTCGATGTTCTAGGGACATGCGTGGGCTGGACTGCGGTCGCTTTCCCAGTCTCTGATTTGTGGCTTAAGAAGTTAGCCAGAATTTTATCCCATGTTCGAAAAGCCCAAGCGGCAGTTCTTGATTCGCTAGGGTTGCCCATCTCCGCGCCAGCTTGGCCGCTTCGACGCGCGTTGGTACTCGGTTTGCTACAGGGTATCGCTTCCCTCCCCTTTTCTTACATTGGTCCGTTCCCCGCCACTACTTTGACTTTAGAGACCTCACTGGCGGATGCTCGGTGATGGTTGCCGTTCGCGACTTTACCGTCATTGTGATTTAGATCATTCCGCCTTATTCGAACTCACGGCATCATTAAATGGCAAGTTTTTGATGACCTACGATGATGCTGAAGGTGTCCGTAAACTTGCGACGCATTCAAAATGCGACATGGAACTGGTTGCGATGAAGAATACCCACCATGCAAAAATGACCGAGCTCTTGATTGGACGCGATCTTGCGTGGTCTCGACAAGATTCAAACTCCCATCGGCAATTTGAATTCAACTTTGACGCATAGGGGCTCGAACAAGGCAACGAACAAGGCAACGAACAAAAAAATGCACCCGAATTGCCAATCGGGCGTTTCCTGAAATTAAAATCTCTTGGCGGCAACCGGGTGATTGTTATTCGTTAGGCTATCATTGAGTTACGCAGTTTTGAACTATTCCCCTGAGGCGAATTATGGACAAGCAAGCAAAGGCAACGCTCATTAAGGCTGTTTGCGCCTTAACTACGGATTCAACTACTCTCGCAATTGCAAAGTGGTGGGAGATGACGCCGAACGGTCGAGCTGCCGCACACCTCGACCAGTATCTCGAAGGAAAAGGAGATCTCCGTGTTGATCTCACTTACTTGAACCGAGGTTTGGACGTCTGGATGAGTACGTTCATTTATTCATCAGTGACCCCACATTGGTTCAGGTTTTGGTTTTTCATCCGATGTAACCTCTAGTTCGGGCAGTCGGATTCGCACTCCGTTCTTGCCAAATACAATCGGAATCAATTCCTTCGAAACGCCCGCATCGTACGTCAGACCATAATACTTGTGCGCAGGAGCTGAAAGTCGCAAAACCCATCTCAACAACTCCACTCGCAAGGCTTGAAGCATCGGTAGATCGGGCTGACTTATGATTTCCTCTTCGCCTACCTCAACAATCCAACGCTCTGCGGCGATATTGATCTTGCCTCGTCGCTGCAGGTCCTTGAGCGCCCCCCGAATGTCGGTCTGTTCCATGTATCCATACGTGACGTTC
Source organism: Pirellula sp. (assembly GCA_043757445.1). Taxonomy (GTDB): domain Bacteria; phylum Planctomycetota; class Planctomycetia; order Pirellulales; family Pirellulaceae; genus JBKCUI01. The sequence goes on along the minus strand of JAYVPJ010000089.1, from coordinate 4,993 downwards.
ACCGCATAGATGTCGTTGCCAAGCTTGATGACTTCATAACGATTTGCATTGTCGTGGGTGGAACTTGAAGTCTGATTGATGTGAAATAAAGTCACGTGAGACGGTAGCACACCATACTTTTTGAGGAAGACTCGCAATGTAACTGGAGTGTAATCCTCCAGCGTTCTAATGGGTTGCGAGCACAAAAACACAGCCGCCCTGTCACTTTCAACCAAACGACGTTTTCCTTGAATAAGCGTTCTTGCTAAAGGCAAGTTCTCGTCGATAGCGATTTGGATCTCATCGACTTTTTCCCGCAACATGACCAACCAGTCGATTTTCTTGCCCTCGCGAAACCCGAAATCGTAGAACGCCTTGGCCATTTGATTGCGCCCCCACTGCCAGGTAACCATGATGAGCACGAGCACCGATGCAATAGTGATCGGGAAATAGCCCCCGTTCGCAAACTTGGCCAGATTGCTTACAAAGAAAAGCATGTCGACGGCTAGGATCGGTGTACAGACCGCAAACACTTGCCAGCGTTTCCAATTCCATCGATAGTAGGCGACGTAGCAAAACATGACAGTCGTGATCCACATCGTGCCCGTTACTGCGATACCGTAAGCGGCGGCGAGATTGCTGGCAGTCCTAAACGAAAGGGTGGCAAAAACGCAACCCGCAAACAGTGCCCAATTGACCGATGGGATATAGACTTGTCCCTCCGCTTCGTGGCTCGTGTACGTAACCAATTGGCGTGGTGCAAACCCCAAAGCAATCGCTTGTTTCACGATGGAGAACATGCCGGTGATCAAGGCTTGCGATGCGATGAAAGCCGCACACGCGGCGATGCATAAGTCCGCCACAGCGATCGCATGATTTACCGCGATTGCCCCATCGAATTGGGGGGCCATTGCAAAGAAGGTGTTTGCACGCGGCGGAACGCCATTCGACAATAGATAGCCGACTTGGCCAGCGTAATTGATTATAAGGCACGGCATTACGATGTAATACCAAGCGAGCATAACTGGTCGCCGCCCAGAGTCTTGCGGATCAACGCTCATACCATCGGAACAGTGCTTCATGGACTTACGCATGAAGTGGCCGATGTCGGCGTATTTGGCTTCACCTCCAGTAATGGCCAAAACCACGACGCCAAAAATCGCCATCATCCCCGTCCAAGGATAACTGATGACGAAATGGAACGCATACCATGGATTCACAGCGCTGAAAACGTCGGGATTCGAGATCACCCAGGGCAATCCTTTGGCCGCGATCCAAGGAAACCAAATGAGCAACATAAACCATCCAAACAGGCCCCCGACTTTGCTCGTGCCTCGCCATTGCGACTTAAACAAAACGAACATACTCGCTAGGGTTGCGATGACCGCCCATCTTTCACCGAGGGGTTCGTAGGCTCCTAGCATACTCACTGCAGGAGTGATGATGCCATCTGCAGCCAGCAGTCCAGCAGCCGATGCGACCAAGAATCCAAGTAGTCCTATGCCAAAGATTTTACCTGTGTGACCTCGGAGTAAACCCCATAGCGCAAAGGTTCCTCCCTCGCCGCGATTGTCTGCTCGCATAATGAGCAAGTCATACTTTACGGTCAAAAACACGATCGCCCAAAAGATCAAGCTAAGACTGCCCAATGCTTCGTTGCGAGTTACCAAATCCGGCCCGCCCTTCGCAATGAGCAGATTGAATTCGTCCGCCGCCAAATGATAATGCTTCAGTCGAATCGTCTCGCGTGTCAACTCCATCACCGTATAAAGAACGGAAGTACCGATGTCTCCGTAAACCGTACCCGACGCTTCGCGGATCTTAGTAAACATGCTGGAGGCATGAATATCCTGAGCCAAACAATCATCGTCGACTATCGGAGAAGTTTCATTATTGTTGCTTTGAGAAAGTGGCTTTGAGTGGGTGTTATTCCCGTGTGATCCAGGACTATCGTCCGATTCGCTCACGATGCAGTTTTTCCAAGGGAAATGGGTGTGCAGAGTATTCCGCTACCTGATCATCATTTACTGCTTGAGAATTAACGCAATAGCCTCACCCACAAGAGGGGGGTGCGTTTCCATATTTAGTTCATGGGGCGACCGGTGTAATCGGGAAATCTAAAAAACGCTTTGCAAATACTTAGATATCTTTCGAATATCCTATGATTCTATACCGAATGATCAATTGAAAACATTGCGATTGAGGACCTCCGACAATTGCTCATGATTTACCCCACATGATTTTGTCAGTAGTGTTCAGTGCGACTAAATCAAGACAAAATCATGGTTGGTAAAATCATGAAGAGGATCGGGAGACCTAACGTGTCACGCCCCCACCGATGATAGAGCTATGGCTGCGTTGCAGCTAAGAAATAGGCCTTGCCATTCAAAAGGAACAGCACATGATGGTCATCGCTCCGCAAGTTGCGCCAATCAACCCTATCTTTACTAACAGAATCGCAGCCCTGATTGGTCGGGTCATGCAACAAAGCGACGACTTGGTCATCGTTCTGGAGTACTCAGGAAAAGCTGGATTGGTAACAAGACGAGTGGTCAGCCCAATTCGATTCGTGGGGACCGATCGATTTCTTGGGCTCTGCCTATCGCGAGAAGCTCCGCGACAATTCTACTTGAGCCAATGTCGAAACGTACGTGTCGACCTTGCGGCCAACTATACAATGCCAGTAGAGCTACAGTCCGTAATAGAATAGCATGATTGCAATTCGCGTAGGTCCGTCTGTCCTCAGCCGGACCCGCCTGCCGAACGCTAATGATCCAATCCAAAAAAGGACTTTATGAATATTGCTGAAGAAGCGCAAGAAGCGCTATCCAATGGATTTGCAACCATTGCGAGAGAGTTTAAGTTGCCCCCTAGCTTCCCAACTGCTGTTGTCGAAGCGGCCAACAATGCAATTAAAGTTCCGTTGTCTGGAAAACCCATTTGGTTAGAGAATCGCATCGACGCGATGCACATTCCATTCGTAACCCTCGACCCTGCTCCATCGACGGACTTGGATCAAGCGTTTGCGATTGAGCAAGATGGCGATGAACTGGTTCTCAATTATGCGCTCGCCGACGTTGGCGCGTTTGTGCCGCTTGGGGGCGAAATTGAAATGGAAGCCTGGCTGCGAGGCGTGACCATTTATGGACTCGCAGAAAAGATCCCATTGTACCCAAAGGTGATCTCACAGGGAGCAGCGAGCTTGTTGCCAGATGGACCACGTCCAGCCGTTTTAGCCGTCGTAACAATCTCCAAAGCCGGCAGAGTCAAACTGCGAAGCATCGATCGCGTACTGTGCGGCTAACAACGATATGACCAATTGCATTCTCCCCTCCCTGTTTTCGGATTTGTTCCAATGAATACGTTAGATTCAGTAAAAGGTTATTCGAGTTACCGAGGTCTGCCTCCATTGGCCGGACTTACCAACATGCCACGCGCCGTCGAGTGCAAGTGGAGTGTCGACCAAAGTACGGAACGACTAAAGCGATTTCATTATGTGCTTAAACGCTTGTACGAGACTTTAACGGCGAGGATTACTTCAGAGCCAATTTACGAATTGAAGACAGCATTTAGTCACCACGCCTATTTATGCGCCGAATACACAACCGCCATTCGTCGTCGGGTGAGCGAAATGCGAGTGCCACCGCTAGGGCTGGATGTCGTACCCCACGAATCGCTAAAGCTTCTCATGGATGAGATTATTTCTTCGCCAACGACCGAGGAATTGCTTGTTGGGGTCTACGAGGTCACTCTTCCGTCTTTGCTTCAAGCGGCTAGTCGGCTTCAACACGACGCACATCCCTTGGCGGATGCTCCTACCGTCCGGTTGGCCAAACTCATGCAGTTTGAATTGCAAGAAGTCGCTGACTTTGGTTCCCAATCGATCGTTTGTCTGATCAGCCCCGAACAGCGACTTGCAATGCAAACGTGGCGAGACTTGCTCACTCAATGCCTTGCCAATGCAGGCGGAGTGGATGGTGCTCTTGAAATCGAGAGCGTAACAACCCCATTGCCGCTACATTCCTTGAAACCCTATCAATACCAGGGAGAACCGAAGCGGGACGAACGATTTCACGACAGTTACAACGCGGGAGTCAACCCCGAAGCGTTTCTTTACGACGAACGATTCTCGTCGCGCGACAAGACGCTGATGATGTATTACAAACGGATACGAGAAATTGACGTTCCTGAGATGATGGCCAGCATTCTTTACGATCTTCGAGAGGAAGAGCCATGGGAGTTCCATATGGAGATGAGCCGCCAACTTTGGGACGAAGCGCGACATGCGATGATGGGCGAGGTCGGATTCGTTTCGATTGGAATCGATTGGAGCAAGATCCCAATCAATTTCACTTGGTCTCGAAACCTCAATCTTCAACTTGAGGCCCGCGAGCGTCACGGCGTATTGTTCTTTATCGAACAAGGACTAATGCCGCGGACTGGCAAGCGTTATGAATGGGAAGTCGGATGCCAAAGCGGCGACCGTCTTTCTGGGATGTTCCAAGACTTCGATTGGGCTGACGAAGTACTGCATGCGCAACTCGGGCGACGCTGGTATGTACCGCGTTACAAGTCGCTACAAGAAGCGTTGGCGTACGGCGATCGATGCTGGACCAAAGTAGTTAGCCAATGGCACGCATATAAAGAACAAGGGCTAACAACCCACAAGAATTGGTGGCCGGATCTTTACCGAGACGCATGTAATCAATGGAATGTAACACCGGATCCATTGGCATTGCAGTACAACACGACCTATGAAGATTCCCGCGCCGATTTGCAAAAGCTGGAGAGCTAGGTAGAAGGCTAAAGGGCAAGTCGAATTGATCGTAGCTAACATGCATCGGCTTCGTTGTCAACCGCGAGCCAAAGTTGTTTGGTTCGGTCAAGCGTATAGTGCCCACAATGGTACCCGCGCCTAGCCTGGATATTGCATAGGTTTTTTGTTCTACCCCTATAGCGCGAAAGCTTTCGATCTGGTATCCATTGGATTTATGACAAGTCAATGGCGCCAAAC
>JAYVPJ010000088.1:0-25600 GCA_043757445.1 Pirellula sp. | reverse complement strand
GGATCGCGTCATCCTTCCCTCCCCGGCGTGGCTAGCGCCCGCCGACCCTCCCAAAACTACGTTTCGGGAGGGTTGCACTGCTCCGCCGAGGTGGCGATCAGCTAGAAGTCTCCTAATTTGTTGGGAATTGCAGTTTTGCAATCGGTAAGCAACCTGATGCCGCGAGTCGTACTGTTAAATCATTGTTATCTAGAGCGCCGGTTAGTCCCATGCGACTACAATGCAATTCCAACAGTTCCGAACTTTTTCAACAACATGACCTTGCCCCGATGAGCAAAAAAACGATCGCTCGATTCAGTCTGAAATGGAGCATTTTGTGTTCGATCTTAACTTTGTTCGGATGCCGACCGCAATCGACTACTGCTACAAAAACCACGTCGCCAGCGAAGGTAGAAATGGTCCCGCACGAGAGTGATCTCGCAACCATCACACTGACGAAGGATGCCGAGGAGCGGCTTGGAATTTCCACTGTTGCATCCGAACTGCGACGCGTTCAACAGCACCGGACTTTTGGTGGTGAGGTCATTATTCCATCCGGTCGATCCATTATAGTTTCATCCCCGGTCGCAGGGATCGTATCGCCCAGTAATACGAAGTTTCCAGTACCTGGCTTCCAAGTGAAGGCTGGCGATGTGGTATTGGTTCTTACCCCAATACTTTCTCCCGAACGCGATGTTCCGACGCCGGCCGAGCAGGTGCAAATGGCCGGTGCCAAGGCAACATTAGTGGCCTCCCAAGTCACAGCCCTCGGCGACGTGCAACGAGGACGGGCCGACACGGCCGCCACAAAGATCACGCTCGATCGAGCAAAAAAGCTGCTTGCCGATCGCGCTGGTAGCCAACGGGCAGTCGACGATGCACAAGCGCTCGCCAATGTAGCGTCGACCGTCTTGGTGGCAGCGGAAGAACGTTATGCGCAAATGACCACACTGATCGCGTCTCTCAAACGTTCGGCCAATCATGAATTGGCGACCGAGATCACGTTAAAAGCCCCAGTCGATGGAGTGATTCGTAGCCTCAACATCTCTGCGGGTCAACAAGTTGTAAGCGGTGCATCGCTATTTGAGGTGTTAGATACAAGCATGGTTTGGGTTCGCGTCCCAATCTTTGTCGATCTATTGTCATCCATTCAACCACGAGCCTTTGGAAAAGTTGTTACACTAGATGGCAGGCCGATCGATAGGACTTCGCAGGCTATCGAATCTGAGTCCGAACGGGCCTTGCCGATCGAGGCACCGCCGACTGCCGACGCGGGTAGCTCGTCCGCCGATCTTTATTTTGCAATTCCGAATCAGCGATCGCATTTTCGGCCTGGCCAACGAATTGGGATCGAACTGCCGATGAACAGCGAAGTGGATGCGACACTCGTTCCAGCGGCGTCCGTTCTTTACGACATCCATGGTGGAACTTGGGTCTACACTCTGAAGGAGCCACGACGGTTTGTCAGGCAACGGGTGAGTGTATTATGGTTCGATGGCTCACAAGCCATACTTCAAAAAGGTCCGAGCGCGGGGACGATGGTCGTCGCCGACGGGGCTGCGGAATTGTTTGGCACTGAATTCGGTCCAGGGAAATAGGCGAACTATATCATGAGTTGGCTTATTCGGGCTTCCCTACAATTCCGCGTGATCGTATTGATGATTGCGATCGGACTGATCGTCGTTGGCGTTCGAACCATGGATTCGATCCCGCTCGATGTATTCCCCGAGTTTGCGCCGCCGCTAGTTGAGATTCAAACCGAAGCCCCTGGGATCTCGACCGAGGACGTCGAATGCTTGATCAGTGTCCCCATCGAGAATGCCGTCAACGGCATTCCGTTCGTCAAGGCAGTTCGCTCCAAGTCGGTCTTAGGGTTATCTAGCGTTCGACTTATCTTTGCCGGAGGAACCGATTTGTTGATGGCTCGTCAGCTTGTCCAGGAGCGAATCACATTGGTGGCGGCGCAGTTACCACTGGTCGCTCGCCCGCCGGTGATTTTGCCCCCTCTTTCATCGCTAAGTCGATGTATGAAGATCGGTCTGTGGTCCGACACCAAGAACCAAATGGATATGACTGTGCTGACGAAGTGGACGATTCGGCCGCGATTGATGGCGGTCAGTGGAGTTGCAAATGTCGCGGTTTGGGGCGAAAAAGATCCGCAGTTGCAAGTCATCGCCGACCCTGATCGATTGCGAGCCAACGGTGTGACGCTGGACGTTTTGATGCAAGCGGTCCGCGATGCCACGGCGGTTGGCGCAGGTGGTTTTGTGGATACGCCGAACCAACGCTTAGCGCTGAGGCATGTGCCCGCTGTCTACACGCCCGAGCAACTCGGAGAGATGGTTTTGGCCTTTCGAAGTTCGGGTTCTACCGCTGGTTCAATGGGTTCGTTCAATTCGCTGCGCCCAGGAACGATGGCAAGTTCCGGAGGAAGCCCGATCCGTATTCGTGATGTGGCCGATGTCATTGTCGATTACGCTCCACCCATCGGCAATGCGATTATCAATAATCAACCTGGCTTGCTATTGATCATCGAAAAGCAACCTTGGGCCAACACGCTGGATGTCACTCGAGGTGTAGAAAAGGCAATGGCGGATCTAAAACCAGGAATGGGTGAAGTGCAATTCGACACCACCATCTTTCGTCCTGCAACTTTTATTGAACGTTCGCTTTCCAATCTCAGCCATTCGATGCTGCTCGGTTGTGTTTTAGTGATCCTTGTCTTGCTTGTGTTTCTTTATGACTGGCGATGTGCCTTGATTAGCGCGATGGCAATCCCACTTTCTCTGATAGCGGCCATCATGGTGCTCTACTGGCGTGGTGGAACCGTCAATACGATGGTATTGGCCGGTTTGGTCATCGCACTGGGCGAGGTTGTCGATGACGCGATCATCGACGTCGAAAACATCATGCGACGTTTGCGATTGAATGCGACGGCAGCCAATCCCCAGTCAGCCTTTCAAGTCGTCCTGGCTGCGTCGATGGAGGTTCGAAGTGCAGTGGTCTATGCAACGATCATTGTGGTCTTGGCTTTCTTACCCGTCTTCTTCCTAGAGGGACTCTCCGGCTCATTCTTTCGTCCTTTAGCGGCGTCCTACATCCTAGCGATTCTGGCATCGCTGGCGGTGGCTCTTACGGTAACACCTGCTATGTCGCTATTGTTGCTACCGGGAACGGCTCGCATGCGGCATCGAGAGGGACCGTTGGTACGAGTACTTAAACGATGGTATCGAGCATTCTTGCAAAAGTTATTGAATTTCAGAATTTTAGCCTTAAGCGGCTTTGCTCTCGTGTTTGCGGCCATCGCGTGTACGATCCCATGGTTGGGAGAGGAACTAATGCCAAACTTTCGCGAGACGGATTTCTTGATGCACTGGGTCGAGAAACCTGGTATCGGTATCGATGCGATGGACCGAATTACCACGCGGGCGAGCAAAGAGCTGATGGCGGTTCCTGGCGTGCGCAACTTTGGATCGCACATTGGGCGAGCGACCGTGGCGGATGAAGTCGTCGGTCCAAACTTTACCGAACTCTGGATCAGCATCGACGAAACGCAGGACTATGACACAACCGTTGCCAAAGTGCAGAGCGTCGTCGATGGTTATCCTGGATTGTACCGAGATCTATTGACCTATCTCAAAGAGCGAATCAAGGAAGTTCTCACAGGAACGAGCGCAGCCATCGTGGTGCGCATTTACGGTCCAAATATGGATCGACTTCGATCGATTGCGGCTGAGGTCTCAACGCAGATCAAGCCGATCGAAGGGGTTACCACGCTCAAGATTGAGCCACAAGTACTGGTGCCACAAATATCAATCGAAATGCGTCCCGAGGCTGCCTCGCAGTTTGGTTTGACTCCAGCCACGCTGATGAGAAATGTTTCAACGCTGGTCAATGGAACGCAAGTTGGCGAGATCTATCGCGACCAAGGAATCTTCGGAGTCTTTGTGCGAGGCAAGGACCAGACTCACCGTGACCCGACCGCTGTACAACACTTGATGATTGATACGCCGTCAGGGGCACAAGTCCCACTTAGTAGCGTCGCAAGCGTGACGATCATTCCTGCTCCCAACGAAATCAAACGCGAAGGCGCATCCCGTCGATTGGACGTGACGTGCAATGTGGCAGGTCGGGATTTAGGCACGGTTGCCAAGGAAATCGAAGCGGCGGTCCAAAAGAACGTGGCGTTTGGAACAGGCTATCATCCCGAATTTCTGGGTGAGTATGCGGAAGCTCGCGCATCGAGACAGCGCCTGTTGCTGCTGTCAGTCGCTGCCATTTTGATGATCACGGTCATTCTTTACGTCGATTTCCAATCCGGGAAACTGGTGTTGCTCATGTTGGGAATGTTACCGCTCGCCATTCTAGGCGGTGTCCTCGGAGTCTTTGCCAGTGGGGGCATCATGTCGCTCGGTTCGCTCGTCGGCTTCGTGACGGTGGTCGGTATCTCCGCTCGGAATGCGATCATGCTGATTAGTCACTACCGCCATTTGAATGAATTCGAGGGCGTTGAGCTCAGCCAGGAACTCAGCATTCGCGGGGCCGAGGAGCGTCTCGCGCCAATACTGATGACTGCACTGACGGCGGCGCTCGCTCTCGTGCCATTGGTGGTTACTGGCAACCTGCCCGGTCAAGAAATCGAATACCCAATGGCGATCGTCATCCTCTTTGGATTGGGAGCTGCAACAATCGTTAATTTATTTGTATTGCCGCTGCTCTACGATGCATTGCATGTGGCAGTGTCGCTCCGCGACACTGAATTGCCGAGTCGCGGAGCGACGTCGGCTACATGTTAGGCCAAAATACTTCTTCACGCGTGCTTAACTCCGCGAGGTGAAGTGCAGCAGTTGGATGGCATTTAGGTGCGGGTGTTTCAAGAGCCATGCTCGGCCATCGCATTGTGAAGGCATTGCTTTACTGACCGCGGGTCAGGATTTGAATGTCGAAGCGGCTATGATTGATTTGGAAACCAAGCGAGATCGCTTCCTCCAGCACGCGAACGGACTCTTGCTGTCTCTGCTGAAAACTCTCCAGAAAATCCAAAACGATCACATCATAACGCAGCAGCGGCGACGCCAGTGTCGGATCAAGCTCTGCCAAATCATTCCGCCGTTGCCAATACTGGCCGACTGTCTCAACGTCCGGGAGCCCTACCAAGTGCGAAGCGATTCGGCCAGTGGCAAGTACTCGAGGAAGTACCGTCGACCCGTTTGCCGTAGTGAATTTCGAATTACGTAGGGCTTCGATTTGTTGAGTCAGCCAGGAATTGTCTTCCGAGCCCGCAAGTCGCTGCTCACTGTGCGTCGGGTCGTAGGTTGCACCAATCGCATCGATCAAGTTGTCTTGACTCCATGGCATCTGACCAACAAACAAGCAGAGGACCCAGCCTGTGGCGATGGATGCGATTGGACAGCTTACATCGAATGGTCGTACACGTTCGATTAAATCCTTTGGCCGCTTCGGACTCGTTCGAGAAGTTCCCTCAATGCAGCCCAGGAACAGGACTGGAAATAGGCAGGCTGTGTACTGAAATGCAATGCTCTGGGCAGGTAAATGCTCCCAGACAAGCAGGACTCCCGTCGGCAACGCAACCGCTAAGACGTGCCAAGGAGAATGCCGAATGCCCGCGACAAAAAAGGGCGCAAAGAAGAGACTAACGAAGGCAGCATTTCGAAGCCGAAACAGCAAACCCCAAAACTCAGTCGGCTTAAAGAGCGGCGACAATACGATTTCCCAAGCAGAATTTCCAAGCCGCGCGAACCGCCCTGTCTGAAACGTGGCTAAGCCACTTGATGTATAGATGAGCCCAAACGATATCGTTGCCGTCACAAAGATGGCGAACCAAGATCGCATACTCAACACAGTTCTCGCGTCCAAATCAGTAGGTCGATGAACTAGGGAGCGAAGCAGCATTGCAGCGGCAAAACATCCCACGACCACGATGACTCCTTCTTCAAAGGAACTCGCAACAATTGCCGTCACCGTCGAAGAATGGAATCGGGCCGAAAGCAACAAGCGATAGGCCAGTAGCAATAGCGGGACCGCAACCGTCACGGGATGCCAACCATAAGTATAGGCAATATTCATTTGACCAATACACGGATGGAGCAACCAAGCCAAACCCCAAAGAGTTGCCGATAAGACACTAACCCCTAACTTGCGTGCAATCGAAGCCAACAACAGGGCTGGCAATGCCAACGACAACGACTGGAGTGCAAAGACCAGATACACACTTGGCCATAGCCACCAGAAAGGTACCAAGAATGCGAGGCCAGGATTGAAGTGGTCCCAAAAGGTCGATAGCACGGGCGTTTCTAGCAGGAACCCTCTGCCAGCCGCGGTGTTTGCAACGCGTTGCGAAAAATGACCGAAGTCGTTGAATCCGAAACGGAAGCTTTCATAGTACCAATGACCTTGGAGAAACCACCATGTGAACGCGCCCACGGTGGCAATGCACAAGATTGATTGCCAAAACCAATCCGCTTTCATTAAGGTCAGCCTGACTTCAAGCTGACGCGTTGAAACCTGCGTTGGCCGTTCGAATCTTGACAATCGGTTTAGGGCTAGGCCAGTGAGGATAGCATACCAAATGATTTCCCATATCGCAGGTCCGGGTGTCGCGTCAGTCAAACACCTTGCAACGACGAGCCAAAGTGGCAACGATGCCGCCAATGCAAACGCAAGTCCCAACGGCCAATGCTTTTCATCACTTCTGAAATACACGCAAATTGGAAAGGTCAAGCCGATAAGTCCGAGAGCCATCAACGCGGTATTCGAAACGGCTAGTACTTCCAATGCAGGAGTAACCGTCGAAATCGTATCGTAGGAAAACACGAGATGAAAACGCGACGACAATGCTGCTCCCGTCGCGAGCCACAAACCTGCAACGATCAGGGCTACGTAGCTCGCATTGGCCGAGCGAGTTTCCTCGACGGCCCCATCGTGAAGCGGAGATCTTTTGGGTAAACGGGTCGAAGAAGGCACCGTCAGTCTGCCTATCTATAGATCCAACGCGTCGAGTTGATCGAGCAACGAATCCAGTTCATCAGGTTTACGTTCTTGCTTAGAAACAACAGCCTCAGCGGTCGCCAAGCTTCCGGCAGGGTTGGCAGGATTGAAATCCACGACTGCCCGTCCTGCCAAGATCAGTTGTTCGTTTCTTTCTCTAGCTGCCGCCTCGGCGGGGTCCTCGTCGCGTTCAGGCGCTCCGAACAATTTCGATAGATCGATCTTGAAGCCACCGGCATCCACTGGGGCGCCTGCAATGGCTGGGGTCTTGTGTTGCGGAAACATGATTGCGTTCTCAGGACAAACCCGAGAACAGGCGGGACAGCCTTTTCGGCAGTTGTCCGGTTGCTCCACCAAAATGGTTTCGCCCCGGTCGACGCCGTACACACCGAACAAACAAAAATCGATGCACTCCATGCAATTCGTGCATCGACTATAATCGATAACGGGATACCATCGCCTTTGAGGGTGCTCGTCCATTCGCAATGGGACGATGCCAAGCGGCGATTCGTGCGATCCAGGAGCACTGGAACCACCATCCAATCGTCCTGAACCGTCCATCGAAAGGGCTGTCGAATTCGTCGGATTTAAAAATCGGTCGAGCGACAAAAGGTCTTTCTTCGGTGCTTCTAGTTGTTCTTCAGTCAGTATGCGTTGAAACTCAACAGCAAATACTTCACCTGTACTTCCAGCTCGCATATCGATCGAATAAATTTTTCTCGATGGTCGCACGGCAATGTTCGCAACACGATCGCTAGCCTTCTCATCTTCTTTGTCTTCTTCCTCATCGTCCTCATCGTTGACGAGATCCAGATTCAGCAATTGCACTTCACCATGCTGACCACGTATCTCATGGCGATCCAGTACCCAAAACCCAGCTCGATCGAAGAGCCAACTCAAGATCACAATGGGGCCAGTCCACTCACGCATTTTGGTAACGCTTTGGCTATCCGAGGCCAAATCATACAAATGCGGAACGACAAGACATGTCGTATTGTGTAGGCTTGCAGCGATGGTCGCAATCGAGTCTTCGAGCGAGCGTTTTTCGGGGCTTCGACTTTGGCCCTGCGAAACCACAATCAACAAACCGCTCGAAGCGTAGCTACCGTTACTCGCACTCACCATATTGTTACTCCTCGTTCGAATCCATCGTGTTGGCTTGTCCTTTGATCGTTCGTTGGGCAACATCCCACGCTTTTGCTAGGTGTTCTAAATAGTGCTGGGGACTCAGCATTTCGCTCGAATCGCCCTGCATTTCCATTAGCCAGCCATCGCCGTATTTGTCCACGTTAATGCCTGACGGATCATTTAGCAATTGCTCGTTGATGCGAACGACTTTGCCAGCCATCGGTGCGTACAAGCCGCTCTCGGCTTTCTTGCTTTCGATGTTGCCAAACTCCTGGCGATTTGACAATTCCGAATTCTCTTCGATGCCAAACTCCAAGAAATAAATATCCTGTAAAAGACGGACTGCGTATGCCGAAAAACCAAACCGAACAACACTTTTTTCTCGTGGCATGGCCCACATGTGGTTCTTGGCATAGAGTCTATCTGCCGGGAATTCGGCTGCAAAATCCCCCATCATGAACGTGAGCGATTCGCTCATGTGTACCTAACCCCGCGAAACTGGGGTTCAAAAAACGCTGGCAGCAGGCCGTCGACTCGGAGCAATCCCTCGATCGTCAATTCGATTCGATTGCATTTGCCCGCTGCATCCGTCTTGAATACGACAAGGCCATCCTCGACGTACGCGTCCCATTCAATTTGCCATCGTTCTACGATATCTGCATTGAATTTCGTCTCAAAATACGCAACATCGAGATACCCTCGCTTCAACTGTAAGATCATTTCGCGAATGAGCGATTGTTCCTTTGTCGGAACAAAAGCCCGGCCTATGGGCAGTCGATTCTCATCCAGCAATGCTCCGATGTATTGAGGCCATTCCGGTACGTTTTGATAGTGAACTCCAGAGACGTGTCCAAAGCTTGCAATGCCGGTCGCAATGAGATCTGATCCTCGCCACAAGTTATCGCGATAGGAAAAACTAACTTTCGTGGGATCCTTGACAACGGTGTAAGCGCTACTGACTTTGTAACCCGATTTTTGGAATTCCTCGAATGCATATTGAACCCAGTCCCTCTTCGTTTGCCAGTCCGCAACAGGCGCCGCCTGATGGGTTTGCAATAGGTCTTTGGAATAGACGGTATTGAATGGCAGTTCCATCTGATAAATCGTAACGCTCTCAGGCGACAGCTCCAGCGTCCGCCGAACATTCTCTCGCCAATTGTCCCACGTCTCGCCGACCATCCCTGAAATCAAATCGATGTTCACATTGGGAAATCCTGCGGCCACAATCCACTCCCAAGACTTGTGAATCTCTTTGGATAAATGGGCACGACCGTTTTCCTCCAGAATAGCATCTGAAAAATTCTCGACGCCCAGGCTCAATCGAGTGACGCCGAGTTCTCGAAGTGCATGCACTTTGGATTCACTCAATGTTCCAGGTTCGCATTCGAAAGTGACTTCCTCTGCCTGGTCCCAGGAAATACTTTTGTGCAAACGGTCGAACAGCGACTGCAATTGTTTCACCGATAAGTAACTCGGAGTGCCTCCGCCGAAATAGACAAATCGAAATGGCCGGCCACCCATGACTGGCTGCTGCGAGACGAGTTCGATTTCATGAGTCAACGCGGAAACGTAGCGTTCGATCTCGCCAGCGTTGACATCGGTGAAAACTTTGAAGTAGCAGAATTTGCAACGCTTGCGACAAAAGGGGATGTGCAAGTACAAACCGAGCGGAGTATCCACTTCCTGCCCGGAGGCCAATCGCTGTTTTCGCGGCAGATTGGCCATCGCAGATTGGATGGTTGGCAACGCGTCACCAGTCCATTGCGAAAAGGGCGGATAGTTGGAAATGAAATAACTACCGACTTCTGTTTTCTTTACTTCTGTCGACATGGATGCAATTGGGTGGTAGCTTTTGATCGGCGCCCATGGATCAGCGCCCATGGATCGGCGCAGGGTTGCGAAAGTCGCCAAAACCTTCGCACATAGTGTAACCTCGAATCCAAAATCGTGCAGAACGAATAGCGAATCATTCATGCAAACTCGGTGGGACGTCATTATTGTAGGAGGGGGTGCTGCCGGGCTCTGGGCGGCTGGAACGGCTGCAGCGCGTGGCCGGAAAGTACTGATCCTTGAGAAGAACAACAAGGCCGGCGTCAAGATTCTCATGTCTGGCGGGACGCGATGCAATATCACGCACAACTGCGATAGCCGTAAGATCGCGGATGCTTTCGGAAAAAATGGCCGAGTTTTGTTGTCCGCACTGAGCCGGCTCTCGCCTCAAGATGTCGTCCGACAAATGGACATTGAGGGTGTACCGACCAAAATGGAAGAGACCGGCAAAGTGTTCCCAGCAAGCGATCGTGCGATCGACGTTCGCGATGCGATCGTGAGACGATTGGCCCGAGAGGGAGCCAGTTTGGTAACTGGGGCTGCCGTTCAGTCCATTCGGCCCATGCCGTTGCTAAGCGGCGGCTTCGAAGTGTCCGCCAGGATTCAAAACCAATCAAGTGTTCACTTCGTCTGCGACTCCGTTCTAATAACCTGTGGTGGCTTGAGCTATAGTGGCTGCGGGACTACCGGCGACGGTTATCCATGGGCCCAAGCGATGGGGCATACGATCACTCCACTCCGACCTGCATTGACTCCTTTGCTTTCCAACGAAGCCTGGGTACACGAGCTAAGCGGCATAACGCTCGACGATGCCGAGGTGACAGCCAAAGTCATCGGACCGGATACCAAAATTGCAAAGCTGGAGCGGGCAACTTCGCGGGGCGGATTGCTTTGGACCCACTTCGGTTGCAGTGGGCCTACAGCCATGAATATCTCGCGTTGTTTTTCAGACTTGTCTAGTGAAAATTCTGCAACGATGTTGGTGGATCTATTGCCTAACGTTTCTCGTGAGGCCTGCGAACAATGGCTAATCGATTCCGCCAAAGAGTCGAACAAGACGATTACCAATGTGCTTAGCCAACGCATTCCAAAGCGACTTGCCTCTGCCTTGGTCGCAATCGTAGGCTCGACCAACGAGGTGCATACAGCCGAGTTGTCCAAGAAGGTTCGAAACGGTTTGGTCGAGCGACTCAAAGCATTGTCGGTGCCAATTCAAGGCACCCGCGGCTATCCCAAAGCCGAGGTGACGGCAGGCGGCGTCGCACTTGGTGAAGTCAACTTCCAAGACATGCAAAGCCGCAAGACGCCTGGCCTCTACTTTGCAGGTGAAATACTCGATCTCGACGGACCGATTGGGGGCTACAATTTTCAAGCAGCCTGGAGCACCGGCCACGCCGCCGGTCTGCATGTATGATGTGGAATGGAATCAAGCCGCCGGCTTCATTGCATTTGCGATGTCATTGTCAGTTGGCGCCCAAACGATACCAGTGATTTGCGCCGCAAACGATACCAGTTGAAGCAAGGAGGCTAATGATCTCCCTTAGACGGTCAACGGATCTTTCAAGATCTTGTCCATGAGCACGGGTTCAAACACAAGTACTGGTCCGACAATCGGTTCATCAAATGCCTTGGCCTCACTTCTGAGTTACCATTTCGGACTTCCTCCATTTGACGAGCCAGCCAGCCCTTTTCAAGTTCGTACGAATTGAAATGTACTCTCGCCCTTCATCGGAGTCTACGATGGTATTTTCTAAGATCGTTTTGATAGCGACTCCAGAAATCCTGAATCGCTTTTGTTTTCGTCAGTTTAGAAAGCCGTACTTTATTCCCTCCGAAAAAGCCTGACATCTGTTGTTGCAGTTTCGGATCATTTTCAAAAAGAAATCGTTCTAGTTGTTCTTTTCGCTCGTGATGAGATACGTTCATTCCCAATCTTTTGGGCAACAGTTGAACAAACAATGTAGCGGAACCAAATTGCGGGAGTGCTTCTGGGCCACGAGGAAAATGTTCGAGAGCAAACTTCCGTGCTGCTTCTGGCGGATCATTTCCGAAAAGATTTGATCCCCAGCAAGTCATTGATGTCGCATAGGAGATCTCGCTTCGTAATGTCATCAAGCGACGCAAGATCCTGGCAACAAAATGCGACCTGCAAGTCTGGATGTAGCGTCAACAAACGTACTAAGTGTCTATCGATGTCTGTGGTGACTTTTAGATCTTGAAGCGCACAAGTCCCCGAACGGAGGTAATTGCTGTGCAGATCAGTACCGCCTGTAACTGGAACAAAGTCGTCGTTGTTGAATGCCATCATAAAAACCCTTCTTGCCGGAGCCGCTTTTCAGACTTAATGCTCGGCAATTCGAAATCAATCATATCATCATACACGACGCCTTCGTTCGGCTCCAACTGTCTCATCGCGCGGAATTGAGCAAACGACATAGCTCGCTTGCTCCTTGCTCTAAGTTTCCTTTGATCGACAGCCATCGATTCGACTTCTATTTGGGAACGGATTTGTGGTAAACTGAAAATCGATTTTTGATTGGACCTTTGTCACAATATGCGCAGTTTTGGAGGTTGACGATGGCAAACGTTGAAGAACGACTTGCAAAAATAGAGCGAGAGATCGAGTTACTTCGAGAAAAGCGAAAAACATGGCCGATATCACAAGTCGATGAAAAGTACAAAGGCGACGAAGTATTGGAAGAAATCTTTCGCCTGGGTAAAGAAGACCGCGACAAGGAACGCAAGAGAGATCAGGAGTAAATTTTGTATCTTTTTGACACCGATCACTGGACGATCCTTCAGTTACGAAAAGGCCCGCAATACGAAGCGTTGGTAGCCAAAATGGATGAAGTCGGTCGAGGTCTTTGCTTTACGTCGATTGTCACATTCCACGAGGTAATGAATGGTTGGCTAAAATACATCGCATCCCCTAAGTCACAGGGCTCGGTCGTAAACGCATATGTTCGATTTGAAGCCTTGCTCGATGCCTTTTCGTCAAGTGAACTGCTTCCTTTTTCAGAGAAGGCGGCTGAGGAGTTTACTAGACTACGATCCGGGGGCTGTCGAATTGGATTAATGGATCTTCGAATCGCATCAATTGGGCTAACGCACGGCATGATTGTCGTTACCCGAAACACGGTTGACTTTGGACGTGTGCCAGATCTTGAGTTGCAGGACTGGCTCGACTGACGGATCTTTCGCCGGCAACCGTGCGCCCCACACCAGCGCATGTTGAACGATCGACAACTCCCAATTGTCAAGAAAGAATTGACGCCGTGGAACGTGTTCGAGTCCCACGTAGAGAGTGGCTGGGTCAACTATCGCTGGATCGATTGTATCCCTCACGCTATTACAAATGTCACTCAGTGCAGTTTCCTCCCAACCTTTGGGAATCTCGCGTTTGAGTACTTCGTTATAGATCATTTTGCCGCCGGAGGCGCGGTAGGGTTTGCCGTCGAGGCGAGGCTTGCCCATCGCGGCGGCTTGGGCGGCGGTGATGGGGAAGTCAAACTGCACGAACCAGTAGTCATACAGCAACTTCGCCATCCCCTCCAATTCCACATTGATCCGGTTGTTGAGCTCTATCTTGTCGTCGATTTCGCCAAGAACTTTCTCTACTTGACTTTGATAGTCAAGCGGGGGCAGCAGTACAGGATAATTTCGCAGACTTGTCAAATCAACGCCAGTCTGACCTCCGGTGCGGAGCGAAAGCCCATCGACGTATTCAAAAACTGCTCGCTGCTTGAGCAAATAATAAAGGTATTTATTGTGGATACATGCTTTCGGCTTGGCTTTCATCAGCGCAACGTTGTAAGCGCCTTCCAGCCCGCGACAGATTTGAAAGATCGGCGGGCCATATCGCCCAATCATAATGTCGTCTTTATTGCAAAATTTCGTCGTGCTATCGCGTCGAATGTACGTCAGGAAATCGCTAGTCTTATAGTCGCGAGTCTGTATCAGCCTCACATATCCTTCTTTTGGTTCGCTAGAAAATTCCGATTTCGGAGGTTGGCTACCACCGATAAACTCACAGACATCGCCAATTGTAGTCTTATCTATTTCCATGATTCAATTGGCGCGAGTTGTCAGCGATCCTTTGTTGGAGTTTTTCGGATTTTGAAAAAAGGTCGCGTAGATTTGAGTTGAACTCATTCAATTTCCGCGAGAACTCTTCTTTGGTTATTTCTGCATGTTCAATTCGAATGTCGAAAAACTGCCCTGCACTCAGAGAAAAGTTCTTCGCTTCAATGTCGCCATAGGACACAACGACTGAAAAGTCTTCGATCGCATTTTTTTTATTAAATGTTTCGATGATCAGTCGCTCTTCATCCGACCTAAGTACCGTCTTTTGGTTTTTGCCCTCTTTGATCTTCTCACCGAAATTGGAAGCGTCGATCAGGATCACGTCGCCCTTGTTCGTCGCGTCAATGAAAAGGATCGAGACGTTCGTTCCCGTCGTCGCAAAGATGTTACTTGGCATGGAAACGACACCGCCTAGCATTTTGTTCTTAACCAGATGTTCGCGAATACTCTTGTCGATGCCGGACTGAGCCGTGATGAAGCCAGTCGGAACGACGACTGCTGCTCGCCCATTCTTGTCCAGCGAATGGATGATGTGCTGAAGGAACAGCAATTAGATCGCCATTTTGTCCGTCGCTTTATTTGGGATGTTTGGTATCCCTGCAAAGAAGCGACTTTGATTTGCCTTGGTATCTAACTGGTTACGAAAATCCGAGAAGTCGAGTTTGAACGGTGGATTCGAGACGATGAAATTAAATTTGCGCAGTCCAGTTCCCTTATCTTCCTTGTGGTAGGGTTCGAGGGTGGTATTCCCCTGGATGACGTTGGGGATCGAGTGGACCAAGTTGTTGAGAATGAGATTGAGTCGGAGCAGACTCGATGACTTCTGCGAAATGTCCTGCGTGTAGATGGTGCATCGATCCTCGCCGATTGCATGTGCAAGGTTCATCAAGAGCGTCCCAGAACCTGCTGCCGGATCGTAACAAGTGACGTTCTTGACTTTCTTTGGCACTAGGCAAGCTGCCATGATTTTTGCGACAGCATGGGGCGTGTAGTACTCGGCGTACTTGCCCCCGCCATCCTTGTTGTAATCCTTGATCAAGTATTCAAACAATGTCGCATAGAAGTCGAACTTCTCCGCGAAAATGTGCTCGAAGCTGAATGGGATCAGTTTATTGATGATGGCCCTTGCAAAGTCGTCGCGTTTGGTTGCGACATACTGGGTGACGGCATCGAAGAGGACGATCTTCTGACCGTCATTGGTCTTCACGGAAAAGATGTCAGCATTCAACTTGGCGATGCCCAGCAGCGTGGCATCTAATTTCGCGGCGAAGTTCTCGTCGTTCTGTTTGCCGTAAAGTGTCGAGAGAAAATGTTCCGGTTTGAGTCGGGCGGTATCAGCACCGAGCTGCATGAGTAGCATCTCATAGTCGTCTTTGGACTTCTTGCGGAGCGCGTCTTCCCATGATTTGGCTTTCGCCAAAGCGGGCTCAATTTTCTTAACCTCATGCGAAAATTTGTCATTGAGAAACTTGTACAGGAAGACCTGGGTGATAATCTTGAACTCGTTGCCGTCATTGCCCAGTCCGTAGTTCGCGCAGACCCCCTTGAGGTCGTCGATGAGGGCCGTCGCCTTTGCTTTGAATTCCTGATTCATGCGGCGCTCTGTCCGTGAAACTCAGCCAGATATTCTTTCATGACAAGGTTATTGATGAACAACGTGTTCTCTGCCGTGAGGGGGAGGTGATGTTTGTTTTTGAATTGCTCGATGATGATACGTGTCATTTCCGTTTTGGCGAAGGCCTCATTGGTGAGGATGCGGGCATTCTGCGAAATGCAGGCGTCAGCCTCTGCCTTGAGAGCGCTGAGGGCCTCGAAGAGTTTCCGCTCGTTGGCAGTGGGTTCACCTTTCTCGAGCAATCGCTTGTGGAGTCGAGCGTATTTCTCGTCATTGGCATACTTGGCCCGGAGCAGTTGGTTCTTGCGTTCGAGTTCGCGGGCTCGGCTGTGAATGCCTTTGAGAATGGCGATGTTCGCAACCATTTCTGCTTGCGTGATCTCGGAGAGGTTCTTCTTCTTGAAGAGGCGTTCGAGTTCCTCCTTGAGGGAAAGAAACTCTGGATCGCCGGGATCGAAATTGCCACCGAGACCTTCCCGAGTGCGCCTGAGAGTATCGCGCAGTTCATCGGCGATAATCATTTCCGCCTCAGAAACTTTTCTGAAAGTAAAGAGCACATCCTCGAGGGCAATGTTCAGGATATTGATCGTGTCGTCCGCGTTCTCTAACGCTTCTCGCTGGTTGAGTAAAGTCAGGTGATTGGATGCCTCGGTGGAGAGTTGGCTTAGCTTTCGGAAGTCGAGTTTGGCGAGCAGTTCGAATTGGCCGGAAAGACGGATGAGATTGTAGAGGCTCTTGGCGTCATTGAGCGCCTTGACAATTTTGTGCATCTCAGCGCGGTCGACGATCTGAGTGATCTGCTGGGAGAAGACCTCAGCGTTTGCGGTGTCGAAATGAAACAGCGCATCCTTGATCGCTTCGATATCGGCAGCGATTTCTGCCTCGGTTTTAAAGAGGTCGGAGTAGTTTCCCAACTCGTCCCCCAGTTCGCTTTGAAGTTCATCGAAGTAGTCTTTGTTTGTTTTCTCGAACTCGGATTCGATATCGACGAAATCCACGACGCTGCCATAACGATAGTCTTTGTAAGGTCGGTTGACTCGCGTGAGGGCTTGGAGGAGGTTGTGAGCTTTGATGATACGGCCGAGATATAACTTCTTAAGTCGCTTTGCGTCGAATCCGGTAAGCAGCATGTTAAAGACAAAAAGGATGTCGATCTTGCCTTCTTTGAAGTCCTCCACTTGGTCCTTTCGCTCGCGCTTTGTTCCGACGTCGTGAAGTATGACAGCGCAGGTTTTTACAGAGCGTTTGTTGATAGCATAGGGCACCAATAGCTTTTCGGCAGCGAGAGTGTCGGCTACAGGCGGCGCTGTTATATCGAAGGTTGGTAGCGGTGCGGTGGCGAATGTTGGCGGCTTGATCGCGTATTTTTCCTCGAATATTCTTGCCATCGCTTTGGCTTGGTCCGACGAATCGCAAATCACCATGGCGCCGGTAGTGCGATCATTTTTCATGACCCGCAAGTTCTCAAAGTCATCAATGATATAGTCGAGCATCGGCTCGACGAACTTGGTGTGCGAATAGAGAATCGTCCGGTTTTTTGTGTCTTTGAGCACTTGGATTTTTTCTAGAGTCTCCCTGAGTTGAAGTTTGTATTTGGTCTCGATTTCTTCGCGGATAAGGCGCAATGTGTAGCCGTCGGCAATGGAGCGGTTGTAATAGTATTTGTGGATATGGTCTCCGAAGAGGAGTTTGGAGTTGTAGGGTTGCCGCTGTGTAGCGTTTCCGTCATTATCTTTTGTGCCAGCGATCGAAGCATTCAGCAACGGAGTGCCGGTCAAACCGATCTTGATGGCATCGGGGTCCGACTGGTTCAGATTGGCAAGAAAGCTGCCCTCTGGGTTGTAGCTTCGGTGGACTTCATCGAGGAAGTATACGCGTTGAAGGCCGAGAGCATAGTCCGTGCTGCGAACAACATTTGGATCATTCTCGAAACGCTGAATATTGACAACAGTGATCTCTGGTTTTCCCGAGTCGTTGTGAACAGCGAGATTTGATTTGATGTCTTCGGCGAATTCCTCGCGGGAGTTGATGTGATGGACATGCAAACCGCGGCTGCTAAATTCTCGGCTGGCTTGATTCAGCAGATCGATTCGATCAACGATGAAGTAGAACTTCGGAATGACCCCTTTCTTTTGAAAGTAGGCGGTGAGGAAGTGGACATTGTAAAACGCCAGCGCCGTCTTGCCGCTTCCTTGGGTGTGCCAGATGATGCCTTTGCGGATGCCGGCTTCGATTTTATTTTCAATTGCCTTGGTCGCGAATATCTGGGGGTACCGCATGACATGCTTTTCAAAACTGGACTCGGTTTTAACGTAGGCGAGTCCGAAGCGAAGTAGAAAGGCTAGTCGACTGCGTGAGAAGAGCGAGGTGCTGAGTCGGTTTGTTGGTGAATTAAGGTTTTTGTTAGTCAAGAACTCGGGCGAGTGTTTGATACTCGTTAAATTAGTGTCGGTGAGAACAAAGTCTTCCGCTTGCGTATCCTCAGGCTGCAGCAACTCGGCCAGGTTTAGTGCTTCTTCCTCACGGAAGTAGTTGAAGGCGGGAATGTCGTACGAGGTGGAGGCATAGAACGCACCTTGTAGCGGTTCTGGGGAACCATCTTCGTACTCCATGTTGTTCGAGAACACCATAAGCTGAGTGATGTTGATAAACCGTCTGAACTTTGGATTTCGAAAACGCTTGATGATACGATCTCGTTCTGCGAGAATGCCTTCGCGATTGTTGGGCCTCTTTACCTCAATGAAGACGAGCGGGAGCCCATTGATTAGAAGAGTTATGTCTGGGCGAAATTCCTCGTCGTCTTTTTTGCAGGCGAACTCGGTAACAACGTGGAATGTATTCCTGTCAAAGTCTTCGAAGTCGATGATCTTTAAGCCTGAGGTCTGTGTTATCTGCTCATAGAAGCTTTTTCCGAGGTCTTCATTGTCGAGAAGTAGGTCTAGCTGGCTAAGAGCATTTTCGATCGCGACTGGGGTTGCATTTGAATTAAGCGATGAAACGCTTTTGCGGAAAATTGAGGGAACGATGTTGCTCGATTCGTCCCATTCGAGACCTTTCAGAGAGAGGTAGGTATATCCCAATCGAGTAAGATGGAGGATGGAGGGAATTTTTACTCTTGAGTCTTCGTTGAACTTCATAGTGAACTGGCGATTTTCATTTCGGCTATTTATTTTGTTCCGTTAACTACCTTGCGAGAAGATGCTTCGACTACGTCCGTTAGCTATTAAACTCGGCGTCGATCATAAGTCGGGCTGAACCGCACGCTAGCGCGTTGCGGCTGATTAGCCGAAGGGCGCTAGCCCACGGTTTGCGGCCCAAGTTGTGATCGACGCCCTAAACTCATTCACCAGCCAGACAAGCTGGTTGGGGTCTAAAATCGGAGTTGGGACAGCCGAACTAGAATAGATGGTAACATCCCACGAGATAAAATCGGGCGGCATTGCATCGCAACTATTTGCTGCTTTGCTTCATGCCAGCGGTCAACCACTCAAGGTCAAAACGATAATGCAAGCGACTGCTGATGAGCTGAATTATGCCGTCCGGTGATTGTGTCGCGGCAAGGTACCCAGCGTGTTCGGCGCGGGTCGGAGTCGCGGTGAAGGTACTCGTGTGACCACCACCGTCGAATTCGCCACTGCCAGGCGTCAAAAGTTTGCGCACCGGCCAGGTCTTTCCCTGGTCGAACGAGAGTGCGGCGTACATCCCGTGGCCAATGAACTCCGCACCTTTCTGATCGATAAAGGCCATGCCGTTGGCCTCGGGTTCGCTGCGTTTACCCGACGTAAAGGAAATAAGAAGTAACGGGCCTTCATTCAAACTGCGCAGAACAAGTCGTTGACCGCCGCCAATCGGTGGAAATGGACTCGCCGAATAGTTCCATGTCTTTCCGAGATCGGAGGAAATACTCATAGGCATTTTGCCATTGATCGAGTCGCCTCGGCCAAGTGCCATCAAACGACCATCTTCCAGCTCGATAGCAGTGGCGTGTATGCCAGCGATCGTGCCTTCACCTATGCCCCCTTCAGTAAAACTTTGGTGCAGTTTACTTTCGCCCGGATCAACCCATGTCTTGCCAAGGTCGCGACTGATGTGCAGAGCTGTCCCGCCGTTGCCGCCAGGCACGGCATCGCAGTTTTGGATGAGCACTCCGGACTTCGTCAGCAGCGTACCAGTAATTACCTGATGGCGTCCGATGATGCGTGGGTCGACTGCGAACGGAGCTGTCCATGTGACACCATTGTCCTTGCTAGTCCTCATTAACAACGCCAACAATGCCCAGCCCTTTCCACCATCTGGGGCCATGCCATTGAAGTGATAGAGGGTCCCTTTTCCATCATGGAGAATACTAGAACCATGCATGTTTCGATTGGGCGCTTTGAAAAACTCGCTAGATGGCTCCCACTCTTTTTGCCCCGCCCTGAGTCGACTGGCTAGGACGGTCAGCTCCGACCCGGATTCGTCCTTGGTGGTGTACCAAATCGCGAGCAAGTCGCCATTCGCTAACCAAGCGATCGAGGGCTGATGATTGTGTCTGTGAAACGGCTCGGATTGGTCGGTTGGTTGCAACACATAAACGATGGGAGTTGCAAGGAAAGGTTGCGAGTTGGGCTTTTTGGTCCAGTCGAAAGTATTTTGCGATACACTGCGAGCCCAAGGCGGAGCCGTTTTATCGGGAACCGGCGTCATCTTAACGACCCGGCCATCTGTTTCTTCCACTACGAAGTGACGATATGTCAACGGTCTGCCAAGGTCTTGGGCGTGTGCGGGGGATGCATACCAAGTTACAACTAACAGCGCTATGCTCGCGAGACCCCGTGGCTTGCTAATTTTGTTTGAATTCATGATCGACATCTTCTCGGTCTAAGGTCTGACTCGAATGAGGTTTTGAGGGCCAAGGGTTTGTTGGGGCACGAAAAAAATGAAGTTGATACTTCGAATCTACCAATATCAGCCTGAGGACAAACGGATCCACGTGTGGTCTGTCTGCCTGAGGACAGACAGACCTATGTGTTATAACATAGACGCGACCATAATAATGCTGCCAAGGATTCCGTGCTAGCAGATGTTGCTCAACAATTCTCCATCGCAAATATAGTTGTCATGAAAGAAATGAACCGCCAGGTTACACTCGCCGCCCGACCGATCGGATGGCCAAAAGATACCGATTTCAAGCTCGTCGAATCCGAGATCCCGGTTCCAGGACCCGATCAAGTCTTGATTCGGACGCTCTATCTCTCGGTAGATCCGTATATGCGAGGCAGAATGAACGACCGTGCTTCGTATGCTGACCCGGTTCAACTTGGCGCGGTAATGACAGGCGGCGGCGTGGGGCAAGTCGTACAATCAAATCTTGCCAAGTTTCCAGCAGGTTCCTACATCCAGGGCATGTTGGGGTGGCAAGACTATACCTTGAGCGATGGCACTGATATTCATCGTGTGAACCGTGATCTAGCTCCGGTCTCCGCCTATCTCGGCGTGCTCGGCATGCCTGGACTGACAGCGTATTTTGGCCTGCTCGACATTGGCCAGCCGAAAGCCGGCGAAACAGTGCTCATCTCCGGCGCGGCGGGTGCAGTTGGGACGATCGCAGGCCAAATCGCGAAGCTTCAAGGTTGTCGCGTGGTCGGAGTAGCGGGCTCCGACGAAAAGGTTCGGCTTCTGACGAACGAACTGGGATTTGATGCCGCGTTCAATTATCGTAGTGAGAAAAATTACTTCGCTAAAATAAAGGAACTCTGCCTGCATGGCATCGACATTTACTTTGATAATGTTGGCGGCGAACTCACCGATGCAGCCTTTCACTCCTTGAACATTCACTCTCGCGTTTGCGTTTGCGGGCAAATCTCGCAGTACAATTTGGCGGAACCGGAAGCCGGTCCGCGGCTGCTATGGAAACTGATCGAGAAGCGAGCCAAGGTTCAGGGATTCCTTGTACTGGACTATGCGCCACGATTCAAAGAAGGCTTCTCGCAATTGGCCGAATGGTTGCGAACGGGCAAGCTTCAATATCGCGAGAGCATCGTGAACGGACTAGAGAATGCACCACAAGCATTTCTAGGAATGCTACGTGGCGAAAACATTGGCAAGCAGATCGTTCTCGTTTCCGAAGATGTCGTGTAGCACCCGTTGCTTCTGCTATATTGCAGGAGGTATAGATGAGACAATGAAGCGTCAAAATCACGTGCGCATGAAATCATGACAACAATTGCCAAACTTCGTGGATCCGATTTCGATTCCATGGTCGAGCGAGGAGCGTTCGACAAACTCGAACCCATGAAGATCGAACTCATCCATGGAGAACTTAGGTTTATGAACCCTGCCGGACCTATCCATGAAGGCGAAATTGAATACTTGACTTATTGGTCGTGTGCAAACTCTGGCCACGAGCAGATTGCTATACGCGTGCAATCTGCGATCAATTGCGGTGACCATCGGCCTGAACCGGATTTGGCATGGGTTCGCAAAATGCCTTCTAGAAGAATTCGACCGACGCATAACGATGTACTCTTGCTCATCGAGGTTTCCGATTCCAGTTTGAAACAAGACCTCGAAGAAAAGGCCGAACTATATGCGGCACATGGGATAGGTGAGTATTGGGTTATCGATGTTAATGCAGAAAAAGTTTTTGTGCATCGAGATCCAGCTGACGGACGCTACTGCTCAGTCCAAATAGTTAGCAAACCAGCATCGATTGCTCCGCTTTGTCAACCGCTGGCGAAACTCGATCTAACAGAACTCTTCGATTTGGATGCATAGTATTTTGGGCTGCAGAGAAGCTATTGCCCTTGGTTTACGAAGAACTTCGTAAGCTGGCAGCCATTCGATTGGCAAGCGAAGCACCCGGGCAAACATTGCAGGCAACGGCGTTAGTGCATGAGGCCTACGTTCGCATGGTGGATCATGATCGCGTACAACGTTGGGACTCGCGTGCGCATTTTTTTGCGGCGGCCGCCGAATCGATGAGGCGAATTTTGGTCGATCGGGCAAGACGCAAACTGCGCCCCAAACATGCTGGAGATCGAAAGAGGATCGACCTACAACAAGACTACTCAGCAGACGATGCCAAGTCGCGCCAGCTGTTAGCATTGAGCGAAGCACTGGAACAACTGGAACAACTGGAACAGGAGGATCGTCCAAAAGCGGAACTGGTGAAACTCAGGTACTTTGCCGGCATGTCCTTGGAAGAAGCCGCTAGCGCCATGGGAATATCTCTGGCAACCGCTTCGCGTCATTGGACCTATTCCAAAGCTTGGCTGCGATGTGCGCTCGAGGATGATCGCTCGTAGCATGGCTGCTAGAGCGACCGCACAGCGTGGCGGATGCTGCCAGCATCTGTACCTAGACCTAGACAAGCAGCGTCTGCCAGCATTAGTCATAAAATTTCAGAAATATCAATTTTCGATGAGGTGAATTGGGGCGAAAACTCGCATTGACTATTAAACATCCATTTCAAGGGGCAATTCATGGAAAAAACTTCATTGGGCATCGACGAGATTTTCCAAGCTGCGTTAGGGAAAAATCCGGCCGACCAAAAGGAATACCTTAATCATGTTTGCAATGGCGATGCGCGATTGCGAGCTAGGGTCGAAAGGCTTCTCATAGCTCATGCGCACGCCACAGATGGCTTCCTCGATTCCCCACCGTCCGGACTAGGTGCAAAGGAGGTTGCCGAAATACCGGCGACCATGGCGCACACCAGTGAGCAACTCGGTGGCCAGATCGGCCCCTACAAATTGCTTCAGAAGTTGGGCGAGGGTGGGATGGGAACCGTCTACATGGCTGAGCAGAAAAAGCCAGTCGCACGTCGCGTCGCTTTGAAGATCATCAAACCAGGCATGGATTCAGGGCAAGTGATCGCCCGCTTTGAAGCGGAACGCCAGGCGCTGGCCATGATGGACCACCCAAATATCGCAAAAGTATTTGATGCTGGAGCAACGAATCTCGGTCGTCCCTATTTTGTTATGGAATTGGTCAAGGGAATTCCGATCACACAATACTGTGACGAAAATCACCTGCCGACCAAGCAGCGTTTGGGACTTTTTGTGGAAGTCTGCCATGCGGTGCAACATGCTCACCAAAAAGGGATCATCCATCGAGATTTAAAACCCCAAAATGTTTTAGTCGCCGACTACGATCACAAGCCTGTACCCAAGGTGATCGATTTCGGCATCGCCAAGGCGATCACACAGAGTCTGACGGAGAAGACGATCTTTACCGAGATCGGACAGATTGTGGGAACGATCGAATACATGAGTCCCGAGCAGGCCAAGCTGAATCAATTGGACGTTGACACCCGCACGGATGTCTATTCGCTCGGAGTGCTGTTGTATCAATTGCTAACTGGAGTGACTCCCATCGAGTCGAAACGGCTCCGATCGGCGGGCTTTGAGGAAATGCTACGGATCATCCGCGAAGAAGAGCCACCCAAACCGAGTACGCGAATCAGTAGTTGGGGCGCATCGGCAAAGTCCCTTTCGGACTCTCGTCGAACGACTTTGAATAGCCTCAAGAAAATGGTGTAAGGTGACCTCGATTGGATCGTCATGAAGGCGATCGAAAAGGATCGGGCTCGGCGGTACGACACCGCCAATGCATTTGCGGACGATGTTCAACGTTACCTAAGCGATGAACTTGTCTCAGCACGTCCGCCCTCGGCCATGTATCGAACCAGCAAATTCGTTCGCCGGAATAAGGGAACTTTGGTTTCTGCAGCCGCCGTATTAGTATTAGTTGGGTTGTCCGCGTTTGTTATTCGAACGATAACGCAACGAGCAAGCAAAGGCGAGGAGGCCAAGTTCCTGGCAAAACAAATCCTCGTTGAGCGTCCAGTCGACCAAGCGATCTATCTAAGTCAAGTTAAGCCGATTGCTAAGTTCTGCATTCCGACGTGGAAGGAAATTTTCAAAGGTAACGACGTCTCTCTTCAAGGAAGTGCCGCCTATGCACTCGAGTACTTTGCGAAGGATGGGAACCTACCTCAAAGTGAGATAGCAGAACTTCTGGCAGTGGCAAGTCCGAAACAATTCCAGATTCTGTTTCCACTGATCAAACGTCCTGCGGACAGCAGTTTCATAGCGCAGCTGCGGAGCCTCGCGGCAACTCCGTCGCCAGAGGACACCAAAACAGAAGACCGCGTAAAGTTTGGGCAAGCCCGTGCGGGTGCCGGAATTACCTTACTTCGATTGGGTGATCATCAAACTGGTCTTAATATATTCCGTATGGAGAGCGATCTCGAAAACCAAAAACGAGCTGTTGATCCTGAAGCACTTGCGCAGTTTGTGCATCGCAGCCGCGACCGTGGTGTAACAGCCGAAGTAGTTGCCGATTGCCTTAAGAGTCTTGACAGCTATGACACATTGGCGACATCTTCCAAAGATGCCGCACGCTACGCTTTGTTGCTCGCCTTAGCGGAATTTCCGGAAGAAGAAGTAGAGCCGAAGTTACTCGATAGGCTCGTCATTCAGGCTGGCAACTGGTATCGCGATCATCCACTCTCTTCCGTTCACGGCGCAACTAGGTATCTGCTTTACACATGGAACAGGCGAGATCTTATCGCAAAGGTAGATCAAATACCCATTGCCTATACTCCAGGCCGGGAGTGGTTCAATCGCGAGATTCCATCGCCGAATGGTGGGAAGCCCACCTACATGACTTTCATCGTGTTTCAGCCCGGCGAATTCAAGATTGGATCGCCTGACGACGAACCTTACCGGCAAAACAATGAGACACAGCATCTAGTCCGCATAACTCGTCCCTTCGCTATTGCTGATCGCGAGATAACCCGCGAGGAAATCATCGTGTTTGGTGAGCTGCATGGCATTGGCCTCAAGCTATTCCCTGGAACCCCTGGAACAGATGCCAGCCGTTCCCGGCCATTTTTTCGCTAGCGTTCAACTGAAGTCACTTGTGAGTAAAGCTTTATGGGTTTGGCGAGTCTCGAAACATCGCGTGACGCTA
>JAYVPJ010000087.1:0-6844 GCA_043757445.1 Pirellula sp. | reverse complement strand
GCCCAAGGCCGACCCTCCCCGAGGGAGGGTGACTTACTCGGGAAAACCTTGGCCAATACGCTGGACGACCTCCGAGGCCAGTGGTGCCCTTGAACTTCCTCACTTCCTCTTCGGTGTTCGTGGCGTTTGCATCTCGACGAGTCCTTTCTCATCGATTTCGCTAGCGGCACCTGAAGTTGGGATTTCAATCCCGGCAGTCCATAACACGCCGTTGACCACCAATTGCCGCATGCCCGGTAATGACCAAGCTGAATGAGCATCGAGTCCGGTGAACGAAAAAGACCGGCCACCTTTTGGTCGCTCGTAAGACCATGCAACGATGTCCTTGTCCAATCCAGCTCGACTACCGGCATATTCTTTACCGGACCATACCAGCGGTGTAACGCTTTTCATCGCATCGACGAATTGAATTCCATTGAGCCAACCATCGTTGATCTTCCACGGTGTTACGCCACGTGTGATCGGGTGCTTGGGGAAGTCGACGTGATTGCTATCCCAGTGACCCCGCCCCGATGCGCACTTGGTGTAAATACCACCCAGCCAACTCTTAGCTTGGTCTGCAAACGTTTCAGGGAAGTCGACAGCTTGATGGATCATCACCATTCCAACACCAGCGTCGACTAGTGACTGGAGCTTGGCTACCCGCTTCGGAGAATTCAAAAACGCTTGTTGCCCGCCTCCGTCGGTGTAGAAGACGACCGCTTTGGCATTCGAAAAGACAGTCTCGTCTTCGGGCCATCCCTTTCTAACTTGCAAAGGCTCCACATGGCTAGTTTGTCTTAGCAATGCGTCCAGGCAAGCGCTTCCGGCAAGATAGTCGTGGTGACCAACGATATCGACCAAAGCCGTTTCACCAGCCACGAGCACAATCGTTTGTTTTCCGCTCGCCGATTCCGTTTGCGCAGGCATCGAAGTAGCGAACCAATTCATCGCAATGAACATCCATACACGAGACATCGACATGGTACCTATCACTTTTTTCGGTCACTCTATTCGAAGCTAAAGCCGCAAGCGAATACTCAGCTTAAGCTTCAAAAAACCAGTCCAGAGGGTGGGTTGAAAAGTTCCACAAAAATGGCAGAATTAGACCGCGAAGAAACGAACAAGCCGAAAAACGTGCGCGTCCCGGTAGTTTTTGGTTTTTTCTTAAAAACCGTCCACTTTTTTGATGAAAGAAACGCGGAGTGTTGAGCTACCTGAAGTAAGTATTTTCCTTTCGCGATTTCAATGGTTACGATGATTAGTATCGGCAATCGAAAACTCGCCATGGACTCATGACTAGCAGCAAGAGGCATCTTTTGAATTCTAACGCTCGATTACTTATTGTGAATGCGACGACCTTTCGCGGTCACCGCAAACTTCTAGGCTGGTCCCAGGCCGAGTTAGGTCAGCGATCAGGTTATTCGGAACGGGTCATTCGCAAGGCCGAGGCCGGGGGATCCCTGCGGCTGCAAACGATTCAGGATTTGGCCAGTGCAATGTCGGTCGATGGTAAAGCTGTTTCGTTTCTAGACCTGACGATCGATTTGGAGTTGATCGCGAGTCGATTTGTGGAAAGTTACGATTTGCTTGGCTGCGGTATGATGCAGGCCTGCGGTGACATTTTCGCGGATGATTTCGCGTTCAATTGCCCCGCGGACCCGAATCAAGTTTCATTCGCTGGTATTTGGCCAGGCCGGTTTGGTTTTCAAGAATTCCTCAATCGGTTTTTTGGTACTTTTACTAGAAAAAGCGGCTTTTTGAAGCCAGTTTACATGGTCAGCGATGATCGGGTGGTAGCTCGGTTTGAGGACCAAGTATGCTTTCAGGGGCACGAAATGGCTGCGTACTGGGTGAATTTGCACTTCCACTTTCGCAAAGGTTTGGTGACTCGTATCGATGACGAGTTTGACTGCCTCAGCGTGTCGAAGTCGCTCAATGGAATCATTAAGGCGAGCGGCAGTTTTTAAAGTACCTACTCAATGAGTGGCACGCTCGGAGGATGTGATTTTATATTACCAATCACGCTCCGCGTGATTTTCGCAGTTCAAAAACCTCCGGTTTTTGAGGCAACATTACGCGGATCGTGATGGGTACTTTCTTCAGATTCAAAAAAACACAGCCTCCCAGAGTGATTGCGATGGGTGTGGTGTTCATGGCAAAGGTTGACTGGTTATTCCCACGCCCTTCGTACCTCAGAGCGTGCCACCCACTTTGTTACTGGTAGATCTGCCTGCCGCTCACTAACAGCCTGTCAACCCCACTTTCCGAGGGCTCTTTGCCAACCTGGGTGACCAGAAATCGACATGAAATCCCCATTTCCAAGTCGAAGTCACCGCCGAAAATAATCCGTAACCGCCAAAATTTTCTGGTTTTTCTGTTAATTCTTTTGGGGCACTTTGCGACAGACATTTTTATCAAGAATTGCTCTCGCGCCTCTTTCCCCAATGTTTTCATTGCATCTCAGCGATTTCGTTTTCTGCGGAAAATATCCACTCGCGTCATAATTGTTAAAACTCCTCCATCGTGCCGGTGTCGTGCCGGTTAAAAACGTTGTGGATTTCACTTTGTTGAATTACTCTTGTTCCAATGACTAGGAAAAGTTTTTCGATAACGCGGAAAATCCGTTTTTGAATAGCACCCTCCTGGCACACTTTGAATGATGCATCTATGAATAAGCCACCGTGTATATCGCACGAAATGCCGAGATTTTTCATGTTTAAAATGAAATCGCCTTCCTCGATTGTGATCTTTATCGATTTCAAATCGCTTCGTCGGGTGCCGAAGCGTGTTCCCCGCCGCTTTCGCGACTACTGGTCGCGGATTGAGTGACGCTTGTTGATCTCTTCAGGTCAAACCTTTCCGCGATCGCGAGACGCAGAGCAAAATCAATTCATTAATTCGAATTCAAATCCCTCCGGATCATCTCACAACAAACAAACTGTTAAGCAACTAAAGAGAACAAAATCATGAGCTTCCGAAATGCACGTCGTCAAATGTCCAGTCAAGTAGCACGAAGTGAACGCAATCAAATTAAGCTTCAAAAGCTCCGCGACCGTGTTCGCCAGAGCACAACAGCGTTTATGACCAGGCAACATGCCCGGCTAGCTTGGTGGCAAAGTGCTTTCCGAACGCCGACTTTGGTAAGTCGCTTCGTGTCCGGTTTCACTTCGATGTGGATGATGTTCCTTGGACTGCTCGGACTTGAACTACGAACTCATTCCTCGGCCGCAAGTCGCCGCGGTTCGATTCGCTTCTTCGGAGCAGGTAGCAAACGGGCCAAGCGTCTTCCAGGTAAAGATAGCAAGGCAGGCAAAATTTTCATGCGTGGCCTGATGTGCGAACCGCTCGAAGATCGAAAGCTGATGGCGGTTGTCGCGGATAATGACTTTGGCACACTTTTTAATCCAGCTGTAGTTTCGCCGCCGCCAACCGCGACAATGCCACTTCCTGGACAATCGATATTAAGCGGTCTGGCTACCGCTTCCGTGACTCGGAGCTTTGTCGTTCCATACGGCTCGGACGAGGCGATCGTAATTTCTGCTAACTTCACGGACATTACCAATGTAAACGGGCTTCAGGTAAAAGTCGAAGTGGACAACAACGGCGACGGTTTGTTTACCGGGGCAGGCGAAACGATCAACTTTGTGCAGAGTGAAATTGTCCCAACGGATTTGCCAGGCGGGGCAGTCGTAGAGGGAATTGTGTCTACAACTGCAATTCCTCGACCATTATCCAATCCAGTGGTCAGTGATAATATCAATGCGTCCGTCATGGTTGTGCCGATTGGTTCGAGCACGATGGATAGAACCGTTAAGGTGACTCTTTCTGGTGGTGTATCGACGGACTATCTAGCAACAGCTGGCTCGTTCAAGGGCGTGAATCAAACAAACCCAGTAGATGGAACGGGCGTTAATTTCTTTAATACTTTCAACTCCACGTCTTTTGTTTCGACCATTCCATTCGGCGGAAATCTTGTAGATGCTGGCAATGCCGCAATAGATAGCATTGCGGCCATCGGCACCTCAACTACTACTAACCTCACGACCGATCCAGGTGATTTGAGCCAGGTTGCGATATTGCATACTAAATCAGTTCCAGTTGGCACATCTAGAACTGTCTATGGCGGTGCAAGCGTGGATAACGATAGCCAATTCAGTTGGTTGTTACTTCCAGGAGTGGATGGCTACTCACATGTGTACGCTGAAATCAATCAGTCTAATCCAGTCACGCCGCTTTTCTTTGACGCCGGCGATGCTCCCGATTCGTATGGTACCTTGATCGCCTCGAACGGCCCAATCCACGCGGCCAAGGGGCCAATGCTCGGCATTTACCGCGACTCGGAACTAGATGGTCAGCCGACGGTCGGCGCCGATGGCGATGACAATAACCCAGCCACTGTTGTTGCGAACTTCGAAAGCGCTCCACAAGCTCCTGGTACCCAGACGGTTCTAAGTGCCGATTTTACTCAAAACGGTTTCTTGTTTGACTTGCTTGCTAACCACGGTCATTTTCAAAATGGATTTCTACCTTTCAACGCGACAAATGGTACGACAAACTTGTTGGTGGATGATTTTGCTGGAACAAATTCTTTGACAGTCTCGCCGGTAGCTGGCGGTACCTTTTCAATTGGAACTATTGATTTTGGCGAAGCAGAAAGCCTTACTGCCTCATCGAAATTTGTCACAGTGACTGGCAACATTCAAGGCGGCGGTACATTAACAAAAATTGTCACACTCGATGGAATCCATGACGGACCTGGCGGGCTCGCTGACTTTCAAACCGAATCGTTTAGCTGGAGCAATTTGGTCTCCGTCACGTTTGACGGCAGCGGATCCGTTGATGCCAACTCTGATTACTACTTGCTCGACAATATTCAGATCATTGGCGACGACGAAGACGGTGTGGACACATCGATGTTCAAGACCAACGGCCAGGTTGTTGTTGGTGCACCGACTTTTGTATCGCAATCGATGGCTAACAATACAGGTAGCGTATCGATTACCGTTTCAAATCTACCCCTTGGACAAATTGCTTATCTGACCGCGTAT
Organism: Pirellula sp.; assembly: GCA_043757445.1. Lineage (GTDB taxonomy): Bacteria > Planctomycetota > Planctomycetia > Pirellulales > Pirellulaceae > JBKCUI01. The sequence continues at coordinate 1,814 of JAYVPJ010000087.1, read as the reverse complement.
GTCGACTGGTTGGGCAACGGTCAGTTTACGGACGCAAACGATCGTGTACTTGCTGGTGTACCAATTGCCGGCACAGTATCCGGGACCCGAACCGACACATATAACTTCAATATCCCGTTGAGCAAGGATATAACTCCGGGCACTGCTTACATGCGTGTGCGATTGACGTCCGGCAAGATGGACCCCCAGATTCTGCTGCCAACCGGCCACGCCAACGACGGTGAAGTCGAAGACTATAAACTTCAGTTGGTTCGAGGCACCGAAATCCACGGATTCAAGTATGAAGACTTGAACGGAAATGGAGTTCAAGATGCCGGTGATGTTGCGATGCCTGGTGTTGCCATAACGCTTCCCGGAGCAAAAGATATTTTTGGAAAGGCCGTTACTCCCTCGATTACCAACGCCGCAGGCGAGTTCTGGTTCAACAATTTGGCCGCGGGTACGTATACGATCTCTGAAGATTTAACTCTGAGCGATGTCAATAACGACAAAATATTTGATGTCGGCTCAAAAATCGGTGTGTTTACCGTTGATCAGGGACTTCGTCGATCCACCGGTGACATCACAACCAAGGCTCTGGCGCAAGGCGACGTATTGAATGGTCAAACGTTCGGAAACTTCATCACGGGTTCCATTCACGGCGTCAAATTCGAAGACTTGAATGCGAATGGCGTATGGGACAAGGCGACCGAACCACCGCTTGCAAATGTCTCGTTTGACCTTTGGAAGTTTAGCAAGACGACGACTCAAAAGCTCGTCAGCGGTGTGACGTTAACAAACTACATTTGGTCGAAGAGCGAACAGTCTGCGAAATCCGACATCCACGGCGAGTTCTGGTTCACCAACCTCGATCCGGGCGTTTACGAAGTAGTCGAGCAAAGTGGCCCCTATATTCAGACCACAAGCCAGCCAACCAAAGCTCCGACCACTAGTTCCAACCCAGCAGCCTCAACAACGGCCTTTTCGATTGTTAGCCGACGAGAATTCGTTTGGGAGGCAGGCGCCTCCGCTCGTCCAATGGACTTGAATAATGATGGCAAGTTAAGTCCAGATGAGTTTGCGGTCGCTGCAGCTAATGCAGCCATGAAGAAAGAGGTTCTCGCGACCCCCGCCGCAGATCCAGCCCCAGCCGATAAAGCTCAGGATTTGTGGTTCGGCAATCTGAGATTGGGGACTGTCACCGGCTTCAAGTACGAAGACACGAACCGAAATGGTACATTTGACGGAGCCGACGTAGGGTTACAGAACGTCAAGATGTTGTTGAACGGTACCAGCATTCTCGGCAAGTCCGTCTTGTCGACCGTTCTGACTGGTGCGGACGGAAAGTTCACCTTCGGAAGTGTTGTACCAGGAACATACACCGTTTCCGAAAGCACGCTGACTGACACGAACAGTGACGGAACAGCTGACGTATCGCAGGACATGATCTTGGATGCAACACAGCAGACTGTAACGCTGGCAAGCGGTGATGTCGTCACTATCAAGTATCAATGGGCGGACTACATCTATGGTTCGATCCACGGGGTGAAGTTCCAGGACACCAACGCCAACGGTACTTGGGATCGAACTCTCACGGGTGCAAACGCCGAACCAGCCTTGACAGGCATTGCCTTTGATCTGTACAAGTTTATTAACACGACGACTCAAAAGCAGGTCAGTGGTGCAACAACCACGAGTTACAACTGGACCAAGGTAGGCTCCTCGACATCGAGTTCGCATGGCGAATTCTGGTTCACCCAGTTGGATCCAGGCACATACGAAGTGGTCGAAGGAACGAACCCAACATGGGTTCAATCGACTAAGCAGCCAACGTC
>JAYVPJ010000086.1:0-25732 GCA_043757445.1 Pirellula sp. | reverse complement strand
AACGCGAATAACCCAAAAACATGGGTTCACTCGATTCCGCTATGATACCTGAGATCAGACCAAACAAAGAGACCTCCCCGGAACGCCGGATGAGCCAATTATTTTTCATTTCGATGAAAAGCGGCCATCAACATCCGCGTGGCAGCCTCGACCAAAGCCTCGCCGGAACCGGGTACACACTGAGACCCAACTGCTTCAAGTGCTCCTTCAGCGAAACCTTTGCGATCAGGAATGTATCCGATGGAATCATTCGCCAGTGCAGAGATGATGGTCGTTGGATAAGGGGAGGCTAGTTTGATGGCCATGCCAAGTTCCACAAACGGTTCCCCTGGCAATCCCACCCACGCTACTTCGTCTCCCAGCGTTATCACCTGCACTGCGGCTTCGATCGGCTTACCGTGATGCTCAGCCACATTGAGAACTTTAAGTGCTTGTACTGTGTCGATAAAAGTTGGTTCGCCTGGGCCAGGCTTGCGCGAACGCTCCACCACTGCTCGAGACCGTTCCACATCGTCGGGTTTTTGCTCTGGCAATGATAGTCTCACGATTTCGCGTGAAGTCTTTGAGGGACCTGCGATCGGCGATCTCATTTGTGCATAAGTTTTCAACACCTCGCTCGCCAGCGTTGTTCCAATGCGAGCCGCTTCCTCATGGCCATTCTGGCGAGCGCCATTCGTAACATCGATATGATTGATATTACCCGCCGTGCCGATGGTGAATATCGTCAACATTTGATCGCCTTTAGCCTCTCGCAATAATTTACCAAGCGTAAATGGATAGTCTGCGGAAAATGATGTTCCACCCACTGTGTCCAAGTGCATCGCGAAATTGACATACGTGGCCAGTGGCTGGGAGTCTAAAGAATCCGACGTTCCGTTTTTGAATCATTTTCATGTCGAAAGAAACTCACTTGTCGCTACTTCGGTTTAATAAAAAGCACTTCCGCTCGCTTAATCCATTCTCGCCGCAGATCGACTCGAAACCAGCCGTCGCTATTTTTGGGATGAAATCGGTAGGGAGATCGTTTTCCAAATTCAGATAAATCGTACGTAGCCCAGGACTTACCTAGATCGGGTGAGACGGCTACGCCCGTAGCAAAAGGCGAGGACAGATCGCTCAGTCCAGCCAAGATAAAATTGTCCTCGATAATCATCGACGCGACTTCGTACCCGGGATCGAATAGCAGCGTGTGCTTGCTCGGATCGGCTAGGTTTTCAGGAGAGCATCGAAATATGCCACGATCGTATTTCTCTGAATCTTTTTTTGGACCGTTCGCGTCGGCCGCCCAGTAAAGCTGCCCATCGACGAATTGAATTCCACCAGATTTGAACCGTGAGTTTGCATCGACGGAGACCAGCACTTTCCAATCCCAATGATCGCCTCGAGCATCGTAAACTCCGCGAAGCCAATGGCACTCAAGACCGTGGCCACGTTCGAGATCCCCTGTACATGCATAGACTGCTTTTTCGACCGGGTTGTACGAGACCGCATGAATATGCCGGCAGATGATTGGGTTGCCACGTTCCCCTAAAAACGAACTTCGCTCTGCGCCCGCGTTTTGAAAGTACGGATTCTGGCCAAATGCAAACGCGATCTTTACCGTTCGCCCACTGTCAGTTGAGTAATAGATGTTGGCCGGCACTGGACCGCCGTCAACGTTGCAGTAGTTGCCCCAAACGACCATTTCTGATCCTTCGATTTCCCACGTATGGACGCCATCAAGTGCATGGAAATACCAACCGGGCTGATCCGGAGAACTCGGCTGATGCACATGATAGTCGCTACCGTCAACGTTCTTTACAATAACCTCGTCGATGGTCGCAAGCCTGTCGCAGCTGAGGAATAGGTTTGCGCGCGTTGCGAAAAGGACGTTCCCATTTTTTAGCAAGCAACTGAAAGTAATATTCTCCGCATCAGGAAACGATGCGCTGTATGCCCAAGACTGACAATTGTCCTCAGAAAGAAAAACCTTTCCTTCGCCGAATCCAAAAGCTCGGTTTTCCCGCTGTGAATCCAGGTACGGATTAGTGGAGGCAAGCCGATAATAGAAGTGATTCGTCTCGCCCTTCACAAAGTTTTCTGCATCGCTCTTGATAGCGAACTCTTCGGACCAAAGTTTTGCACTCGATTCACCTACGATTATGATTGAGGCGACTATGATCGAGGCGGCGGTTGCAGCCGTCAAGAATTTTCGGCGTTTCAGCATTGAATGTTGATACATAACGCTACTTGTTTCGCTGTTTAACTGGATTGAAAGGCCAACCAGGCAGCTCGCCGCAGGACTGAAGAGCCAGAACAACAAAGGCGCTGCCGACATTGGAGATCAAATTACCTGCGTCATTCACCGGTGATTTCGTGAACCATTTCCCACTCTCACGCTGATGGGAATGAATCCATTCGACTCCGCGCTGCAGCCGTACGTCATCTGCTGGACAACCAAGTTCCCTTGCGATCACGATAACCAAGCCAGTGCCGTAGCCGTCGCTAGTTTTGATGTCCAGCGGCTCACCGTCTTGACGCACCAGTCCTTTCCAGTCGGTGAGAAAACCGGACGTCGACCAGCCACCGTCCGCCAGCTGGAGACTGAGCAGTTCATTGAGCGTTTGTTTGCGCTCCTCATCAGAGGCAATTCCTTCTATCCTGACGGAACACCACGCGAGCATGGCGCGATGGTGGAGCGACTTTGGCGGATTGTTTTTGAAATAGCCACGAAGTTTTTCGAGTCCAGCAAGAGCTTGCGGAGATTGAGCATAGCCGTCGGGTGCGTTGCCAGTTGCCAAGGCGGCTACCGTGACGCCATAATGATCATCTATTTCCATAGGGGCGTAGTCGCAGTCAGGCCAATTCCAGCCACCATCTTTACGCTGTACCGTCCACATCATATCAAGCACGTCACGGGCGACACTACTGAGCTTGCCTGTAGTCTGCAAGTCGTTCATTGCTAAGCCTGTGCCGACGACGATTGTCCAGAAACCATCCACTTCCTTTGGCCCAGTCCCTTGCCAACGCACCTTGCGATAGTCCTCATAGAAACTGCGGACTTCACCCGAATCGGGCTGAATGGAGGTCAGCGCTGGCCGGGCAATCATGTAGAACAAGTTTGTGTGGCAGGTAGCGCAGTTTTTAGTCTTCTGCCAGTTTAACGCCGAGCGATCTAGATACTGAGCAGCCTTTTCCTTTGAAAACCGAGGAGCCATCGGCTCTTCCGAAGAGATATCGGGCAATCCTTCGGGGACATCGGTTTGAAAAATGGTTGGTGGCTGTGCGGCTACAAACCCAGAGAGCCAAATTACAAAAAGCATAAACGCTCGAAGAAAGGTGGCCAAAACATGCCTCGCAAGAAAATATGGGAAAAGACTAAAAATCGTTTTTCGAGGCACGCGATTAGAATAACTCTAGCTGGGCCGCGTAAGAACGGTGTATCATAGCAGTTCCAAGCAGCTCGACGAAGTCACCAGGGTTTTAGTGTGGTCAATTGCTTTTTCCTAGCTGGCCTTCGGCCTAGTCAGCAGAATTTGTGGGTAGTTTTTGGGCGTCGATCACAACCTGGGCCACAGCGTGGCTGCCATCTTTTGCATCGACTCGATCTCCGACTGGTTTGCTCGCATGCGCGACGTTAGTTCATTCCCGATTCTCAAAAACGGCTTGGACGAGCAAGACGTGCCGCCACACCTTGCTATGGATTGTCTTTAAGCCATAGCTTGTCGGCGTTGCTAAGTTTGTCGATCGACAACGTGATTTCTTTGCCATCTTCCTTGACGATGGTTATTTGCGTTGACGTTCGGGACGCTAGTCTTGCCTCGACCGAAAATTTGCCTGTCGCGTCCGTCCACACACGCATCGCGGACCTCGTTGCCTTGATCTTTAGTTTTTTCAGATCCGACCTCCGAATGATAAGTTGGCTCCGATGCATTAGTCCATCAAACTCGGGAGGTCGGTCGTCCCAGTGAATCTGGACCGTATCCTCTTTTCCATCCTTGAGCACAGTCACGTAGTTCCATTTATGGCCCCAACACGCCGCCAGCTTTGTTCCTCGAGGGATTGGAACATCCAGAGGTAACAACTCCGCTTCCCTCGGAATCGGAAGATCGATGGGATTGTTTTGTAATGTCAAAACGGGCGGAGGAAATCTCTCTGCGGCATTGCCCGTAATCCCCATTGGCGCTCCGCTACGAGCTTCAACCAGATTTGGCACCCGAACTTGAAACGTCTCCATTGCGTCCGGCCTTGCAAGTTCCTCAAGAGTCTGAATCGCAATGAAGAGTGAACTGCGATCAAGCATTTGGTTAAATGCAGGCGACTTTGAATCGTAGTGGATATTCAGCAGCTGCTTGCCCTCGATCGCCATCACCGTCGCGTCCACCAACTGATCCTGCCAAATCGCCTGCACAGGTGTGCCGGGAAAGAGATTCATGGTATCCGTCACTGCGACAAAACCCTCTGGATGTATCACGGCTGTTCCGGGGATTACTTTTGCGCTCGCTTGAAATGAACTCGGTGACGCGTCCCCTTGCTGAAGCACTGATGGCTTGATAGCGATCCATCCATCACGAGTAACCACTCGAAGTTTAGCAACGCCAGAGATCTTGACGGTAACCATTGCCTCGGCTGTCAAAGCCTCTGCATCGACCCATTCACCATATCTGCCGACTTTGATTGGCATGCCCGGAACTAGCTTAGTGGATGCCCGCACAAGTTGATGATCTGCGGGTAAGGCAAAGGGTGGCTTTCGACCGACCAAGTCCTTTTGGTAGGCAGCGGATTCCAAGTCGTTCCACTCGCGGCCAGTGGATGGCGCTCCACCTGAATTTCCAGTGCGAACCGCGTTGGAGACTAGGCAAGTAAACGGACACTCTTCGGCAAACGAGCCTGAGATTACGAGAAACAACTCCGCATTGAGACCCGTTCCAAACGAAAATGGTTCGCTCCATTCCAACTTGCCCGATGCATCATTCACCGTCCCAGATCCGAAGACCCTCATTGGCCCATGGGAAATTTTTCCGGCCAACATTGCCATGCCAACTCCATCTTTGGTCCGCTGGTAGTCGATCGTAATGGAGGGCCGACCAAACGAATCTTTGCTTTGATTAACGCTACCAAGAGTATAGGCGGGCATTTCCGGGGCCGGCTGGATCAAGTCCTGCGCGCTGGACTGTCCATGACAAAATAAACCGATACATAAACTGACAAACAATACAGTTCCCTTTTGAAAACATTTGCCCACGATGTTCATTTCTTCCTTTCTCGCAACCGTTTTATTGTTTGCCACAATCATCACCCGTTACCGCAAATAGGCGAGCGGCTCGTTGAAATTTACCAGTAATTTGGATGGCACGCTCTGGTATGCGCGACAAATAGCAATGGGTGAAAAATGCGTTGATACGAGTTTTGTTTCGTTCCGCGATCTGGCCGTTAAGGTTGGTCGATCTGCCTTTCAAGTTGTTCGATCTGGCCATTCAGGTTGGTTGGGGGCTCGTCCCCCACCAACCTTGTTTTGGCGTCCTAATGCCGGCACTCGCGAATCGACCCGTTCCCCTGGCTTTGCCCGCCGGAGACTGGCAAAGCCGAGGGGAACGGGTGTTGGGACGCCTAATTATAGAACGCCAAAACGCATCCGTCGGGGGGCAAGCCCCGAACGGATGGGCTATAAGCTCCGTTTGGCTTCGTCGACTAAGTACATGGTATTGCAGCCTGGGCAGCTTAGATACCAAGCATAATAGTAGGTTTGCCCTGGTTTGGGAGTCTTGGCTTTGGTGGGTTTCTTGACAATCGGTGTGCCACATTTTCGGCATGGTTCTCCTGCTTCCTTATGTGAAACGCTGCTGGTCGACGTAGGCGAAGGAGTCGATGCTCCGCTTCGATGCAAAAGTGGTACAACGCTCGGTAGAGTGCCGCCGTTCGCTTGTATCTCACGAATGTAGCCTTCGTCGGGTACCGTATCGTAGGACTGGGCAGCTGCTACTGCCAGCACATCGCATCGCTCGTTTTCCGGAACACCTGCATGCCCCTTAACCCACTTGAATCGAACGTCATGCTTTGCATAGATTAAAAGAAATCTAGCCCAGAGATCGGCGTTTTTTGCCCTTTCGGATTTCGTACGATACCAGTTGTTTTTGCTCCACTTTTCAACAGAACCGCGTTCCACCGATTCGACGACGTATTTGGAATCGCTATACAACGTAACGCGGCATGGCTTGGTTAACGCCTCGAGTCCGACGATGACGCCCATTAATTCCATTCGATTGTTGGTTGTTCGGTGAAAGCCACCGGAGAGCTCTTTGCGATGTTTACCAGCCAAAAGAACCACGCCATAACCGCCGGGTCCTGGGTTGGGTTCCGCTGCGCCATCGGTATAGATAATGACATGGCTCATTGGGGCAGAGGGCGAGTCGGCAATTTCATCGGTCATAGTGGATAGTTTGTGAGCTACTTGTCCGCGGCTAAAGGTCCATAGATAGGTCGGTGCTTGGTGTATCCACCATCTGTGGTAAGGACTTCGCCTGCACACCAACACTCTTTTGCCCAGAAGAACATGGTTGCGGCTGAAATGTGTTTTGGTTCGGTTAGCGCACCCATTGGCATTGCGTCGGCAACTGCTTCTAATCGGCCAGCGCTAATTGGATTCTGAGCCGCCATTGGGCCACGCAAAGGTGACGGCGCGAGTCCATTCAAAATAACGCCGTACTTTTCGACGAAGTGCCTTGATTGCAGCCGTAAAAAGTTGAGTAACCCACCCTTGGATTCTTCATAAGCCGCACTTGCCCGTCCCTCTGCTCCGACGGTCGCCGATGTCGAGAGAACAATAACGCCGCGTGAGCCATGTACCAGAGCCCCCGTTTTCACTCCATGTTTGATTACGTTGTGGGCACCCCACAGGTTAACCTCGCAAGCTCCCATGACGTCTTCCTTGGTGAGGTCCTCAGGGGCGGTCAATGGCTTGGGAGAAATCCCAGCAGTATGCATAAAATACTGAATTCCAGGGTGCCTCAAGAAGAACGCTTGAACAGCTTGCTCGCTGGTGATATCAACGGACTCGGCGACAATTTCCGTATCACCTTCAGTTTGCTTTGACAATAAGCTTGCAAAGTCCACCAGTCTCATCTTGTCGTTGCCGACACCAATGGTGGTAGAATGATCGACCAAAATGAGTTTTTTGAGCTTGAGCCATGGAACAATATTCGCAGCCATATGCTGTCCCATTAAACCCACTCCGATGATCAAAGCAGTGGCGTTGTTTTCATAACTAAGAGGCGAAGGAGGCAATTCAGAGTACTCCGAGAGCGAGGATGTGAGTAGCGCAGTATGCCCAAGATTGTACCCGCGGCAAGTGCCAAAAGTCTTCAGTCCCAATCCTTTTTCTGGGATCTTGATTTGAAGGTCGAAAGGCGTCCAACGGCAAATCAAACCACAGTCTCAGCTGCCGGGTGTGACTGCGTTGCGACGGTTGATTTTTTCGGAAGACCAAGGGATACTTATGCTTTGCGGGACCGCTATACTTCTCCAGGAAGTCCAGGTAAAGGTGAACCATGAACAAATTGACCCGTCGTAATCTGATCCGAACCGTTGGTGCTTCTGCAGGAATTCTAGGGCTGACGAGGCTCGAGAAACTACTCCCGCCTGTTTTTGCAAACGAAGCGAATGCCGACTCGTTGTCGATGCAACTCTACAATAGTTTGACCGATTCCCAGCGAAAGCAAGTTTGTTTGCCAACGGATCACCCGCGACGTCAGTTCGTCAGCAATTGGTGGTACATCCATCCTCAATATCGCGTCCCGAATACGTTCAATGCCGAGCAACAAGAACTTATTAAGAAGATCTTCGACTCGCTTCACAGTGTTGACTATCAGGACGCTGTTAACCAACAGGTGCTAATCGACCAATACGGGGACGAAAAGAACGCACCTGCAGCGGGCTTCTTCGGCACTCCCGAGGATCAAGATTTTGAATTCATCTTTACTGGGCACCATGTGACGCGTCGTTGCAATGCACATACAGTCCATGGCCAAGGGTTCGGTGGGGCTCCCATCTTCTATGGACATTATCCACATCCAGTGGACAGCATGAACGACAATTTCCGCGAAGCCAAAGATCACCCTGGAAACCCCTATTGGTATCAAGGGAAGAATTTCAATCGGTTCGTTCAATCACTCGATGGCAAGCAGCAAGCGAAAGGGCTAGTCTCGAATGAGCCTCGGAGTGAAAATCCCGATGCGGTCGTGAAAAAGCCCTCGGAAAGTACAGGATTGAGTTGCGCCGAACTGAGTGTTGATCAAAAAAAACTATTTGTGGAAACGATGCGAGGGATGTTGGCTATGTTTCGTCTGGACGACATCAACGCGACGATTGAAACGATCGAGAAAAAACAGATTGTCGATCGGCTCAATGTGTCGTGGTACGCAGGCAAATATGATATCGGTTCCGACAAAGTTTGGGATACATGGCAGATCGAGGGGCCAGACATGGTCTGGTACTTCCGAGGCGAGCCGCACATTCACTGCTACTTTCACTTAAAAAGTTGAACGTGAGCTTTTTCGCGACAGCTTATTGGACACTTAGACTTACTTTTGAAAGGTGAACTCGATGGAACGTAAAAAAGCATCCGATTTCGATCAGCGGGCGCTCGATTTATATGACGATTACGCACATGGCCGGATCTCTCGACGTGACTTTGCTCAACGAATCGCCGCAGTCACAGTCGGTGGCGTTACTGCAGAGACGTTGATTTCCAGTCTATCGCCCAACTATGCGTGGGCTCAGCAAGTTGCACCCGACGATGCTCGCATCCGCACGGAGTCATTTGAGTACGAGTCGCCGAAAGGGGGCAAAAAAATCCGAGGCCTGCTTTCTCGGCCAGCCAACGCGGGGAAATTTCCTGCAGTCTTGGTGATTCACGAGAATCGCGGGCTCAATCCGTACATTGCGGACGTGGCGAGACGGCTTGCGACCGCTGGCTTCCTTGCGTTAGCACCGGACGCATTGAGCCCACTCGGTGGTTACCCAGGCAATGATGATGAGGGGCGCACAATGCAGGCAAAGCGAAATCCAGAAGAGATGCTGGAAGATTTCATCGCAGGCGCCGAAACACTTAAGAGTCACACTCTTTCAACCGGCAAGGTTGGAGCGGTAGGCTTTTGCTATGGAGGAGGTGTAGTCAATCAACTTGCTGTTCGCATACCGGGAACGTTGGTCGCTGGAGTTCCGTTCTACGGCCGACAACCCGCTGCAGAAGACGTATCCAAAATCAAGGCCGCGCTTCTTCTTCATTACGCAGAGCTCGACACTCGCATTAACGAAGGCTGGCCCGCATATGAAAAAGCATTGATGAGTGCCGGGAAGAAGTATCAAGCATTTATTTATGCTGGAGCAAACCATGGCTTCCATAACGATTCAACACCTCGATATGACGAAGCTGCAGCTAAACTTGCTTGGCAACGGACGCTCGACTTTTTTAAGGAGACGCTCTCCTAGTCCATGAAGCTGAGTTCCTCTTCTAGTGCCAGCTCCCGATGTGTCGACAGTACTCCGATGCAATGCGAATTGTTCTTGCATGGATATCGACTATATCATCGATCGAATGGGCATAGCCACCCGCCATTGCAATCGCGGTCGGAATGTTTCGCGACCACAATTCAGAGATGACCAGCCTATCGCGAGCTGCCAGTCCCTCTTTGGTCAGGCTCAATCGTCCCAGTTTGTCATCTTGAAAAGGGTCTGCACCGGCTAAGTAAATGGCTAGGTCAAATGGTTTATCGGCAAGCACGCTTGACAGTGCGGTCGAGAGGACACGGAGATAGTCGTCGTCGTTGGTTCCGTCGGGTAGATGGATATCGAGGTCGCTAGGATACTTGCGAATTGGAAAGTTCTTTTCACCGTGAATCGAAAACGTAAACACCTCGGAAACGTCACTAAATATTTGTGCGGTCCCATTTCCTTGATGCACATCGCAGTCGATAACAACTGCCCGTTCAATAACGCCTTCGGATAGCAGGGACATGATTGCGACCCCTGCATCGTTAAATACGCAAAACCCCTCGCCGGCTTCGCGCATTGCATGATGCGTGCCGCCAGCCATATTGACCGAGATACCATCGTATATCGCATGCCTTGACGCTGCGAGCGTCGCGCCACTGCTTCGCCGAGATCGCTCGACCATGGCCTCGCTCCATGGAAATCCGATCCGTTTGATTTCTGCTTCGGACAATTCTCCATCGACAACTCGCGCGACATAGCTTCGATCATGAGCAAGACACAACTGATCGATAGTCGCCGCTTCCGGAACGAGAAAAACATCCTGGGCATGAAATGGATCGCTAACAATCTTATCGCGTAGACGTCGATACTTGGCCATCGGAAAGCGATGTCCCATTGGCAACGGCAACTCAAATTGATCTGTGTAGAAGAGCTTCATGACTTGCTGCAGTCAGGGTTGGGTGAGCGGCAGAATCAATCATACCAAGTGGCATGGGCGTCTCTCCATGTTTTGACGGGCGAGACGCCCGTGCTACGCTCTTGTTTGCATTGCGCTTCACTTATTCGTCATCGTCGTCGGTCCAGTGATTTTCTTCTTCCGAGTGATCCGCCTCCGCAGAGGCAACATAAGCTTGTTCGCCCCCGGAACGTTTCTTTTTCTTTGCCTTTGGTGCTTTCGGAGTATCCTCCCAACTATCATCCCGTCGAATCTTGTTCGATCGATTTTTAGCCTTGTTAGGAACGGGTTCCGCATCCTCCTCCGCGCCGGAACGCATGGCTTCCCATTGCGCCAACGTGATGGCAACTTCCCGGGCTTGCGAGCCATTGTATTGTCCTACGATTCCGTCCTCGGACATAAAATCGATTAGCCTAGCCGCCCTTCCATAGCCGATACCCAGCGCTCGCTGGAGCAGTGAACAGCTGCCCCGTCCCTCCCGAACTACAATATCCACCGCAGCCTCATACAGATCATCACGCTTCTTGAACGAACCTGGCTTGATGGCTTCGTCTTCACCTTTTTCTACCTTAAGCTGTACCAGTTCCTGGACGAAGTTCTGTTCGCCCAAACTACAATGATCTACCACCGAATTGATTTCGTCATCGCTCAAGTAGGTTCCTTGGCCACGGACCAATGCGCTTGTACCCGGCCATAAGAATAGCATGTCGCCGTTACCAAGCAGTTTGTCTGCTCCCATGGCATCAAGCACAACACGTGAGTCTGTCTTGCTGGCCACCTGGAAACTGATACGAGCAGGCAAATTGCTCTTGATCAACCCGGTGATGACGTCCACCGTTGGTTTTTGCGTTGCGAGAATCAAGTGGATACCGACGGCTCGACTCTTCTGTGCCAGTCGGATGATGTGGGCCTCGACTTCCTTGCCCGAGGTCATCATCAAATCCGCCATTTCGTCCACTACAATGACGATGAACGGCAGATGGTCAGGGATCAATTCCGCTTCGTCGTCGTTTTCAGGCTTGAGCCTTTCCAGCAATTCCTCTCGGCCCAGCTGATTGTAGTTGGTTAGATGTCGCACACCTGCACGTGCTAAAAGCGCATAGCGTTCTTCCATTTTATCGACAGCCCAAGCAAGAATTGCTTCGGCCTTTCGCATATCGATAACAACAGGGTGCATCAAATGCGGCAAACGAGCGTAGCAACTGAGCTCTACCATCTTGGGATCGATCATCAACATCCGCACTTCATCTGGCCGTCGCGTCATCAAAATTGACGAGATGATCGAATTCAAGCACACGCTCTTACCAGTACCGGTTCTGCCCGCGATTAGCAAGTGTGGAAGACTCGCCAAGTCTACCGTCAAGGCCTTGCCGGAAACATCTTTACCCAGGAACAATGGAATCTTTTGCTTCCGGATTTGTGCGCCGCTTTCTTCGATGACTTCACGCATTCGGACGATTTGCCTTTTTTCGTTCGGCACTTCGATCCCAACGCTGTTCTTGCCTGGTATCGGTGCGACGATGCGGACGCTGGGGACGCGAAGTGCAATCGCCAAGTCGTCTGCCAGGCCGGCGATTTTGCTGAGTCGAAGCCCAGCATCAAGTTCGATTTCGTACAACGCGATCACTGGACCGGTCTCAATTTCGACCACTTTGATATTGAAACCAAAGTTGGCAAAGGTTTGCTCCAATACCTTGGCCTTTTTCTTTACTTCTTCGGTTTGCTCGTCGTACGAGACTTCGTCGGACTCGGTCAACAAGTCAAGGCCCGGAAGAACATACTCCTCACTACCCTCGGGCAACTTCGTGTCATCAAGATGGGCCAGGGAGTCTTCTGGAAGCGTTGCAGGCTCTGGCTCTACTTGGGCTTGCTTTGTTTTACGAGTTTGAACGCGAGGCCCTTTGTCCTCTTGGATGTTGGGTGCATCCGAACGGACCGTGCGAGAGCGGGCCGACTTGGGTTTCTCCGCAACAATCTCTTGCTCATCGTCAGCCGTATGGATTTCGTCGTCATCTTCATCGTAGCGAGAATCCAGGTTGTCGTTGCCATCGGAGTCGTACGAGTCCTCTGATTCATCGTCGTACTCATCATCGAGTAACTCTTTTTGGTTTATCGCAGTCTTTCGACTGCTGACAAAGGTTCGGGCGTTAGGAATTTCACTTCCGCTCTCGGAACCTAGCAGGTGGTCTTCGATTCCATCGACTACCTTCTTGGAACCGAACAACGCGCCGGCGATGGAGGCAAGTGTTGACGGGCTTTTGACTTTAGGAAAGGTAAGGTCTGTTCGTCCAACGGCTCGTGATTGGGACGCCAAGTCCTCCGCTGTCAAATTGGTTTCTGCACGACGTCCAATTCGAATAGCTGGTCCTGAACCGTTGACACCATGGGTTGTCCCTACCGACAACCCGCTGCTATGCGGATTAAATGAGTCCAACGATGCCCCAGATAAAGGAGCCGCGTGAATAACCGATGACGGATACGATGATTGACTGCTAGGGTTACCGCTGCCACTGGTGATGGATGTCGGGTTCTGCCGTAGAGTCACGCTCTTGGGTAAATCGGATCTAGAAGGCGAGAATGTGCCGGAGGTCGCCTGTCCACGGCGAAGGAAAGTCAAGCTCGGCAATCGAAAGTACTTTAATGCGATCATTCCGCCGGTTGCGGCAAAGCCAAAGTAACGAACCAAGGCATATTCGGTGCTCAAAAGTAGTCCGCCAGCAAAAATGCTCAGAACTAAAATCGAGGCCCCCTGCGCTAAGTGGCGGTCCAACCAAGTGTTGCAAAGTGCACCCAAGTAACCTCCAGCGCCGATTGGCACCGGAATATTGAGTTGGATTCCAAATCGTTGAGGTATGCAGCACACTGCCACGAGAATCAATGTCCAACCGAAACTTCGCCCTAACGGCGATGCCCATGGCTGCTGTCTGAGCATCACGACTCCAGATAGACACAGGAGCATCGCTATCAGATAGCTTCCGATCCCAGTCGCTTGCAAAAGGACGTCGCTGGCGATAGCTCCCAGATAGCCGCAAGCGTTCTGAATCTTTGGATTCGGAGAATCCAAATAGGCCGGAGTCATCGGGCGATAGACCGCTCCGATGACGCCGGAAAACTCGCCGAGGTTGTCGGCCGCGTCGTGGGTTAGCAGCGATAGCCACAACAACGTTGCGGCCGAGAACATTACGACTGCTGCCACGTCCCATCTAACCGACCGTTGATTTTCCATCACGTGCTATCCTGAGTGGCTATGCGGGTTACAATGATCCACCTCTCATCTTCGGCAAAAAGGTAGCAAAACCGCTCTGAAGATTTTGGGAGCCGTACATTGACGACACAATCCGCAAACTCAACGCAGCTTCTCCATGTTCGGTATTTTGAATTTACGCAAGCCTTCAGGGCCCACAAGTCGCGATTGCGTCAATTCGATCCAAAGGTTGTTGCGTCCAGAAAAAGTAGGCCACGCTGGCACCCTGGATCCGCTGGCTAGCGGAGTTCTCTTAATCCTGGTCGGCCAAGCGGTCCGACTCACTGACGCGGTTCATACCTTGCCCAAACAATACGTCGGGACCTTTCAGCTCGGTGTAACTAGCGAATCGACCGACTGCGAAACACCCCTCATTCCGATCGCGTCAGCACCCATTTTGGATAGAGAATCCATCGTCGCGCAACTGCCTTCGTTCATTGGGTCGATCGAACAATCGCCGCCGAAATACTCGGCGGTTTGGATCGGTGGCAAACGAGCGCACGAACTGGCTCGAGCAGGCAAGGAATTTGATATGCCATCAAGAGAAGTTTTGATTGAATCATTAGAGGTAACCTCTTTTGAGTATCCGTTTTTTGAACTTAGCATGACGTGTGGAACTGGAACATACGTGAGATCACTTGGTCGCGATATTGCACGCAAGCTTGGATCGGATGCGGTCATGACCAAGCTTGTACGTACAGCGATTGGTCCGTTTTGTTTGGCAAGCAGCTGCGACTTGGAATCCGTAACGAATCGAGACGAAATCGAAGGTCATCTAGTCCCTGCACGCGTTGCCGTCCAACATTGGCCGCAAGCGTTCCCGAGCGACGAGGCGCTTTTGCACCTCGAACAAGGTAAACAAGTGAACGAATCAGAACTAAACAGTTCCTTGGAGCTCTCCGATGACTTTGCTGCCGCAATCGATTCATTGGGCCGATTGCGAGCATTGATCAAACGTGTTGCGAAATACTCATGGAGAGCCGACAAATGCTTTTTGATCAAAGAGTATTGACGCCGTAGATCGAGCAAGTAGATCTGGCAATGCGCCATCATTGCATTTCATTTCAGCAAATCTCGCTCGCGATAAAACTCGTGTGCAGACCTCGTGTTTCCTCCCCTGTATTCGTCAACCACTGACGCACTGTCCCGTCAGCAGATGCAGAAGCAATGCGTTTTCCGTCCGACCGAAACGAAACGGACCAGATGTTTCCCGTGTGGCCATGACAAACATGGAGTTGTTGACCGGTCGATGTCTTCCACAACCGGACCGTTCCGTCCTCACCAGACGTTGCTAACATTTCCCCATCGCCACTAAAGTTCAAACCGTAAATGCGTCCTGTATGGCCGACGAAACGACGCAGGAATTGGCCCGTTGTCAAGTCATATAGTTCAACATCATTATTTGGATCGATCCAGGATATTCCGAAAAACCTCAAATCGGGGCTTAATGCGGCTGCTCTTCCAACAAATGGTTTCGGTTGCTCAAGATCTAATAACAGTCGACCCGTCTGCGTAACAATACGGTGGCGATTGTCGGCTACTACATACGCGCGAGCTTCGTTCCCTTGCATTGCAATGGGCGCAACAAAGGTCACAGGCCGTGGGTAGTCGATTCGAAGAACTTCACTGTCATTAATGTCGCGGACACTCGTGATAAATCTGAGCGATGCCGTGGTGTCGCAATTGACCTAGAATTTGAGACTCCTTAAAAAAGCGACGTTGCGTTTCCGGCGATACCGAACCGCGGCGCATTACTTTGACAGCAACAGATCGGCGAGGACTGTCTTGCTCTGCCTCATAGACGCTGCCCATCGCGCCAGAACCAAGCAACCCAAGAACGCGATAACGTCCAATTGTGTCAGGCAAATTGCGATTCTGTGTATCTGTTTCCTGTCGCTCAGACCGAACCAATGGACTCTTAAGTTTGTCCTCGACTTGCTTTTCTTCCTGACTGGCATGACGCAACAAGCTCTCGACTTCTTGTCGTAGCGTAGCGTCAGAATCGCATTCGCGATCGAGCAGCTCCTTTCGCTGGTCGTCTGTCAATTCTACGGCGCGATCGAACAAATCCCATACACGTTCCCGCCAATCGTCTGCCATTCAGTCAAATCTCTCAATTAGCGTTCCGTGCTGTAGACGCCGAGCGTCGCACTCGCTTGAAAATCAGGACTCACCAACGTTGGGAGTCTATGGGGTTCTGAGTTGATCTCGCAATCGCTTTAGCCCTTTCATTGAACAACGCTGAGTCCACGGTATCGACCAGCGCCGCTTCCAGAATCGAGTCGACACTAGGAAGTGTCTTTGTCAATGCGAAAGGTGAGTCGGAAACCTCAGCCGGTGCAGATGCGATCCTGTTTCGCGATGGGATCGCGGGGCTAGCCGTCTCGGTCGCCGTCGACAAGGCAACCGACACTTCCACCGTCAATGGCACGATCATCGCAGGTGCCTCGCAAGGGTCCACCAAGTACTCATTCAATTCGGCTCAAGTCGTCAACATTGTTCAAGAAAGCAACGTCGTCACGCCAGGAACCATTAATGGTTTCTCGCTCCGAACAACGGTGACGGAGGATAAGATCAACGCAAACTTTCAACGGCAGGCAAGCTTTGAAGCCCTAGTCAACCCATTCGGTATTTCCGGAAAGAACGCCATTGGTCCTTCCGTGATCGTGTCTATCTCAACCAACAAGACCATAGCGGAAATCGATGATAACGCCATGGTGAGAACCGGATCAGGTGGGAATGGACTGGCTGTCACCGCGACACAAGACATCTTTAGCGTGGGCGTATCCCAAACCGGCGCAAAAGCGTCCGAATTCGGCGTCTCTGCAAGCGTTACTGTTGACAAACTTACTTCCGAAACTCGGGCCGATATAGCCAAGAATGTTACAGTTTCGGGAGCTTCCGTTTTAGTTAAAGCCATCGACACAGCCAATCGTTATGGAATCGATGGCGGTTATGTTTTAGGGGAACAAATTGGCGTCGGCGTTGCCACCTCGGTCAACCTTCAAGAGCGAACCACGCTCGCCTATATCGGATCGGAATCACCGTCGAAGGACTCCGCCGCAGGCCCAGCTAAGATAAATGTGAGTGGTTCCGTATCAGTCAAAGCCGCCGAACATGTTGACATCTTTGCGTTGTCGCTCGCTGCCGCAGTATTGACGGACCCGACCAATGTTCCGACCTCTAAACAGCCACCCGTGGAACGTGGGTATCGGCGGAGCATTTGCATTCAACACCTTAAAGACCAACACCATTGCGTTCTTACGTGACAGCGAAGTCATCACGGTGGGGTCAGCCAACACTCCTAGCATTCAAGTCAACGCCGAGGATGCTTCCACTATCTACTCGGACGGTGGCGGCGTTGCGTTGCTGATTTCCCGCGGTGCTCAGAACCCGACCAACATCGGCATCGGTATCGGCGTGGCAATTAACCTGATCGAAGGGGGTACTCAAGCCTTTGTTGAGAACTCAACGATGACAGCCACTGCCGGAAACGTCATCATCAATGCACTCTATGACCCAACGATTGACGCGCTTACCATTGGCGGTGCAGGGGCCGTTACCGTCTCCAATGGCGACTCGACGAATATCACCGGTGGCAACTATACGAATCTCTCGTTTGCTGCATCGTTTGCTGTCAACGAGATCACTAGCCAGACACGAGCGTACTTGGTTAAACCCACGGTCAATGCAAAAGACGTCTCCGTGACGGCAACTTCCGACGCGCTCATCGACTCAAAAACGTTGGCGACGATTCGGGATATTGTTGTATCAGCGAACACAGGAACGCTGACTGTCGAAGCGAAATCCATGCCAACCATCAGGGCCCTTTCGATGGGTGGTGCAGGTGCGGTTGGATACTCGCAGAGCAACTCCGCCTTTACTTTTGCTGGGGCAGGGGCAGGCAGTGGCAACGACATTACCAGCGTCGTCAATGCCGCGATCGATGACATCGACAACACGTCGGGCACTTTAGTTACCGCAGGCACGTTACGTGTCTTGGCGACCGACACGTCGACTATCGTCGCCAATGCAGGCGGTATTGCGCTCGCGCTGGGTATTGCAGGTGAAAACGCAAATATAAATGTGTCGATCGGCGTTTCTGTCGCGATCAACAGCATCAACTCCCAAACGCTTGCGACTGTCAATGACGCAACGGCCCGAGCCCTGGTTGGTTCTGAATCAGTCCTCGCCACATCCTCAGCCAACATCGAGGCCCTCACTATTGCCGGGGCTGGTGCGATTGCGTTGAGCACTGGTTCGTCCGGATTCGGCGTAAATGTTGCTGGCGCTGGGACAGGTTCAGGTAAGGCAACCGAACAATAAAAACGTACCAACGAACCCACTTCTGGGTGGTGCAGTCGGTTCACGCGGAAGTTCCCTTGTTGGTTGACATGCCTTAAAATGATTTGAAGCTTAATTATTTCGCGTGAATCGACTGTGCTACCCAGACTGCCAGCCCGAAGATGCATTTTGTGCATGACTTAACACATTCCAATTCGTTTGGACGACCGAAACTGGCCTTAGACTTTTCCGCGTCTCAAATTCATTGAATGCATGGGTGGGGAACTATTCGGACGCTCCACCATTCAACGCCTGCTGTCCGTTGCAATCGCGAAGCAAGTTTCGCGAATGCCTTCTTGGTGAGCTTAACACCGTTGGCATAGAGCTTGGTCGCAATACCAACGAACGGGGATAGAGCGTTCCATGTCATCGACATGGCCCATCCAACTGCCTTGCCAAGGGTGTGTAACTGAGTGCCGTTCCAGTGTCGCTCCAATGCACTCCAACATCGTTCGATGCGGTTGTATTTACTGTGATACGGAGGATATTAAACCAATTCGATGATTAGATTTTGCTTGTCCGCAAACTCGATCATTCTCGCCATGAATTGAGTGCGATGGCTCGAAATCTCCGAGCCGTTGTCGAGGTCTATCATGATGGTTTTAACATGGGTGTGAGTCCCTTTACGGAGTTCCCACCAATCATTCAGTTGATCTGCAAACGTGTCGCTTGTGCATGGACCAGACACAAATTCGATAAAAAGCTGGTTGCTCCCGATTTCCAATATTCCACATGGTGTAACCGATTTGCCGCCCATATCATGATCGGATGCTTTGGCTTCGTTTTCATTTCGAGTGAGGCCACCTCGACTAAAAGAACCCAGCTTCACCGAGGCTTTGGCGTCGATGGAGATTCGCAAAATGGAGGAGTCGTTCGCGGCTCGTAGGTGAGCTGCCTGAACATTGTTAAAGTGTGAAGATTTTCGTGGACTGAAACTTCGGATCGGCTTGAGATCGCTCCTCTAGCAGGTTCTTAGCCGTTGGGAGCAAATCCATGTTCAACGTTTCTACTCGCGGTCGCCCTTTGGAGGACGAGATAGAGCGAATTTCCCGACCGATATGTTGCTCGAAAAGCCCTCGCTTAACTGCATCGCGATTCGAACCAAATCGCGTTTCCGCTTTTCGTGGTTTGCCTTCAGCATGCTCATTGGTGACGACAGCTTGAAAGACTCTACGTGCGTACCCAGTAAGACTTTTTGAAGTACGTCGCATTGCGTCCATGACCGAACGAGGGAGTAGACCATCCATAGCGGTTCCATGAAAAGTTGAGCCCCCTCAATGGAAGGGCGCTAAAGCAATTCGAAAAACGCTAGCGATATGAATATCCACGATTCGAAACGAGATTTAGAATTGGGAACAAATCCATGGTATCGCTAGCATTTTTCGAACTGCTGTGGGTTCGTTGGTACGTTTTTATTGGCCGGTTGCCTTACTTGATGGCGAATGGATTAACGGTGTAACGACAGGTAGCTCAGGAAACTTGATTGAGGGTGGTGATTTCACGTTTCGCATATTTGCACTCCCTGGTGATGTTCGTGACGAGAGTGGCGGCGTCGGAACTAGGACTGTCAATTCGAATGATTCATAAAGAGTTCGGGATAAACAAAACGGATTTGTCGTCGCTGGCTTGGGTGACTTTGGCTATGAAGCACGTGCAGATTTGGATGGCAGTGCGTTCGTCAATTCCAATGATAGCCAATACGTCCGCGATCAACAAAACGCGATCATCTATCGATCGAGCGGTCGCGCCGCTCTTCAGAACCCAAACAACAAACGCGACGTTAACAACGACGGGAACATCAGTCCGCTCGATGTGTTGATTGTAATCAATGCTTTGAACCAACGGGGTGAAGGCGAGGAGCCGACAAGTTTGCAAAGCTACTATCTGGATGTCACTGGCGACGAGTTGCTTGATCCACTGGATGCACTGACGGTCATCAATTGGTTGAACGGGGATACGAGCGGAGACGTCCCGTTTGAGACGGGAGAGGGCGAATCCACTTGGATCGAGGAAGCAAATGACCAAGCTTTGCATGCAAGAACCTACGGAACTGACTCGCTTTGGGCGGACTATGCCTCCACACCGTTGCATGAGCAAGCTTCGCAACTCTCAGCGAATTCTAACTATTCGCCATCCGCTTTCCCGGCCGTGCCGAATCGGCTTCGCTCGATATCCATCGCTCTTGAAGATTCAATTTCGCAAGAGGGTTGGAATGCCGATCCTTGCTTCGCACAGGAACTTGACGTTGCGAATGAAGGCGACCTCGCGGAGACCCTTCAACTGCTCCCAAGAGACGTCTTCGCAATTCGAACGAAGTTTAGCAAGTTAAAATAAACCGCATCAATCTTCCTATTCAATAACTTTAGATATCCTGAGGAAACAAGTGAAGAGACTAACGCTGATCGTCCAAGCCCTCGCGGTATTGACCGCACTCACCATCGAAGCCAACCGCAAGGCTGGTATTGTAGTCTCTATCGATCGCGCTACGGCGCTAGCGGGGCAAACCGTTCTACTTGGAATCTATGCTTCTAGCGACTCGGGAGACGTCGTTTCCGACTTTAACTTACCATTCGACTACAACAGTGACGGATTTGTTGATGTTCAAAACGATGGTATTGGGGATTTTCCCAATGGGTTTTCGTTGGCACCATCACCTATTAGCGGCGTCGTGTATTTCAGCACGGGCCTCGACCGGCCATTGCCACAAATCCGACTTATTGGAGTGGATGCGATCGCCGCGGGGACCGGTGCAGATATCATTCTTGGAAATAGCCTTAATCCAACGAAGCTCTTCAACGTTGTCGTTCAAGTCGCACCAGACGTTGCGATCGGAACGGTTCTGCCGTTTCAGATCAAGTTGCCGAATGCGCCATTTGCAAGCCTATTCAATGTTGCAGGTCCAAACACTCCGACGGTTTTTCTTCCAAGTCCAGGAATTCCTGCAACGGGATCTATAACGATTGTCGCAGTACCGGAGCCAACCAGCATATTCCTGTTGCTATCGCTTGTCATTTCCATGGCGGTAGCGATGCCATTTCAGTCGAGGCGATCCGGAGAATACGAGCACAAGCATTGTCCCTCGAACTGAGCACGAGCACGAATCAGAACGACAAGCGAGAACTACCGCCATCGAGTCGGTGGCGATACTTGCGCAAAGTTTGCTGTTGAAACAAACGCTACTGTTTTCCCGCGCGTATCACTTCCATTGCCCATGCGTTAAGTTTATCGTCGAGCTTTGGTCGCGACGGTTGGCTGTAGTCGATCGAAGCGTATCGACCTCGGAGATAGCAATCGTCCAGTAGTGGCTGAATTCGCAGAACAGCATCTGCATCGGTCTGACGAAGCGGAAGTCGAAAGTTTGGTACGGCGTGCTCTAGAGCAACCGAGATGATTTCCGCTTGCTCAGGACGGTAGGCTCGGCGGATACAAATGATGAAAGGCGTGCGAAGGTTCCAAGGTATTCTGGCTTCAGGAGCAGCGACAATAAATGATCCAGTTCGGATGAAGTCGATTTCAACTAAGTTGACGCCGGCTTCGATATACTCGCGTTGCTTGCGTCGATAGGCGCTGCGGCCAGCCTCTTCTTGTTTGTTCGCAGGGCTAAGCAGTTCGATGGCCGTCACTACGCGATTTCCACTGTTCAAATCCACAATTTCGATATGCCTTTGGGTCGGTCTTTCATTCGGCAATGGAATGATGGTGGGTTCGGCAATGACCGCATCGGCCACGGCGACAGCCGCCGACGACGGTGCGTCGGGAAGTTCTATGACAGTGACATCAGGATAAATCCAGCGTGGTGATTCGTCGAGATCGACAGAAACACTCTCTTCGACGCGGGCTTGCAAGTCACTCGGCAATTGGTCTGCAATCTGATCGCTAATATAAACCATCAGCCGGGTATGAATGTCGCCCCAATATTGTTCGAGGTAAGGGTCAACGCCGGGAAAAGGGCTCTTCATTGTAGGTTGTTCGTTTTGTCGTATGTTAAACCCGCACAGCGGCGAGCTTCGAAAGTCAGAATCGTATACTTCCACCTTGGCTGATTCTATTGTAGGTAGTTAGGTATTGCGAAGGAACACACCAACATGGCTAAGTCCGCGCAGTACAACGTGGTTCACAAACTCAGCCGGTGGTAAAATATATGGCTCTAGCAGGCTCCCATCACCACCGGAAACGATGGCCTTAATCGCTGCTCCTTCATAGGAGTTTTCGCTTCGGTATCGCTCGACCAGATGAGATGCTCCGCCCACCAGAGCTGCATTGACCCCGGCGGATATCGCTTGTTCGGTGTTTTTGCCTGGCAAGATGGGTCGCACATCGACCGCGTGGTTCCCCAACCATGGAAGCATATCCGTTCCGGCGGCTAGAAGTTGCAGCGAAAGCCCAAGTCCCGGCATAATGGAACCACCGCGGAACACTCCAGATGCGTCGACAAAGTCAACCGTCACAGCCGTGCCCGCTTGAATGACAATAACCGACTGAGGGCTCGATTTCGATTGGTTTACGTGACGATATGCACTGAATGCCGCAAGCAATCGATCGACCCCAGTCTTGTCTGGGGATTCGACATCGATCGTCATAGGGATATCCGCGTAGGTTACGACCTTGGGAACGATCAGCGAACCGCTATGGATCAAACTGGCAAGCAGCTGATCCAATGCGTGCCGTTGGACACAGGACACGAGCCACGGTTCGTCAGCGCCAGCACGCAATTGGGAAACAAGCCAATCAAAAGCCCAGCGGTCCTCAAGTTTGCACCAGCGTTGGTCCGGCGCAACTTCTTGTTCCGGAGAGGGTTTGCGAAGAGCTCCGACGGCAGCGGACCAAGATAGTCGAAAAACTTTTTCGTTGTGAAATAGATGTCCGTTTGCAACGCGTGACGCGCGTAGACCGCTATTGCCTATATCAACAAGAATCATGGGACTGCGGTAGCGAGTTCCGCGTTTTGCTCTGCGAGCAACGTTGCGATTTTATTGACCAGCGTGTTGAGCCCCAAACCCGTTACCGCGCTGATGAGGAAAATATCTTTTCGCCCTAAATTTTCGCAAAGCAAATCATGAACCACCGCGGCATCTGGTAGCTCTGCTTTCGTAATGGCCAGGATTTCAGGCCGAGAAGCAAGGTCGCTGCTGTATTCTGCCAGTTCCTTACGAATGGCATGGTAGTTTCCAATTGGATCCGATTGATCCATTGGCATTGGCTCGACTAGATGGACCAGAATACCAGCCCGCATTATATGCCGTAGGAAATCGTGGCCGAGTCCGGACCCCTGCGCAGCACCCTCGATGAGTCCTGGGATATCCGCCAAGATAAAGTTGCGATCGATGTCGACGGAAACCAAACCGAGGTTGGGGAATTTGGTCGTGAAAGGGTAGTCGGCGATTTCTGGGCGGGCTCGCGATAGCCGGCTAAGCAAAGTACTCTTGCCAGCATTTGGCATTCCAACCAGTCCGACATCCGCAATGGCTTTCAGTTCGAAAATCAATCGGCGTTGTTCTCCAGCACCGCCATCCGTGGTGTCGCGAGGCGCCTGGTTGGTTGACGATTTGAAATGGGTGTTACCCCAGCCACCTCGACCGCCTCGAGCGGCCACGATCTCGTCCCCTGGATTGACAAGATCTCTCAGAATCATGCCTGAGTCTCGATCCATTAAGACAGTGCCTGGTGGAACGACTAGGACTAGATCTTGACCACTCTTTCCATGGCAGTCCGAGCCCTGTCCGGGGGTGCCATTTTCCGCTCGCCAATGGCGTTGATGAGCAAACTGAACCAGGGAATTCACTCCCGCTTTGGCTCGAATGATAACGCTTCCGCCACTGCCACCGTCACCACCACAAGGACCCCCTCGTGGAACGTGCTTTTCTCGGCGAAACGCCATGCAACCGCTACCACCTTTACCGGAGATGGCTTCAATTTCAACGCGGTCGACAAACATAATAAAAGATCAGAATTGGGCTGGGGCCAAGGAGCAGGCCAGTGGGGTAAACGTCCGGAGAGTTTTTTCAAATTGACAGGCCAGAAGCCCATCCCACCGATTGTACCAAAAAATCTCTAGGCAGATTCAGCGATTTTAACGTTGATCCGGCGACCTTGTTGATCGAAGTAAACATTGCCTTCGACGAGCGAGTAAATCGTGTAGTCTTTGCCCATGCCGACGTTGCATCCAGGATGCCACTTTGTTCCAACTTGACGGATAAGAATATTGCCGGAAATAACTTTTTCCCCACCGAATTTCTTTACGCCGCGACGTTGCGCGTTGGAATCACGACCGTTTCGTGTTGATCCCTGACCTTTTTTATGTGCCATTTAAAAGCCTATGCCTAACTGCCTATGCCGAGTTGGATTGTCAAAACCAGCTAATATTCTCCGCGATCGCGGGGAGAAAGTTTAGCGATAAATCCACTGATAATCAAGGCGTTCTTTTAGGTTATACTGCTTTAAGAAGTATTCGACTCTATCTTTGTTGGCAAAGGCTGGCAGTCCCAGCAAAATTCGGTCCTTGGACTCGTCGATGGAGTCGCCCGGTCTCCAAAAGTAGATTCGCAAAGTCTTGCGGTCGAAATTCGTTTTCCCATCCGAATCAATTCGGATTTTGTATGCATTGGTTAGCCCGCGAACATCGATCGCGAAAAAATCGACTCTTGGGTCGACATCCGTCCAGGTTGCAACACCCCAAACCGACTTGTCGTCTTCCAAGGTGCTAGCGGAAATATCCAACTTGCCGATTTCGATGTGATCGTAAATTGGCTTTCCGATCCGTTCTCTTGTAGCGATCGCATCTTTTGCCGAGGCCAGCACTTGGGCTCCGATGTTAATGTTGCGTTCTTTGCTCAATAACGAAAAGCTGGGCAGAAATCGAACCGAATCAAATCGAATCTTTTCCGGCTCAAGCGGAACTTCGGACTCAATCCGGGGAGACAGGTCTTCACCCGTGTAACGAACTTTGTAAACGATATACCAGACTACTTTTTTCTGTAGTTTCCCGCTCAAGGTAGGAACATCGACCTCGATCAGCCTGGCTGGTTTGAATGAAAACTCGAGTCCCCAAACGTTGTGGCGAAAAATAATATCTCGCGATAAAGCCAAGAGGGTCTCTGACGGTGACGCAAAGTGAGGTTTATTCTCTGGGAAATCCGGGGCAGCCCATTCGAGTTCTGGGTGCTTGGCCACGAAATCCAAATCAAACGGCCCAAGAGCCGTATCTTCTGAATCCTGGTCCGGTGGTACCACCGTCATAACACCGCTAGCAAGTTTGCGTGGTGCCAAGCCCTGTCTAGTCGAGCTAAGTAAAGAATCCTGCGCTGAAAGGGACTGGGCGCGGCCGTATTCAGAATCGAACAACAAGACCGATGCGATCCAAAAAAATTGAAAAACCCAGGTTTTCACAGTTTGATTTTCCACTTGGGAAGACTTCATTTCCAACAAAAACATACCCGGAGTATAATTCGAGGCGGCCAATCGCGCAATCGAAAACTCCGGGATAAAGGAATTTTTGGAATTGGAAATGAGGATCGAAAAGGTGGGAATGAAAAAAAGCTGATTTTCACCAGTTCCCGACCGATCGTTTATTTCTTTCGGTGCCGGATCCTAGCACGCATTCGCCTCTTTTTACGACCAATTTTACGACGACCTCGACCTGTTTTCTTTACACCCACGAACAAATGCTCCTAAATCAAAGGCGAGAAACATGTGTTTCCACCAGGCAGTGACAAAAAACT
>JAYVPJ010000085.1:0-69866 GCA_043757445.1 Pirellula sp. | reverse complement strand
GGGCTGACCGGAGAAGTACCGCTGCGTCTTAGAATCACGAGCATCCACAAGTCCAATTCAGTCAAGTACCAGTTTATCGGGTACGGAATGATCCTGCTCATGGCCATCATCTTGTTCCGCGGTGTCACTGTAGTGGTTGTAGTTGCGCTTGCACCCGCGACGGGTGTTTTCTGGGCAATTGGGTTTTTGCATTACTTGGGATGGGAGGACAATCCGTTCAGCGAGGTTATTTTGCCGGTCTTGCTAAGCTTGGTTGGCTTTGCAGACGGGGTCCATATGATGGTATACATCCGGAGTTGTTTGGGCCAAGGCCAGTCGCCGCGCGAAGCATGCCGGAATGCGCTGGCCACGGTGGGTATCGCTTGCAGTATTACCACGATCACAACCGCCATCGGCATGGGGTCCCTCTCCTTTTCCAATCACGAGATCGTGCGCGAGTTCGCTTGGTCGTGCGTCATGGGAACGTCCACGATCCTAGCGTCTGTTCTATTGGTGATCCCGCTCGCCTGCTGTACGCCTTGGGGCAAACGTTTGGAGCGTGGGGCCGAAAGAGGATTGATCGACAAGTACATTCAGCAGATCGGAGTGCCCGTGACTGGAATGATGCGACACGCCAAAGCGGTCGCTTATTTCGCCATCGCCCTGATGCTTGTTTTGGCAGCCACAACGCTCCTTCTGCGTCCCGACGATCGGCTTTCCAATGAATTGCCGAGCGGCAGTCCCGAGCAGCAAATGATGTCGCACTTAGACACTGCCTTGGGTGGGCTTCAGCAATGCACAATCAACATTGGTTGGAAAAGCAAAGACCTCGAACCGAATCAGATCGCATCTATCATTTACAAGATCGATATGTTGCTCGACCAGGAAAAGCTAGTTGGCCACCCGCTGTCGATCATCCGAATCCTCAAAGCATTGCCGGGGGACGAAGCTTCAGTCGATAAGATGCCGATGGTGGAGTTACTTCCGCCTCCTCTTAAGCTGGCGTTGTACGATCCGGATCAGCATTCTGCAAAGATCACGTTTCGCGTTCAAGACTTGGGGACAGCCACTTACAAACCTGTCTTCCAACGTATCGAATCGTCCATCGAGGAAATGCGTAACGCGAATCCCGGAGTCGAGATCGCTCTGGAGGGTGGCCCGATTCGGCGATGGAAGAATCTCTACCAGATTGTTTCGGATCTTGCGATGAGTTTAGGGACCGCTTCCATCGAGATCTTGATCGTGATGGGAATTGCATTTCGATCGTTGCGTCTCGGATTGATCGCCATCATTCCAAACATGATTCCACTCGCGGCTGCAGGTACGTTTATGGTCCTTGCAAATTGGCCACTGGATGTGGTGAGCGTTTGCGCGTTCACGATTTGTTTAGGTATCGCGGTCGATGATACGATTCATTTTTTATCTCGGTATCGCGAAGAGCTTCATCAGCAACCCAATCGCACCCTGGCGTTGCAACAAGCGTTCCTCGGCGTCGGGACCGGAATGATCATGACCACCTTGGTGCTCGTCGCTGGCTTTGGTTCGGTCCTAATCAGCGAAACGCGAGACCATCGAGTCTTTGCCAGTTTAGGAATCATCACGCTGCTGTCAGCAATGTTGTGCGATCTGTTTTTGCTCCCATCGCTGCTGGCGCACTTTGACAAATCCAGACCAACCGATGCCGAACAATCGGATGAGTCGTCGCATTCATCCACAGAGGGGGGCACGCCCTAAGGCACGAACGGCCTACGAACAGAGGAAGCACTTTTCCGTGCATCATTCACGATTCCGTACCAAGAGGTGAATGCCGACTTGGCAAGTGGAATCAGGACTTTGCCACGATCAGCTAACTCGTCAAATACGCGTTAAGCCCGATCCGACGAATCTAATCGTAGAAGGAGCGAAAAGCCAGCGAATAGGGCAGCGTTAGGTAAACAGATTGCTGCAGATGCCAAGCTCAATGAGAAGCGTGAACGTCCAGGGAATCGTGTCGAAACAACGAAAAAACCCTGGAATTCATTGAGAAAACCAGGGCTTTTGTAAGCGAGGTCGACGGGGGTCGAACCCGCAACCTCCGGATCGACAGTCCGGTGCTCTAACCAATTGAGCTACAACCCCATCGCTTCTCGAAATTATATCCCTCTCTACGCGACCCGCAAGCGTACTTGTTACCGTCGATTCGATTTTCTGTCGAATCGACTCGATGATCTTTGACCATTGACCCTTTCTTTGGAAAAAACACTACATTCGTTAAGCTATGTTGCGATTTTCTAGTACAGCGTGCGGTGCAAGTTGTTTTTGGAATCAAAAAACCTAGCTTTTCCAGTTGGGTATCGACTTTCCAGCTGCCTTTTGGCATTCTTGCCAGGTCACATCGCTAGATCACAACGATCGTATTCGAAAATCAAATCATGCAGTTTATCTCGAAATACTTTTCCGAATTGGTCCGCGGCATTGTTTACAGCGTTGAACATATGTCGGTCATGCAGTGGGGCATCATTGGTACAACCTCCGTTGTATTGGGATTCATGTGCCTCAGGACGAATAGGTTCTAGATTGCCAGGCGGTCGGCATTTTTATAGATACTGTTCAAGCTCTGACGAGCGAAGCTACGTTCACCTGACCGTGGACGACAAACAGGTAGTTGTCAGTTCTTGCGAGCGTCTTAAAGCAAAGCTGGCCGATGGTAAACCACCGGCCAGCTATTGTTTTTCCCTCCGACCGCTAGGCGGCACGACACGGAGCCGCTGCGAGACTGGCGTAGATCAAGCGTGCTACTGCACTGCCCTATGCGACCTAGGCCAACGCATAATGATGGTCCCTCAGCCGGAAAAACGACCGGAGGCATTTTTGCAAACTGTTTCCGGTTTGCACCAATGAACTATAAGCAAGGTTACCGCCGATGAAAAGATTGATTAACCAGAAAACTTCTACCTCTAGCCCTACGGTGCGAATTTGCGAGCTTCTTGTGAACTCGACTTTGTCGAAATGACTCTGTAAGTAGAATAGCGGACAACACATTAGAACGGATCCAAGTACAGGAAATCGAATGGTGACTCGGGCACAAACGGACACAGAAGGACTTTTGCGGGAATTGATGGAGCAACGTGTCTTGTTGCTAGACGGTTCCATGGGCGCCCTCATTTTCCAGAAGAAACTGCCAGAATCTGCAATCCGCGGTGAACGGTTCAAAGAGCATCCGGCCGACTTGTCAAAAGCGACTGATGTGCTAGTTCTCACTCAGCCAGCTGTCATTCGCAGCATTCATGCTGAGTATTTATCTGCGGGTTCGGATATCATCGAAACCAATACATTCAACGCAAGTCAGATTGGATTGGCGGAGAATAAACTTTCGGATTTCGCTTACGAGATTTCGAAAACAGGCGCGGAAGTCGCTCGCTCGGCGGTCGAAGCCCATTTAAAGCGCGATCCCTCGAAGCCACGATTCGTGGCCGGTAGTATCGGACCGACGGCAGTTCAGCTTTCCATGAATGCGAGAGGAAATTTCGCGGTTCGGGCTTTCACATTTGAGCAAATGGTCGCTAGCTACGAAGTCAATGTTGAGGGCTTGATTGACGGCGGCATAGATATTCTTCTCCCCGAGACCTCTTTTGATCCGTTGAATTTTAAGGCATGTTTGGTCGCTATTGAAAATGTATTTGCTCGTCGAGGTCGCCGCTGGCCGACGATGTTGTCTGCTACCATGTTTCCGGGTGGCGTTACTTTGACGGGCCAGCAACTGGAAGCATTTTGGATTTCCGTGTCACACTTCCCAATGCTCAGCATTGGCCTGAATTGCGGACTGGGTGGTGCTGAAATGCGCCCCTATGTTGAACGTTTGGCAAATGCGGCCGATGTCCCTATCAGTTGCTATCCAAACGCCGGAAAACCCAATGCACTTGGCGAGTTTGACGAGACACCTGAAAGAACAGCCGCCCTTATTCGAGATTTCGCTACTCAAGGTTGGGTAAATATTGTTGGAGGATGTTGCGGAACAACGCCTGCACACATCAAGGCCGTCGGCCAGGCAGTTGCTGGGATAACTCCACGCAAGTCTCGAATTCGTAACCGACCGACTCAATATGCTGGCAACGAACCCTTCGTTTTTCGAAAAAATAATCCATTTGTCATGGTCGGTGAACGTACTAACGTGACGGGCTCGAAAAAGTTTGCTCGACTCATCAAAGAAGGCAAGTTCGATGATGCGATCAATGTCGCCAAAGTTCAAGTCGAAGGCGGCGCAAATATCATCGACGTCAATATGGACGAAGGCATGTTAGACGGAGCTGCCGCCATGAGTACCTTTCTTAATCTCGTTGCTCACGAATCGGACATCGCCAAAGTCCCTTTGATGATCGATAGCTCCAAGTGGGAAATCCTCCAAGTGGGCATTCGCCATTCGCCTGGCAAACCGATCGTTAACTCGATTAGCCTCAAAGAAGGTGAAGAAGAATTCCTAAAGAAGGCCAAGTTCATTCATCAACACGGCGCGGCAGCCGTCGTCATGGCCTTCGATGAACAAGGACAAGCGGCAGACTACGAAAACAAAGTTCGCATTTGCAAACGAGCTTACAAGCTCCTAACGGACAACGGATTCCCTGCCGAAGACATTGTATTCGATCCGAACATCCTCACCGTCGGAACAGGCTTGCCCGAACATGCCAACTACGCGGTGGACTACATCGAAGCGGTCCGCACGATCAAAAAAGAATGCCCAGGCGCAAGAACCAGTGGAGGCGTCAGCAACGTTTCCTTTTCCTTTCGCGGCAACAACACAGTTCGCGAATCGATGAATGCAGTGTTCCTGTACCATGCCATCCAAGCGGGGCTCGACATGGGCATCGTCAACCCTGAAATGCTCGAGGTTTACGATGAAATCGAGCCTGAACTCCGCGATCGAGTCGAAGATGTTTTACTCAATCGACGCCCCGATGCGACAGAGCGTCTCATCGATTTTGCAGAAACAGTAAAAGCCAAAGACAAGGCTCCAGTCAAAGTAGATGCGTGGCGCGAATTGCCGGTGGAAGAAAGGCTCAAGCACGCTCTGCTCAAAGGCATTTCGGATCATATTGCTGCGGACACCGAAGAAGCGAGAGTCAAATACGGACGCCCACTCAAGGTGATCGAAGGGCCGCTCATGGACGCAATGAATCTCATCGGAGATTTGTTTGGTCAAGGCAAAATGTTCTTGCCACAGGTCGTTAAGTCTGCGGCTGTCATGAAGAAGAGCGTCGCCTATTTGACACCCTACATGGAAGAGGAGAAGAAGTTAGCAGGAAATACAGGCGGCCATACTAGCCGTGGGAAAGTTTTGCTTGCGACGGTAAAAGGGGACGTTCACGACATTGGCAAGAACATTGTGGGAACCGTGTTGGCGTGCAACGATTTCGAGGTAATCGACTTAGGTGTTCTGGTCCCTTGCGAAAAAATACTTGCCGAAGCCAAAAAACAGGGCGCACAAGTCATCGGGCTATCTGGACTCATCACCCCTTCGTTGGATGAGATGGTTCATGTTGCTAAAGAAATGCAACGGGAGGGTTTTACCATTCCGCTTTTGATTGGCGGTGCCACCACCAGCTCAAAGCATACCGCTGTCAAAATTGCCCAGCATTACAGTCACGAGGTGGTTCACGTTCTCGACGCTTCTCGGAGCGTACCCGTCGTTGAGAAACTCGTAAATCCGGAATCTCGCAAAAATTATGGGATCGAAATCAAGGCAAAACAGGAGGACGAAAGAGCTAGTTTCGCAATGCGTCGAGATCGCAAGTTTGTTGACTTCGCGGTTGCTCAAAAGAGAAAGTTTTCCATAAACTGGGATACTTATAAAGCCCCCAAACCGAAATTCGTTGGCGTTCGAGAAATCGAAGTCACCGTCGCGGAGCTTCGTTCCTACATTGACTGGTCTCCATTCTTCATGACATGGGAGCTCAAGGGGAAGTATCCGAAAATATTCGAAGACAGTTACGTTGGAGCCATTGCAAAAGAATTGTACGACGACGCGCAAAATGTGCTTGATGGCTTTGAGAAAGATCCGTCGATATTGTTAAGGGGAGTCTATGGTTTCTTTCCAGCCAAAAGCCTTGGTGACACTATCGTGCTCTATTCCGATGACACTCAGTCTGAAGAAATCGTTCGCTTTGAAATGTTGCGACAGCAGTGGGAGCGAGTTGGCCAAAGCTCGTTTCGAAGCTTAGCGGATTATGTTTCGACGAATGGCCAACTTGACTACATCGGCGCTTTCGCGATCACTGCTGGTCATGGAGTCGATGAAATCGCAAAGAAGCTGCGAGCTGAAATGGAGGACGGGAAATCAATTCTTGTTCAAGCGTGTGCGGACCGACTTGCAGAAGCGTTTGCCGAAATGCTCCATCAACGAGTTCGTGGCGAATGGGGTATTCATGAAGAACTTTCCCACGACGATCTCATTGGTGAAAAGTATCAAGGCATTCGACCAGCCGCCGGATACCCTTCTTGCCCAGACCACACCGAGAAAGCGACACTTTGGAAGTTGCTCGATGTTGAAAAGAGGGCAGGCATTAGCCTGACGGAGAGCTTCGCTATGTGGCCCGCAGCCAGTGTTAGTGGTTTGTACTTTTCGAATCCAGAGGCAAAATACTTTGCCGTGGATCAAATCACCCGCGATCAGGTTGAAGACTACGCGAAACGAAAGGGATGGCCAATGTCGACTGCCGAACGTTGGCTGTCACCGAATCTCGGGTACGACGCGTAGGCGACATTGATGCAAACGGCAAGGAATCCCGCTGGCTTGGAGGTCGTCCAGCATAGTCACCCTCCCTCTGGGAGGGTCTCGCGAAGCGAGGGGAGGATGAAGTGGAAGAAGCGATTGTACAATTCGGGTCACCCTCCCCGGCCCAAGGCCGACCCTCCCCGAGGGAGGGTGACTTACACGGGAAAACCTTGGCAAATAAGCTGGACGACCTCCTTGCCCAGCGGAAGTTTCGGCTTTGGCCCTAAAAGTCAACGCAGCCGACTGGTGTTCAAGGCATTCAACTCGAGCTCGAAGTATTCGTGATTGTCACTGTTCGGATCGATGAAGACTTCGAAATCGTTGTCCTGAAAGATGACGGCATCGTGCTGCGCAATGGTGCCTTGCAAATGGGGTTCAAGCAGTTCTGCCGCCATGTAAAAATTCTCGTTGCCCCAAAGCATCTTTACACGCGTACGAAACTTGGGCATCGGCTTTTTTGATCCCTCGATATCGACAAAGTCTTCCGTCCACAAAGCCGTTTGCCATCCTTGGTCATCGAGTTTCCCGTCGATCACCACGCCCTTCGTTCCTCAGAGCGTTCTACACATATCGATTTCCATTGGTTTGTTTGATCCGCAATTGATAGGCCTTCAAAGGCAATGGGGGGTTGAATTTAGGCCTTGGGACTAGTGCTCTGTCAACATTGGATTTTCGGGCTTCCCCCTTTGTTGTGCGACGCTCCGCGTCGAAGGAAACACGAAGCGGAGCGTCGTGCATCTATGTTTACCAACAATCGATTTCTAATCTGGATGAAGCGCTAGTCTGCTAAAGCCATGATATATTGAGCCATCCGTAATTCGGTCGCTTGAATCAAGTCTTGCGGTATGTTGCGACCGTTCGTTAGATAGCTGACGGGGAGCGAGCAGCTTTGCAAGCAGGAAAAAAAACAACCCAAGCCGCCTGATTCATCGAGTCTTGTGAGTATCATCCTATTCGGGTTAAGCGGCTCGAAGCCTTGCTCATACCGGAGAAACGATCGAGTGTTGCAGGTGCTTGAAATAACGAGATGGGTTTCCGTCGGTTTCGTTATCGCGAGCAGGCTTTTCAATTCCTCAAGCGATTCGGTATCGGTGGGCGAGCACCCAGGCGTGTCGATTAGGATAAAGCGGCATCTCGATAAGCCCTCCATGCAGCACGAAACTTGCTCGAGCGATTCGGCGACATCGAAGTGCCATCCTAAAACCTCTGCATAGTTTTGCAGGAGCTGATTCGATCCGGTTCGCACGGAATCCGTTGACAGCACTCCGACTGAAAATCCGCGTTCCATCGAAAGACTCGCTGCGATTTTTGCAAGTGAAGTTGTTTTGCCTGCGCCGGCGGGGCCGACCAACGCTATCACTTGCTGTTTAGAAGTATCGAGCGGCATGGGTGGCGCGGCATGAACCAGGTCGCGGATCCAGCCAAGTATTTCTGAGCGAAGTGTCCAGACATCTTGCATCACCAGTGGAGGGCATGAGACGCGTGAAGCTTCGATCCATTGGCCGGCGATCCCTGATTCGATACCCGCCTCAATAAGCTCCTGTAGCACTTGCCCAAGGACTCGGTCAGATTTCGCATCCTCGGTCGCTTTAGGCCAGTGGGAGTCGACGCAATCAAGGTCAATTTCCGAAGCCAAAACAGCGGATGGGTTGATTTCATAGGAGTCCAAATTCGGAGTTGCATCCTGACTTTTCTCGGAGTCTATCGCGTTCGGATCGAAGTCTTCCGCTCTGAGATTGTTTGTATTGGAACTCGCTGTTACCTCGATTCGAGTTCGACCGAAGAATCCGAAGCGGGCCGCTTTGGTCTCAAGAATTGAAGCATCGGGTCCGAATTCGATACGAATCTGCTGGAAAGCGTCCTGAAGTGTTTTGGAGCGAAAGGTCTTAATTCGAATGGGAGAGTTCATCTTCGAGTACTTCGATCGGTTGGACTACTGATCACTGACCATTGCGATGGATTCGACGCTCGTATCTCTGGATATTTCGTTGTAACTTAGGACGCGAAGATCCGGCAGTGCTTCCTGCGTTATCTGCCGAAGAGGAACGCGAATTTTTGGACTGACGACAACACATCTCGGCTTGCCAAGTTGGTCGAGCTTCTTGATTTGATCCGCAATACGACTACAAGTTTTTGAAATAGAGTCCGGTGACATACGAATGAAAATACCGCGATCGGTTTGTTCGGTGCCAGCCGCGATGCGGTCTTCCATAGCCGGGTCTAGGGTTATTACGCGAAGGACGCCAGAGCTATCCCGATAGCGATGCGAGATAGTTCTAGCCAATCGATGACGGACGTATTCGGTAAGCCAGATCGGGTCCTTGATTCTATGGACGTAGTCACCCAGCGTCTCGAGAATGATGCTCAATTGCCGGATGGGAATGTCCTCGCGAAGTAGGTTCTGAAGCACCTGTTGTACTTCCGCCAATTTCATTTGCCCAGGGATCAATTCATCCACAACCGTCGCCGATGTTTTCTTGAGTTGATCGATAAGTTGTTTCGTAACTTCCCGAGTAAGCAATTCATCGGCGTGTTTTCGCGCAGTCTCTTGGACATGTGTAGCAAGAACTGCACCGCACTCAACGACTTGATAGCCGTAAATCTCCGCTTGTTGACGATTTCGTGGATCGATCCAGACGGCTCGTTTCCCAAAAGCGGGATCAGTGGTTTCGTCGCCAACAATTGCTCCCTTGGTCAAGCCGGTGTCGATGGCCAGCAAACGATCAGGGCGAAGTGTCCCCGCGGCTATGCGGTTGCCGGCCATTTCGACCTCGTAGTTGTACTCTGGGAGACTCATGCGGTCTTTGATTCGTACCATCGGCAGCAAGACTCCCATTTCGGTTGCGAGGGTCGCGCGTACCGTTGAAATCCGTTTCATAAGATCTCCGCCACGATTTGGATCTGCCAAAACA
Organism: Pirellula sp.; assembly: GCA_043757445.1. GTDB lineage: Bacteria > Planctomycetota > Planctomycetia > Pirellulales > Pirellulaceae > JBKCUI01. Next base: position 60,227 of record JAYVPJ010000085.1, on the reverse strand, counting down.
ATGAGCTTGGCTCCTAATTCAAGTCGCAAAGGGTCAACCTCAAGGTAGTCCTCTACCTTCTTTTCGGGGGCTGCTTTTTTTGCGATGTCAGCGTCCTGTCCTTTTTTCTGGACTAATTTATCGTCCTGCCTCTTTTGCCTTTGCATAATCAGAGCCAATCCAATGCAGCCACCACCCATAGTTACCATGGGAACCGCCGGGAGTTGGGTGAATGTCATTAGAAGCAAAAAGACACCTGAGATTATCAACGCTTGAGGACGCGAAAAAATTTGACGAAGGAACTCGCCTGAGAAGTCAGATTTTTGTGTGCTACGGGTGGTAAGCAAGGCGGCTGCCAACGAAATTAGAAACGCGGGGACTTGACTAACGAGTCCGTCACCAATGGTTAATTTCGTGTAGACGTTCGCAGCTTCGGATAGCGTCATCCCAGAGTACATATATCCCATGTATAGCCCGCCAACAATGTTGAGTAGGGTAATTGCAATACCTGCGATTGCGTCCCCCCGAACAAATTTACTGGCACCGTCCATCGAGCCATAGAAATCCGCTTGCTTTGTGATCTCCTCGCGGCGTCGTTGCGCTTCCTTCTCGTCGATTGCACCAGCGCTCAAGTCGGCATCGATTGCCATTTGGCGTCCTGGCATTCCGTCCAACGCAAATCGAGCGGCTACTTCACCAATTCGCGACGCACCTTTGGTAATCACGATGAAATTGATCAAAAAGATGATAATGAACAAGACGATTCCGACTTCCAGGGAGTCGCCAGAAACAAATTCGCCGAAAGCTTGTATCACATGCCCAGCCGCGTCGAGCTTGTCTGTGCCAGTGCGAGTGAGGATTAGGCGTGTGGTAGCTAGGTTTAAGACCAGACGTGATAGTGTGGTCGCGACGAGCATCGCCGGGAAAATATTGAATTCGAGTGGAGACTCGATGTAAATGGTGGTCAAAAGAATGACGACGGCGATTGCGATATTCGCAGAAAGCAGCACGTCCAGCAAGGCTGGAGGGAGAGGAACCAGAATGACAACTAGGCAGGCGATGATCCCGATTGGTACAATCGCGTGTCGGTGACGTAAAAAAAGCTTGGTCCAAAAATCCATCCAGGTCCGTCCTGAGTCGAGAACTTTAGAAAATCCGACAAGTATTCGGAAAACTAGCTTGGTTTCCCCGGCGACGTCTATATCGTTTTTCAAAAGCGGACGATAATGTACGCAATCGGGTGCCCAAAACGGATTTGGATTTCGCGTCCTTCAATCGATAGCATTAGCTTTAACGACGAATTCGGCGAATGGCTTCTAAAGAATCGCCTCAAATTATCCAGTATCCGGTTCTCTCGCCAAGGATTTGGCACGGAATGCCGTCCCGAGTTTGGCTGCCTTTGCTTGTAAAAAACTCATTTCGCGTCTCGCTTTCGAGGTTACATATCGCTGCAGGTGTAACCGCGTTCATGCCCATGTCGGATCTCTTCGGAGTGGCACAGCACGCGATCTTCGGAAGTCGAATCGCGGCAACAAAGTTAGCTGGTCCACCATTATTTATTCTTGGTCATTGGCGGAGCGGCACAACTTTTCTGCATGAGCTCCTCGGGCTGGACGAAAGATATGCATCGCCCACAACGTATCAGTGCTTCGCTCCATCTCATTTCTTGCTTTCCGAATCCATCATTGCGAAGTATGGCAATTGGCTGATCCCGAACAGACGTCCCATGGACAATATGAAGGCAGGTTGGGCTTTGCCACAGGAGGATGAATTTGCACTCATGAACCTGGGTGCGCCGACTCCTTATTTGCGTCTTGTTTTTCCGTGCCATGACTATCCATTCCAAAGCACTCTAGCATCGAATGGGTTTAGTCCAAAGGAATTGAAACGTTGGAAGTACCTCTTCGACTGGTTTTTGAAAGCTCTCACCTTCAAAACAAGAAAGCCATTAATATTGAAAAGCCCACCTCACACGGGGCGACTTGGCATTCTCAAATCGATGTATCCTGACGCCAAATTTGTTCACATTGTGCGTGACCCTCGCAAACTTTTCCCTTCCACTATGAAAATGTGGAACTCACTCGATCAAGTTCAGTCGATTCAAGTCGGTGAGTACCAAAAGAGGTTAAAGGAATTCGTGTTAGGCTCGCTTCCAACCATGTACAAGTCGTTTGAAAAGGACCGGGTTGGCTTAAGCGAGCAACAGTTGATCGACGTTCGTTACGAAGACTTGGCCATGGACCCCGTTGGGGTTTGCAAGCACATTTACCAACAACTCCATTTAGAAAACTTCGAAAAAATTGAGCCGTTGCTTCAAAACCGAACCTTGCAGGAAAAGGAGTATAAGACCAATCGATTTGGTTCCATTCCGGAAGAAGAATCCGAAATCATGACCGCATGGCAGGATTACGCGGTCAAGTACGGCTATGCTTAAGCCGTTGCCTATCGACAGCCACTTGTCGAACATCTGCGAGTTGGTTCAAGACTATCCGATAACGATCGTAGAAGCCCCACCTGGTTCGGGCAAAACGACGCGCGTCGCACCAGCCCTCATGTCGATGCCCTACACGTTCGAAAAGAAAATCTATTTGCTTCAGCCGAGACGCATCGCAGCCAAATCCGTCGGTGAGCGAATCGCACTCGAACATGGTAGCCGCATCGGTCAGCGAATTGGCTATCAAGTGCGTTTCGATTCGCAGGTTTCGAAGGACACTCAGCTAATCGTTGCAACCGAAGGGGTACTGCTGCGTAGGCTGCAACAGGACGCGGCTCTAACGGACACCAATGTGGTATTGCTGGATGAGTTTCACGAACGTTCCTTGGATTCCGATTTATTATTGGGGATGCTGAGACGCGTTCAACTTGAACTGCGCGATGATTTAAGGATTGTCATCATGTCGGCTACGCTTGATTCAAGCCTGATTCAATCGCAGCTCGGTGGTGCAAAAGTCATTCGCGTCGCGTCACCCAATTTCCCAGTATCGATCCGCTATTGTCATTCGATTGTCGATGAAAACGTCGTGGATCGTATGGTCCGGACGATTCGAGATGTAGCAAAAGATTATGACGGGGATATTCTGGCATTCCTTCCCGGTATGGGCGAAATCCAGAGATGTTCTGACTTGCTCGTTCAAACACGACTTGGACGCGAGTGCGAAGTAGTGCAGCTTTTCGGTGCGATGCAACTGGAGGAACAATCCAAGGCGATCCAACAAGGTGACGTTCGCAGGATTGTGCTGGCTACGAATGTTGCCGAAACCTCTTTGACTATCGAAGGGATCCGAATCGTTGTCGACAGCGGACTGGCTCGTGTCATGCGGTTTTCATCCGATGTTGGACTCGATCGACTCTCAATGGAGAATATTAGTCAGGCTTCGGCAACTCAGCGGGCCGGTCGCGCGGGCCGCGTTGCACCAGGTATTTGTTTTCGACTTTGGACCGAAGCTTCAGAACGCGCCCGAGCTGCATTTTTGGAACCCGAAATTCGCCGAGTTGACATCGTTTCCGCGATACTTCAATTGTATGCCTGGGGAGAAGGCGAAAGCGATGATTTTCCTTGGCTCGAACCGCCGAGATCCGACTCCGTAACGAGAGCCCGTAGCCTCCTCGAACAATTGGGTGCGATTCGTCGGGGAAGAGTCACCGAGATCGGCAAGGCCATGTCCCGATTGCCAACCCATCCTCGGCTTGCCCGTATGGTGATTGCGGGTTTTGAAACTGGGTGTTTAGAACGAACTTGTTTGCTTTCCGCCTTGCTTTCAGAACGGGATCCATTCAATCAAAACCGTTCTGTGCAGACACGGTCTGTTCGACGATGGGATAGCGATTGCATTGAGCGACTTGTGGCTATGGAAGACTATTTGGCTGGGCACGATAGCGATACACCTTTCGGGACGTTGCATCGCAATGGCGTTCGTTCCATTGTCAACGCGGCCCAACAGCTGGAAGAACAATGCATTATCAGTCTCAAGGGCTCAAGTATCCTCCGAGAACAACAGCGCTGTTCCCAGCCTGAATCGCTGATGCAGGCCTTGTTAGCGGGTTATCCCGACCGGCTGGCAAAACGCCGGGCTTTTGGCAAGGCGCACGGACTAATGGTCGGTGGCAAGGGTGTTGTGATTTCCCCGCAGAGCGGCGTCACCGAGGCGGAACTTTTTTTGTGTATTGATGTCGACGCGGGAGCTGGTGATGCAGTGGTCAGGCAAGCAAGTCGTGTCGATTTCGAATGGCTTCCGAAAGATCAAGTCCTTGCGCGGGATGAACTGTTCTTCCATCCGAGTCAGAAACAAGTCGTAGCACGAAGACAGGTAACTTGGCTCGATCTAGTTCTCAATGAAACTCCGACTGCCATTGCAGATGCCGAACAATGCGCGGTTATCCTTTGGCAAGCAGCGATCAAGAACTGGGAACAAGTGTTTCCAGTGGATGATGACCGCGTTCAAGGACTTGTCGAACGCGTCAATTGCCTTCGGAGTTGGCTCCCGGATTTGGAACTGCCCGAATTGGATGAGGCATTTCTTAAAGACATTGCAAAAGAATTGTGTCGCAATAAGCGATCGTTGAGCGAAATCCGGGAAGCCCCTTGGATCGACTGGATTCAATCTCGTTTCCAAAGCACCCAATGGCAAGCGATTGAAAGGGAAGCGCCAGCAAAGATTCAGGTTCCAAGCGGCAGTTGGATCAAAATTCAATACTCGATTGGAAAACCCCCGACGATGGCTGTGAAGATCCAAGAAGTTTTTTCGATGGAAGCAACGCCGCGAATCGCCAAAGGACGAGTGCCGATCTTATTGCATTTGCTTTCGCCAAACATGCGTCCACAGCAAATAACGGACGACCTCGCTTCCTTTTGGGCCAACGGGTACCCGATTGTAAAAAAAGAACTCAAGCGTCGTTACCCAAAACACTCCTGGCCTGACGACCCCACAACGGCAACGCCAGGCCGACGGTAAGAAGTCATCGTAGGGAACATCCAAAAATAAGTTGCAGTTTTAGCGGACCGTCCCTTATTTATCTTCAGGCTTGATTCCAAAGCCTTTGCGATCTGGATATGCAGGTCGAGCGGGCTGTTTAAATCCGTTCGACTTGATCTCCTCTTTCATCCACGTGATCGCTGCATCCAGTTGAGGGTCGCCGCCACTAACCATCAGGGCAGGATCGTCCACAACTTTCATATCGGGGTCGACACCGTGCCCCTCGATACCCCATGTACCATCCAATTCGTAATAAGCAAACGAGGGTGCTGTCACGCTAGAACCATCGATCATATTCGGTTCTCCTCGAATTCCAACGAGGCCGCCCCAAGTCCGCATTCCGATGAGCTTGCCGAGTTTATTTTGCTTGAACAACGCGGGGAACATGTCGCCACCAGAGCCTGCCATACCATTGATCAACATACACTTTGGACCTTGATGCGAGTCCGGAGACCAAACCCAATCGCGGGCATCTCGCAACGCCCAAAAATTGGTTGCGGGTCGATTCAATAATTCGATGAAGCGAGTTGGGATCTGGCCACCACCGTTCCATCGATGCACTTCCCATCTTTCGTTAACTGCTTGGTCTCACCCGCGCCGTCCGATTGGGTCACAAACAACTCGTACTCACCCGTCGCATCCGAAAAATAGGCGATCCATTTTCCGTCTGGGCTCCAGTTGGGGCTGCGTTCCGCTACGCCACTGGTTCGGGTCAGGTTCCTAGGCGAGCCATTCTTCGCAGGCACTGTCCAAATGTCACCTCGAGCTTCGACTGCGATTCGCTTTGCATTGGGTGAGGGGTCCACCGAGGTAATGAACTCCGAAGCGTCAACGTTTCGAGGCCGAATCTTTCGCCGATCGCCCGGAACAATGATTTGCACCGGAGTGGTCGAACCATTCTGAAGGTTGACTAAATGGAGACCTGCACCGTTTTGAACAACAATCTCACCTTTTCCGTCAACGCCTGGCCCCATGGACGGAAACTTGCAGTCATCCTCTTTAAACGCCGTGACTTGGCGTCGTTCGGTTGTTTTGGAATCGTATGCCCAAATATTGAGTCGATGCTCTGGGCCAGCGTCCGTAACGTAGTAAACCGTGGTCCCATGCCACATCGGTAGGCTGTCGGTTCCTTCAAAGTCGGTGATTTGTTTCGATTCGTTCGACTTTAAGTTCAGTAGCCAAATATCGGAGGCCATGCCACCTCGATATCTTTTCCAAGTTCGGTAATCATGACTATGTGGTGTATACGCCAGAATGGATCCGTCACCGTTCAATGAACCATTGGTTCCATAGGGAACCGCCAAGCGTTGAGGAAGCGGGTCGTCTACGCCACGAACAAAGAGCTGTGATTGTCGCCCCAAGCCCGCATAGGCGTCAGAAGAGTAGAGGAGTTTGCCATCCGCGGTCCAGTCACACAGCAATTCCGCGCTTGGATGATGAGTGATTCGCTTGGCAAGTCCACCGGCGATCGGGATCGTGTAAATATCTTCGTTTCCCTCGTAGTTGCCAACAAACGCAATCGTCTTTCCGTCGGGACTAAATCGAGGCAAGGCCTCTTCGCCTAGCGGGGCAGCCAGGGGCGTAGCAATCCCACCCGCTCTCGGCGCTAGCCATAAATCCTCTCCGTACACAAAAACGATCTTGTCCTCGCTTACGTCGGGGAATCTCATCATTCCCGGATTCGGCTTGACTTGTGCAAGACAGTCGTGGCTGAACAAACCAGATAGAACGATGGTGCAAAGGAGTATCAAAGTACGAAGCGAATGAATCATTGGAGGTCCTTCGAGTGTAGCACTATTTTCTTTTGGTCGATTGCCAGAGATTGGTTTACCGTAGCTTGGGCCCATGGCCCGAGTTTCTAATGGCCCAGGTGGCTATGCGAATGGCAAATTTCGGTCGAACATTCGCCCTGGGATTGCCGCGTGCGAACACCCATCTTGGTCTGATGGATCGTATCTTGCAACTCATGCCACCTAAATTGATTAACCCAGAGCCGAAACCGACGGAACCCATTTCCTTGAGCGATGGTAAGTAGCTGAACCCGCCAAGGACGATTACAATGCTGCGTTTCATCCGCTTCACTACTCCAAATTCGGACTCTCCTGTGCTCTCCTTCTTGCAAACGTCGTGGTGGCCGTTCGTAGCATTACCATTTTCTTTGACACAATGTTCATGCTGATGGTGCCCCTGGCGAAAGCCCTGCGTTTCCGAACCGGCAAGGACTGTCTGCTTTACATTCTTTGTGCTTGCACAGGCGGGATGATTACGCATGGGTTAATTATCCTGGTCAGTGCTTTCGATCTGCTTGGCATTTAGTGGACTAATCGTTAAGCTCATCGCGTCCAAGTTGCTGCCGCTAGTCTAGGCAATTGCCTTGAATCCGAATAACTGATGTACCTCATCAACGAAACGCTTCCAACTCCGGAGGAGAATCTCGCATTCGACGAAGCGTTAGTCGAAGTGGCCGATAGGATATCAATGGAGGAAAGTTCCCTTGAGAACGCTTCGAACGCCAGTGCTGAGAAGAACGAGGTATTGCGACTTTGGGAACTAGCATCTCCCTGCGTTGTGCTTGGCCGAAGCAGCAAATGGAAGGAAGAAAGCAACTGGTTTGCGTGTCAGCGGGATGGTGTCCCTGTCTTGAGGCGAGTCAGCGGAGGTGCATCGATTGTAGCTGGCCCTGGATGCCTGATGTATTCGGTATTGATTTCCTACCAAAAACGACCAAGATGGCGTTCCTTGGACGTCGCCCACCAGGAAGTAATGTCTCAGGTACAAGCTGCGGTTCAGCATGCCACCGATTCGATTCAATCGTCGCTGCAGATTGTGATGAAAGGAACCTGCGATCTAACGATTGCTAACCGAAAATTCTCTGGCAATGCACTTCGGTGCAAGCGTTATTGGATGCTCTACCATGGCACGATCATGTACTCGATGCCGCTAGAGTGGCTGACCAACTATTTGTTCGAGCCATCGCTGCAACCCGAATATCGCAGGAAGCGTCAACATGAATCGTTTGTTACCAATGTACTCGACTCATCCATGGACATCCCCGCAACTATTTTTCGCGGAATACTAGAGACCCAGCTGGCACTCATTTGGAATGCATCAGAGTCTTGGCAATCATGTCCATGGAAAGGCATGGTCGAGAGGGAATCGACGCACCTACTTCAATCGCGATATACAAACCAACAATGGCACCGATGTCGGTAAAAGGAGGCCTTACTTTTCGATAGGCCCCTGGCGGTATTTGGTGTGAAGGCGCCGATTGCGATTAAGGAGATCGGCAGGTAGCTCCAACTCACTTGGATCGACGCGGTACTGCCTTATGCATTCTATTCTGGCATGTCGCCGTTCGCCATGGATGCGAATGCGACAAGTGCATGGAGACTCGTCCCCTGCGCCAAGGACCTAACACTTCCATCGACAAATACGAAAGAAACGAGCCCAGCGGAATGCGCACTCCCAAACGCATCATATTGTTTCCTCCCATCTAAGCCGCGAAGAAGCGGAATCGCTCCACTACCCATCCATGCAAAGGAATGAGATCTTCGAACAGGCTTTTGCATTTCATCCCAAGCCCCGGTAACTTCGCCGTAAAGAAGCGTATTGCTAGTACCGTCAAGAATATCTCGATACTTCGTTTTGGATCTATTGTAGAAGACTCCACGCATTGTTGAAAGGTTGAGACCTCCGCCTCCGAATCCGGAAGAGCCCACATAGTTAGTCACGCCTACTCGTCCCAAATTTTTGAACTCAATCTCCTTCCTTCCAACCATCAAAACATGTGAATTCGCGTCCGTCCAGGTGTGGACGGCCACTAAAACCCCATTAGTAGTTTCTACTCCATCGTCGCTGGGGCAAGCGAAGATTGCAAATTGGTTCCGACTAACATCAAGGCATTTGTCTTCTCGGCTCCACCAATTGCCAAGTTCAATTACTGATGTGTTACCGCGAATCACAGCATCAACGTTCAAATTCCTCGCACTGTCAATTTCGGAATATGCAGTTTTTTGCTCCAAAAACGGCAGTACATAGGTTAGCGCACCAATCCAGGTGCAATTCGGATCATCCATCGTGCTATTATACGAACCCACATAGCCGGGCGGAAATCGATGCATGGCAGATTCAAAGTTGGTGGTAGCAATTCCAATGGCGCGCAGATTATTTTGACAGGATATGCGTCTAGCAGCCTCCCGCGATGATTGTACTGCGGGAAGAAGCAATGCGGCCAACATACCGATTACGGCAATTACGGTGATGAGTTCCAACAGCGATACGCCAACAGATCGTTTCAACTCTCTAGTGTTCGACATTTTGCCAAACCCTTGCATTTACCGTGTCGGTTTCGCCGTTCCGATTACGAAACTCAAGTATTACTTCGCACAATCCGTCGGTAAACGCGGCTTCAGTTAGGGACAATTCCAAACTGTCAACCGACAAATTTTTTGCATCCAACTTTCCACCGCGTCGCTCCGAAATAGTAACGCTTTTTTCACCAGATCCTTCAAATTCAAAAACTGAAATCCAAACGTCACCTTTCTTTTCTGCAAAAACAATATCTCGCACAAGCTGTGGCTTATCCACGCGACTAACAATAATTGGGATAACCAAACTGTCGGATAGTCCAGTTATCGTAATCGACGAGTTCTTGAAGTTCGAACCAGCGGTTACTAACTCGCATCTGAGTTTGTCACCATCGCGAAATTGGTCTTTGCATTCAAATCCCGGCCCGAGAACAAGTTGCAACTCACCAAACCGCTCGGGCGAAAGTTCCGCTCGATATACCTCGAACCTGGTGCCCGAATTTCCCTGAACCAATCGAATCGGATTCGAATTGACTTTTACTGGAGCACAAATATCACCGAAGAGTCTCATCTCAACTTCTTGGTACTGTTCACCAATCCATACAAATCCTTTGGACTCCACCACCTGCCGCTCCACTGCAATTTTGTCTTGGACTCTCGGCGATGGTGTACGCCAAGAGACAGGCACAGTCAAAGTGCAAATCCCATCTATGACTACGATGTGCGGCTCAGCTGCAAAGCAACTGCAGCTTGATTTAAACTCCCCGATTTCCACAGTGGTATCCAAACCTACGGCAAAGGTTACATGGAAATCATGAAAGACAGTATCCCCACCGCAGACCCTTCCGACAAAAAACGACTGCGTTGACTTTTCCTTCGCGTTCCTTGCGTAATCGACGATTGGCTCTTTTGCCTTTCCACATCCCGTCACTAAGGCGAGGATCAGTAAAACGCGAGAGTAATCAAGCCACATAAGTACAAAATTCCTTTTCGTTTTAAGGACCCTACGAAACCCAATTACTACGCTCGCAAGTCAAAACCGAAACGCTCAGAATTGATTATGGTTGTTCGGGGAAACTCAATTGGCTGTGCAGTATTGGGCGTAATATGTTTGAGGCGCCGCTACACCACCGACGCCACCAACGCAACTGGTGTAATTAGGGAATGTCGTGCAGTTAACCGTTATTGGAACTGGGGGATAGTACGAATACTCAAGACAAGTTTTCTTCCCACCTGACACACACAAATTAAGGGTATACGGATCACAAGTCATGAACCCTCCATTTGCTGCTAAGCAATTTAATTCAATTAAATCCCATACGCAATTTTTATTCGGACCACTATCTGTAAAAGCAGTCTGGGCCAAAATACTCAAAAACAAAAAGCTTCCAACAAACACCGATAGTTTTCTCATTTCCTACTCCATCTCCGGAATAACATCACTGAAACTAGTACGCTAGCGCAAACAATCACATACCCGTACGGGTTGTGCATCCAACGGTTTTCAACTCCCGAGGTTACTAAAGTGACTTTCTGTGCGACGCCATCAACAATCCGGGTGCCGACGGGAAGCCTAACATCCATGGTGTCGCGGTAACTGCGACTATAGGCGACCAACTTTGAGACCTCTCCAATTTCTTCGGATGTCTCCAGACCATTAAAATATGTTGTGCGACGCCAGCTAGTTGGGAAAAAACAGTCATTAATTTCCGTTTTCTTGTACGTCACAACCCCATCCATGAGCATCTCATAGCTCTTGCCGCGAACCTTTATTCCGCCGGAAAAATAAGTTGGGAGAAAATTATTCTGCTTATCGCAGTCAAAGGTCCACACAACTTCTATGCTCGGCATTTTCGTTGGCAAAACGCCTACAAGACGTACAATTCCAGGTTCTCGATGCTCGACACTCTTTACAACAAACCGCGAATCCTGTACCGCATCCTGAACTGCAACATGACCAGAAGAACTTGTGCACCGCTGCGGGTCAATCGTCCAATCAGGATGATTGGTCGAAGAGGCTTCAATTTTTGCTAGTTGAGCATGTGCGAAATACCGCATTAACCCGCCATCTTTGAGCAAATAGAGACTCGCCGATCCAGTTGTCAGACCTCCTGACAATTCCGATAGCAAACTCCCATCTTTGGCAAATTGCGAGAATACCTTTATTCTCTGAGATTTCAGAACATCTGAATTGACTTTGCCTTTCTTGCCGAATGTCGAATATTCAATTTCGAAGTGTACATCGGCATTCCCCAATGCTTGTTGATTGGAAATAATCTTGTCGCGAAGAAACGCGAATGACGGCCCGTCTGCTTGTACGGACTGAGCAATCCATAGCAACAAAATCCATACACTTCTGTTTGCAATCTGCATTTTACGGAACAATTCGATAAGGGGTAGCTAGCTAATTGCTAGATCTTCTCAATCGGACTCAAAATAAACTATCGCTTCGCGCAGTATGTAAAAACTGAATCGTTGCCGATTTCTTGATACCGTTTGCGTTCCGGATACTTATCTCTACACCGAGCAAAACTGGTTCGATTCCGTCCTGCGTTTTTGATTCTTTCACGAAGTCAAGTCGAAGAGCATGTCGCACTTCTGATTTCCGCTTTAGATAACAAACCACACTAGGGCGAACACAGATGCACGATGACTCTATCGAAACAATTTCTTCGTCGTCATCGAGTCCAAGTTTGTCCAACGAAATGCATACGTAACTGGCTTCGTCAGCAAACACTACTCCCGCATCGAAAATACCTGGTGTGTTGCGAATATCGCTTTTCGGATTGGAAGAATTATCCGCGGATAAACCAACGCGACCTCCACATCCCAGCGAAAACAAAGCGATGGGTAACACGATGACTAACAACTCGCAATGAAACTTGAGCTCTAATCGCTTGTGAGCTGTGAACTTGTGAGCTTGTGAAAACATGAGCGAGAACCATCGTATAGAATTGTTCCGACCGCTGTAATGAAAGACTTCGAGCTATTGGAGAGGTGGGAATAACCGGTGTCAACAAAAATCTGTATTTTTCCCCAAATTCGTCCAAAAGAGGGATTTTGAAAGCGAAATCATAAACGCAAGTTGCATTACGATCGCGCTTCAAATGCGCTGAAGTTTTATTTGCTTTCGTCGTTCATTTGTGGCCGACATGCGAGCTTGGAGCCGGCACCGCTTCTAGGTAGGCAAGGACGCGATCGACTCCTTTCTCGGACGAGCAGGTAGATCGCATTGCGGATAGCAATCCATTTCCGATAAGCCAAGTATCGATCAATAGAAAAAATTCAAAAGCTGCCATCATCTATGGCTAGAACCGCGAAGGATTTGAAAAAGATTGTGATAGTTGTCTGTCCAAACTGGAATCGATGGGTTTATCGGTAACGGAATTTTTGATTCGCGAATCGTCGGCGTTTCCAGCATGGTCGGACTTCGCGTCATCAGAAACCACGCTGACGGCGACTTCTCAAAATAGATCGTAGACTCTTGGCGAATCAACGCACTTCGAAACGCTCTGTTCTCCGCATGTCGGGCAACCACTGACACTAAATCGAGATACCGGTTGGTGACTTGGAAAACGATCAATCCGCCGGGCTTGGTGTGTCGCAAATACAACTCAAAAGCTTCCTCAGTTAGCAAATGGACTGGCACCGCGTCACTGCTAAACGCATCGAGAATCAACACATCAAAATTTTGGGGAAACTCCCTTTCCAAGGATAGCCTTGCGTCCCCTGCGACTATTTCCACGTGGGCAGAACAAAGGCTCAAGTAGGTGAAGGGGTCATGGGCCAAAGCGATCACCGATGGATTGATCTCGTAGAAGCGAAACGTGTCGCCAGGCTGCCCGTAAGCGGCAAGTGTTCCGATCCCCAAACCAACGACGCCCACTCGCAGCGAACCCATTGCATGTGCCGCAGTCAAGGCCATACCGACACCACTGTCTTCCGTGAAATAAGTGGTGGGATCACCTTGTTGGTCTTTCTTTAGGAACTGAAATCCATGCATGGTTGGGCCATGATAGAGCGCTAATCCGCGATGCTGGGGTTCCTCTACACATTGTTCTCGGACGGTCAACACCCCATAAAAATTACGGACCTGGGGTAATGGATTCGATTGGTCACTCACCAACCATTGGGCGGCTCCGGCCAGGAGCAATGAGAATGCCAAACCAAATGCGAATAAACGCACTCGTTGCCAAGCAGTAGCCGAAAGTGCATTATATCGGTTTTGAAAGAGAACGCTCAACGCCAGGATTAAACAAAGCAATATCCCCACATTGAATTCGACGTAAGTAGAAAATAGCGCGGGGCACAATACAGCGACAATAAATGCGCCAAGTGCCCCTCCAGCTGCAACCGATAAATAAAATTTGGGCAGCCGATTCGAGCAAGGACGCCGACGAACAGTTTCCCCATGACAAACCATGCATATCAAAAAAAGCATCGACAAATAAGCACCAATCACTAATCTCAAGTCCTGCTGAGTCGAAAGCGCTGCGCGGTTGCCGTTGTACCGTTGAAAGAACTCCAACAAGGTTAAGCCGACAACAATGCATATCGCAAGAATGGCACCCAGGCTGAACCATTGGGAACGGTACCATTTGTCCCGATCAAAGCAAATGATCAGCGATGCAAGATATATACTCAATGGTGCGATCCATAGAAATGGAATAACGGCCAAGTCCTGACAAAGGTAATTGGTCACACTGAGAAGCATCATCGAGGCCAACGCCGGCAATAGGAACCAACTCAATCGATCCAGCCAAGTTACTTCTTGTGATTGAATCCGTTGTGAGGGAGGCAAGAATCGCGAGTCGACTTTGAATTGCTCATCGTCCCGTACTTGCCACAATTGATACGCGAGGAAACTAAACCCGATTGCGAATAGAATGAACCCAGCGGACCATATGTTCCCTTGTTCGACCGTGGTCCACATAGGCTCGACGACAAAGGGATAAAGGAGAAGCGCCCCTAACGAGCCGATGTTGGAAAGCGTATAGAGTCGATACGGTGATCGCCCTGAGTGCACTCGCGCAAACCATGATTGAATCAGCGTCGACGTGGCTGAAAGTAGAAAATAGGGCCAGCCTACACACGCCATCAACATGCAAAGGATTTTTATTGTTGGATAGTCTCCATCGATTGGTTTCCATGCGTTGTTGGGCGTGATCGGTAGAAGAAAAATAGCGGTGCCCAAAAGCAACAGGTGTATCAAGGCCTGCTGAACGGGCTGCCTGACTTTCACCAAAAATGCGGCGTACCCATACCCGCCCAATAGCATCAACTGGAAAAACAACAAACAAATGGTCCAAACAGCGGGTGTTCCGCCAAACCAGGGCAAGATCATTTTGCCCGCCATCGGTTGGACCATGAAAAGCAAGAAGGCACTTAGAAAAACTAACGCCGACGCGTTAATGGAAAACCACATGGATCCATTTGCTCTTCGCGGACGCATGTCACGTCTCGTAGGCGGGTCGAAAGGAACGTAGGCGGAACGACAAACCTAATGCAGCACATCCAAATCCGGCCGCGATCAAGCCCGCAATAGGAAACCCCGTGAGCGGACCGCCCGCGTGTTCCTCACCGACGATCGAACCGGTAATCAATGGACCGACCGCCGTTGCAAAGTGCGATACCGACGTATTTAGATTCATAAAAGCGCCTCGCAGTGCGGGATCTGAAGCTCTCAACATCATCGCTTGTGCAGGAATGACTCGTCCACTTGCAAGAATCATAAAGAGGCTAGTCACGATCGTGGCAGTGAAGAGTGAGACGCTGGGTAGGTTGGTAATAACGAGCGTCATAGCGACCGCACCTCCAGCGCATATTAAAAACATTGGTTTGGCTCCAAATCGATCCGTGGCCCAGCCAATGATGTTCAGCGTAAACAAGGTACAGATGCCAGCCACCGCGTAGATCACGGGCAAGTCAGGAGCTATTCGCCCGCAGTTGGCTTGCATATAGGGTGCAATATAAGGAACGACAAGAAACGTTCCAAAAACTGTCGCCAGCATGAACGCAAATGCCCACAAGTGATTTGTTTGCTGAACGACGGCTTTAAATTGCCGCAGAGGATTGCTGCGAACTCCAGTACGATGCCCGGTCATAGAAGGCAGGCAGATCAACGACAACACCCAAACACCTAATGCCAAAAAGCCAATTGCGATAAAGGGCGCATTCCAATTTCCGAAGTAAATGGCTAGCCACAAACCGGTTGGTAGCCCAATGGTGGAGGCAACCGCAAAAGAAGAAGTGACCACACCGATAGCCTTGCCGCGTTGCCGATCTGCAAAAACATCCCCAATGACTGCCATGACGCAGGAAGAGGCCATGCCTCCGAAAAGTCCCGCAAGGCTACGTGCGATCAAAAGGTGCGAATAGTTGGGTGCCATTCCACAATAGAAAGTCGCCAAAGCGAAGCCTCCAAAGGATCCGATCAAGATTGTTTTGCGGTCAAAAAGATCGACCACGGACGAGCTTACGATTCCAGTAATCATCGCAGCGATTCCATAGGCGGATACAACCATTCCAAATTGTTTTGGACTGATATGCAACTGCTGACGCAGTGGATCGCCGAGTGGCATTACGATTACGAAGTCAAGAATATGCGTGAAATTGATGGTCGCCAGCAACAGCAAGAGCCCCCACTGTGGACTGGTAAAACGACTCGAAACACTGTCGGTGGTTGGTTTATTGGCCTCTTGGTGGTCACGCATTAACGCCCTATCGGAAATGAGTTTCGCTCGACTTCCAATAGAGCGTACCTACTATCGAAAAGTTCACCAGTCGTCCGCAAAAAACCCTTCGGATTTGCCCACGCCGGGTGACACGGGTGGCAGAAAGTACCCATCACGCTCCGCGTGATGTTGCCTCAAAAACTAAAGGTTTTTGAAATGCGAAAATCACGCGGAGCGTGATTGGTACTATAAAGTCCCAGCCACTCTGAGCGTGCCACTCTGAGCGTGCCACCCACTTTTTTGCTGGTAGATTTCAGCCTTCCGCTCGCCTAAAAACGCGTCTCATCTTGCGTATCAATTCTTCGGCAGCCACAATAGCGGTTTCATTTGCCTGCCTTTCCGTTGCGATCCAATTCGATCCATTTCGAAAAACGCATCCGTTCAATTCGATTTCCGGTCGTTACAAAGTACCCCAAGGAAAATTTTCGATGATGCATCGACACCTATCGTTACTATTCAGTTGTTGTTTGCTTATGGGCGGGGTAGCGTCCGTAATATCTGCCGAACCTTTGTTGAAGTTAAATCCAAGGGATCACATCAGTTTTATTGGGAACACGTTGGCTGACCGTATGCAGCACGCAAGTTGGTTGGAAACGTACATCCACGCTGCCTATCCCGGCCTGAGCTTGACGATTCGCAACCTGGGCTTCTCAGGAGATGAGTTAAAGCTGCGTCCTCGTGAAGAAAATTTCGGTACTCCCGATGATTGGCTTAGCAAGAACAAGAGCAACGTCGTATTTGCCTTCTTCGGTTACAATGAAGCGCTTCGCGGTGAAGCTGGTTTAGAGGGTTTCAAGAAGGATCTTGGGGAAACGATCGATGGAATGTTGGGCCAGAAATACGATGGAATGTCAGCACCGCGATTGGTGTTCTTTTCGCCCATCGCGCACGAAAATCTGAGGAGTCCAAATCTTCCCGATGGGTCCGCTAACAACCAAAACCTTGATCTTTATACCAAGGCAATGGCGGAAATCTGCAAAGCCAAAGACGTTATCTTCGTAGACTTATTCACCGCAACGAAAGAATTGTATGCCGGAGCAAGCAAGCCGTTGACTATGAACGGTATCCATTTGCTAGACCACGGCGATCGGGCTGTTGCCGATGTCATTGCAAAAGTGTTGTTCGGCATCGAAAAGCAGACCAAGGACGAAAAAGAACTCGAGCGATTGCGACAATCTGTTTTAGACAAGAACTATCACTGGTTCAGTCGCTATCGCGTGGTTGACGGTTACAACGTGTTCGGTGGTCGATCTAAGCTTGCATGGTTTGGACAGTCTAACGCAGATGTAATGATGCGTGAGATGGAAATGTTCGATGTCATGACGGTTAATCGCGATGTACGTGTTTGGGCCGTAGCAAGAGGAAGTGACCACCACGTCGTAGACAACAATCTGCCGCCTCAAGTTGAGGTGAAGACAAACATCCCAGGCAAGCTGGAAGGGGGGAAGCACGAGTACATCGACGGCAAAGAGGCGATTTCTAAAATGAAGGTTGCGGACGGGATGCAAGTCAATCTATTTGCAGACGAAAAGATGTTCCCTGAAATGGTCAATCCCGTTCAGATGGCGGTAGATCCAGATGGAGTGCTCTATGCCTCGGTTTGGCCTTCTTATCCGCATTGGAATCCGTCTGAACCTCGCAGGGATCGCATCATTTCGCTGCCCGATGACAACGGTGACGGGGTGGCTGATCGATGTGTCATTTTTGCAGATGAGCTAAATAGCGTAACAGGCTTCGAGTTTTGGGGAGGTGGAATGCTGGTAGCAGCCCTGCCAGAACTTTGGTTTCTCAAGGATACCGATGGCGATGGTAAAGCCGACTTCAAGCTTCGAATGCTCCAAGGGCTATCGAGCGCCGATTCACATCACTCTGCCAACGCAATGCTATTAGGACCAGATGGCTGGCTCTATTGGTCTCGCGGCATTTTCAACGTGGCCGCCATGGAAACGCCCACGAAAACATACCGTTCTGGCGCGAGCGGAGTTCACCGATTCAATCCACGCACGTTCGAGATGGAATTTCACTTCCCAATTGGCCCAAACCCGCACGGCGATGTGTTTGATCAGTGGGGTTATCAGTTTGCCAATGATGGCACCGGCGGTTCTGGCTCATACGTTAGTATTGGAAAAGGCGTAGACCACAAACCATGGTTCAAGATGCGAGTGCGACCTGTTGCGGCGACAGGGATCCTGTCAAGCAGTCACTTTCCCGAGAAGAATCAAGGCAACTTCTTGATCTGCAACTGCATTGGTTTCTTGGGTGTTCTTCAACATGAAGTGAAGTACAACGGTGCCGACATAACCGCAGAAGAGATCGAGCCGATACTTGTTTCGAGCGATCCGAACTTTCGACCGAGCGATGTCGAAATGGGTGGCGACGGTGCAATGTACGTTGCCGATTGGAGCAACGCGATCGTCGGTCACATGCAGCACAACATGCGTGACCCCAATCGCGATCACGAGCACGGACGCATCTATCGAGTCACCGCAAAGGATCGGCCAACGTTGACACCAACGAAGCTAAAAGGGAAGCCCATTGCTAACGTCTTGCTGGCGTTTTTCGCAAAGGAAAACGGCGTTCGCTACCGAGCTCGATTGGAGTTAAGTGGGCGAGAAAGCAAGGATGTTGTTTCAGCAGTTGCAAGTTGGACAGCCAAATTGGACGCAGCAAAACCCGATCATGCCCAGGCATTGCTCGAAGCGTTGTGGGTGCACGAAGAACACCGGGTTCCCAACGCAGACCTGCTAAAGAGTGTTTACAATGCCAAGGAGCCTCGAGTGCGAGCAGCAGCTATTCGTACTCTTGGCCATTGGGGCTCGAGGATCGCAGATTGGGAATCGATGTTGCTGACAGCCGCTCGCGATGAATCCGCATTGGTTCGCGCGGAAGCGGTAAAGTCGGCCTTGAACTTTGAGGGTGTGACCGCAGCCGAGGTCATCTTCGAAGCATCCAATGCTCCGTCCGATACTGAGATGGATATCGTGTTGGCATACAGTAAAAGCAAGATCCCATTGGACAAACTGGTTGCCGATTCAGTCAAAACGGGTCGTCCACTGTCCAAAGCCGCGCGAGAATATGCCTTGCGAAATGCCAACCCTGGCGACCTCTTGAAACTCGAAAAAAGCGAAGCAGTATACGAGGCGATTCTAAGTCGCAAATCGGTAGATGCTGGCCCATTGCGAGAGGCTCTCAATGGTTTGGCAGGCATAAAGAAAACGGGTGTTGTTTCACAATTGTTGCGATTGGTAGAGGATCGCGACCGCCAAGATCAATCCGATTCACTGCCATTGCTAGGCCAATTGTTGGCCGAACAACCCGCGATTGAATTGAAAAGGTTTCGAAACCGAATCGAGAAGCTGGCGTCTTCGAGCAAAGCGATTGCGACACGCAAACTTGCGTACGTAACATGGATCCTTGCCGAGAACTCTGCTGATGCTCCACTGTTGGCTGCCTCCAAGTCAAAAGAGGGGTTGCGAGACTTTCTTGCAGCCATCCCTCTGATCGGCGATGAAAAGCTACGTGGTAGCTTGTTTGCGGCGGTACGATCGTTGATGTTCGATTTGCCGCCCAATTTAATAGCGGAAGCAAGTGGTGCTTCGCTAGTCCAACCGGGCATCCAAGTCGATTTCTTCTACCCCAATCCGAAGAACGTATCGATCGAAACCTTGTCTGCACTCATGCCACAGGCGAGCGGAGTTGTCCCGGAAATTGTGATGAATGTGCCGCAGAAATTGCAAGAGGATGGGTTTGCTTTGCGATTCACTGGCACGATTCAAATCCCGGCGTCAGGCAAGTACATGTTTTACATTTCATCGGATGACGGCTCACGTCTTTATCTCGAAAATAAGCTTTTGATCAATAACGATGGAGCGCACGGCATGACGGAAAAACAAGGTGCGTCGGATTTGCTAGCCGGAAGCTATCCGCTCGTCGTTACCTATTTTGATAACGGTGATAACGGTGGTAACGATGGTCTTGAAGTTCAGTGGATGGGGCCCGGATTCAAAAAACAAAAAATCCCAGCGGCTGCATTATCGCTCAATGGCGGCGGCGGCGCATCGATTCACGATCTTGCCATCCGTTCATTGGCCTCGATACCTGGACACGGACGTGAGAAATTTCAAGATCTCGTCGCAATCGTAAAATCCGATCGCAATCGAGCTGCTGCCATCAGTCTGTTGGGAACCGTGTCAGAACAAGATTGGTCAATCAAGGAACTGCCCAGTTTAGTAGATAACATCCTGGGTTATTTAAGCAACATTCCTCCACAGTTACGCAACAGTCCGCCAGCGATGGAGGCAGTTGCCTTGGCGAAGACGATGTCGCGTAAATTGACGGCCGACCAAGCGAAGGCAATCGAGGGTCGATTATTGAATCTGGACGTGCGCGTGATTGCACTTGGAACTGTGGTGGAACGGATGATCTACGACAAGGAGACCATTGCCGTCCAAGCTGGGAAGCCGGTTGAGTTTCGCATTTCAAATACGGATAACATGCCGCACAATTTCGCGATCGTGCAGCCTGGCGCATTAGAAGCAGTTGGATTAGCCGCAGAAGCCTCAGCCGGCGACGCCGATGTAAAGGAAAGGCAGTATGTTCCTAAGTCCTCGAAAGTCCTGATAGCGAGTCGACTGCTAGCGCCGGGCGAATCACAATCCATAACGTTTGAGACACCAACAACACCGGGGGTTTACCCCTATGTGTGTACTTACCCAGGGCACTGGCGACGCATGTTTGGCGCGTTGTATGTTGTTGCGAACCTAGAGGAATATCAGCGTTCCCCTGAAAAGTATTTGGCAGCAAATCCACTACCGATGAAAGACGAGTTGCTTAAATCCGTCGGTCGCAACACGGAATGGAAATTCGACGACCTTGTCGCGAGCGTAAAGAAATTGCCGAATGGTCGATCCTTCGACGTTGGCAAGAAACTTTTTAGCGATGCGAATTGTATCGCATGCCATAAGTTGAACAACGAAGGTCGAGAGCTTGGCCCTGACTTGACCAAGACTGAATCGTCTAAGCACACGCCGGATCTTTTGCTGCGTTCTATTCTGGAACCTTCTAAAGAAATCGTTGAAAAATACCAGTCGTATTCCTTTCTCATGAACTCAGGTAGCACGGTTACCGGGATGATTGTTGAGGAGACACCAACTCAGATCAAGGTACTCGTTGACCCACTCGCTAAGGGTGAGCCGGCAGTCTTAGATGTTTCTGAAATCGACGAAAGAAAGAAATCGACGATCTCAATTATGCCTCAGGGGTTGCTTAGCAAGCTGACGCAAGAAGAGATTTTCGATCTGATAGCATATCTATATGCTAAAGGAGACAAGAAGCATGAGCTGTTCCTGCCCCATGGCCATTGATCGCATTAATCGATGATAGGAGCCTAGCCACCACAAAGGTAGCCTGATAGGACGCTAGCAGCGTCCACCACGTGGCTGACGCTGCTAGCGTCAGCATCGCAGCCTGTACTTTGTCAGCCGGTACTCCATCGGTGGTTTGCACGAGATATATCAGACTTGCGTCGCAAAGACGACGGGCCACATCCAATTTAGTGATTGGGGCGGAGCGAGGAACAAACCCAACTGCTGCAGTGGATTTGGAAGAGATTGACGGCTGAGACCGGCGGTGCAGTTGACATAGGCACTTACAACCTGAATTCCTGTTGCAATCCTTAAGCGAACTCAGCTGTTGTGCCGAGAATCACAGCAAGTCGACCGCCGGTGCATTGCCATCGGTCTACCCCTAGGTCGACTTTTTCATACACTTTTAATTGCAGGTGGCAGGATGTCACTCATGAAAGCCAGTATGGCTCACACAACAAGGTTCTTTAACTCCTTACGCATTTATTACTGTGTCGCCGGAATCGGCGTCTCAGTCCCTTGTTGTGTAATGCATGCACAGGAGAATCTGATTCGCTTTGCGTCGGTGCAAGCGCCAGCGGCATCGACTGTTCCCCTGCCTGGATTGCAAGACAACTCTAAAAACGAGAGCAGTGAGAAGAACGCTAGCAAATCAATCGAGGAAGTGGTTCGATTTAAACCGAACCAGAGTCCAGACAAGGACGCGGGAATCGATAAAGCCAGTGAATCTAAAGCCAGTGAATCTAAAGAGTCTAGAGATAAAGCGACCGCGAAGAAACGCGAGCCCCTCGTACTACCGACGCTATCGGTTCCGAACACCTCTGTTCACGGGGTAGGTACAGGGTCGACTCCGGAGGACGCAGTTAGTGGAAGATTGCCCGGTCGAATTCCGTTACCTTTTGGCTCGGATCGCTACGGCTTTTGGGCCTTGGACCGTAAAACTTGGACTGCACCCGTATTTTGTCACCAGCCGGTTTATTTTGAGGAGACGATGCTGGAACGCCATGGGCATGAACGATTTCCGTGCATTCAACCACTTGTTTCGGGAGCAACCTTTTTTTCGAACGTCGTCTTCCTGCCGTATCATTCTTACCTGCAACCGCCACTTCGAGAATACTATAACACTGGCCACTATCGTCCAGGTTCGGCAGCTCCGGCGCTGCGGCAACGTGCTCCGTACGATGCAGGTGCATTGCGGTTCCAGTTGCTAACGACTGGAACCGTGATACTCGCCGGTCAGCCTTAAGTCGAGAGGCAGTTGAAATCCTACCTTGGGCATCTCGTAGCACGGGCGTCTCGCCCGTCAAAACATGGGCGGGAGGCGCGGGAGGCCATGCCACTTGATATGCTTGTTACTGCCCCTCGCCTAATAGTGCGACAATAGTTTTTGGTGGCACGGCCTTGGGCCGAAGTCCAGTCCCCAATGCACGAATCCTGTCGGCCGTTCAAAGAGCCACTCGATAGAAACGGTTAATAGGGAACGATGATGGTACACCGAAGCCGCCGTGCGTTGCTAACTTTTTGAAACGTGGTTATCGGTGACCACGGTCGTTCGTCCTTTAAGAAATAGTTGAATGCCCCTGGCACACTTAATAGTATCCTCCGGCAAGCCGGACTTAAGGAATAGATCCATGCAAACAAAGTACTTGATCACCATCGAGAAAACACCCAATAACCTATCTGCGTTTTCGCCCGACTTGCCCGGTTGTGTGGCAACGGGGCAGACGCAAACGGAACTCGAAGAACGCATGCGTGATGCGATTCGCATGCACCTAGACGGAATGCGTGAAGACGGGTTGTCCATTCCAGAGCCATCTTCGATTGCAGAATACATCGAGGCATAAAGACCATTGAACTCCAAGGTGCAGCCCAGGCTTGTCTTATTGTCGAAAAAATCGTTATCAACTGCATCTCCGTAATGTTCTAGACACCTGTATTTCATTACCTTACAAGGAAACTTTGCCAGTATCGTAATTGCGGGCTATATACCTGGGTTCATCTAATCAAAGGATCCAATCGTATGGTAGTCATTCTCGGGTGTTTGTGCGTTACCGGCTGCGTGCTTGGCGGCTTTATGATGGCGGGCGGACATCTTGAGTCGCTTGTTCACCCGTCCGAGTTTGTGACCATCGGCGGTGCGTCTTTGGGTGCTCTCATTGTTATGTCTCCGATGAGCGTGCTAAAGGGGCTAGTAAAGGGCCTTATCCAAACTCTAAAGGGCGCTCCCTACGGGAAGAAGTCTTACGAGGAAACGTTCTCGGCGCTTTATGAACTGTTTCGTATCGCTCGTCGAGACGGCTTGCTTGCACTCGAAGGACACATCGCGGACCCGCACAAGAGCGCTGTCTTCGCTAAGTATCCGAAGCTAGCTGCCGACCATCATGCCACCGATTTCATCAAGGGTGCTTTTGGACCAGTTATAGATGGCTCGGTTCGCCCAGAGGACGTAGGCAATCTAATGGAGATCGAGATCGGTGCAATGGAATCCGAACATCATCATCCAGTCGATGCGCTTTCGAAGACTGCGGACGGCCTCCCCGGATTCGGTATAGTCGCGGCGGTTCTTGGAATCGTGGTAACGATGGGGCACATCGACGGCCCACCCGCAGAAATCGGCCACAAAGTGGGTGCTGCACTGGTTGGGACATTTTTGGGGATTTTAGCGTCCTATGGTTTTTTTGGACCACTTGCAGCCAAAATGGCGAGCATTGGCCACTCCGAAAGTGCGTACTTCCGAACCATTGCTTGCGTCCTCCAAGGATTCTTCAATGGCATGCAACCGAAGATGGCAATTGAAACGGGACGTCGCGGATTGGAAAGCGATGTTCGCCCCTCAGTTGAAGAAATCGAGAAATTGTTCAAGACCGTTGACTCAGCTGGAGCATAACTATGGCAAGCGGTGGCGGCGGCGCTTGGAAAGTTGCATATGCAGACTTCGTAACAGCCATGATGGCATTCTTCATGGTCATGTGGCTGACGTCGCAAAAGCCGGAGGTTGTCAAAGCGGTGGCGGAGCACTTTCGAAATCCGGGTGGCAAGCGAATGACTGGCAATGATGCCAAGTCCATGATTCCCTCAAGCAATAATGGCAATGGAAACCGGCGAGTCACGAAAGAGCGAGGCACGAAGAAGTCCGAGGGCGAAAGCAAGGTTCGCAAGATGTCGGACGAAGGGGATAAAAGTAATGTTGGGTCAGTGATACTCTTTCCATTGAACTCCATCGAACTGAACGAGGACGGCAAACAGCTCCTTTGGCATTTGATCCCTGAACTCGAGGGCAAACAACATCGGATCGAGGTGCGCGGTCATTCGGCAAGTAGCGGGAACACGCCTCAGTCTGCTTTCGATGCATGGAACATATCCTACAAACGAGCTATGGCTGTCACTCAATACCTCGTTGAAAAGGGTATCGACGCTAGACGACTTCGCCCTAGTGCCGCTGGCAATTCCGATCCTCGTTTTGTAGCGGAAGAGGTTGACCAAGCGAGCGACTCGCGCGTCGAAGTTTTCGTTTTGACCGAAGTATTCGAAGAACCGTCTTCCAAGACCGAAAGACTTACATCCGGGAAAGTTCTCGATTCAAAAGCCGCTGAGCTCACAGCAAAGGACTTGGCTGCGGCAGCAGCAGAACCAGCGAAGGCCGGACACTAGAAAATTTTGCCAAATTAAAATCGAGCCACATAGGCATTTACTTAGGTCCGGCTATCCTCAGCCGGACGTCAAAGCAAGCGCTTCTCAAGCACGACGGCACTGAATGTTGGATCGTCGCAAAATGGGAGGCAGTGATTTTTTAGAAACGAAGGCGAGTCGCAGAGCGACTCGCCCACAAAAAATCACAGCCTCCGAGGGGGGCAAAGCCGATGGCATACTCAAGCTAGCGAAGCGAGCAATGAGTTTGGTATCCCAATCGAAACAACCTTCAATTCGCCAACGACTTTTGCAGCTTGGACTGAAAGCAATCCCGGTTTCTTTGCAACGAAAGTATAGGTCGTTGCCGCTTGAAAGCATGGATCAAAAACCTCACCTGTCTGTGCGTCCATTCCGGTTGGCTGATCTACGGCGATGCGGGTAGAACGGGTCGCGTTCGCTGCTCGCACCACATCGGATATCGGTTGTCGAAGAGCACCTTTCGAACCTGTTCCTAACAAAGCATCGACTACGACTTTAGCCGCATTCATGTCGTCGACAAGCGATTGCAAGCTCTGTGGATACTCAGCGTCTATCGATCCGATCCTCCAATTCGATCGCTCAAGTATTGAGAGGTTGCTTCGACAGTCCATGGAAAGTGATCTGCGATCACCGATTAGCCAAACTCGTACTTCCCACCCCAACGAGTCTAAGTGTCGAGCAATGACCATTCCATCACCACCGTTGTTTCCCGTTCCGCAAAGAATGGTTGCAATCCGTCCCGAAGAGGAGATCGCGTCGATATCGTAAGCGACTCTCGCCCCTGCGTTTTCCATCAGAACAAGGCCGCACATTCCAAGTTTGTCTATCGCGAGCTTGTCTATGGCTCTTACCTGCTCCACGGAAAGTACAAGTTCGCAATTGGAGGCAATGATCATTCGCCTTGGTCAAATAGAACGCAAATTGGGGTAGGAACAAATACGCTCGTCTGTTGAAAAACAAGCCGCCCGGAATCGGACTCGACGGAGAAAAGCCCTAAGGTATTGGAAAGCTGTCCTGCCGCTAGCAGCCATTTCGCATCCGGGGTCAAATTGAAATTGCGTGGAGTCGCACAACGTGGATTTTCGATTTGAACCCGTTTCAATTCCCCGTTCGCAGGATCAACGGAATACACGGTGATTGTATCGTGCCCGCGATTTGCGGAATAAACAAATTTCCCGTTGGGATGGACCCGAATCTCAGAAGCGCTTTTAGCCTTCTCTCGCGCTAGCTCGGCTGTTGGTACTGCATGAATGGTTTGCTTTGGAGTCATCGTCCCCATTGCTGTATCGTACTCAAATACCGTGACCGTTAGGCTTAGCTCGTTGAGGACATAGATCCAACGACCATTGGGATGAAATTTCATATGTCGAGGACCACTTCCCGGCGGAACAATTCCGCTGCCATGAGGTTCGATTTTGCCAGTTTTGGGGTCCAGCTGATAAATGACAACTCGATCCAGGCCAAGGTCCGGTACAAACAAGTAACGATTGTCCGGTGATACACCAGTCCAATGCGCGTGCGAAGCGTCCTGTCGATCCGGTACAACTTTTGCTCCCCCAGAATGATCGATGAGTTGAGTTCGCTCCAACAATTTCCCGTCGTTGCTTACAGAAAAGACTGCAACCGATCCACCTCCATATTGAGCGGTAAAGAGAGTCTTGCCAGTCTTGTCCAACGAAACGTGAGCCGCGCCTCCGTCACCGATAGGAACCGAGTTAAGGAAACGCAAGCTGGGTTTATCTACAGACCCCTCGATTGCAAATGCTGCAACCACTTGGTCTTTGTTGAGGCCGCCAACCGCATAAAGGACAGGTTGCGTTGGATGCTTGGCTAAAAATCCGGGCCCCTCCATTTCAGCAACCAAGGTTGGTTCGCCGAGCTTGCCTCCGTCGGTATTCAATTGACAGTGATAAATTCCCCGGCTCAGCGAACTCCGACCGGTGCCGATCCAAATGTTCAAGTTATCAGCCCACGCAGTTAAAGGACTGGCGAAAAGGATCGACATAACCAGAAAGGAATTCCATTTGGCTCGACTTGAAAACATGTTGTAAATCCGTCTCTTGTAAGAAACCACTGAAGCACTTCTACGCCCAATTGATTCCGTAGCATTTTGCAATCACCGTCTCAAACCACATGTGTCCAGGATGGATTCAAAAAGCAAAAAGCATTATCGCCGGGAAGCGTTTTGAACCCTTAGTCTACCATATAAGAGTAATCGCAAGGTAGGTCCCGTGGCGGATGCTGCCAGCATCCGGACCGACGCTGGCAGCGTCGACAACGACTTGCGTGCAAATCAGATATCGCGGAAGATTGGAGCTCAGTCTTTACCAACGCTTTAGGAAAGTCGTCGATGCCTAAAACCAGCCCAGGAATGCGTTTCCGAGAACTGCTTCAAACGGAAACGCCATTGCAAATAGTCGGCGCGATCAATGCCATTTCTGCAATGCAAGCTGCTAGGGCAGGATTCAAAGCCATCTATCTTTCCGGCGCTGGGGTAGCAAACGCGTCTCACGGCTTACCCGATTTAGGCATAACAAGTTTGAATGATGTCCTTGAGGATGCAGCTCGTATCACAGCCGCATGTCCGTTACCTCTTTTGGTGGATATTGACACAGGCTGGGGAACCGAACTCACCATCGAACGATCCATTCGAGAATTGGAGCGAATTGGAGTTGCGGCAGTTCATATGGAAGATCAAGTTGCTGCAAAGCGTTGTGGACATCGACCAGGCAAAGAATTGGTTTCGACAGAAGAAATGCAAGCCCGAATACGGGCGGCTGTCGCAAGCCGTACTGATTCTGACTTCGTAATCATGGCGCGGACGGATGCGGTTGGTGTCGAAGGAATCGATGCTGCGATTCTACGTTCACAAGCATATGTGGCTGCGGGTGCTGATATGCTTTTTGCGGAAGCCATAGAAACGCTCGCTGACTTCAGCCGATTTACGGACGACATAAAAGTACCTGTATTGGCGAATCTGACCGAATTTGGCCGAACGCCCTCGTTCACGTTGCGCCAACTCCAAGCCGTAGGGGTGCAATTGGCACTCTATCCGTTAACCGCATTTAGAGCCATGAACGCCGCCGCTCGAACTACCTATGAAACGATTCGAGCAGAGGGTTCACAGTCGTCCATACTCAGTACGCTTCAGACACGGGATGAACTTTACGAAGTGCTAAATTATTTGAAAGCGGAACATCGCGTCGATCAACAAAGGTCTAAACAATGAACAAAGTGAATCGCGGTGGGCTCGAAGGGATCGTAGCGGGGCAAACCCGTCTAAGTACGGTTGGAATCGATGGTGTCGGACTAAGTTACTTGGGTTACTCAATTGAGGACTTGGCGGAACATGCCGGATTCGAAGAGGTGGCATATCTCTTGCTATATGGCGAGTTACCAAAGGCAAATGAGCTAGCCGACTTCACGTATAGATTGATACAAAAGCGAGGAATTCCAGCCTCGCTAAGAACTGTGTTAGAACAGTTGCCGTCATCGTCTCATCCAATGGACGTGCTCCGCTCAGCTTGCTCTGTTCTCGGGACGTTAGAGCCTGAAGTTCATTTCAAGGATCAATACCATGTGGCAGAACGGCTCTTGGCATGCATGCCGTCGATCTTGGTCTATTGGTATCAGTTTCAAAACACGGGACGGCGTATTCGAGTGGAATTGGAGGCTCCGTCAATGGCCGAGCACTTCCTACAAATGTTGCACGGAAATGCCCCTTTCGAGTTGCATCGAAGAGCCTTAGACGTTTCCTTGATTCTTTATGCAGAACATGAATTCAACGCATCGACGTTCACGGCTCGCATCGTTGCGTCGACATTGTCGGATTTCCACTCTGCCATCACCGCTGGCATTGGAGCGCTTAGAGGCCCGCTTCATGGCGGCGCAAACGAGGCGGCCATGGAATTGATCGAGCGATTTGAAGATCCGGATGCGGCCGAAAAATGCCTTGTGGAAATGCTCGCTCGAAAAGAGAAAATAATGGGCTTCGGCCATCGCGTTTACAAACAATGCGATCCTCGTTCGGACATTGTCCAACGTTGGTCGAAACAACTTTGCGACGCCACGGGCGAAGCACGCCTATATTCTGTTTCCGAGAGAATAGAAAAAGTGATGCGTCGGGAAAAGAAAATGTTTCCCAACTTAGATTTTTATAGCGCATCGGTTTTTCGTTGTCTAGGAATTCCAACGCCCATGTTCACGCCCTTGTTCGTCTTGTCGCGCATAACCGGTTGGTCTGCCCATATCTTTGAGCAAAGGGCTGACAACCGACTGATTCGGCCATCCGCCGAGTATATCGGGCCGACTGCACGCGGTTGGCTACCGATCGATCGGAGGTAGTTGGCACGGCGATACTTGCTCCCAGTCAAACCAAACGGGAAACATCGGGGGCGCATTGATGACTTGGACTGCAATCGACTAGACTCGGAATCCTCCTGCCCCATCGTCCACGGTTACATCCAACCGACGACGAAGCTATTTGCTGTAACAATGTCGGGAGCGCTATTGAACGGAGTGACAACTTGTATTTGCGTGATTGGCGGAGTTCCAACGACGGCTTGTTGATCGCTGCCACCACCTCCGTCTACCGTCACAGTTTCCAGTCCTGTTCCGATATGTAGCACCATCGTCAACAACTCTAATCATGCATTGGTCAGGTCGAATCGAACATGGCCAAGAGGCAATTGCTCCGTTGCCAACGGCCGGCAAATGTCTCTTGGTTTGGGTTCAGCGTATCGAGCCCGCAATTGTACCCGCGGCTAGCGCCGACGGCTGTCATGTTGGCTGAAGCCGTCAGCCGACAGCGCTAGCTAGCTGCGGGTACATGTGCACGCTAGTTCGATCGACCCAAATCAAACCACCGTCGCAGCTAGCAACCATGCATCGGTCAGGTCGAATCGAACATGGCAAATAGGCAATCGCTCCGTTGCCAGCCGCGGTCCAGTGTCACTTGATTTGGTTCAACGATTTGCCACGTTAATGGCGCCCGCGGCTAGAATCGCGGTCCACTCAACAGGTCGGTATTCCAATACGAAAAGATTTCGTCTGTTGGACCAGTCATTCGCTTGGATTGGGATGTCCTATAATTCTCGCTGAGCGCCGGTTTCATGGGCTGTTGCGTACTATTGGCTGACCGTGGCATAGGCGAGTTTGGCTCGTTGGTGGCTCGGTCCGTTTCGAAAGTACTGCTTACACGGTTACGAACGAAGTCATCCGACAACTGGGTAAATGCCGAGTCGATAGCCTTAGACGAAACCGGTGGTGCCATGCCTTCACTAAATAGCTGCCTGCCGCTGCTAGGCGGTGTCGGATCTGCGATTCCTTGTGGATTCGTATTGCCAGCCGCCAGCGCGAAGCTCGAGTTCGCGGACTTGCTTCCCGAAGTGATCCCAGCAGCCGCATTGTATTGATACACGCGGTCCGTGCCATTGTCGACGATCCAAATGTTCGATACGTTGGCTGGGTCCAGCGTGATTCCCGTTGGGCTTCCAGCACCCGATGTGGATATCGTCCAGCTGCCAACATACGTCCCAGCAACGGTGTACTTAAATACTTTGTCAGTATTGCTGTCGTTGACTACCCACAAGTAGTTGCCGTCCGTGACGATGTCCTTCGAGTTTTTATTGCCGCTGTTCAAGCTAAAGCTGCTTGTCGCATTCGGACTACCTGAAGTTAACGAAGCGCCACCGGAATAGTAGTACACTCGATCGGCTTGGTTGTCGACCAACCATACATCTTTACCATCGGTGGCGATACCTTCGACTAGCGCATTGGATGTCAGTCCGCCAGCGGTCCAAGATCCCAAAGTGCTTCCGCTGGTGTCGTACAAATAGACTTTTTTGTTCGCATCGACGACCCAAACGGTCGTGCCTGCAGCTGTGCTGGCAGCCCCGCGCGGCGCGGTATTGCCAGTATTCAATCCATAGTTCTCGACGGCCGCTCCGCTCGCTTGGTACTCGTAAGTTTTGTCAGCACTTGCATCGTCTACGACATAGAATTTGGTGAACGGATCGTTGTCCAAAATGCTGACGACAGCTTGGCCGCGAGCGAGAGTTGCCGCAACTGGGTTCGACAAGATGACGTTGAAAGTCTCAGTTGGTTCCGTGATAGCATCATCCAGTAGTGGGATGCGAATGGTTTCGGTAGTCACGCCAGGGGCAAAGGTAACGGTGCCGGTTGAAGCAACGAAGTCGCTACCTGAAGTTGCCGATCCATTGGATGTGGCGTAGCTCACGGTAAATGGAAGAGTACTCGGCGTCGTGTTCGTGATCGTCAACACAGCTTCGGATTCAGTTCCGAATCGCATGATCTGGGTCAGTCCATTCAATTCAGACGGTTTACCCGTGGCGACGTATAAGTCTCCGTCGGGGCCGAATGACATTGCGTTTGCATTACTCATTCCGCCTGCGGCAGCGGGAACGTAGTCATCCACGTATGCCCCGCTTAAAGTGTATCGAATGATCCGATTATTCCCGCTACTGAGCACGTACATCAAGCCATCCGAACCGAATTTTACGGATGATGGACTGGATAACCCGGTACTGGCAGCAATACCAACGAATGTACCAGTCACAGCATTGTACTTGAGAATCTGATTCGAACCTCGACTTACAACGTAAAGATAATTGTTCGCGGAATCAAACTGCAACTCGTAAGGATCATTTAACCCGCCAGAACCCGACGTGATGTATGTCCCCAAAGGCGAGCCCGTGGCTCCATCGAAGCGAAAAATTTCATTGCTACTATTAGTAACAATGTATAGTTCCGGAACACCATCATTGTTCGCGTCAGGACCAAACGCAATGGCTCTGGGCCCGACAATACCGCCACTCCCGGCCGCAATAAACGCATCCACGAAAGCACCTGTGTTCGCATTATACCTCAACACTTCGTTTGACATGGGGAATGCGATGTACATGTAGCCACTCTGAAATACAACAGACCGTCCGCCTGTATTGCTATTGGGTACAAAGACATCATTGAACGCGCCAGTCGTTGCGTCAAACCGGAGCACTCCAGTACTCCCACGAATTCCGCTTGTAGAAAGGTATAATTTGTTATCAGGCCCAAAGGTCATGGTACCTATACCAACACCAAGATTACCTTGTACGAAAGCTCCTCGGTAGTGGGCTGAGTGGTCACCCTCTGTCGCCGAAGTGTCCACAACGGAAATTTGGCGCATAGTGTCATCATCATTAATACTTACGGTACCCGTGTTGGACAAAATGTTCGTACCGACTGTTGCGTTGCTCAGGTTTACCGAAAAATCTTTGCTAGGTTCTGCGACGAGGTTGTCTTTTGTGGCCAGCAAGATACGCCTGGATGTTTGGCCGGGGGCAAAAGTGACTGTGCCTGCCTGCGCGAAATATTTTGTGCTCGCCGAAGCGCTACCGTCGACCGTAGCGTAATCGACACTCACCGGCGTCGAACTGATTGTCGAAAGGCTTACGATAACTCCACTGTCGTAGCGGACGATAGAGTTGCTGTCTCGCACGCTAATCAAAAGTGCCCCCTGCGAGTCAAATGCCATCCCAAATGGCTTTGCCAATTTTGTGCCC
The DNA here is from genome assembly GCA_043757445.1 of Pirellula sp. Classification (GTDB taxonomy): domain Bacteria; phylum Planctomycetota; class Planctomycetia; order Pirellulales; family Pirellulaceae; genus JBKCUI01. Next base: position 27,640 of record JAYVPJ010000085.1, on the reverse strand, counting down.
GAAACGGCATCTACGAGCAGATTGCCTATTGAATTACCATTTGTGTCGTAGCGATGAACATTGCACGTAAAATCGGCGACGTAGAGTCTCCCTTCTTGATCAAAAGCCATACTGCGTCCTTGACCTGCGTCCCCACCTGACACAAACTGATCAATGAAGGCGCCTGTTAAGCCGCTGTAACGCAGGACACCTTGCGTCTGAGCGCCGATAACATACAAATTTCCATCTGAACCAAAGGCGGATGACAGCGGTTGAAGTAATCCAGCACTTGACGAAGTTACAAAAGTTGCACCTAACTGTCCGTTTGATGGGAAAGGACTACCCGGATTAGCGGACAAGGGCCCCTTGAAGCGAACGATTGAGTTGTCAGTGTTGTTGCTTACATAGAGGTTTCCGTCGGGTCCAAAGGTGGTCCCAATCGGACCATTTAGTCCGTTACTAGCAGAAACAAATACTCCAATGAAAGCTCCAGTCGTTCCGTTGTAGCGCAGAATTTGATTCGTTGACCTGCTGGAAACATACATGTTGCCATCGGGTCCAAACGCAAGCCCGTTCGGGTTTGATAATCCACCAGAACCTGAACTCACGAAGATGCTAATGAATTGACCTGACGTACCGCTATATTTCAAGACTTCATTGTTGCCTACACTGACTACGTAGACGTTATTATCTGGCCCAAGTGCTAGTGCTTGGGGTGCGTTTAGCCCACCGCTGTTTGGAGCCACGAATACACTCGCACTTCCTATCTCATTCATCGTGCCATTGCTGATCGAGATATCACCAGCCATGAGCGCTCGCTCTTCTAGCGATTCAACAATTAGGGATCGCTTGGCGCGGGTGGCTGAATCCCGGCTCGACCGAGAATTTTTTTCACGTTGACGTTTCATAGTTTGCTCTTCATCCTCGGGCTGCGATAAACTAGAAGCCTGTCTTTCGCCGCGCAGACCGTGCAACGAAGGATAGGACAGGTCGGTGAGGAATTTACTTGGTGGTAGTGCCTCACCGGCCACTTTTATACTTGGTTCTGGAATCTCGTCCTCTGACGAACGATTGCGATCTTGGCCTAACGACGCGCGAGTATCGGCTAGCGTTCGGTAGATGCTGCGCATCAGTACGTTGCCTTCCGCGTGCGGGCCTATGCGATCGAGCGTCTCCTGCAATCGTTCGCGTGCTTGGACGAGTATCGGTAAGCTCTCAGCCGATTCGCCTCGGGCTACCATCAAGACGGCCTGACTTTGCTCGGCGCTGGACAAGCCCAAGTTGTATTCCAACACGTCCGGATACTCAGTCGCGAGTCGCTGCCAAATGGTTACTGCAGACTGAAGTGTGTCGTTTGCTTTTTGCAATTCGCCTTGTTCGCTGAGCGTACGCGCGAGTGTTTCTTTGGCACTAGCCCAGTGGGCTTTTACCTCAGGCCATTGCGGATGCGATTGTGAAAATTCTCGCAAGATCTGTTCGGACTTTTGACGGTGCGTGAGTTCTTCGTCTGGATTGCTTTTGAGTAGCGCGTACATGTCCGCCAAAACTTGCTCGCTTTGTGCCCACTGAATGTGTGCCTTCTTCGATTCCGGTTGCTCGTCAGCCAATGCAGCGCGCAACTCGCTGGCTCGCAGGTGAAACGGCTTTGCTTCTTCGGCGTTTTTCGATGCAACTTGATGTCCAAGGTTGTGGTAGCCAAGACTCAAGAACTCGCGATAACTGAGTTCTGCTGGGAAACGATCCGAGAGTCCTTGCCAAAGTTGGATAGCGTCTTCTAGCAGTTTACGTCCCTGGTCCTTGTTGGTGAGAACACCCACATTGGTATAGCTTTGGGCCAGTTCCATTTGCATCAAATCGTCGCTGGGTTGCTTGGAAAGAAGTTCTTTCCGCAGTTCCAGAGCATGCTGTTCGTAGTCCAATGTGCTACCGCTGTCACCCCGCGTGCGGTAGTGGTCCGCGAGATTCACTAGCACATTGGCCAAGCTTTGACGATAACCGGTTTTGCTTGGAATGGCCGCCGCTAACTGGTCGAAGAGTTTTGCGGATTCTTCAAAGGCGGTACGAGACTCGCCGAATTGACCCAGTTCATGTTGAACGCGACCAAGTTGATTGAGAGCTTCGGCACGTGCGGATTGCGATACGTCATCGGTCGGCGAAAGTTTGTTCAACTGGTCATAGTAGGGCAATGCGGCTTCGAGCAGTCGTTGCCTTAATGGCCGGAAGCTGGGATGGTCTAGCTGTTCATCTTGAGTGATGCGTAGGAGATAAGTATCGACTGATTCCTTTGCAATGCGATACCGCTGAGCTAGTTGTTGCTGAGAGTCGTTAGCTAAGCGAAGTGCATCGCGAGCGACTATCGATTGCCAAGTTGCCACGCCTGTACCAACAAGCAGTCCGATGGTCGTGATAAGGGCCGCTCCTACTGCAAGTCGATTGCGACGGGTATATTTCTGAAATCGATAAGCAAACGATGGTGGACAAGCGAGGACTGGATCGTCGGAAAGGAATCGTTCGATATCGGCAGCCAAGGCGCTTGCAGACTCGTATCGTCGCGATCGGTCCTTTTCAAGCGTTTTCATCACAATCCAGTCCAACTCGCCACGCAACAGTTGACCGAGCTTTTTTGGCTCCACCTTGCGAGCATCCGAAATCGTAGATAACGCTTGTGCATTGAGCGTGCTGACCCTCGCACTGGGTCGCGGCGGATCGACTTCTCGAATCAACCTGCGCATCTCGTCGAAGCCTACAGCTTTCAGTGTTTCGCTTTCAAAGGGAGTCTGGCCAGTAAGGATCTCGTAGAGCAGCACTCCGAGGGAATAAACATCGCTGCGAGTATCGACATCGACGCTACTTTGGCCAGCTTGTTCTGGGCTCATGTACAGCGGTGTACCGATCATCTGAGTCAGGCCCGTGTGCACTGATTTGTCGGATAACTGTTGTCCGATCGCCTTGGCAACTCCGAAATCGATGACTTTGGGGACCGGTATGACATCATGCATTTCGACTAGGACGTTGCTAGGCTTGATGTCGCGGTGGATGATCCCTTTTTGGTGCGCGTATTGAACTGCATGGCAGACTGTGGTCAGCAACTTGAGCCGCTCACGAGCATTGAGCTGTTGTTTGTCGCAGAAGTCGGTGATAGGAGTCCCTTTAACGAGCTCCATCGCGAAATAGGGTCGACCGGATTCTGTTGTCCCGACGTCCAAAACTCGGGCGATGTTGGGATGATTCATCATAGACAGCGCCTGACGTTCGGCTTCAAAGCGTGCCACGACTTGCTGCGAGTCCATGCCTGGCTTGATGAGTTTTAGTGCCACTGTGCGCCGGACTGGTTCTTTTTGCACGGCCAAATAGACCGTTCCCATGCCCCCTTCGCCGATTTGCTCTAGAAGCTTGTAGGGGCCGATGAGGGTGCCGGGGAGCTCGGTGACGAGATAGTCGATAGAGGGTCTCCCTCCGACGGCAATTGTTGCCGGGGAAACCAGGAGGAAGCTGCCCAGCAATTGCTCGGCCCGCAAAAGCCCCTCGATTTGTTCGCAAAGCAGGGCATTGTTCCCACACGCTTTACGCACGTAGGCCGACCGTGATTCCGCGTTCGGAATGAGCAGCGCAGCGTCGAATATTTCCCGTTCGTTCAAGTGAATACCTCTATAACTCAATGCGGATTCCAGGGCAGGAGTTCGCCAAAAATCTTAAGAAAATTTTACGCGAGCTGATTTCTCACGAGCCATTACTATTGCACGAGCCATTACTATTGGTCAGTGAGATGCTTCAGAAGCCAGGCGCGCGCGTAAACCCATATTCGATCAGCACTTCGCTCGGCCAGACCCAATGCGGCCGCCGATTCCTTGCCAGTGAGACCAGCAAAATATCTCAATTTGACCAATTCAGCGGCCGTGTTATCTGCCGCGGAAAGCTTCTCCAACGCCTCCGAAATGGCAAGCAATTTGTCGTCCGGTTCTGGACCGGCAATGCTTAGGTCTTCAAGTTGCTTGCGCTCAATGCCGCCACCATGTTTTAGACTCTGGCGGCGGCGAGCGCCGTCCACCAAGATTCTTCGCATCGCCTCGGCTGCGGCAGAGAAGAAATGGCCCCGGTTTTCCCATCGGATCTCGTTTTCTTCGGGTCCGACAAGCCGCAAATATGCCTCATGCACCAACGCTGTCGCCTGCAGTGTCTGCCCCGGCTTCTCTTGAGCCAATTTGGCCGCTGCGAGCTTCCGCAACTCGTCATAGATCAGCGGCAACAATTGCTCAGCAGCCGCGGGATCGCCAGATTCAATCTGGCCCAGAATTTGGGTGACGTCGTGCATAGAGGATGGCTCGGTAGGCGTTGGAATCGGGCTTCACTATACCTTCCCCGCGTCGGAATGATATTTTTGAGTGTGAATATTCTTGCTCAATTATTCCGCTTGCAGGCAACGTTCAGCAGCCTTCGCGACATAATCGATTCCTACATACTCTTTCCAGAGTTCGGTCAAGAACTTGAGTTTCGGTCGATTGGAGTTCACACCAATAGCAACGCCATCGACGGACCTTGCAGACCAGACGCCACCCGTCGAACCTGTCAATAGGACCTCACTAGCGCCTGCGAGCGAAATGGTATCGATATCGCGGAAGTGAATCGCTTTCCCCCTCGACTTAAGCACTCTCTCAACTGCCTTCAACGTACTACCGACAAGGATATCTTGTTCGCGTGGGGACGCGAACTCCCCATTTTTGTCGACAATCAAAATATTGGCGACCGCGGTGTCCGAAATCATCCCACTCGTTGTCGTAAGGACGGACAGCAAATTCTCTTGCTTGTCCGCAGTCAATGCGTCCGCAAGAAAGTAGTTAATGCGACTTCGGCTTTTGATTTGATTTGGCCAACAATCGCTCGGGACAGCCTGAAGAGTAGCGATCACCAAATCAGTTCCATGCTTGTACCAGTTATCCAACTTTGCAAATGGTAATTCGCTCAAGTGCAACATGCAGGTTGGGCGCTCACCAAATGCATGGATGTGAGATTGCTCACCGGGCGAAAGCAACAAGACAATGCCAACATCGCCGGATCGCTGAACCAAATCTGCGTTGAAAGCAAGCAGCTGCTGGCCGATTTTCTCAAGGCATAGCGATAGAGAGGATAACTCGATCCCAAGTTGGTCTGCTCCATACGTGAGTCGCGATTGGTTGTCGGCTAACGTAATAAGCTTAGAACCATAAGTTCGAAAGCGCTCGACTAGAATCGCACCGTAAAGAGTTCCAGCATCCGAAATCGACCAAGTTAATTCCTTGCGTCGAACCGGATCAAATTGATTCGTCGAATGATTCCATCGAAGAGCAATACTGTCATGGAACGACGGATGCATTGCAGTTTGATTCCCCTGGAACTTTCCAAAGCAAGTGTTCAATCACGGTTCGGAAGTATGGGCATTCGCCGTAATAGCTCTTTTCGGAGTGGGTGGTTCCGATTCCCGAGCGGCAATCGTATTGTCGAATTCTAGACTGTCCAGCCAGCGGCTCTGTCGCCCGTGGATCCGCAAAAGTAGCCTGACCAGTAAATCCAGCGAAGCCTGCGGCGATTGGGCTCGACAAACGGTCGATAAATCGAAATCTCCTCAGGATAGGATCTTTTGAATTATAGAGATTTACCAATGACTCCACGTGCGACATGGCCATTTGATGGCGTCCGTTCTGCTCAAGCCAGTTGCGATCCAGGGCTGGTGCTACGAGGCCAAGCCGATATTTCAGGTATGAGTCTTGGTTTGGCATAGGGATTGTCGCGTAGCCAGGAATGATCCCGCCAGCATCCAAGTGGAGACCACCGGTAACGGCGCGTGCGCCGAAAGAGAACCCGAGTAAGCTAACTTGGGATTCATTTCGCAATCGCTGGAGCATCCAAGCAACGAAAAGAGATTGGCTCTCTGCTGACTCGGCGTTCGAAAGAACATCACGAAGCGGCTTCTTTTCCCGCTGACTGGGCCAGGAGAGCATCAGAAGTCGGAAAGGCCGATCAGCATTAGCCTTGAGATAGCCGTTTACAATGCGTACTCGCTCAAGCGCATTGTTTCGATCCATGAAATTCCCATGAACGTAAATAATTGTTAGCATACCCGAACCGCCGATAGGCAACGCATCATCTACTGTCGTTCGCGACCAATGGTTGTCCAAGAATTTGTTTACTTCAACATTGGGCTGATCGAAATTGATACAACGGAATCGATCGGGGAGGTGACGAGTTGAAATTTCATAAATTTCTGATCGCTCAGCAGTTTCGTTAATCGACGTTGCCAATGACTCGAGACAGGCGCAGTCATCACCATGGACGATTTGCGACGCCGATAGGATCGTGAAAACCGTCACGAAATAGATCGCGAAAAAGAATAGCTCATTGCGTCGATTGGAACTATTTAGCCTGCCCGACCGGACGACAAGCTGACGACTTAGTCCGACACCGATTGCTTTGGTGAAACTTGCTTTGGTGAAACCATTAGACAGCAGCATTTGCCACAATCTTTCCCAATAAAGCCAATGAACACGTTTGTCAGGCGAGCGGCAGGCTGAAATCTACCAATAGTATGGCCCCTTGGGCCGTGCGAAACTCGGGCCAAGGGCCTAAGCTACGGTAAACCAACTCCTGCCGCTCGCCTTACAGTTATACCTTCGACGAATTTCAATTAGCCAGCCTCGAGCCGTTTTCAAAGTTACATGGCTGGCGAACAACTGTAACACCTAAATAGGATACAGAGCGTTAGGAAAAGTTTTTCGATCAGGAAAAATTTCACGTGTTTGCTTGCACAACCGGATTCCGGTCGTAGAGTTGTGCGGGAAAATGTGCACCTTTGCCGGTGGCCACACAAAGTACAACGGGAGATTTGGGAAATGAAAAGAACGACATTGATTTCAGCCAGCTTGTTGTTGGCTTTTGCAGGATGCACATGCGGACAGGGGTGGAGACCAAACATTCTGACTCGAATGAGCAATCGCTTTCACAGCATAAGCAATGTTGGCGAACAGTGCGATGCGGGTTGTCATGGGGCGATGACTGCTCCTGTTTCCAACAACGGTTGCACGTCCTGCGGTTCCGCGGGCAACGTGAACTACGGCGGATATGAACAAATCGGCGACTCCTACGAAGTAGGGATCGGAAGTCAATACAGCACACCGACGACCACGCAATACCAGACACCAAGCTATCCGATGGCTCAGCCACAGGTTAGTCGCATGGAGCCGGTTGCTGCAAAGCGAGCGAACTAGTCGACCTTCCTTCGCCTTTCGCTAAAAGTGAATCGTTGGTACAAATCTGTTGCGAATTGCATCCGATTTTAGACCGACAAGAACCATTCACTTTGGTAAGCGCAGAGAATACCGCACTTCCTATCCGTTCAGCTAGAACTGGCTCGAAGACCAAGGGCATTGTCTTGGTCATCACAGCAGCAATTCTCTGGAGTACTAGCGGGTTCTTTACGCAAACAAAGCTCCTCGATGGTTGGCCCTTGGAGATGCGAGGGTCCGCCATTGCATTTTGGAGAGCCTGCTTTTCATTGTTGCTGTTGCTCCCGCTCGTTCGTAAACCGTCCCTGCATTGGGCAATGGTACCCATGACGTTTTGCTTCGTCGCGATGAACTGGACCTACCTCACCGCAATCGTTTGCGGCTCACCGGCGAACACGATCTGGCTCCAGAATTTAGCTCCCGCCTGGGTAATGCTTGGAGCAGTATTTTTTTTCCGTGAACGCACCCTCCTCCGGGACTGGTTCATGTTGTCAACTTGCATCGCAGGCGTGCTCTTCATCGTTACGATGGAGTCTATCTACGGTCAAGGTGACCCAGGACACCGCTGGTGGTCTCCTGCTTTGGCTATTGGCTTGCTTCGGGATGTTTCAGATGGGATTGCCCTATTTCCTCTTTGCTCGCGGCTTGCAGACGACTCCAAGTCATCTCGCCTCGCTGCTTGCACTTTTAGAACCACTTTTATTGCCTGTCTGGGTTCACTTAACTCGATTTAGCGATCCCACGTATCAGCCACCCCATTGGTGGACGTGGGTCGGAGCGTCGTGCATCTTGGCTGGACTTACGCTCCGATACGGCTGGCCCAACGCCGTTGAAAAGGGGGCTAACGAAATCTAGCCATGCGAATCATGCACGTGATAACTCGAATGATCATTGGCGGTGCACAAGAGAACACACTCTTTAATTGCTTAGATCTTGTCCGAAATTTTGGCGATGAAGTAAAATTGATAACGGGGCCAAGCGAAGGGGCTGAAGGCAAACTACTGGCCCAATCGGACACACAAGGCTTGTTGATCGATAACCATGCGTCGCTCATACGGTCTATTTCTCCTTTGCATGATTATCGTGCCCTAAAAGAGTTGAAACACGCAATTCGCGTCTGGCGCCCCGAGATCGTACACACGCACAGTGCCAAGGCAGGGCTACTCGGTCGAGAGGCGGCCTGGAGTCAGAGCGTACCATGTATTGTCCACACGGTGCACGGAGCGCCCTTCCATCCCTATCAAAACTGGGCAAGTAGGTGGCTCTTTATTCAATGCGAGCGGTGGGCAGCGAAACGCTGTCACCATATGATCTGCGTTGCCGATGCGATGACCGACTTGATGGTAAAAGCGAGTGTCGCCGACCGAGAAAAGTTTTCGACTATTTATAGTGGAATGGATGTGGAACCATTCCTTCGTTCATCGGAAAACCGCGAGGCCATACGCAAAGAGCTTGGCTTTTCAGCGACCGATGTCGTCTTTGGAAAGATCGCGAGGCTATTTCATTTAAAGGGACATTGCTACGTAATCGAATCGGCAGAAAAAGTCTGTAAAACTCATCCAAACGTGAAGTTCATGTTTGTTGGCGATGGAATTCTCCGCGAGCAATTCGTGTCGGAAATCGCCAAGAGAGGGATGCAGGACCGGTTTGTGTTCACGGGGCTCGTACCTCCACATCGAGTCCCTGGCTTGATTGGGGCAATGGATGTTTTGATCCATACATCCCTGCGAGAGGGATTGGCAAGAGCCTTACCACAAGCGCTGATTTCAGGAAAACCCGTCATTAGCTACGACGTTGATGGCGCACGCGAGGTCGTTTTAAACGGGACCACTGGCTTTTTGATTCCACCCAAGGAAATCGAATCGCTTGCAAATGCGATTGGTTTACTAGCAAGCTCGAATCCATTGAGAAACGAAATGGGCCAAAAAGGTAAAGAACTCTTTACCGATCAGTTCCGACACGAATCGATGACCAAGAGTATTCGTTCACTATACGAGCGAGTTCTCAGTCAGGAAGAATCATTTCAATGATGGGGGTTGGTAGCTGATCACTTGTAAGGAATATGGATTTGCCATCGACCGAAAGCAGACCGCCTCCGGCTGTCGCATTTTGGGTAAGAGAAACGACTTTGGCTCTTGCTTTAAAGTCTCAGACCAATCTTCTGCTATGCCCTCGGGAGAGGTTATTCTTGTGAATAGAAAACCGAGACTGTAAGTGATCACGACCATGGATCGACTGTCGGCTGAGATGTCACAGGCACAAGCAAAGGGAATGCTGGTGCGGCCAATCTCCATTGCCTCGACTTCGACCCTCGCCTTCGACAGATCGGTAAGCGGAACCGAGTAAACCCGACCGCCAAATAGCGCTTTCTCGAAAATGAAAATCGATTTAGAAGAATGGTCGACGGCAATGCCCTCGTAATTGGTTACTCCACCCTTAAAAAATACGTTCATCGACGTCTCTGCAAATGCGGATGCGTCAATCGGTTCGGTCGGTTTTGTATTATCGAATGAAAAGAGAGGCTCAGCTAAAATGTGCAATGTCTATCTATTTTCATAAAACGCAAGCGACATGCTAAAAGCGGATTTCAATCCACGTCCAACAGTCTAAGCGACAAAACAACAAAGAGTAATTGCAGCCGAAAAAAATGCCCAGAGATTGGCGGATGCAGCAAGACAAACGTCCAATTACGTTAAGATGGCGGCCAAAAAGCAATTTCTTTCAACAAATAAAACCAGGAACAACCGAATGCTTCGCAGTCACTTGATCCATCCGGCCATTTCGCGAATACTAGCAGAGGCCGGACACCACTCGACAATCCTCATCGCCGACGGCAACTACCCTGCCTCAAGCAAAAGAGGGCCTCGAAGTGAACTGGTTTCGTTGAATTTGATGCCGGGACTTGTAAGTTGCAATCAAGTACTCGAGGCCATACTATCGGCGGTTTCTGTCGAAGCCATCGAAACGATGATGACGGAAACAAGCGGCCCCTATGCATTGGACGGCGACCCGCCGGTTTGGGCGGAATACCGAGAGACGATGCGAAAGGCGGAAATTAAGATCCCTTTGGAACCCATTGAAAAATGGGAATTTTATAAGCGAGTTTTAACCGACGATCACGTCCTGACCGTTCAGACAGGAGATACACAGCGTTACGCAAATATTTTGCTGACCGTCGGCGTAAGGATGTTTTGAGATTAAGCGTTTCTCCAGATTGCCCAGACAGCCGAAGTTCTCTTACAGGCAATCGCATTCGTGCAGTATGCTGCGGACCTTGCTCAACCGCAAACTATTGCTCTGATCCATTGATGAATTTGAGAGAATCACGAAGCAAGAAACCTATCGATCAAAGCACTAACCCCACCCGCGCGCGCCTTACCTAAACAATGAACGTTACTCAACTCCGACTGCTACCCTCTCAGGTGGCTCGACACCTTGTGGTTGCGTTGCACTTAGTAATTGCGATGATATTTGCTGGTTGTGGCACAACCAAATCGTTCACCGCTACAGAACAGTTGCTCATGTCGGATGCGGTCGATTCAACCCTTGCTAAGATGGACTTTCGAGCCCTGTCTGGTTACAAAGTGTTTCTCGACTCGCAGTATATCGTCGGTGCTGGCAAAGTCATCCCTGGCGTAGCGATGCCTGTAAACCTAATCAACTCTGACTACGTCATAAGTGGACTACGACAACAACTTACAGCTGCAGGTTGCATGCTGGTCGATACACGCGAACAATGCGACATCATTTGCGAAGCCCGCTGTGGAGCGTTGGGGACGGACGGTCATAGCATGACCTACGGCTTGCCTGCTAGCAATTTCCTCAGCAGCGCATCGACCGTTATCCCTGGCTCCCCACCCCTGCCGACCATCCCGGAGATATCCGTGGCGAAACGAGAAATGAAAAGCGCAGCTGCCAAGGTTTCCGTCTTTGCCTACGATCGAGAGACGCGTGAGCCATTGTGGCAATCTGGGATCGCACAAGCTGGTAGCAGCGCTCGAGATACCTGGATATTGGGAATGGGGCCACTCCAGTATGGAACCATTTACAATGGAACACGATTCGCCGGAAAGAAACTTAAGAGTCCATACGTCCAAGCAGATGGTTCACGCGTCGCGCAGCACGCCAATGGCATTGACCACCGGAAAAACTACCTCTTTGCAAATAAGCTCTTTGACAAGAAACATGACGAAGCGATTGCGGAAGAGTGTGCTCAAGGCCGCGCTCATGAGAGTGCTTCGCCGAAAATGAAGCTTAGTGATCAATCGAGCAATTCGGTTTTGCGATAATTACTTCGTATTGCGAATGCAATACAATCGACTGTCAGCCCGAATCAACAATCGATCCCCCGCGATCGATGGCGTTGACATGCAGATCTCTTCGTCGGCTAATTTATTTGTGTGCAGTATCTCAAACTCTTTGCCTGCCCGAATCACAGTACATAAGCCATCTTCGTTTAAACAAAAGATCTTACCATCGTAACTCCAGGGCGAAGCAGTGTATCCGGTACCTCGAGACACGCGTTGACGCTCGTAGTCAGGCTCACCGGTTTTCGCGTCTAGACTACTAGCAATCCCTCCATCGTACAGCACAAAAAGGCGGCTCTCAGTTACCAAAGTGGTTGGGTTGTAAGGGGCAATTTTCTTGTTTGACCAAACGATAGAATTGTTACTGACTTCGTCTTTGGCTAATGAAATATCTCCCTTCGCGCCCGGCTTGATCGCGTACAAGGCTTTGTTCGGGTCCATGACGTACCCTGAACTGACGTACAGCAATCCATCTACTACATAAGGTGTTGCGATGGTGATACTGGACATGCCCTTGAGCGACCATAGTAACCCTCCGTTGAGATCGTAACTCCGAACTGCCCTCGTCCCAGCTGTGACGATTTCCGTTCCACCATCATGAGTCCAGACAAACGGAGTCGACCAATTGCTCTTTTCATCACGATCAACGGCCCAAAGCTCTTTACCCGTAAACTTATTGAGTGCCAACAAGGATGACTTTTCGTCATTGTCATTTTGGTAGTAAAGTACATTGTCATGCAAAGTGGGTGAGCCTGCTGTTCCCCAACCGTTCCTCGTTGGATGGACAGGTAACTCATGGCTCCAGATTGGTTCGCCTGCCATATCAAAACAAAAAATGCCCACATTACCAAAGCTCACATACAGGTGCTTGCCGTCTGTAACGGGGGTCTCCGACGCATAGCTATTCTTGATGTGAATTGGCGAGGTGGGCGTTCCAGTGCGAACGGTTTTTTCCCATTTCACTTTGCCCGAGCTTAGCTCCAAACACATCACCTTCCACTCGTGAGTCGTTTTGGGAATATCGAGCCGATCGCCTCCGAAATAAAGACCTTTCCTCAGGGTCTCGGTGACTCCGGAGTTGATGACCGATGAAAGAAATACGTTGTCTCCCCAGATGATTGGAGACCCCCAACCTCGACCGGGGATCTCCACTTTCCATTCGACGTTTTCGGTGGCTGACCAACGGTCCGGTAGTCCGGTGTTGCGAGATGCGCCTGTTGCGTCCGCACCACGAAATTGAGGCCAATTCCTTTGGTTCGTACCATCTGCGAGCAAAGTGGCTGCCAGAACGCAGAATAACAATCCGCATGCAATACTAAGTGAAGCAAAATTAAATCGACCTTGCATTTAGACCTCGATGTCGTTTTTGGTTCGTCGTTTTTGGTTCGTCGTTTCTGATGCGGGATTCCAATATACCGCGGCCTCGCCGTGTTGGACTTACTACGCAAATAGTTCTGGCACGGCTAACGCTTTTACTAATTCTCTTGGCTGGTTGAGATGATTGTAGACGATTGTCTCTGGGTCGATACCGAAGGAATGATAAATCGATGCTAAAAGTTGCGCCGGATGCAGAGGCGACTCAATGGGCGCGCTGGCTGTTTTGTCACTCTTTCCATGAACGTAGCCTCGTTTGGTTCCTGCACCCGCCATGACGGCTGTGTAACAGTATGGCCAGTGGTCTCGTCCGTCGTCGGTGTTGCCGTTGCCGCTGGTGCTAACGCCCCGTTCCGGCGATCGACCGAATTCGCCAACTGCAACTACCAAGGTATCCTCGAGCATGCCTCGCTGATCCAAATCCTCGATCAGTGTGCTCAAGCCTGCATCGAGCATCGGGGCCGATTGGTTCTTCATCCGTTTGGACAAGTCGACGTGATGATCCCACGAATGGTTATCGCTGTTGGCAACTTTGGGCCAAATGACTTCAACGACTCGCGTACCGGCTTCGACCAATCTTCTGGCCAACAAGCAACTTTGTCCGAATGCATTGCGCCCATATGCATCGCGTAGAACCTCGGACTCCTGCCCCAAATCGAAAGCCTCGCGGGCTTTGCCCGAAACAACCAACGAAAGGGCTTGCGAAAAATACTCGTCGAGTTGTTGATTTTCGACTGCCGCGTTGATAATCGGCATCTGTGCATTGATCAAGTCTCGTAGCGCAGCACGTCGTTGCAGACGGACAGCGAAGACTTCGGGGCGCAATTGCAAATCGCTGACGTTGATTCGGTCCATCTTATTGACGTCCAAATCATCGCCATCGGGAAACAAGGTGTAGGGATCGTAAGCCTTTCCGAGGAATCCCGCGTATCCACCCTTTCCAACAACGTTGGACTCTTGTAAAGGCCTAGGCAGAGTTACGAAAGGCAACATAGGCTCGTCTGCAGGACGCAAGCGAATAATGTTCGATCCAAAATTCGGAAAGTCCTTCGGGGTTGGTGGCTCCAATTGTCCAGACGGACTGACCTTATCGGTCGTGTAGCCGGTCATCATTTGGTAAATGGCGGCTGTATGATTGAACAAGCCATTGGGCGTGTAGCTCATAGAACGAATCATCGTGAAGCGATCGTTGATAGTGCTTAAACGCGGCAAATTCTCCGTGAACTGTATGCCGGGAATCTTGGTGGAGATATTGCTGAAGACGCTTTTCACTTTGTCCGGAACGTTCTCTTTTGGATCCCAGAGGTCCAAGTGACTTGGGCCACCTTGGAGATACACCATGATCATCCGCTTGGCTTTGTTCCAACCCGGGGCCTTAGTCCCGTCGGTTGCTTGAACCGATTGCAGCTTGAGCAGATTCGCCAAACTCAAACCGAACAAGCCTGAACCACCAACCCTCAAAACGTCGCGACGCGATATGTTGAGATGACGATCACAAAGGTCTTTGCCTGCACTGCCAATCAATCGAAACATGGTGATGATCCTAAAAAAAGTTAAGTTTCTGCGACCGAACATCGACGGTAGCATGGCCCCCTGGGCCGTGTGCCCTGGACCGTATGCCGCACGGCCCAGGGGGCCATGCTACGACGTTAACGCTAATGATTGAACAAAAACGCTGGACTATTGATCAAGGCCCAAGCGATATCTTCCGCCGCTGTTAGCCGTGATTGAAGTCGTTGAGTCTCGCTCTCCTTTATGTCATTTCTCAATCTTACCAATCTGCCGTCGTCCATGAGGGGTACCAACAGTCGTTCGATCCTCTTTTTCAACGTAACAACCAGCTCATCTTCGGCCAGCGGCTGACTTTCCTTCCTCAGCGTATCGTTCCGTTTTCTCAACTCCGATGAGGAAAGTCGGAAGTAACTCAGCGAATCTTTGGTGACTGGTTCCGTCCAATCGGATTTCGGTACTTGAGCCACGGCTGCAAGTGACTCAGGCAACCCGAGAGTTAGTTCCCCTTCTCGATTCCCTACACTCAATCGAAACCGGCCGAGCCGATGGTCCACGGCATCGTGGAACTGATGGATTCGCCATTGGATAACTTCGCCCTGCAGAATCTTGGTCGGTTCTTCAGTTGCGAAGACGGCCCAATGCTCCGCTTTCTCCGCACCGTTGATGGCCCAGCCCCCCTGGTCTTTCGGTTTGTTGTCGATGGCCGCGGCGGCTGAAAAGCCAGGTTGATCATAGTCCGTCAAGCCTTTGACAAGTTTCACCTTTCGCATTTCCTTGGGCTTGTCCGCCTGACCAACGAACACCTCCAATTCCGTGATGACGAAGTTGCCATTGTCCGACAATCCAGGTCCCGCAGTCTTGAAGGAACCGGTCAAGGCTTCGAGCCGGACCGTATTGAATTCCGAAGGATCCACAGATGTATCGATCGTGTAGATTGTCTTGTCCGCGGAACCACTTGCTACCACAGACCGGTCTCCTTGCGGGACCAGCAAAGCTTTGTTGGTCGCCACGGACTTGAGCGGCATGAGTGTCCGCCAAACGATCGGGCTCTTGCCTTTGCTTAAGAACTCTTCCAACTTGTCTGGCAGAACAACTTCATAATCATCTACTGCAGTTTTGGCTGCGATACTACGTTCCACTCGGCTCTTTTCTGCAGCGATGCGTTCGGGCTGGATTTGCTCAACTCTGGCTGCCAGTTTAATTTCTGCTTCTGCTCGCTCTTTCTCCAGTTGTGCTTGCCGCTTCGGCTTTTCTTCTTGCCACCAAGCTTCTCGGTCGGCAAGGCTCTTGGCCAGCGAGTCGTGGTCCGAAGCGATGCGACTTGTTACGGTGGTCGCCGCTTCGATTTCAGCGGGCTTTGCGGGTCGACTCAGCACTCGCATAAACAGCTCATTGATCAAATCGGAATCCTTTGCAAATTGCTTCACCAACTGACCAATCGAGTTCGTTTCATCGGAAATCGCCGATCCAAGAGTTGGACCGCTCACCAATGCCATGACCGAACCAAGCCGCAATTCGCTTGAACGCTCGCATTCGCAAGCGCTCTCGCGTGGCGGCCGGCCCAAGTTGGTAAGAAATCCATCCTTCAAGCCAGACTCGGCGTCCGACAGGGACGCGGCACGCGCGCCCGGGTTCATTCCGGGCAAGTGCGACAGCGAGCCAGTGACTTGATGGATCGCGTCATAAAGTACTTCGGCAGGCAACCGCCGAGGCATCGCATGAGAGTAATTGCGATCATCATCTGCATTCCATTGGTTGGATTCCATGGCGAGTTGATAAATCTTGGAACGGCAAATCGTCCTCACGAGATGTCGAACGTCGAATTGGTGCCCCACGAAGTCCTTTTCTAAATACTCAACAAGTTCAGGAATGCTGGCTGGGTTTCCCGCACGAATATCATCGATCGGTTCAATCAACCCTTTGCCGAGCAGGTACCCCCACATCCGATTCACGTAACTGCGAGCGAAGTATGGGTTTGTAGGGCTCGTCAACCAAGCTCCAAACTGCTTTCGACGCGAAGCGTTTTCCTCGACGCCAAAATCGGCTTGGAACGGGAACTTCGGGGCAACTACTTGTTGCGTTTTCTGATGCTTCATCTCCGCGGTTCCGGTATCGGACACTTCCTCGTACAATGGCTTCGCGTTGTCGACCGCCGTCCCGCCGATGGTCTTGTCACCGGATTCGTTATCCTTTTTCAGCGACACTTGTGAAAAAAATGCAGCCGTCTGGTAGTACTGATCTTGGGTCCATCGCTCGAAAGGGTGATCGTGGCATTTGTTGCAGTTGAATCGAACTCCCAGGAACAAATGGGTCGTATTTTCAAGCGTATCTTCAGGCGTCCGCAATATCTTGTAGTAGGACGCGGCAGGGTTCTCCCGATTGGAGCCCGAAGCAGTGACGATCTCGTGCACGAATTTGTCATAAGGCTGGTTGCTGGCAACGCTTTGGCGAATCCATTCGCGGAACTTGGTTGCGCCATCTTTGCCAAGAAATTTGGAATTGACCTGCAATAGGTCGGACCATTTACTAGTCCAATGGTCGACAAATGCTTCGCTGGCAATTAACTGATCAATTAGCTTCTCCCGTTTTTCTTGAGTTGGCGTCTGGTCTGCAAGAAACGCACGCACTTGGTCTGCAGTGGGTGGCAAACCAGAAAGGTCTAGCGATACCCGCCGTAAAAAATCTGCGTCGTTACAAATATCCGACGGTTTGATTTTCATTCGATCCCATTTGGCCGCCACCAGCGTGTCGATTGGGTTTTCCGATGGGGTGGATTTCCAGTCGAAACCAGAACGGTCGCCCATGACCGTTAACGTGGTTGCGGAATACGCTCCTTCGTAACGAGCCAGAATCGGAGCTTCACCTCGACGCAGGGCCTGGATGCGTCCACCTTCGATGACGGAGGCTACTTCACCGTTGCCGGTCTCAATGTATGCCTCTCGCGTAACATCGCGAGTCTTCCCATCCGGATACGTTGCTACGACTCGGAGCTGCTGGAGAGCACCGGGCATTGGCGCGACTGGATTGAGTGGAGAAAGTTCGATTCGAGCAACCTTGGTATTGGCTGGATCTACTTTCGCACCTTCTGCAATCCACTGACGTATGACGAGCGCGTGGTTGTCGCCGACATCAAACAACTTGCCGCCAACGTGAGGTATCAATCCCAACGGCTTGGCCATGATGAGACTGTCGGTTGGCGAGGAAGGGTTGATGCGTCTGGCGGCCAAGTCGTCGGCCAACGCTCGTACATCGTAAATCGGGTCGTAGCCACGAAGTGATAATTTGAAACCGCCTTTGCCGGCTTGAGCGCCGTGGCAGGTTCCTGAATTGCAACCGACTCGAGAAAGAACCGGATTGACATCTCGAATGAAGTCCATCGGCTTCTTTGCGTCCATGGCAACTCTCACTGGCAATATCTTTTTTTGACCACCGATTTGGATTTCAATGTTGCAATTGCCATTTTCAAGTGGCTGAACCCATCCGCGTTTCGACAGCCAAACATTGGGCGATGACGAGGTGAGCGAAGCGATTCTAGTAGCGTCGCGTACATCGCCGTTTTCCATGGTGGCTGTTACTGTGATTTGAGCTGAGGCATTCCAAGAATCGAATGTCAATGATGCAGGTTGGACGTCGATCTCTGAAACTCTGGAGATCAAGAAACTATCCACCTCTTTGAGAAACTCGACGGTAGCCCGTTCATCGACATGACCAACGGCAATGTCCGAGAGTCGTTTCCCTCGAAGCTCAGCAAGCAAACCCGCATCGGTTGCGACAAAAGTCGAGCTTGGTGTAACATCGATGTCAAAAACCATCTGGCTATTTGCACAATTCCAAATGCGTAGTCGACCGTCGGATCCGCCCGCTGCTAGACGACCGTTTGCGTCTAAAGCGATGGCGTAAATGGCTGCGGTTGGAATGTTCCAGGTCGCGACGACCTTGGGCTGATTCGTAACGTATTCCTCGAGTTTCTTTTTTTCGTCTGGCTTGAGGGAAGAAACCACTTTCGCTTGAATAGCTTTGATCTCCTTTGGCAGTTCTCCATCTACGTCGTACGACCATACTTTGATTGTGCTTTGGTTGTCCAAAGTTGACGCGGCAGCGAGAAAGCGACCATCGGGGCTGATCGCAACACTAAAAATACGACCTGGCAGAGCATCCAATTGTCGAATTAGGTTTGCGTCGTCACCAATCACTCGAGCCGTTTGTCGAAATACGCGATAGATTTTCGGGGCACCGTCTGCACCCCCAACCAAGATCTCGTTTCGTGATGGATGGATAGCTAACGATTGAACTCCGCCTCGCAGAGCACCGGGGGTGATTGAGGTAATGTTATCTACGAACCGCTCCGTCTCTACCTCGATCAATTTCACGGTCATGTCGCGGCCCGCCGAAATCAGGTGCTTTCCCTCAGGCGTGAACACCGTTGCACGGGGCCAATCCTCGTGCGACCTTTGATACAACTTTTGTTCGCCCTCTAAATTGACCGCACGAACAGTGTTGTCGGACATTCCAAATGAAATCAGGATTGAGTCAGGGGACCAATTCACTCCAAAGAGAGTATCGCTGCCAAGTTGAAAGCTACGTTCGAGTTGGTTCGATTCAACATTCCAGATTTGCAACTCGCCACCAACGGATTGCTCTCCCGATGCGACCGCTAACCACTTTCCATCCGGTGAATATCGGATCGACTCAACGCGAGGGTTTAGGCCAACAAGCCGATGCTGAATGAGTCCGGTTTCCGAATTGAAGACAAGGGTTTCGTGAAAGCCGGAAACAGCGATTTGTTTTCCATCTTTAGAGAAGTCGAGACTGCCTATGGTGGGAGGTCGAGCATAGATGGGTGGTTGTGTCTGCGAGTAACGGGGTCCGATTGTTTTGCTGTCGTTAATAGCGCCCGCATCGACCCATCGTCGGATAATATCGATTTCGATGTCGCTTAGCGGCTTTCCTTTCTTGGGCATTGCCGCCTTGCCTTCGACGGGGACAATCTCCTGAATCAAATGACTTTCCGAGGACTTGCCAGGAACAATCGCGATAGCCGCCGATTCGCCCCCGCGAAGCATGATTTGGAAATCCGTCATCGCGTAACCGCCAAGTTTTTTGGCATCTTGATGACAGCCAAAGCAGTTGGCTCGCAAGATTGGAAGGACTTCCTTGGCGAAGCTCGGTGGAGTTGATTTCGAAACTTCATCACCACGCAGGTCACGCTGGCGAATAAGGCAGACCAATAGCATGATCACCATGGTGGAAAAAATGGAACGGCATAGGCCAAACGACATGGATTCCAACTCCTTATGTGCGGATCCAAAATATAGGTTCCGACGAATTGCGGGACGAACAGAAAAGCGGAAAAGAAAGACTGCTCTAAGTTCGCGGAATTTAAAGGCGGGACGAGTTAAACCTGGGAAGACTCAATACTTAAGAATAGCTAGTCTCACCGCATTCGTCAATAACGGCGAAGATCTCGCCAGCACTCGCTTTGCAGATTTTGAGCCTCAATGCGCTAGCCTGAGGACCGGATTTGCAGGCGATTACTTGACTTCCGGCCCGCAGGCTAGCTAGCGCGTTGCGGCTCAAGGTAAGTGCCATTCGGCTGACGCAAAGCGATAGGACTCTAGAACTAAAAGGCAAGCATGGATACGAGAGGCAGTGCCTTGATTACAGTCCGTTCCGAGGTAGAAGCCCGGGAACCAACGCAAACCGCGGATGATTCCGTTATAGCGAATTCTTTCGCTTGTGAATAAACGATCAATTCTTTCAAAATGTTCCCGCAAAAACGCAACGCATGCTAAAAATAACCAGGCGCATTTCGTCTAGCAAGATTCCATCAACCTAACTCTATTGATTGCGACACTCTATGTTTCCAATGCGATCTATTCTTTTAGTCATAAGTCTTGCATTCGTCCATTTCTGGATCTGCGATATTGCCTTGTCTCAGGAAGCAACCAACCCAAAAAGTCCAGTGCAGTTGCCGGGGTACCAAAGCAATGGTCAAACATTGCTGCCGAATGGATGGTCGTTGCGCCCCGCTGGAGAACAAGTCGATCTCGGCGACTTTCCAAGCCACATGGAATTGTCGCCAGATGGAAAGTTTGCTGCGGTCCTTCATGCCGGATGGGGGACGCATGAAGTTCGAATCATCTCTCTTGAAAACAAGAAAGTGACCTCCAGCGTTGTTATCGATCAAACCTTTCAAGGAATTCGTTTTAACGACGATGGCAGCAAACTATTCGTTAGTGGCGCGGAGGATGAGTGTGTGTACGTCTACGGACATCATGCTGGATACTTGACATTGGACAGCAAGCTTCAGATCGTTGACCCGAAAGAAAAATTTGTGGTCTCGGCAATAGCGGGATTTGACAGCTCCACGAAACTGCTTGTTTGTGGAATGATGGCAAGTCAATTGCTTGCCGTCGATGTTGTCACGTCAAACAAGTTAGCCAAATGGGAGTTTCCAGCCGGTAGTTTCCCATTCGAAGTTGTCGTTGCACCGAACAAGAAGCGTGCAATGGTCAGCCTGTGGGGCAAATCTTCGGTTGCCGTTGTCGATCTAGATTCAATGACTGTTGCCGGTGAGTGGGCCGTTCGAAGCCATCCTACCGAGATGATCTTTATCGACGATGGTAAATACTTGCTGGTAGGATGCGCTGATGACAATTCGGTCGTGTTACTGGAGACAGATACCGGAACGTTAAAGGAAATCATCCATACTTCCCTTTTTGCGACCACGAAAAACGGAAGTACCCCGAACAGCCTTTCTGTTTCGCCGGACCAAAACGTTTTGATTGTTGCCAACGCTGACAACAATAACATTGCCATGTTCGACATTCGCGAACGAGGCAAATCGAAGTCACTCGGATTCATTCCGGTCGGCTGGTATCCGACAAGTGTCCGATTTTCAGCGGATGGCCAAGCGATCTTAGTCACCAACGGAAAGGGACTTGTGTCTAGGGACAATGCAAAGGGTCCGAATCCGCTTCGCGAACCACCTGCGTCGGTACGAGAGTACATCGGAGGCTTGTTCAAAGGTACGCTCAGCATCATACCGTCGCCTGATCCGACTCAAATGGTGAAATGGACGAAAGATGCGTATGCAGTTTCGCCTTTGCGACAAGACGAACAACCCAATTTGCAGGAGCTTGCCAAAGACTCTTCCATTCCCGCCCGCGTCGGTGAATCGTCTCCGATCAAGCACTGTTTTTACATCATCAAAGAAAACCGAACCTACGACCAGGTCTTTGGTGATATGAAACAGGGTAATGGAGACCCGAACCTATGCATCTTCCCTGAATCTGTCACTCCGAATCATCATGCTCTGGCAAAGGAGTTTGTACTACTCGACAATTTCTATGTCGAGAGCGAGGTGAGCGCGGATGGTCATGAATGGTCGATGGCTGCTTATTCTACCGATTTCGTTGAGCGTGTCTGGCCACTCAACTATCGAGGCGGCAAGAGCAAGATCGGTTATACATCAGAGGGGGGCTATGAGATTGCATTTCCATCGAGTGGATATATTTGGGACAAATGCAAGAAGTCCAACGTGAGCTACTATAGCTTTGGCGAGTTCATTCAGAATGGAGCCAAGGGATTGCCGAGCAAAGCCAGGGTCGCGGCTTTAGAAGGACACTTCGATCCATTTTATCGGGGGTATGATTTGGAGTATCGGGACGTTGACCGAGCGAAACGATTTGCCGTAAGGATGCTCGAATTCGAACGCGATGGAAACCTGCCACAGTTTATCGTCTTACGACTTCCGAATGACCATACTACGGGTACGAAAGTCGGCAAATGGACTCCAACGGCTATGGTAGCTGACAACGATTTGGCTTTGGGACAAGTGGTTGAAACGATTTCACAGAGCAAGTACTGGGCGACGTCGGCAATCTTCGTGGTCGAAGACGATGCGCAAAACGGTTCGGATCACGTCGACGCTCACCGCACGGTGGCATTGGCAATCAGCCCTTACATTCGAAAGGGGAGGGTGGATTCGACCCTCTATTCAACCTCGAGCATGTTGCGATCGATGGAGTTGATTTTAGGTTTGGAGCCGATGACGCAATTCGATGCCGCTGCCAATCCGATGTATGCAAGCTTTGGCAAAACCGCCGACGTAAAACCATTTCGACATGTACCGGCCACAGCGGACCTCAATGCAATCAACACCGCGCTCGCCTGGGGTGCGGCGGAGTCAGAAGAATTGAACTTCGCGAAAGAAGATGCGGCAGACGATTTGTTGTTGGGGGACATAGTTTGGCGAAGCGTCCGCGGGGCAAGTTCACCGATGCCACCTCCCGTTCGAGCCGCCTTCGTTTTTGCAAACAATTTCGAGGAAAACGAAGTTGAAGACGAGGCAACGGAAGAAGAGGCAATGGACGAAGATGAAAAGAAAGACCCTAAACGGAAGTAATTGACAAGCGTCGTGTCTTTGGGTTCGGTTGCTTCACGATTTGCCGGTATTGGTTTGCCGGTATTGGTTTGCCGAAATTGCTTGCTGGTATTGGTAGACGGAATAATTGCCCAATACGGAAGTGGATAATCGGAAATTTATGAATCGGTTTGCTGAACCGTTGACAAAAGCTGGGCGTAATCGATATCATCATCAAAAGCAATTCAATTGCATTTGCCGTTGCAAGGCGTTTTTCACCTGCCTTGAATATCGCCGCCAATTCCTCATCTTTCGGTGCACAAGCATGATTACGAACAAACGAAGTCTTCCACGCGATTCAAAGGGTTTTACGCTGGTCGAGCTCTTGGTCGTGATCGCCATCATCGGCATTTTGGTTGGATTGCTTTTGCCAGCTGTACAGGCAGCTCGCGAAGCCGCTCGACGTGTTCAATGCATGAACAATGTGCGTCAAATCGGACTTGCCTTAACCAATTACGAATCTGCGCACCGACGCTTTCCCAGTGGATGGGTCGATTGGAAGCAGACAACCAAACCGGGTTGGGGTGTAAGCCAGTCGTTGCTGCCTTTTATGGAACAGACCAATATTTCAAACCGATTAGATACGAATTTCCCAATCGATGCGTCGGTCAATGCGCCTTTCCTCCAGACTATCGTCCCAACTTTTATTTGCCCATCGGATCCAGGCGACGCGGTGTTTGAATTGGGGGCGGACACCGGCATAGATGAGGATGGCGGACACAACATCGACCGTGGGCCAAAACTTTTCCGAATCGCCAAATCGAATTACGTTGGTGTCTTCGGGACTTTGGAGATCGATGATTTTCCGTACAAAGGGGACGGCGTTTTCTTTGGCAACTCGTTCATTCGAATGAGGGATATGGTAGATGGCGTCAGCAACACGATCATTTTTGGCGAAAGGGGCAGTCGACTGGGCGGCTCACTTTGGCATGGGTATATCTCCAATGCTGCTGGTGCTAGTGCGAGGTTTTTGGGGACAACAGACCACGTACCGAATAGCCCCGTTGGTCACTTCGATGACTTTTCCAGCTATCATACGGGCGGTACTCACTTTGTCTTTGGGGATTGTTCGACCAAATACATTTCAAATAGTATCGATCTGCAGGTTTACCAAGCACTTGCGACTCGTGCAGGTGGAGAAGTTCCTAAGTCGTATGATTAGCGTTTGAAAACGGGGACCAAATGAAATTCGCAATTTGTAACGAGACGTTTGGCGATTGGTCGGTAGAACAAGGCTTTGAAGCTGCGAGGAAATTTGGTTACACCGGAATCGAGGTTGCCCCCTTTACCCTGGGCAAGAGTGTCTACGACATCAGCCATTCGCAGCGTATCGAATATCGTCAAGCCGCGACCGAATATGGGCTCGAGATCGTTGGATTGCATTGGCTATTGGCCAAGACAACTGGCTACCATCTGACCACCGACGACTTGAGCATACGGTCCAAGACGAGCGACTATCTTTGTACACTGACTCAGTTGTGTAGCGAACTTGGTGGCAATCTGATGGTTCTTGGCTCTCCGTTGCAACGCAATTTCCCGTCTTCGATGAACCACGAAGAAGCCATGGCAAATGCGGCCGATTTGTTGGCTATGGTGGTTCCAACTTTAGAGCGGTACGGAATTCAAATTGCCATTGAACCGCTGGGACCTCAAGAAGGAAATTTTCTAAATCACGCGTTTGAAGCGAGGGAACTGATCAAGATGATCGGCAGCCCACAAGTTCAATTGCATCTCGATGTCAAAGCCATGAGTAGCGAAGGCGAGGCGATCGATGCAATCATCCGCAAGCATTCGGATCTTATGATCCATTTCCATGCCAACGATCCAAATCTTCTCGGGCCAGGGATGGGCGATGTCGATCAAAAACCCATCTTTGCCGCACTCAAGGAAATCAATTACTCGGGTTGGGTTAGCGTCGAGGTGTTTGACTATTCGCCAGGGGTAGAAAAAATTCTTGGCCAGAGCATGGGAAATATGCTGGCTGCAATTGGCTAGCATTAGCCAATAAGGATTAGATCTAGCCGCCAAGGCTTTCAGCTGAAACTCTTGGCGAGTCTCGCTAAAAAATTCACATCGGCATGGACGAACAACTATTCGTGGAGGAGCCAATTGCTAACGCAGCCTTGGTCCGCTTGAGAGGTAACCGCAGCAAAGTCGGCAAGATAACCTCTTCGATGCTTTCGCTCTGCGGACCGCGGAATGCGTTTACTAAAGTCGACGTCAGCATGTACCGTTCCTTTCTCTAAATCGAAAGCAATGGAGTCTCCATCTTGGATCATTCCTATTGGCCCACCCACGGCCGCTTCCGGCGAGCAGTGAACACCAATCGCTCCGCTCGACACTCCAGAAACCCGCGTGTCTGAAATCAGAGCTACTTTTCCTTTAATCGCGGGCATGGATAGAGCGGCAGTTGCAACGTGAACTTCTGGCATGCCTGCAGCGACGGGGCCAAGTCCCCTTAGGACAACCACATGTCCTGGCCGAATTCGATTGTCAATTGCTGCTTCAGAAACCGCTTTGCCTGATTCAAAGCAGATGGCCGTACCCTGAAAACGGGGCGAATCGAGGATCGAGATTTTGAAAACAATGCCTTGAGGCGCTATGTTTCCAAAGCAAACTTGAATGTCGGCATACTCCTTCCAAGGATTCCCAAGGGGCGCGATCAGTTCATTGATTGCAGGAACTTCGGGCGCGGCTTGGAGATTGCTTTCCAGCGTTTCTCCTGTGACCGTCATGCATTTTCCGTCCAGCAAGCCTGCTTGCAACAAATGGCGAAGCAACATATTCGTTCCTCCGAGACGATGGAGGTCGACCATGGTCCCAGTTCCTCTCGGCGCAAAATTGCAATAGACCGGCGTTCTTCGGCAGATGGCTTGGATGTCGCGCAAGCCGAACTCAACATGTGCTTCCCTCGCCAATGCCAGTAAATGAAGAACGCCGTTCGTTGATCCGCCGATCGCAGCAATTGCCGACGTTGCATTGCAAAACGCTTGCCGCGTTAAAATGTCTCGAGGTCGCAGATTCATTTCAAGCAATCGCCGAATCGCTTTCCCGACGCGTTTGCATTCCAAATCCTTTCCCTCGTCAATGGCGGGAATCGAAGAAGTATTAGGAAGGCTCAATCCGATCGCTTCCATTGCGATTCCCCAAGTGTTAAACGAAGCAGCGATGCCGCAACCGCCGGGGCCGGGACAAGCCGTACGCAGAATAGCCTCTGCGTCTGCCGAAGGCATTTGTCCGGCACGAAGACGTGCTTGCGCATCGTATACGTCGAAGATCGTGGTCGGCTTCCCCTGATGACAGCCGGGCATGATCGATCCGCCATTGACAATCAGTCCTGGAAAATTTGTCCTGGCCAGCGCCATTGCAAATCCAGGCCCATTTTTGTCGCAGTGATGCAAGCCAACCAACGCATCATAGCGATGAGCTTCGCAAACCATCTCCGTCCCGTTCGCGATAAGGTTACGCGAAACCAGCGATGCACCTCCATCCGGACCACCCTGGACTAGGTTGTCACTGACGGGGGAGACCCCAAACGGAAATCCAATTAAGCCTGCATCGATGCAGCCAGCTCGAATGCTTTTCGCCAATCGATAGCTGTGAACATTGCATAGGTTCCCTTCGAGCAAAGGTGTGCCTATTCCAACGTGTGGTTTTTCAAAGTCCTCTTCCGTGAATCCGAGTCCCCAGAAGAACGCGTTAACACCCCTTTGCCAGCCCTGAGTGAGTTGACGAGAGTTCCAATTCAGATCGTAAGTCATTTTGAAAACCCAGGAATTCGTTCAGTGGTTCGACATCTCATAGTGGTCTTTAGTCCTACTCCTGTTCAGCCCACGTTCGGGAGTTACCTGATTCATCGATTTCAACGTGGATAACGTTGGCTCGGCAACAGACGGGGCAGTCTTCTAAGTACAGTTGGCTGCTCCCTTCGGACAGATCCAATGGTATAATAATGTCTTCGCCACATGCATCGCAAATGCAACTCGCGTCTTCCTGCGTGCTTGCGTTTCGATCATTAGATCTGTTTTTGTGAAACTCGGAATCAGACTCCAGCTGAGGAAGTTGGATAGCTCGCGAGATTCTTGTTTATTGAATGGTCGTGATTTCAAGTTCTGCTGGAAATCTGTACGGCGTTGTTTTCAGGATCCTTGGTGTCCGCAAAAGCAAAGTTCTTCCATTCAAACACCTTGCTGAATTCAAGACCATTCTTTCGGTATTCCGATACAGCATGGTGAACATCC
Organism: Pirellula sp.; assembly: GCA_043757445.1. GTDB lineage: Bacteria > Planctomycetota > Planctomycetia > Pirellulales > Pirellulaceae > JBKCUI01. Next base: position 546 of record JAYVPJ010000085.1, on the reverse strand, counting down.
TCGCATTCGAAAACAATCTTGGCTGGAGATTCACTATTGTCTCCGTCGCTCCACCTGGCAGCATGCAATGCCAGTCTCACACCACCTGCATCCAACTCCAGATAGCCATCTTCCGGTTCGCCGATTCGCACTAAACCGAAATGCCCTTCATAGAAAGTCGCCACTTTTTCGATGTCCTTAACAAACAACATCACGCTACGTATTCGCATCATTAAGATCAAGCCTTAATAGTTAATGGCATCTCCGAGCTAGTCCCCTCGCTTCAGAAAGGCGAAGCTGCATGTCTATTTACTATTTACAACTTTCTATCGCGATCGAACTGAGCGAGCAACACCGGCAATGCAAGTGCCGTTGAGGTCGCCAAACGATTTACCTGTTTCAGCCGCGATAGAATTTGCATTAACAACCACGATGCCGAACGAAAAAGGGAACAGGAAACCTAGAAATTTCAGACACTTCTCGCTGATCGCCACCGCTGTTACCCGCTCAACGAAGTTGGGAGGGTCGAAAAACGAGCCGTAAGCGAGTTTTTCGGGGAGGGCAAGA
>JAYVPJ010000084.1:0-69901 GCA_043757445.1 Pirellula sp. | reverse complement strand
GAGTGGTTGGCCCGAACCGGCCGTCATTTAGCCAAGAGGCTTGCGAAGCAAACCGATCGGAAACGAGAGTTGGCGAATGTCGAAAGCAGATTCGTTTTTAGAAGGTGCCTAATTTAAGTAAATGACCTCGGTCCTTGTCACTTCAGGCTCGGACAATCGCCACACAGGTTCTGATCGGCTCCGGAATTACAAAATGCCATAAGCTGGGTGGCCATGCAAAAAGCTGGGTGGCCCCTTTAATCTTTAATCTTTTAATCTGCCGTACAAGGAAGCGAAGAAAAAGTGGGACAAGCCCGATGCGAAGCGGAACTAATCCGGCCGAACCAGGCGATGCAGCAGACCGGACCGCATGTCGGCTTTCGGGATTTGTAGCTCACTGAGCGGCCCCGGCTGCTGAGCTGGGTCGTTCGCTGAGGCGAGTCGCGTGCGTATACAAACAGCCTTGGTCGTTAGAAGCACCCTCGTACTACAATTGTGGCAACGACGTCACGCTGGCTATCAATGCGGATTTACTTTCACTGAATGTTGACCACGAATAGCACGAATGACACGAATGTCTAGCGACGATCTTTTTCATCCGCTTGGTTCGGTGCAAATCACTGGCATTCCTTTGCGTCTTTGCGCCTTTTCGTGAGCCAGACTCAAGATGGTCCGGTATGGAATCGCTATCGCAATTCATCGCTGTTTCGATGGGTTTTGAAATACTCTCTGAGGATCAGCAAAGTGCTTGGCAAGGCATCAACACGATTCTGGGTTTCTATTGGGTTCCCAATTAGAACGCAATCGAAGAATTGGCTTTTCCAATGCATACCAACTTATCATTGCGAGAAGCAGAGTAATCGAAAACATAATGACTATATAGCTGACGCTAGCTGCCAGTCCATTTTCGATGTACTTGCTCAGAACAGATAGTGAAATCCAATTTGCAGTGACCGGGATGATCGGGTTTTGGAAAACGTACATGGCATAACTATATTTTCCAAGCACACGTAAAAACGAAAGTTCGAAACCATTCGCGAGTAAGCTATCGCGTTTAGCGGTCAATAACAACAATAAAAGCGAAGCACAAAAAAGAGAGATAAACGTGTGCAGGGAAATGGGCAGTCGGTTTCCATTCATCGCGATCGCGAACGAGAATAATCCAAAAGACGCAAGCCCGAACAAGGCTCCCCATCGAATGGCTGGTGAAGTTTTACCCATACGAAGGCTCGCGGCGATTGCGCCCCCGAAAAGAAGACCCTCACATCGGAATGCCGTAAAAGTAAGCAACGCGACCTCATTGTCATAACAAAGGGAAAAAACGATACGAGACAACACTGAGAGAATCGCGAGCAGAATGGAAAAATTGAATACTTGCTTGACTGAAAGCAAATACACAAACATTGGCCAAGCGAGGTAAAAATGTTCTTCGACTGCAAGAGACCAAAAGTGCCCCAGATAGCCAAAGCACCACGAATTGCTGACACTCATCTTGATGTTGGTGAGGTAAGTCCATAGGTATGCTTGATTTGCGTAGGCCTCCAGAAATGGCTGCTTGCCCCCAAACGCTAAGGGGACGAGAAAAAGGAATATGGCAAGGGACGCGAAATAGAGTGGGAAGATCCGAAGCGATCTTCGAATAAAGAAATTCCTAAAAAAGTGAGGTCTAGCTTTGGCGTCCAGCAGAACCCCCGTTATCAAAAAACCCGAAAGGACAAAAAAGAGATCGACGCCTGATTCTGCAGCTTTGATCATCTTGGCCATCAGGCCAGTCGTTACTCCTTCATGAATAGTCTCGTTCCCAAATCGGTAAATCGTAACGCTGAGAATAGCCAGTCCTCGAATTCCGTCGAGCGCCGGAATAGGTGATGATGGTTGCCAAATCCTATTTTGTTGTGTTGCTGGCAAAGTGTCTTTCAATTGCGTTAGAATCCTCCGACCACTTCGAGAGAGCATTGCATGGCACGATCTGCGGCTAGGATTTCATGAACGGCCCATTTCGAGTCGTCAATTGGCATCAAGTACCGTGGTCCCTGGATACAGCGCAGCTCACTTTCATTGATGTTAATGGATGATTCCATGTTCAAGGCATGAACCCAAGGCTTGCTGCAATCCTCCCATAAGATAATCGTTGGGTCGGGTGACGCGACCGCGGCAATGGTTAATTTATTCGAAGTGCTGCACGATTCCGTGAGCTGCTTGGGGTTAGCAGTCTCCCAGAGGATGTGCACTGGTTTAGGATCGTCGCAATTTTCAAACTCGTGTTTCAATCGAGATAGATTTCCCTCATCCTGGCAAATAACGCTAATACTCGAACGATGACTTTGCGAGTTTTTTAAATGTAAATGGAGCTTAGAAATACTCCAGCCTGTAACAGGTTCGATCCAATCAGGCACGATCTCCAAGGCCGGGACGACAACGAAGGTTCGCATGCACATTCGAGGGTGAGGAACCTTGAGATGGGGCGTCCAGACACGCTGTTGGTCGTATAGCAACAAGTCAACGTCGATCCTTCTTGCTTCCCAACGCAATTGTCGTTGGCGTCCTAGTGTGGACTCAATGGATTTGAGCGTGTCCCAGACTTCCCAAACCGTACGATCCGTTTGGATCGCTGCAACAGCGTTGAGGAAATCGCCTTGGCCATCCGGTCCACCAATGGGTGGAGTTCTGTAGAGTTGGCTCAAAACCAAATTCGTCGAGCCGAACGAATCGGCGAGCAATCTTTTTGCCGCTTGCATCGACTCACGAACGTTACCGAGGTTTGCACCAAGACTGATCAGGGTTCTCGGCATTAAATCGCATTTCTACGGCTTCTTGGCGGCTTCTAATTTGTCGACGAACCAGTTTACTGTAGATTTTGTCCTGTCGTATTTTCTGCAGTTTTTCCGCACGAAAAGGGAATACGAAGGAGGAATGGATTGTCCATCGTCCCTGTAGAGGAGTTTGTACATATGGCCTGTATCGACAGCTTGCTCGGACTCAATCCCCGCAAAGACCCACTTCGGTGCCGCTTTGCGTCCCCTGATTTCTATGTGAGCAAAATCTTCACGAAGACGATTCATGGCTCGTTGGGTGGCCGAATTCGTACTTGACAGTCCCTCATCCGCCTCCGACGGAAAGCCGACGAGAAAAAAGACACGATCCAAATTATCCTTGGACAAATTTTCAAGATAAGTCTCTGCAATTTTTCGGGCCTGTGCCAGATCGTAATTCGTTTCGATAGTACGGTGAAAGAGTCCGTAGGAGGTTGTCGTGGCTCCGATCGACAATGTCAAAAACGCCATGGCTTTGGAAAAGAAACCTAGTTTGAATCGCTTCGAGAGGAGCAAGGCAGCTGCACCCAGCGTCGCACCCGCGATTGCGACTGGCACCATTTGGATATATTGAATCGAAAAAATCCCGGCCAACGCGAGAAAAAAACCAAATAGCGACATGATCGAAAAATTAGTCGATTCGCTGACGTCTTCGGCTTCAGCGGTTAAATAGGTTTCACTCATAGGAATCGTGCTTTTGGTTTCAATCGAGCAACGGAAATAGCGATGGGAATGAATGCGATAGGATAGCCGCAATCACAAGCTTCATCCAGCAATGATGCCACGGTACCTCAACTCTGTGGCTCGCCTTACGGTCTAAACCCCAATATGGTTCGACCAATCCAAGCGAGAGACTACATTGAGTCCAGGCCGTCATGAATTGCCAAATACTAACCGCTTTTTGCCATAAATTGGCGTAATTAATGCTCAGCAAGAATGAATCTGGTCAAAAGCCGATTAATTGTCGTCGAAATGCGTTGAATGACCGTTGAAATTCACGGAAGGAGCGCACATACTAAAGACTCATGGCGTTTTTCAGTCAGCTGACATTCGTTTCTCATTCATGCGTTTATGATTCCCTCTAGTCATCTGAACGGATCGGTTGTCCGACGAGTAAAACTCCGCGAACTCATTCGGGAGCATGGCTTCGTTTCGATACCGGATCTCAGGGAAGCGATGGAGGTAAGCGAATCTACCATTCGTCGTGATCTCGAGGCGTTGGAGGATTTGGGGGAAGCCAAGAGGACGCACGGCGGCGTTTACTCCACTGGGCCAACGACTGCAGTGAAGCAATTTGAAACCAAGAAACACCCAGGCCAATGGGAAAAGAAACGAAGTATCGCACGATTCGCAGCCTGTCTAATCGATGATCATGATACGCTGCTGCTCGATGGCGGAAGTACGACCTACGAATTGGCTAGACAGCTTATAGGTCGTCCGTTGCAGATCGTGACTAATTCGTTGCCGGTAGCAAATCTTTTTTCATCGTGCGATTCGGTCGATCTGGTATTGCTAGGTGGTGCCCTCCATCACCGAACCGGCGTAACGCTTGGCAACTTTGCAAATCAAATGCTGCAGTCGATCAACGTTCAAAAAGCGTTTTTGAGTGTTGCTGGCATTAACGCGAGGGGCTTTTACAACAGCAATATGCTATTGGTTGAAACCGAACGAGCGATGATGCAATGTGCTGACCGGACGATTATCGTTGCGGACAGCTCCAAATTTGGCCGATGCAGTTTGGCACGATTATGCGATTGGGCCGACGTACATACCCTCGTAGCCGATGACGCATTGGATGATAAATGGCGAATGCAAATTGAGCAATCTAAAGTCCAGCTGATTCTCGCTAGCCCGGTGACCGCACAACAAGAAGATGCGCCTGAGTCCTCGACCGCAAACCAATCTACAACGAGCGAACCCACAACGTGAGTACAGCCATCCAAAACCTTGACCCCAGAATTGTAGAATCGTTGGTGCGAGCCGCGATCGAACGCGCGCTAGGTCGCAGTTCGACTAACATGGGCTCCCAAGCGGATAGCAGCAAACCCAATTTGGTGGTCAGTATTTCCGCCCGACACATCCACTTAACTGACGAGCATGTCGAAAAACTCTTTGGTCGCGGCAAGAAATTAACTCCGGAAAAGGGACTCTACCAGGACGGATTCTTTGCGGCCGCAGAGACGGTCATGATCGTTGGTCCTCGCCGAAGAATGCTTCCCAACGTTCGAGTACTTGGCCCAACCCGCAAAGCCAGCCAAGTCGAATTGGCATATACCGACGCGATTTCGCTCGGCATCGATGGGCCCGTGCGCCACAGCGGCGATATTGCAGGGACTCCAGGTTGCGTCCTGGTCGGCCCGGCAGGGGCTGTGGAACTAAACCAAGGGGTCATTCGAGCAGCTCGCCACGTTCACATGGGTCCACGGGATACCGCTTTCTACGGTGTCAAGAACGGTGACTTCATGTCCCTGAGTGTCAAGTCGCATCAATGTTCCGTTTTGTTCGAGGACTTGCTCGTGCGCGAAGATGTTCACGCCAAGCTCGAGGTGCACATCGATACCGACGAGGGCAACGCATGTGACTTAGATCGCGCCGCGTCCATTGAACTGAAGAAACAACAACCTTGCAAATGCACGGATCACTAATACGCGACTATCGTCCGCGGCTCAAACCCAAACCACGAGTTTTACCTACCTAGTTTCCTTTCCTATTGGAGAAATGTTTTTATGGCAAAAGTGAACGAAGCGCTCGGCATGATCGAGACCAAAGGCTTTATCGCCTTGATCGAAGCGGTCGACGCGATGATGAAGGCCGCGAACGTCAAGTTCCTCGGCTGGGATAAAGTTGGCAGCGGATTGGTTTCCGCTTTCGTCAGCGGCGATGTCGCAGCTGTTAAAGCTGCTACCGACGCTGGTGCCGCAGCTGCTGGTCGTATCGGGCAAGTCATGAGCGTACAAGTCATCGCTCGACCGCACGATGACTTGTACAAAGTACTTAAGATTAACGCACCATCGGCCTCAGCTGAGTAGTCGTAGTCGTAGTGCCACTGCTTGTTCGCAAGCAGTTTAGCCAACAGTGGTAGCCAATCCATCTTGACGAACAGCATTGCGCACGCAGGCTGTGACATAAACACGAAACCTGCTATTCAGACAGGCCTTACTTACCATTTTTTGAAAACACGCGAGTTTAATCAACATGCAAAATGCAATTGGAATGATTGAAACCAAGGGACTCTTGGCTCTTATCGAAGCAACCGATGCAATGGCCAAAGCGGCCAACGTCGAAATCGTTAAGCGAGTTGATATCGGCGGCGCTTATGTTACGACCATGGTCAGCGGAGACGTTGGCAGCGTTCGCGCAGCTGTCGAAGCAGGCGCTGCAGCCGCATCGCAAGTAGGTGAGTTGGTTAGTAGCCACATCATCCCGCGCCCTGCCGAAGGTCTCGTTGCCGCTTTTTTCAAGTAATTGTTCGCAACGGAGTTACAAAATAACCATGAAGGTTCTCGTTGCCAATTTAGGCTCAACCAGTTTCAAGTACCGATTGTTCGATATGTCTACCGAGCTGCAGCTTGCGCGCGGCGGTGTCGAACGTATTGGTTCACCCGAGAGTCGCTGTTTCGTTGAAATAGGTGAGTATCGTGGTGAGTTGGTCCAGTCGGTGCCAAACCATGGTACTGCGGTCGACGCGTGCATCTCTCAGCTAACGCACTCAACCAATGGTTGCTTGCAAGACGCGTCGGAGATCAGTGCCATCGGCTTCAAAGCAGTTCACGGTGGGCGACTGTCTGGGGTGCATCGGATTGACGCCAAGGTCCTGGCCGCAATGGACGAGATGAACTCGGTCGCTCCGGCGCACAACCCACCTTATATGGCCGCCATGAAACAGCTTGCGAGCATTCAATCGCATATTCCGTTGGTCGCCGCCTTCGAGACGGATTTCCATCAGTCGATTCCTGAGGCTTGGAAACGCTATGCCATTCCTGCAAGCATTGCCGATGCTTTACCGATCCGTCGTTGGGGATTTCATGGTGCTTCGCACCGGTACATCGGTTGGCGAACGGCCCAATTGATGGGCCGTTCTGATGCTCGCATCATTTCGTGCCACCTTGGCGGTAGCTCGTCACTGTGCGCCATTCGCGATGGAAAGAGCGTAGCGACTACCATGGGAATGAGTCCACAAACCGGCTTGCCTCAAAACAACCGCGTCGGTGACCTCGATCCATATTGTCTACCGCTGATGATGTCACACACTGGCCTGACTCTGGAACGATTGCTGCATTTGCTATCGACCCAAGCCGGCTTGCTTGGATTGTCCAATGGATTGTCGGGGGACGTTCGCGATTTGGAAAAGGCATCATTAGCAGGCAACTGCGAGGCGAAACTAGCGCTCGATGTTTACGTCGCCGACATCCGTCGACAGATGGGTGGCATGCTCATGGCATTGGGTGGCATTGACGCGATCGTCTTCACCGGTGGCATCGGCGAAAATGGAGTTGGAATTCGGCAAGCTGTTTGCCAAAATCTCGAAGACCTAGGTATTTGCATATCTACCACCAGCAACACCACCGGTCCCATCGAGCGTCGCATCGATGACTCGCAAGGCAAGGTCCAGTTATGGATCGTGCCAACCAATGAAGAATTGATCGTAGCGCGTCAAACCCTCGCTGCAATCCAAAGTTAAGCTCAGTCAATACAAGAGACAAAACCATGTTCGTTGCGAAAGTCACTGGAGCAGTTGTCTCCACACAAAAGGTGGAAACGATGGTCGGCCAAAAGCTGCTTGTCGTCGAGCCCTTTCGTTTGGAGCCGACCAAACGCGCTGAGTTGGTTACGACCGGACGAACCTTTATCGCCGTCGACACACTCGGTGCAGGCGTAGGCGACATGGTCCTCATCACGCAAGGCAGCAGCGCTCGCTTTACGCCTGAAACCACCAAGCTACCGGTCGACTGTGTCATCATTGGCATTGTCGATACCGTTCACATCGAAAAAAACAACGTCTACAAACGTCAATAAGAACGTCGCAAAACACATATGCAAATCAACGAAAATCTTATTCGCTCCGTCGTAGAGCAGGTCCTGAACGAAGTGCGGGCCAAGCAACCTTCGCAAGGCGTTTCGTCAGCCTCGACGGTCTCTTCCAGTTCGGCAATGGGCCGACATGGACTTTTTAACAACGTCGATGAAGCGGTCCACGCTGCGAGAGCCGCGTTCGAACAACTCCGCGAACGCACCATCGCCGATCGGCGCCGAATCATCGACCATATTCGACGCATCTCTATCGGCCACTGCGTCGAGCTCGGAACGATGGAAATGGAGGAAACCAAGGTCGGACGCCTCGAGCACAAAATCGCCAAGCTCAAGACCCTAGGCGAAAGGACTCCTGGAGTCGAGTTTCTGAAAACGGAATGCTTCAGTGGCGACTATGGTTTAGCCGTCATCGAGCATGCGCCGTTCGGAGTGATTGGTGCCATCACGCCGGTCACCCACTCTTTGCCCACCATTACCGGCAATGCGGTAAGTATGATCGCAGGCGGCAACTCGCTCGTCGTGAATCCGCATCCAAGTGGTAAGAAAGTGGCGGCCGAAGGAGTACGTCGCTTCAATCAAGCAATCCATGCAGACCTCGGGATCGACAATCTGATTTCGCTCATTTGCGAACCAACTCTTGAGACCGCCCAACAGTTGTTCAAACACCGAAACATCGCGCTGATCTGCGTGACTGGTGGGCCCGCCGTTGCACGAGCTGCCCTCAACAGCGGCAAGCGAGCGGTGGTTGCCGGACCAGGTAATCCACCGGTAGTCGTCGACGAAACAGCCGACCTAAACCTAGCGGCCCGATGTATTATACAAGGTGGCGCCTACGACAATAACTTGCTATGCATTGCCGAGAAAGAGGTCTTCGTGGTAGGCAGTGTTTTCGATTCGATGATGTCCGCGATGGAACGTGCAGGTGCCGTTCGGTTGTCTGCTCAAGAAGTCGACCGACTTACGCAGGCTGCGATGCAAGTAGTCGGCGATGGAACGGACAAGCACTATGCGCCTCGAAAGGAATTGCTCGGACAGGATGCGATCAAGTTGGCCGCGGCCGCCGGCCGAACGATCGATCCTAAGGTCGAACTGCTGTTTGGTGAAACCACTTCGGATCATCCATTTGTTCATACCGAGCAGATGATGCCGTTCGTGCCGTTCGTACGATGTCGAGATTTTGATGAATGCGTTCGATTGGCTCAAGAAGCCGAACACGGCTACCGCCACACGAGCATCATTCATTCTCGCAATGTACGAAACATGACCAAAATGGCCCGCATCATGGATACGACGTTGTTTGTGAAGAATGGTCCGTGCATGGCTTCCCTAGGCTTAGGCGGCGAAGGCTACCTTTCCTTCTCCATCGCCGGCCCAACAGGTGAAGGGGTGACAACACCATTGACCTTCACTCGAGAACGACGTTGCTCCCTGATCGAAGACCTGCATGTACTAGGGGGAGCGAGCCACCTGTCGACTTAGGACTGGTCAACACTATGCAATCAGCACTTGTACTAGGAAACGCAACCTCGACCGTTAAACATCCAAGCTTGGCAAACCTCAAGCTTTTGGTTTGTCAACCGTTACAAGCCGATGGTACGACGCCCGACGGTCCACCGTTGATCGCAGTTGATCACCTCGGCGCCGGACGGGGCGAAACGGTCATGCTCACCAGCGATGGGGGCGCGGTCCGCGAAACATTCGGCGTCGAGAACAGCCCGATTCGATGGTCCGTCCTCGGGCTGATAGATGAGATTAAGGCTAAAGGCTAAAGACTTAAGGTGTAAAATTCGCAGTTCACACTCCACGATCAATTGACGATTATTAACTACAACGCAACAGAAATCGAAAGTATCGTTCGTCGGGTGCTAGCCACCTTGATCGGTGGCCCAACGTCTACTACCAGCGTTGTGCCGACGCCGTCTACGTTGAGTCTTTCGGATCGCGTGGTTAGCGTTCAGATGCTCCAAAACCGACTCCATGGCATTCAGGTATTGGAGATTGACCAATCCGCTATCGTAACGCCCTCGGCTCGCGACTACCTTAGGGAATGCAAGGTCCTGGTTGCACGATTCCCGGCAAGCGACGCATTCACAGCGACCAAGTCTTGGCCTGTCGAAACCGACCGCCACGATGTCGGGAATCTCCAAAGACTGATGGTCGCCGGTACAGCCTCCTGGATGCCTTCGGTCGCGAAACAACTCTGCTCGAAACAAGCAAGAGTATGTTTAAGCTCCGCCGACGATTCATCCGCTTTGCGAACGATCGCAGAGGGCTTGCGAGCTGGACATCAAGCCGGAGTTGTGATCGTCCATTCCCCACACGCAACATGTTGGCAAGCGGCTCGCGACGAATTATTGCGACCAGCCGTAGTTGCGAATTGGACGGAACTGAATGACGTTTTACGCGAGGTTCCAGCTAATGTTTTAATATTGTCTGCAAAGACTTGGAACGTCCCATCGGCTTGCAACAGTGCGCGGCGCTTTTTCCAACACCTTCAAAACCGATCTTGACCGAAATGGATTCCTAGGATGCAACTCTATCAAGTCAACGGAACAGTCACGCTTAGCCGCGCTCATCCTAGTTTCCATGGAGCATCTCTCAAAACCGCTGAGGCGAATGGCGAGACGCTACTTGGAAGAAAAACTGCGGATCCAGATCTCGTCGTCGTTTGGGACGACTTGGGTGCATCCGAGGGATCGATCATCGCAGTTAGCGATGGGGCTGAAGCGGCCCAGCCTTTTCGACCAAGCCAAAAGCCGGTCGATGCTTACAACGCCGCTATCATCGACGAACTTAGCATTTAATTGAATTGAAGTAATTAGGCAATTCAACAACTCACAAAACTTCCCCACTCAGAGAACCGACTCCTATGAATGCACACAAAATCAAGCAAGACATCTGCGAAATGGGCCGACGGCTTTATAACAAAGGCTTTGCGGCAGCGAACGATGGCAACATCACCGTACGAATCGGTGAAAACGAAGTCCTCTGCACTCCAACCATGCATAGCAAAGGTTTTTTGAAGACCGAAGACATTTGCACTATGGACATGACGGGCAAGCAGACGTCTGGCGTCAAGAAGCGATCGAGCGAAGCCTTGTTGCACTTGGAAATATACAAGAAGCGAGCGGATATCAAGAGCGTGGTTCACTGCCATCCACCCCACGCGACTGCCTTCGCTGTCGCCCGCGAGCCAATCCCTCAATGTGTCTTACCAGAAGTGGAAGTGTTTCTTGGCGACGTTCCGATCACTCGCTATGAGACACCCGGCGGCAAGGCATTTGCGGAAACGATTCTTCCGTTCGTCGAGAAGACCAACGTTATCATCTTGGCGAACCATGGCACGGTTAGCTATGGCGTCGATGTCGAGCAAGCGTACTGGTGGACAGAAATTCTCGATGCTTATTGCCGCATTTTGATGTTGGCTCGGCAGTTGGGGAATGTTTCCTATTTCAGTGAAAAAGAAGAACGAGAGTTGCTCACCCTCAAACAGCAATGGGGCTGGTCTGACCCGCGTAACACCGACGAGTACAAGAATTGCGACGTGTGTGCCAACGATATCTTCCGCAACTCGTGGAACGAGTCCGGTGTTCAACGTCGTGCTTTTCCTGCCCCCCCACCGATGCCAGCCGCCGACGCAAGCAAAGTCGAACAAGCTCTCAGTCAATCGATGGCAGGTATTGCCCCAGTCCTCAAGGCGAATGATTCCCAAAGTACCGGCAGCGGTCTCGCTGGCCTCGATCAAGAAGAACTGGTCAAATTGATTACAGCCCAAGTCATGAAGCAACTTGTTCCATAGCGGCCATTGCATCAATCGTTTAACCCCGGGCCGTAGGCGACGGCGAGCGTCCCTATCGCACCAATCCTTAGATCCACAGAGCATTTCATCCAGGAAATAAACAATGAAGGTAAGTATTATCGGCGGCGGCGGCTTGGTCGGTTCCTGCGCGGGTTTTGCGTTGCAATGCGGTGGCGTTGTGCGGGAGATCGCGCTGTTGGACCTCAACGCGAACTTGGCGGCTGGACAAGCACTCGATATCATGCACGGCGGTCCGAGCGTTGCAGACCAACGCGTTTCGTCTGGCGGATACGAACACATTCCGACGTCCGACATCATTTGCATTACGGCTGGCCTGCGGCGCAAGCCCGATGAGTCTCGACTCGACCTAATCAATCGCAATACCGATTTGTTTGTTGGGATACTCGACGAAGTCAAGACAGCTGGTCCGAAGTCCTCTGCCATCATTTTGGTGGTTTCCAATCCAGTCGATATTTTGACGTTTGTGGCGGCAAGAAAGTTGGGGCTTCCGGCCACTCAAGTCCTCGGTTTGGGAACGCAACTGGACACAATTCGATTTTGTTCTTTGATAGCCGAACAATTGGGAGCGGCACCGACACAGACACATGGTTTGATCTTAGGCGAGCATGGCGATAGCATGATTCCTGTATGGTCGAGCGCCACCATCGGCTCCTTGTCGTTGGACAAGTATCCGGGTTGGAACAGCATGTTGGCTGAAAAGATTTTCGCGAGGACGCGTCAATCGGGCGCCGAGTGTTTGTCGAAGAAGGGTGGAGCTGGCTTTGCGGTTGGGATCGCGATTCGCGACGTGATTCATGCGATCGCGCTTGATCAACATCGGATTCTGCCTGTGAGCACCGTTCAGGACGGCGCATGCTACAGCATTCGCGACGTGTCCATTTCGGTGCCAACAGTGGTCGGTCGGGCAGGTGCGGTCCAGCGCGTTGAGATCGAACTATGGCCAAAAGAGCTGCAGGGGCTCAAGTCCAGCGCGGCTGCGATCAAGCCGACGTTGGATGCAGTGTTCAAGCGAATCGGTGCATAACAAGCACGTACGCATTAGTTTTCGAACAAAACAAATGAACATTGATAGACAAGATGTGCAGGATGTTGTCAAGTCGCTGATCGATTCACTTGTGTCGTGTGAATCGTTAGTATTCGAGTTTCGGATTGCCAAAATGGATCAGTAGGCCGACGGTGATTTGCCAACGCTATTCCAGCGAGGCGAGTACTCGTTTAGCAGCGTCGATCGTAAAGTCGATATCTTCAGGACGATGCGTACGCGAGAAGAACAGGGCTTCGAATTGGCTGCAAGGCATGTAGACTCCCTCTTCGATTAAGCCCCAAAAGTACTGAGCAAAACGTTTTCGATTCGAACGATTTGCACTTGGCCAATTCACAACGGGAGCGTCGTTAAAGAAAAGGGTCATCATGCTTCCGGCTCGCTGCAATTGCGTTGGCAGGCCGGCGGCGTCAGCAGCGTTTTTGAGGCCATCGGCTAATCGACTCGCTTGACTTTCCAAGTAGTTGTAGGGTGGGTCATCTCTAAGGATCTCCAGTGTAGTCGCTCCGGCGGCGGTTGCGAGCGGGTTGCCCGACAGCGTTCCAGCTTGATAAACTTTTCCGGCAGGCATGACATTGTCCATGATCGAAGCTTTGCCACCATATGCCGCCAGTGGCAGTCCCCCACCTACAATTTTACCTAGCGTGGTCAAATCGGGCACGATTCCGAATAGGCTTTGAGCACCGCCGTACGCGACACGAAATCCGGTCATGACCTCATCGAAAATGAGGATCGCTCCATGTTTCGTTGTCTCGTTGCGAAGGGTTTTTAGGAAATCGGTCGTCGGCAAGACGGTACCCATATTTCCTACGATCGGTTCCAAGATCACGGCGGCGATTTCGGTTGGGAACTTCCGAAACGTTGTCAAGATCGATTCGGGGGAGTTGTACTCAAGCACGATGGTGTCTTTGGACGTGCCTTCGGTAACACCGGGCGAATCGGGAACGCCAAGCGTGGCAGCGGCCGATCCGGCGGCAACCAGAAGCGAGTCCACATGTCCATGATAACAACCTGAGAATTTGACAATCTTTTCGCGACCCGTGGCCCCTCTCGCGACACGTATCGCGCTCATCGTTGCTTCTGTACCGCTGCTTACCAAGCGAACTCGCTCGATGCTTGGAACCGCTCGCATGATAAGTTCGGCTAACCGCGATTCGTTTTCCGTGGGAGCACCGAACGAAGTCCCTTTAGCGGCGGCCCTTTGGATGGCCTCGATCACTTGTGGCTGGGCATGTCCTAAAATCATTGGGCCCCAGGAACCGATATAATCAAGATAACGGTTTCCATCGATATCAAACAAAAATTGCCCGAAAGCATGCTCAACGAAAATGGGTTCGCCTCCAACTCCGTGAAAGGCACGGGCTGGCGAATTTACCCCGCCTGGGATCAGTTGTTTGGCTTTTGCGAAAGCGGCCCGGCTCTTGGTGCGTTTGAAGATTGAATTAGTCATTGGTTGGCGATGAGAATAGGGACTACCAGCCCATCACCATGTTGGATTCAATGATGCGACGAGCTTTCTCGAGATCCGATCCGGTTTCGGACATGTACAACCGGATGGCATGGAGTTTATCACCCGAGGATTTTTCGAGGCAATCACGCGCAATGGAACAAATATCGAGTTGCCGTCCGGTCGCACCCAATATCGCCTTGGAGATAACCCAGGTGTCCCTCGGACGCTTGGTAATGCGAACGATACTGTCTATGGGGTATGCATCGCGAAGTACATCGCGAGCCGCTGCTTCGTCTTTCGCCCAAGTAACAATTATGTGAGAATCTGTTTCTATCTCGAATAGCGGCATTAGCTCCGTCCCTGTGGGGGTGATTGCGTTGCAAAAGATTTTCCGAGATGGTAGCAGGCAAATGTAAATAGCGGAAGGATTCGCATGAGCCATCGATCGGGTAGATGCCAGTAAAAATGAAAAGATATCTCACTTCGGTAATTATTGTCACAGTTTGCGCATTGGTGTTTGGACCACTTTTTGCAGGTTTTTTTGGGCCAGATTGGCGAGCCCGTTGGATTTTGGCATGGGCTGCAAACGAGTACCAAAATGGTCACCCAGAGGAGGCTGAAAGAGCGATTGCGAAGGCAAGTTCACTATCCAGCCAACTGGCCACCGACGCCGAGTTTTGGAAGCTGAAATTCGATTTGGTTTTCAACAAGGCAAAGCCCAATCCGGAGTTAATCGCGCGTCTTTTCGAGGAGTCGGTCGATAAAATTGCGAGAGTCCCAAAAGCTCAGCAAGCAATCCTTGCCAGCTATGTGGGTCAACTGTTTCATCTCAGTCATGAGAACGAATTGGCTGTTGAAATGATGGAAACGTATTTCGAGCCAATTTCAAAAAGAGATCCGGCTGAAAACAACGGTCTTTCGTATTTTCGGTCGTTGGCCAAAAAGAAACTGGCAACCGCGCTGAAGGAAATTGACGCTGCCCTGGTTGCAGACGGAAGCGCTCGAGAAGAATACTTGGATACGAAAGCTTGGGTATTGCATGGTCTTAACAGAGACCAGGAGGCCCTGCCCTTTGCGGAGGAAGCGATTAAAAAGCTGTATGCGCAAATCAAAAAATACAATGGTGTTCGGGCGGCCGATCGGTTCGAATTTCATGCTTTGCTTTCTTCGGAGGCTGTTGCGAAATCGGAATCGACCGATCCTACGGAGGATGGCAATAGCAAGGAAGAAACATCCAAGACTGTCCCTCTTGCCAATCGATTGGATGAAATCAAGAGACGTTTTGCGTACATCAATCCAACGAACGTGGATGAGCTTGCCAAGAAAATTGCAGCGCTGCGGTTTCATCGCGCATGCATTCTTGATGAACTTGGTCGAACCGAGGAATCCGATTTGGACTACGCTTGGTTGGACAGTTTCGGTTTTACGGAAACGGACAAGCTAAACTAAATGCAGTTTCACGAATTCAAGACTTCGGATACGATCCAAGGGTCGTCCTTCTGACATGTTATTCCGAACCACCCCGTTTTCGAGGATTGATTTGGACTTATGAGCGAACTGCACCACGAATGCGGTGTTGCCGCTATCTACCACCTTGCTAATGGCGAAGAGAGTACGCTTTGCCCGGAGGGTGGACGAGAGGCAATTTCCTACTTATTGCCGCGAATGCTCCAAGATATTCAGAATCGTGGACAACTCGCGGCAGGCATGACGACTTACAATCCAATGCGTTCGCTATTGCTCGACACGATCAAGGATATCGGGACTGTTAGCGAGGTTTTTCGCCTTTCGCATCGTGGCAAACATGAAGCGATCATGGAGCACTATGCCGGACGTGCTGCCATCGGGCACGTTCGCTACGCAACCTGCGGTCAAGACGATCGCAGTTACGCGCAGCCATTCGAACGTCAACATATTCACAAACACAAATGGTTCAGCTTCTGCTTCAACGGCCAGTTGGCTAACTACCAAGAATTGAAAGACAAGTTGACGCTCGAGGGTGAGCATCATTTGGCTCGCGATACGGATACTGAGATCATCATGCATGAGATTGGCCGTGAGCTCAGCATTGGCCCATCGAATCGTAGTTTGATCGATGTATTTGCAGCCGCAGCCAAGAATTTTGATGGCGCTTACTCTCTTGCCTTGCTGAATGCGAGTGGTGAACTCTTGCTCGCTCGCGACCCGCTTGGAATGAAACCCCTTTGCTATGCCGTCGACGGATCTCTGTTTGCATCGGCCAGTGAAAGTGTCGCGCTATTGAACTTGGGCTTCGATCGTGAGGCCATCAAGTCGGTACCGCCAGGTAGTGCAGTCCTAGTGACACCGCAAGGAATCAAGATCGAACAATTTAGCGCGGTCAAGCCGCCAAAGCATTGTTTCTTTGAATGGATCTATTTTGCAAACGTGGCGAGTACATTGGACGACAGAAGCGTGTATCTTTCGAGAACGCGGCTTGGCGAAGAGTTGGCGCGAATCGAACTTGCGAGAAACCGAATCCCACTCGACGATGACACGATCGTTGTTCCGGTTCCGGACACGAGCAAAGCAGCTGCGGATTCCATGGCCTTTCACTTGCGAGTACCGAGCCGTGAAGGGCTCATTCGCAATCGATATAGCGGCCGAACTTTTATCGAAGGCGGTCGCGCTCGCAAGGCCAAGGCCTCTCTCAAATATACGCCGTTGCGAGAAGTGCTCGAAGGGAAGCGCGTAATTCTCGTAGAGGATTCCATCGTTCGATCGACGACCATGAAGGTGTTGTTAAACCGAATACGGGACATGGGCGGAGCTAAAGAAATTCATGTTCGAGTCGCGTGCCCACCCATTATTGCACCCTGTTTTTATGGCATCGACATGTCAACTATTGGCGAACTTTTCGCCCCCAAGTTTCTCGAGAACGGAGTCGAGAACGGAGTCGAGAACGGGGTGTTGACGGAGGAGGGACAAGATCGCATGGCACTGCAATTGGGTTGCGACTCGCTTAGGTACCTGCCCATCGATTCCATTGCTCGCGCGATTGATTTGCCGACGTCGCATTTATGTCAAGCTTGCATCACGGGCAATTACCCAACGCCTTGGGGACAAAAACTGTATGGCATTGCGCAGAAAAACTATGTCTCGGGAATGAGTGCCGAGAGGACCTACGAACTCGATCCAGTAGTGTAATTGACCCTGTCGAACTCCATTCGTTGCGTCCAATTCAAGACAAAATCATGGATGGTAAAATCATGAAGAGCGGGAAAGTCGGATCGCTGAACTTTAATCGAGTCTTCGTTCATAGCTACCCGTATCTCCTGAAATTCATGACCTGCAAATTCAGAATCGAGATAGCTGATTTGGATACGGTGATCCGCTGGACCTGATGCGGCCGTATCGATCGACAGGTTTGCCATTTTCCACCTTCGATCAAATGGAGATTGGCTATAGGAGACGTTTTGGATTTTGTCGAAGAAGGTCATCGAGCACTTTTGCGCCCAAGTCCCGCTCCGGAAAATAAGTCCCCATTCCGTTCGAGAGTAGCGTTTGCTTTTGGATTTCTTTCGAATGTAAAAGGTACCGGCGACTCCGAATAGCACGCCCGGAATCCAGCCCCAACTTGGTCGCCAGTACAACCCAGTGAGGATCGCCAAGATCATCCATAAAAATACTGGACGCAACATCCTGGCCAACGTGTCTTTCGATAAGGCTTGCCATGGAATTGCCCGTTCGTCGTATTGGGCTCGATGATCGATCGCGGCAAGGACAATTCCTATAGAATCCATTGGAATTACTGGGACAAACCATTTCCTACCGACAGACGCAGCTGCATTGTCTGATTTGCCTACACCTCCACCTGCGGTTTCGATTCGAATGGATGCCAATCCGAATTTGCGCTGCAACCAACTTCGTTGCACGCTAATCAACTGGACTCGCCCGCGAGGAATGGTCGCGGTAACCTTCGTTAGCAACCCGCAGCGAACTTGCAACGATTCGCCGTGAGCCTCCAATCGATAACCGTAAAATCGGAATAGATACCAAGCAGCCGAGAAAGCCCTGAGTATCGCGAACAAGACGAGCAGACAGAATAGCAATAGGACTAGCGATCCGGCTACACTGTAGTTTTCGAGAACCGAGTCGATCATTTCTTTTATGTTCGAGCCATCGCTCGCAATCGATTTCGCTGTATCGCTCTTCTCACCTATTTCGATTCCTCGAACCGAGTCGGTAGTAAACCAACGATGTCCAAAGCGGAGTTCCCAAAGGAAGCCTAAAGTGATACCAGCGATGACCTCGCCTCGATTGCTTAGGAATCCAGCCAGCAGGACTAGTCTTAGCGGCAACGCCAAAATCAGTTGGCAGTCTTCAACTTTGGCTTGCGTCAATGACCGGGCCATTGGATCAATCGCAGTGGTCTGCCCGGAGGCTTCTTGATACCGATCATTGGACGCTAGCAGTTCGGCTTTTAGTAACGCGAACTCTGAGAGGGCCAGGACTCGCATGATCGCTTCCGGTTCCTTGCCGGATGCAGTTTCAACTCGCACTTCACCAACACCCACTAGTCGATGGAAGAAGTTTTGCGACAGATCGATGTTCTGGATTCGGTTAAGCGGAACGACCCGATGAAGACGATGAACGAGGCCCTGGTCAACAATCAGTTCGTTGTTGGAAATCGTGTATCGAAAAGTGAGATAGCGGATAATGGCAACAGCTAGGCAAATCGCGATGATGATGGATCCAACGCCAAAACCGATCCATCCTCCTTGACTGGTTCCGAATATTGCGGCAATGGATGGAAGGATATTGGAACGGACGATGGCGGCAAGTTCAAAAACCAGCGAGAGCGGATGCAATCGTCGATGTCCACTAGTGACTGTAGAAATAGCGGGCTCTTGTTTGTTCATTGTCCATGTTTGCCTTCGCACAATTGGTCTCTTAGATCTTCCGCTCGTTCGAGGGTCAAGCCGGATAGGGAGATCGATGGCTCATGTGTCCCACCGGTGTTTACGATGAGGGTAGCAAGTCCAAATCGCCTTTCGAGCGGCCCTTGTCGAACGTCGGTATGCTGAATTCTATTTTGCGGTATGAAAATCCTGTGGCGCCACCAAATACCGCGTCGAATTTCGAGGCCCTGATTCGGTCTAATTTGCCAAGTGGTTGTCTTATAGACTCTCTGTGGGATGGATCGCGAAGCCCAAATCAAACATGCGAGGATTCCCACGATCGAAGCCAAAGCAATCCAAACTGGACCTTCGAATTGCATAAAAAGCAGTAAGATCAGCCAACCCGAAAGCAAAACGACGCCAGCAGTCGCGATTAAAATCCACCAAGACACCCTTTCCAAAGCGACTGAGCGGACGTCGAGTGTTTCGAAGTGGGTTGGAGATTCCGGCGAATTTTTAAGCGATTTTTCAATAGAATCTGAATTAGGACAATCCACTTCTGGCAATGAAAGCGACGAATCTCGAGCTAATGCCAAACCATCGATGGCTTCGACGCCGTGGGCATTTTCGATGTTGGGATGTGTAGTGATTGTCAACGTTTTTTCTGAAACGGAGCTGACTCCGTCCGTTTTGGCGTTAGGCATGGGTGTCATAAAATGGAGTCTGGGGTTAAGTGACCAGTTTGTGCTTCACTAACATTGGCCGCACCAAGGTTCGGTTGGAGGCGGTTGAGCTTGAATTTTCTAGAGATTTTGATTAGCCGCGACGATCCACGCAAATTTCGGCGATGTTTCGATTTTCCTTCGGTTTGATTGACCTTTTTACTAGCGCCTATCATAATCCTGTTGCTTGTCCGCCCTCCCGGATGGTTGCAAAGCATTGGTGAACCTAGAGTTCTTTGGAATGTCTGCTTCTCCATTTTCTCTGACTCAATTCGTCCCAGAAGTCGAAAACATGAACAAGTTTAATCGTCGCATTGCCAACCGAAAAAAAACAATTCGTGGCTTGAAATTCCGTCCTCAGTTTGAGAGTCTTGAGCAACGCGCGTTGCTCGCGGGGGTTATAGGCGATTGGAATCCATTAGGACCGTTTTCGTCATCGAATGGTCAAGTTGAAAACATCGCCAACAAGCCTGTGGTTGGGGCAATCGACTCCGTTCTGGCACATCCCACCAATGCCGATACGTTGTATGTAGGCTCCGTAAACGGCGGGGTGTGGAAATCGATCGACGCTAGTTTGCCGCAACCGCATTGGACGCCGTTGACGGACAGCATGCCATCCCAATCCATTAGCGCATTAGCATTTGATCTGGCCGACTCAACCTCTCGCACGATCTATGCTGGCACCGGATTCTACAGCAGCTACGCTCAACTTGGAAACAAGCGTATTGGTCTGATGCGAACGACGGATGCGGGTCAGAGTTGGCAGGTCGTGGATGGAGGGGGTGTCTTGACAGGAAAAAACATATCAGGTGTTTTTGCCAACGGCAATACGATTGTGGTATCGGTAAATGTTGCGGATAACTTTGCGCCAGCCAACATCGGCGTCTTTCGAAGCACGAATGGTGGTGTTAGCTTCACTCAAATCTCAACGGGAAATGGAGCAACCACGGGACTTCCGAACGGCGTCAGTTACGATCTCGTCGCGGACCCTTTAAACCCGAGCGTTTTGTATACGCCAATCGTTTTTGCTTCCAGCGGTGGAACGAATGGAGTCTATAAGTCTACTAATGCAGGCGCGAACTGGACAAAGGTAAGCTCGCCGGCTATGGACGCGCTGATAGTTAACAACACAAGCAATCTAGAGCTGACCGCGGGCCGCAACAACGAAGTTTATGCCGGCATTATTAATGCTGGCGTCGTTGTAGGATTATTTCGGTCGCCAGATAATGGCGCGACATGGTTAGCCATGGACCTTCCTCAAACCAATGAGATTGGTGGAAACGTAGGTCTCAATCCCGGCGGTGGAAAGGGACCAAGCTCTGGGCCTCCAGAAACCATCGCTGGTGGTCAAGGCGATATCCATTTTTCCATCATTGCGGACCCGAGTAACGCGAACCTCGTATATGTCGGAGGTGATAGACAACCGCGAGGATTCAGAGATCAAGGCTCGTTTCCGAATGCAATTGGAGCGAACGACTTCAGCGGTCGACTATTCCGGGGAGATGCCAGCAAGCCTGCCGGAAGCCAATTCGTTCACCTCACACATCGCAACAATCTGGGGGCAGTCGGCGGTGGTACGGCCAGCAGCAGCGCGCCCCACGCAGACTCTCGGGATATGACTTTCGACGCGAACGGTAACATCATTGAAGTTGACGACGGTGGAGTCTTTCGTCGTTCCTCACCGAAAGACAATACTGGCGATTGGTTCTCTGTAATTGGTAACTTGCAAATCACGGAGGCTCACGACGTTGCTTGGGATTCGTTGAGCAACGTTGCCATGACCGGCAATCAGGACACTGGCTCGACCTACCAACCAAGCGCGGGTGCAGCGCAGTGGGTATCGATTTCGACGGGCGACGGTGGGGACATAGCTATCGACAACATCCAGTTAGCAAACAGCAGTCAATCGGTACGATACTCATCCTTCCAGAATTTGGGTGGACTTCGACGAACCATATGGGATGCGTCAGGTGTTCTTACTGCAACGACTTTTCCAACGCTCACTGCTGCTTCTGGAAATCCTACAATGGTTCCTGGATTCCGAACCCCAATTGAAACGAACTCAGTGGCTGGCGGAAGATTGCTAATCCAAGCATCGAATTCCTTGTATGAGTCGTTGGACGCAGGAGCGACCGTGACCGCGATTGGAGTCGGCCAGGGTGTAAGCATCGACGGTATTTTCTCCAACGCGATTTGGTACGGAGGGACGAAAAACAATGTGGCCAATCCAGATCTAGTTTGGGCTGCAAGTGGAAGCGACGTGTTCCTCCGAACCACCGGTACCGGCAACGTCGTCAAAACTGCTGGAGACCCGACATCTCAGTTGATTCGAGATCTTGCGGTGAATTATACCAATTCAGATAACGCTTTCGTCGTCGATGGCAGTCATGTTTTTCAATCGACCGACGCCGGTACGAATTGGTCTGACATAACTGGGGATCTACTAGGCCTGGCAAGCGATCTTTTCTCGATCGCTTTTGTATCGGGGCCGGTCAGCAACTCGATCGTCGTCGGGACAAATCTTGGCGTGTTCATTGCTTCGACGGCGACCCTCGGAACCTGGGGAAAACTTGGCAACGGATTGCCCAACGTCTTAGCCTTCGATATGGAATACGACGTTGCTGACGACGTCCTGGTCTTGGGTACCATGGGACGTGGTGCTTGGAATCTAACCGAGGTAAAGAAGGTCATACAATCGATAGACAAGACCATCGACATACAGTTAGGTGCTCCTTCTACGTTCGTCGAAAACAGCGCTCCCATCTTTGTCGCTCCGTCGGCCAAATTCACTCAAGCAAATGTCCCGACCTTCGCAGGCGGAAAATTGACGCTATCGGTCGGAAGCAACTATCAAACAGGAGATTTCCTTGACCTAGCCAATGAAGGGATTGGCGCTGGACAAATTTCCGTATTTGGAACCCTGGTATCCTTCGAGGGAACACCCATTGGAACCTATTCGGGACGAGGTCGATCGATCGATGTAGTCTTCAACTCCGGTGCAAACCAAGCCGCGATTGAAAGACTACTTGCTCGAGTAACATTTGTTCATTTGACAGACAATCCATCGCCTAATCCACGGACGGTTACGGCGTTTCTGGACAACGATCAAAATGGGTTGAGCAACAATGCTACCATCCTCGTCAGTGTTGTTCCGGTCAACGATGCTCCTCGCTCAAGCAACGCATCCTTGCCGACCATCGATGAAGACACCAAGAATCCCACGGGTAGCACCATAGCCCTCCTTGTTGGACCATCCTTTCAAGACCCTGATGGCACTCTAGCTGGAATTGCAGTCACTTCCAACACAGCTTTGGCTTCCACTGGACAATGGCAATATTCTCTCGATGGGGTCAACTGGTTGCCAATTGGAAATGTAGCCCCAGCCGCGAGCTTGGTGCTTTCCGCGTCGACCCGCGTTCGATTTTTGTCATTCAAAGACTATTTTGGAAAACCATCACCACTCACTTTCCGAGCCCTTGACGATACTTACAATGGTGGTTTTACAGCAACCAACCGCGTAGTTTTCGACACCACCTCCCCGACGGCCACAGGTTCTTTCGCGTTCCTAGATGCGAATCTTGGCACTCAGATCGCGCCAGTGAATGATGCGCCGATTACAACTGTCTCGAATCAATCTCAAAGCATCAACCAAGACGAACTTTTAAGTTTTGCCATCCCCTCTTTCTGGTTCGTGGATGTTGACAATCCAACCCTAACGCTTAGCGCTTATCTAGCTGACGGTTCGACACTGCCCGCTTGGTTGGGGCTGGATCCATTGACAAGACGATTGACAGGCACGCCTGCAAACGAAGATGTTGGCGTTTACGATTTGGTCATTCAGGCTACCGACACAGGTGGTTTGTTCACGACATTGCAGTTCCAGTTGGTGGTTTTGAACGTTAACGACGCACCTACCAATATTGCTCTGTCCAAGAATTCCGTTCGCGAAAACGAGTCGGGGGTCTTCATCGGAAACCTCATTGCAACGGATAAGGATCCCGATGATAAATTCGTATGGACGATATTTGATCAGCGATTCGCCGTGCTTGATAATATGCTGTACTTGGCTCCAGGAATCAGACTCAACTACGAAGTCACTCCCTTCATCGATATTCAGATCCAAGTAACGGACAGCGGAACACCGCCCCTATCCATTCAGTTGCAAAAGACCATCGAAGTCCTTGATGTAAATGAGTTTGGACCGGCGTTAAGAGCGTCGCTGTTCAATGTTAGCGAGGCGACACCTAGCGGGTCGGACATCGCATTCTTGGTAGCCCCAGACCAAGATACTGCAAACACTGTTCGATTTCGGTTTTCAGGAACTCTGCCAACTCAATTTGCGCTCGACGGTGAAACAGGACGCATTTCTTTGAAATCAGATGCAACGCTGGATCACGAGTCGGTGGCATCGTACCAATTCTTCGTTGAAGCCTTTGATGATGGGCTTCCAAGTCTTTCCACCACTGCGTCGGTCAATATCAATGTGACCGATGTAAACGAGTTCGCTCCGGAGATCACCAATGGGCCGATTTCCATTTCGGAACGTCAACTCGCAGGCATTGCATTTAGTAAGCTGACGGCCACGGATAAAGACACCAGCCAATCCGTGCGATTCTCATTGCCAAGCAGCGAAACGCGATTCACTGTGAATGCAAGTACCGGTGATCTATCGCTGATTCGCTCAGGGGTTTTCGACTTTGAAACGAGCAAAACAGATTCGATTGTTGTGATTGCGGAAGACTCTGGTACACCGTCTAGGCGAGTTGAGCGGACCCTGTCCCTGCTAATCTTAGATGCCAATGATCCACCGACCGCGGCCACCGTGGCAAACCCAAATATTTTGTCGAATATTTCCGACCTAAGTCTTGGCAAGCTCACGATCGCCGACCAGGACCCCGGCCAACTTTATACGGTTGTTTCGAGTGACGATCGATTTATTGTCGTCGATGGCAATCTTGTATTGGCCCCTAAAAAGGGCGTTAACGAAAAAGACCCGCTTCAAATGATCGTTCCAATCATCGTTACGGAGGTTGGTGCAGACTCGAAGTCGTATTCGCTAAACGTTGCACTGAATCGTATTTCCAATGTGTCTCCGTGGCAGAATCGGCTTAACCCATTGGATACCAATCGCTCAAGCGGAGTCGATCCTCTCGATGCGCTTGCTATCATCAATGCGATCAACGCTGGTCAACTCGGGCAATTGCCGGTCCCAAGACCTGCTAGCAGCCTCAGCTTGCCGGATTACGACGTAGATGGAGACGGATCTCTCAACCCTCTCGATGTGCTCGCAATCATTAACTCCATCAATAACAAAGCGAATGGAGAGGGAGAGGCAAAGGAAACGCCTTCGGCCTTACCTGCATTGCCAATGGCAATGGCCCATGACGACGCTGCTTGGTTGAACGCGTATACTCAGATCGAAAATGAATGGAATGCCATTCGTCGCCGAAGGGGCTAATGCTGGGCTAATGCCCAATGTATTCACTTTGTAAATTTTGAGCTTCAATGCGCTAGCATGAGGGCCGGATTTGCAGGTGATTACTCGGGCGCTCATGAATTCCATCTGCAGCCAGCCAGAAGCATCGGTCTGCCAACGAATCCGATTCAGTGGCACTATGCGTAACATGCAAAGTTGTTACGCCAGTATTCTCTTTCACGCGTCGTAGCAACGCATGCATTTCATTCCGCGTTGCTTCATCGAGTGCGCTGAGCGGTTCATCTAGCAACAATACGGTGGGTCGAAAGGACAGCGCCCTCCCCAAGGCAACTCGCTGCGATTCTCCTCCGCTGAGTCCGACTGCCTTTCGATTCAATAAGTGCCCAATCCCAAGTACCTCCGATAGTTCACGCGTTCGTTCCGCAACAATCGCTGCGGAATATCTCCGAAGTCGCAATGCAAACTCCAGGTGTTCCAGCACAGTCAATGTTGGGAACAATGCGAGATCTTGTGGTACAAACCCAACCTCTCGATCCGCGGGTGACCATCGCGTCACATCGCGACCACGAATTAGAACTTGCCCAGCAACCACAGGTCGCAAACCACAGATGCTCTCAAGCAAAGTCGTTTTGCCAAGCCCTGTTGTCCCCATCAAAACGGCGTACTCACCCGATTCGATTTGAAGGCTGATGCCTGAGAGCACAAACGAACCGCTCTTGACCGTTACGTTTCGAAGCTCGATCACGACGTCAATCCTGTTCCAAGAACACGCAAGACCAAAAGCACTACGACCGCCAATACCACCATCAACAAGGAAACAGCCACCGCCGCATCCAGGTTTCCTGTACTCAATTCCAGGAACACTGACGTCGAGAGGACCTCGGTTCGCATGCGTGTGGCGCCCGCAAAAACCAGTATAGGCCCGAATTCACCTAGTGCGCGAGCCCAAGCAATGGTAAATGCAGTGACGACCCCGCGTCTGGCCTGTGGCAATGCAATTTGCCAAAATGCCTGAGCGCGAGAACACCCCAATGTTCGCGCCACGTCCTCTGCGCGAGGACTTATTTGATCAAAGGTAACTCGCATCGTACGAACCGAAAATGCGCATGCTACCGAAAACTGCGCGAGCACCACTGACGGCCAGCGATAGGTAATGGGGAATCCTATGCTATCGCGAAAGGTACTCTCGATCCTCCAACCAAAAAAAGGCTGATGAAACAGTATCAACAAGCTTAAACCCAAAACCAATGGAGGCAGCACGATCGGAATGTCGACCAATGTGTCGATAAGCCATCGACCTGGAAAAGAATAGCGCGACAACAAGTAGCCTAGTGGAGTTCCAACCCAAACGGAAAGGATCGCGGCTACAGTGCACGAAAGGATCGTCAATCGCAGAGCTGCCAGAATTTCAGGCTTGGATAAGGCTTCGTAAAACTTTTGCGGCGATGTGAACATCACGTCTGCCACAAGCAAAAGAACGATCAATAGAATGAAGCACCCAGAGATTCCACCCATCACTAGAAAAAACAATGAGTCCGAACGCCGTCTTGGATTCCATGGGTTGTTTGCGTTCGTTTCGGCCGATGTTGGCTCAAGCATTAGGAAGTATATGCCAAAATTGCGTTTCGTTTAACCCCGATCCGTAGGCGACGGCCGTACGTAGACACCGCCATTGTAGCCAAAAAGGCAGTGGGCTAGGCTAAGGCTTGGGCTCTTTCCAACGGAACCCTGCGGCTTGGAAAATCTCTTTCGAATCTTGCGAACAGATTTTTTGAAACAACCGTTCTGCCAACTGCTTGTTTGGCGCCCCATCGGCCACTGCGAATGGCTGGGTCGCTACTGCACAAGAAAGTCCCTTAATTTGAATCGCATCCAAGAATTCTGCTGAGCCTGCGGCATTGCTTAAGTAAGCAATTGCCGCGTCTAGCGAACCGGTGCGGAGCTGATTGACAAGCATATCTCCCGTCGGTGATTGTACCGTGACGTTCTCCATCACTTCTTTTTGCACACCATCCTCGCGAAGCGTGTTTTGGGTGAGCCACCCCATTGCGCATTGCTTCTCATGCCCGACTCCGACACGCAAACCGTTTCTCGCAAGATCACGAAGAGTTTGGATTCCCAAAGGATTCCCTTTAAGAACCATAATCACCAGTTCGTTCATAGAGACATCGATCGGCGTTGAGAACAAGTCTGGGACTTGGTTCATGAACTCGCGGTCACATGCAAAATAGGCGTCGGGATGCTGGCCGGCCTTCATTTGAGCCACTAGAATTCCACAGCCGTTATAGACTCGTGAAACTCGCACCCCTTCGCGTTGCTCAAATGCGACCAGTGTGTCTTCGATCGCGGGGCGGAGCATCGAACCCGCAAAGATCGATAGTTCAGGTACATCGCTCCATATGTCACCGCCAGAAACACGAAATCCATGAGCGGCGTATTGCTTCTTGCCGCGATCTCGCGCTGCGACATACCTTGCAAAATGAAGTGCGGCCTGCGGCCTTTTGGAACTGGAGATTACCGCCAATGAAACCTTCGATTCAATTCCATTCAATTCGGGGAGTTCTATCGCTTCTAGATCCGGAAAAGTCGTCATCACTGCGTCGAAGACAATACCAGCATCCGCCGAGTCGACCACCAAATCGTTCGCAACATCCGTAACCGTCGTTCGAAAGGCGAGCGTCGCCGACTCTAGGCGGTCCCACGACTTGTTTTCAGTCAGGGCTAATCGCGTTCGTTTGCCAATTGCTGACGCATCAGGGCTAGCCTGTACCATCCGAATCTCGGAACGCAATAAATCGGAAAAGGAGTGAATGCCTTTCGGATTTCCACGCCGTACGGCGACGACACCGCGCATGGTTGCCAAGGGCAGCACCTCGCTAATCAATCCTTTCTGGCTTCCCAACTCGATGAAGCTATCATCGGCGGGCAGAAAGAGGTCGCCCGAACCGCTAACTTCGATCGACGCGAGCAGGGTCTGCGACGCACCGTATTGAATCTGAATGGAACGCTGGAACTCTTGCTCGTACTGAGTTCGGATCGATTCCATCACAGCCCGGTTGCTGGCAGCACAGAATAGGACAAGCGGCTCGCTCGGGCTGCCGACGTCGGTGTTGCTCTGCTTTTTTCGAGACGAATGGTTCATTGAGAACAACATCGAGAAGAAAACAATCACCGATCCTATTAGAACCACTGTTTGACGATTCATCGGAAATACTCCACGCACGCCATGGTCATTTCTTCCTGCCAGGGGGAATTGTCAAAAGCGCTGGCTTCGTCGGCGCGCGTTCCAAAGTCGTCACCGTTGGTGGTGTCTCGCCGTCTTCGCCGTAAAGTTCTTGGCTCATCCGTTGTTTCGGGGAGGTCTAAAAAAACCTCACCACAACTACCTTGCTAGTGAAAACTATGTAATTCTGCACCGAAAAATCAATTGGAAACGTTTCAATTGAAACACAATTGGCCTGGAAGCAGGAGCTTCCTGGCCGTGCGTTCCCAGGCTGGAGCCTAGGAACGAGGGGTGACCTCTTTGAGGTATAATGAATAGAGCTCGAAACGTTGACACTAATCCCAGCTATTGGTCGATCGGTTCTGTTTCTTTGAAGCGACATTTTTCTTGTCTTCGATTCGGCGTCGCTGAGATCCGCGTGTTGGCTGAGTTGGCCGACGAATGGTTGGCGGCTTCATTGCATCTAAAATGAGGTTCTTCAAACGCTCTCTGCAAGCCTGAATGTTTCGCGGCTGCTCGCGATGAACTTGGCTGGTAATTTGCAAGATCCCGGCTTCGGTCAGCCGATTCCCGGCTAGAGCTCGCAACCGCGCCATAGCCGTTGGGTACAATACGTGACTGTTGGCTAAATTCCAACAGAGCGTCGCCTTGGTGTTCACTTTGTTCACATTCTGACCGCCTGGGCCGCTACTTCGCGCGAAGACCAACTCCAGTTCGCTCGCCGGTACGATCAAATGCTCCGTAACAATTAAATCTTCCATAGCGTATAGAGTATTCCCAAATGCGACTTTTTTCGATCTCAATTTCGCCATTTATTTTGGCCGTCTCGATTGCCGTTTCTACCGGATGTCGGGCGGACACACCCAGGCCTGCTTCGGTTCAGGAAGCCGGTTCGCTTTGGACCCGAAAGAACGGAATCGATTGGCCTCGCATGCTTGGCCCAAACTACGACTCGCGAAGTCCCGAAGTTGGAATTCTACAGAAATGGCCAACGACTGGTCTGAAGGTGTTGTGGACGGCTGATACCGGAATGGGATACGGTAATGGAGTTGTTGCCAACGGCAGATGGTTTCAATTCGATCGCTTTGGCAATGTAGAGCGTTTGAGCTGTCTCCATGCCGAAACAGGAAAGCTGCTTTGGAAATGGGACTCACCCGTAGATTATCGCGACTCCTATGGATACAACAACGGACCTCGTTGTAGTCCTGTCGTCGACGGTGAACGCGTGTATGTGTTTGGCGTTGCTGGCGCGTTGGCGTGTCTTTCCATGTCAGACGGAGCTCCGCTGTGGAAGCTCAATACAAACGAAAAGTACAACGTCACGCAGAATTTTTTCGGTGTCGGAGCGTCACCGTTGATCTACATGGACAAGCTTTTAGTTATGATCGGAGGTGTGCAGTCCGCCAAGCCAAATGGAACGGCAATGGTTGCATTCGACAAAGCCACAGGGAAAGAACTCTATCGGGTTGGGAACTATCTTGCGAGCTACTCAGCCCCTGTTATTCATAAGATCGATGGCCTGGATGTTTGTTTGTCTCTCGTCCGCGAAGGCTTGTTGTCTTTCGACCCCAATGATGGTTCCAAGGAATCCTTTTTTACTTGGCGAGCTGACATGTTGGAAAGCGTCAACGCTGCCTCACCAATACTATGGAAAAACCGGATTCTAATTTCTGAGGCATATGAACGCGGTAGCGCTTTATTGTCGCTTACCGGCAAGGGACTCGAGCCACTTTGGATCGATGGAATGGGCATAAAAGAAAAAGCCATTCGGTCGCATTGGTCAACACCTTTGCTTGATGGCAACATCGTTTTTGCGAGCAGTGGACGCAATCAACCTGATACCGACCTGCGTTGTCTCGTACTCAATGAGTCCAACGTAGGTTCGGCGACATGGAAACCAGAAGTGCGATGGACAAAGCGAAACCATGACCGAATGACTGGATTGATCGTGGATGATCATTTGCTTTTGCTTGGCGAGGAGGGCGCGCTTCAATTGCTCGAAATCAACAAGGACAAACTAACCATCGTGGCTCAAATGGACCTGGCTGAAACAAGAGACATGCGAGATGGCAAGCCGTTGGTTACCTCACCTAGCTGGGCACCGCCGGTCTTGTCGCATGGTTTGCTCTATGTGCGAGGAACGGACAAAGTCGTATGCCTTGAGTTGATACCTCGGCAATAAAAGGGCTTTGGTCTTCAGCAAGGCCCACGATCGCCTAGCATAGTGAGCTACAAATCGAACAGGTATATACATCGTGGCGGATGCTGCCAGCATCCGATCTGTAAATCGTGGTGGATGCTGCCAGCATCCGATCCGAAGCTAGTCTTGTCCGCCACGAGCGACTACAATAATCGCAGTTCAGAAAGAAAAACGATGCAAAGTCCGATTTATCCGACACCTACCGTCACTCGTCATTCGCACGGCCATGCCTTTCAATCCATGAACGCTTTGACGCGTGAAGGGCTTGTCGTTGAAAGTCGCAGAAACATGGTCAAGGCAAGCTTAGCAGGTTTCGCAGGCCTGTCGCTGCCCGGCCTGATTGCTTCCCGCGCTCAATCGGTCGCAATGGGCGCATCGTCCCCAAGAGCAAAAAGCATCATTCTCCTTTGGATGACTGGCGGACCAAGCCACATTGACACGTGGGATCCCAAGCCTGATCGACCGTTGAACAATCGCGGACCGTTTGGTGTCATAAAAACAAAACTACCTGGAGTTCATATCTGTGAGCACCTTCCGAAACAAGCGGCGATGCTCGATAAATTCACGATCATCCGCTCGGTCGATGCAAAGTTCAGCAGTCACGAACCGAACATGGTCTTTCAAACAGGGAACGTCGACGCCGAACCACGCACGAACCGAGAAGCTCATCTCTATCCTTCGATCGCATCTGTGGTCGCCAAGCATCATGGCACCAATGAGCCGTCGGTGCCGCCGTATGTCGGCTTCTACCGTGCGCCAGGCCACATCGCATTCGGCGGTTATCTAGGTCAGCAATACGATCCATTCCGGGGCAACTTGGCGTCGAAACTTCCTATCTACGATTTGGTCGGTACTGATTCTGGTAAGACGTCCGACGCAGAAATGTTTCAATTGCCGAAGGGACTCGATTTCAATCGGCTCAACGATCGACGAAGTCTCTTGCGAGAGCTGGATCGCATCCGGCGCGATATCGACACTGGCGGGACAATGAGTGCGACCGATGCCTTCCAGCAGCAAGCGGTCGATTTGCTCTTGGGAACGAAAGCTCGAGATGCGTTCGACTTGAACCTGGAGCCTACTGAAGTTCGAGAGCGTTATGGAAATCACTTGTGGTGCCAACAAGCGTTGTTAGCTCGGCGTCTAGTCGAAGCGGGCGTTGCGTTTGTCACGATCGATCTGAGCTACCACACGGCAAGTGGTACTTGGGACAACCATGGCGACAACATTCCACCGTATGGCGGAATTTCTAAGGGGCTCAAACCATTATTGCCACTCTTCGATCATCTCTTAACAACCTTGGTTGGTGATCTCGATGAACGAGGTAGGTTGGAAGACGTCTTGGTGATTGCCATGGGCGAGTTCGGGCGAACACCTCTGATGGGAACCCAAGAAAGTACGGATGGGCGAGACCATTGGCCGAACGTGATGTCGATGTCGCTTGCGGGTGGCGGGCTTCGGCATGGTCAAATAATTGGAGCGACGGAAAAAGATGGTGGGTCGATCAAAGAGCGGCCGGTTACTCCAGGTGATTTGGCCGCATCGATTTACCGTTACTTTGGTGTTCCGTTATCGACGCAATACGTCGACCATCGAGGCAGACCTAGAAACGTGGTCGACCAAGGAACACCCATCGCAGAATTGGGGTTGTAATTCCACGTAGCTGTGTCTCTCGGAGACGCAGTAGACGCGAGCCTCGGAGAGACACGACTAAGTATTTACGATTCATGTAAAAAGGAAAACAAATGATTACTTCAACGCGTTAAAGAGGTTGCTCTTGTCATCTGTCCAAAGCACTGGTCTACCTCTCGGAACGACTGGAAGCACGGCGCCTGCTGCATGACGAAGAATCTCCTTTTTCGCCGACATCAGAACCCAGCAGGATTTCAACGAGCCTGGACATGCGGCTTCATCGTCGGACACAATTGTTGCCTCAAATGACGCATTGAGAGCCAAGCCGGTAACGATG
The DNA here is from genome assembly GCA_043757445.1 of Pirellula sp. GTDB lineage: Bacteria > Planctomycetota > Planctomycetia > Pirellulales > Pirellulaceae > JBKCUI01. The sequence continues at coordinate 37,359 of JAYVPJ010000084.1, read as the reverse complement.
GATTTCAAATCAAAATACAGATTCGAAATATGGATTGCTAGGACCCCGTCCTCGCTTAGATGCTTGCAATAAATCTCCATGGCTTCCCTCGTCAATAGGTGCACGGGAATTGCGTCCCCGCTGAAGGCGTCGAGGACGAAAACGTCAAACGCTTGAGACGGCTCCCGTTCCAAGGTTAGGCGTGCATCGCCTAATACGGTTTCAACGGAAGAAGCCGTATCTTTGAGAAAAGTAAAATAGTCGTTAGCCATATCGATCACATTCTCATTGATCTCATAGAATCGAAATCGATCGCCCGCTTTTCCATACGTTGCAAGCGTGCCAGCTCCGAGTCCTACCACACCGATGTGGCGTGGACGATCCGCTTCATGGTTTAGCAATGCCAGTCCGACTCCCGATGTTTCGGTGTAGTAAGTCGTGGGACGTTTGGCTGTTGCTGCCATTTGAAATTGAGAGCCGTGAACGATCCGACCGTGTACCAGCTCGCGAGTTGGTTCGCCTGATTTAGCATCACGACTGTCAGCAACACTCAATACACCATAGAAGTTCCGTTTTGCCACCAGCTGTTTGTTCGAGAACTTGGTCCATACGCTAAGCCAAATCACCGCGAGAATGGGTAGAGTGATGGCCATGGCAACCTTGCTCCAAGCTGGAACGCGGCTCTTCCAAAAAAGGTTTCTCTGCAAGTATGTTTCCAAAAAAACGAGCACGCATCCAAAGAGTCCAAGTTGCCATTCAAAGTATCCGTTGAAGAGCCAGGGGGCGAGCAAACCAACGAAAACGCCTCCGCATGCACCACCCGCGGACAACGACAAATAGAACGACGTGAGCTTGCTCGGATGCGGCTTGAGGCGAACGAGTTCTCCGTGACAAACCATGCATGAAAAGAACAGTCCACCAAAATAGAGCAAAAGCTCTACCGACAACGGCGTCGGATATCCAACTAACTTGAGCAAGTAGAGAGCCAGGAACGAAATCGCGGCAAGCATAATCGATGGCCGGCGGCTATACCATCGATCGCTATCGAAGGTCAAAATGAAACTCAATAGGTAGAGCGCCAACGGAATGACCCAGAGAAAGGGAATAACGCCAGTATCTAAGCAAACTTGATTCGTTGTCGCCAAAAGCATGACCGAAGGGAGCATGGAAAGCGCAAACCAAGTACCCACAACAGGCCAGGCGATCGCAGGGCTTTCGACTGTGATTTGTAGATGCGATTCGCAGGCGGATTTCTCGCTAGAACGAAATAAGGCGGATCCGGACAGACCGCATGCAATAGCAAAAAGCCCAAACGCAATCGACCAAATGTTGGACTGCATCGACGACGAAAATGCCGGCTCGATCAAGAACGGAAAGGAGAGCAGTGCGAGCATGGATCCGACGTTGGACAACGAATAGAGCCTGTAGGGCTGATCTATGATTTTAGACTGGCCGAGCCAGGACTGTAGAAGCGGTCCGGTCGAGGACAATAAAAAATAGGGGGCACCGACTTTGCAACATAGCAAAAGCGTGATCATCCAAGTTGGGGACTCAGCTCCAGCGGGTTTCCAATCGCTCGATGGAGTAATTGGTAACGTCAACGTTGCCAATAGTAGCAACCCGCAATGCAATGCAATTTGCGAACGCAAGACCAAAAAACGATTCAAGACATGCGCGTATGCATAACCGCCAAACAGGAGTACCTGGAATACTAGCATGCATGTGGTCCATACGCCTGGACTACCACCATACCAAGGCAATATGTACTTGCCCATGATCGGTTGAACTTGGAACAGTAGAAACGCACTTACGAAGATGGTCGATGCAAACAACAAAACGGTAATGCGATGCGCGAGCGTATTGTTCATGGACAGACTCGTTGGGTGCCAAAAAGCTAGCCTTGAGATGTTTTCCTAAAATGCTTTAGAAAAATACCGCCTAAACAGCAAAATGCAGGTACGAGAGTTCCAATTGAAAAAACATTGCCGACTCTGACGGTCGAGAATTTGGATTGTATCGGTTTCGCTGTCGTTTTCGGCGAGCCATGGCAAGTCTCGGAGAGACTCGCCTACAGAACATCAGCTACTCCGGCAGAGGGACTTGGTCTATCGACATCAGGTAGCCAATCAAATTGCGAATCTGTTCTGTCGATAGATTCTGAAGCAACCCGTCCGGCATCAGCGATGTCTTTGACTGCTTGATCGATTCGATTTCACTGCGATCCAAGGTCACGGGTTCAGTCGCCGTTTGCAAAGTAAGCGTTCGGTCGGTCGTTGCAGTCATGACGCCGTTGAAGACGCGTCCGTCTTGCATCAAGACGATCAGGGCTCTGAAATCCGCGCCAACACTTGCGCTCGGATCAACGATGTTCTCCAGCAGATAATCCAAACTCTTGCGATTCGAGCCCGTTAAGTCCGGACCGATCTTGACTCCAACGCCATACAACACATGGCAGTTGGCGCACGATTTCTGAAAGATGGCTCGACCAACCCGAAGGTCACTTTTGGCGATTTCGTCGCTGTGCAATTCGGTTCGAAATTGATCTATCAACTTCTTTTTGTCCTCAGCGGTAACGCGTACTTCGCCCCAGGTCTCCGCCAATTCCATGTTGATGACTTCGTCGTCGAATGAACGGATTTGACGAGCATGAAAAGCCGATACTTCGTTCGGTGCAATAGCCTTGTCGCGAATTGCCGCCAAAAGCGCCTTCGCATAGGATGGTCGAGAAGCAAGCGTATAAATCATCTCGGCCCGTTCGGCGGGTCCAAAACTCTTGGCTCGGTTCAAGATCTGCTTTGGCGCATCAACGTGTTCGTATTGTGCAAGGCCCCGAATCGCCTCGCTCACCATCGCCCGATCACCCAGAAGTTTGATTAGCATTGGAGCAAAATCGGGTGGTCGACTGCTCAAAAGCGACCGCAGTGCTTGGCGACGAGCCTCGGCGTCGGCGTTGCTATCATCGATGAGCTTGGTCAGTTCCTCAATGGCCCGGCCGTCGCCAAATACCAAACGCAAAGCCTGCAAGTCACGAATCAACTCCTTGGATTCGCTTTTCTCAAAGCGTTTGGCAAATGAATTCCAGTTGGCGGGAGGGGTTGCCTTTTGCCAACCGTTCAGCGCCTTGGCCATTCCGTTCACGACTTGTTCTGGAAGAGGAAACTTAGGATTTTCAGCTGCGGACAATAATTGCGATACAATCTCAGGTCGCGAATCGATCTCAAGCGTCAATCGGCGTGCGATGTTCTCCGTCAATCTGGGTATAACAGAAGTCTTCGCGAGCGAAATAGCTTGAACCGTATCTTGCGGCACGGCCGATTCGACGCCAAACCACAGCATCGATGGAAACGTACGGTCGGTGCGAAGTTCGGATTTCAAAGCTAACTCCATCGCAATCGGCCATCGATCTGCACTGGGCAATCGCTGCAGTGCCGAAGCCAAATGGAGGTGGACCAAGCCGGAGCGGTCGTTGCGCGATAATTGGATTAGCAATTCTTTCAGGCCCTTGGACATCAAACTCCCATCAGGAGTCAATCGATCAACAAGAAAGCGCAACGCGGTGACCCGTTCGTGTTCATCTGACGCCGAAAGGTGTGAGACCAGCCATGATTCGTCCGCTGCACCGATCGAGTAACAAGTCTCGATCAATCGCAAACGCTTTGCAACGTTCGTTGTTGCAAGAAGGGCCTGATCAATCTCCCTACGAATGGATGCGAGATCGGATTTCGACTTCGCTGTTGTGTAGCGTTCGGTTAGGATTCGCCGAGCGGTCCTTGGCCACCAAGCATTGGCATGCGATTGGAGAGCGATCAATTGGCTATCGGTTTGGCTGGATAGATCCAGCGATGTGCTCGATTTAGGTTTGCCATAGGTGAGCTTGTAGATGCGACCGCTAGTGCGGTGGACGCCATCGTGATCATGGCATTCGCCCGTGTCGCTCCAGTCCGCAATGTAGACTCCGCCATCTGGGGCAGTGATCAAGTCCATGCCGCGAAACCAAGGATCGGACATGAAGCAGAAGTCGGGCCCGCGCTTGCCGACGTAGCCAGCCCCGTGCCGCTCGAGAAGATTGCTGTTAATCCTCAAACCGTGCAGATTGAGTGTGTATAGGCGATTCCGATATTCCGATGGCCAATTGTCTCCTTGGTAGATCATCAAGCCGATATGGGCGTGTCCACCGCCCGCAGCGTTCGTGCCGTCCGACATACCCTTTTGAACCGTGTTCCACTTCTCGCCATTATCCCAGTGTACATGATCTGCAGTTTGCTCGATGAGTTGATACGCATGCGGGTTCAAGTCGACTCCGTACATCCTTTCAACATGCGAACCAGGCACGACATGCCATAGGTGCCCAATGACTGTGTTGATGACGAACATCGCGCCATGTTGATCGAAATCGAATCCCCAAGAATTGGTCATTCCGTGCATTACCGTTTCGACAGTTCCATGAATTGGATGGAATCGCCATACACCGGTATTGATCTTGATGCGCTGTGAATCACCCGAGCCCGGCCTGCCAATATTGCTGGTCGCTTGGATTCCATGCCGGGCATAGAGCCAACCATCGGGTCCCCATTTCAGGCCGTTGGCAGGCGTGTGACCAACGACCCCCTCATCGAAGCCATCGAGCATAATCTTCGGGGGACTATCGGCAACATCATCGCGATTTTGATCTGGGAAGAAGAGAAGATGTGGCAAACAAAGTGCCCAAACGCCCCCGTGGCCTACCTCGATGCTGGTGAGTTTTCGAGCATCATCCCAGAAGACCGTTCGTTTATCGTGTTTGCCGTCGCCATCGGTGTCCTCGAGAACCACGATTCGGTCACGTTGATTGCCGTCGAACCCCCCTGCACCACTGCCTGCCCAGCTGTAGTTTTCCGCAACCCAAAGGCGGCCTCGCTCGTCGGTGGTCATCGCAATCGGATTCTGAACATTTGGCTCCGACGCAAAGACCGACAATTCGAATCCAGGCGGGAGCTTAGCGGATGTGACAACCTCCGAGGGGAGCATGGGACTGGTTGTCGACTTTTCAGAATTGAGTGGCGTCGGAAAGTCATCTGCACTGGAATGTTCAATCAATATGCAAGATGCAAACACGAGCGCAAAAACTAGGCCGTTGCAATTGGAGGTTAGCACGATGGTTTCCTATTGGTGCGACAGTCAAGAAAGGCGGATGGTAGCATCAAATTCTACTCTCTTTTGCATTTCCAAACATGCACTCTCGGTTCTGTTTCTACTTGCCGAACGCTTTGATTTCGATTAAACTTTGTTGTGCAGAGCTAGTGGTTTCGTTGTGGGTGACCCGTTCCGATCGGATGGCGTTTTCACGATATCTAAAAGAATTGGAGAAAGCGCTCATGGCTGCTGCAGACGCCATCGAATCCACCAAGGGCGTACTCGTAAACAAACCTCGATTGAGCGTTGAGTAAATGATTTGCTGCGAGCGATATTTATTCGTCGATGCCGTCGTCTTTGAAAATTTCATCTCGCGAATGGAGTTGGCAGAACAAAGCTCGTTTTTGTTCGGGCAGAGAATAGTCGAAGCCCAATTGCCGCAAGAAGCCGTCAGAGGCACTGATCGCCATGACTTCCATGATCCCTTTTTCGCGAGCTCGGTCGATACATGCTTTGACCAAGCCTGACCCTATCCCGTTCCCTTGATAGCCGTCGGCAACAGCCAAACATTGGATTTCACCCAGTTTTCGCGAATAGATTTCCACCGCGGAGAAACCAACCAATTTCGTTTCCCCTTGGTCATCGCTGACCTCCGCTACGTAGCCGTTGGCCATCAACAAGATTAACTCGGACCGCATTCGCTTGAGCAATTTGCGTTGCTCAACAAACGGCCTCAGCAACGCTTGTATGTTGTCTAGGTCGTCAAAATGAGCTCGTCGGATTTTGAATGGGATTTTAGGCTTTTCTTCATGAACTGCAGACGGTTCGGACAAAGTAGCTCCACCCATGATAAACGGTTGCGATCACTTCAACGTTGGAATCTAGTACCGGGCGACGCTAGCAATCCTGGCGTATGCTAACCGATTCAGTGTATGAAGCCAATCTCAGGACGCGGTAAAGGCCATCAATCTTTACCCAGACGGTATGATAGTTTCCTAGTATTGCTCAGTTTGAGGCGTTTCCCGTATAAAGACAAAACAGAGTTAGGCATGAGCCTTTCCCCTTCCGAAATTCAATTCGAGAACACTTACTGACGACACCCAGTCGCGGTGTCGTCAAATTCATTACTATGTCCGATCAAGACTTCACAGAGAGCTTTATGGGACAACGACTATTTTTCTCCGTCGGCGAACCAAGCGGCGACTTACACGCAGCCAACTTGATCCGTTCGATCCAACAGGTCTCCCCTTCATCGAGGTTTCGAGGTTTGGGTGGATGCCGGATGATCCAAGCGGGTCTCGAGCTGGACTATGATCTCACCAGTTTGGCGGTCATGGGTTTTGCTGAGGTACTTCCTAAGTTGCGAGAGTTCTTCCGCGTTGCGGACTTGGCCGAAAAGGTTTTTGCTCGAGGCGAAGTAGATGGCGTCGTCTTGGTAGATTTCCCAGGCTTCAATTGGCACATTGCCAAGCGTGCGAAAAAGTATGGGCTTCCAGTCTTCTATTATTTACCGCCACAGTTGTGGGCATGGGGTGGTTGGCGAGTAAAAAAGATGCGTCGTTACGTCGACCATGTACTTTGCAATCTTCCGTTCGAAACGCCGTGGTTTCAAGACCGAAAAGTGGATGCGCACTATGTGGGGCATCCTTTCTTTGACGCGGTGGCTCAGCAAGTCTTAGATGTTCGTTTTGTTGAAAAGTGGCGAGACAACAAAAATTTGCAAGTGGCTGTCTTGCCAGGCTCTCGCGATCACGAGGTACACAACATTTGGCCATTGCAGCTTGAGGTCATTCGCAAGTTGGCGGTGAGGCACCCTAAAGCACAGTTTTTGGTAGCGGCAATTAAAGACGCTCATGCTCTGTGGTGTCGTGCGCAATTGAAACCAGCCGACGCAAAGTTGCCCATACACATATTTGCTGGCAAGACGAGCGAAATTATTGAGTTGAGCGATTGCTCGTTGATGAAGAGCGGGTCGGTATCGCTGGAGTTGATGGCCAGGGGTAAGCCTGCCGCCGTCATGTACCATCTCAGTCAAACCACCTATGCCATGGCCAAGTTGTTGGTCAGGTGCAAAAGAATGTCTTTGCCCAACCTCATGGCTGATAAATTAGTATTGGCTGAGTTTCTTTCCCATGGAAAACTCAATTCGAAGTCGGCACTGCGTTCCATTGAAGATGTCACGAACGAGATGTCTAGGCTGTTGGGTGATTCCGAATATCGATTGACTCAGCGTCGCAATCTGAACGAACTTGCCTCCCAATTCGCCAAACCCGGGGCCAGTAGGGCTTCTGCCCTGTTCATCATGTCGAAACTTATCAAGTCCGACGATGGAACACTTCCGATAGACGGTGAACACCTGCTCCCAACGGAATTCCGGCGGGTCGCTTGAGCCTCTCTCACAAGTGGCCGACGCCGGGTGAAACACGCTGAGATGTACTTCTGATACGATATGGAGTTGACGCGAGGCGGTTTCGGTGCCGGAATATTCAGCTACATGATTTACTATGCAAATAATTGAAGTACAGTCCGCCGGAATTACGGACACGGGCAAAATGAGAACGGACAATCAGGATCAGTTCTTGGTTGCCGAATTAACTCGCAGTATGATCGTGCGGTCAGGAGCCTTACAGTGCGAGCAAGGTTCAAGACTATTCGGCGGGACTGTTGGGCATTTGTTTCTTGTAGCTGACGGCATGGGAGGACACCGTGGTGGAAGCGAAGCAAGCAAGTTTGCGGTTGAGTTTTTTGCCAACTCCATTCTTAACAGCACTAGCTGGTTAGCCAGAATCGAACCCGCCAGCGAAGCCGCCTTCATAGAAGAACTGAAGGGCATGTTGGAAAATGCTCACAGAGCCATTGAGGAGCGGTCGAAGACAATGGGGGGTTGCGAGGGAATGGGAACCACGCTTACCCTCGCCTATGTAGCGTGGCCTCGATTGATCGTAGTCCACGCTGGTGATACACGTTGCTACTTGTTACGCAGAGGCGACCTAAGATTATTGACTCGGGATCATACCGTCGCCAATGAAATGATGCGAAAAGGACAACTTGCTCCCGAAGAAATGGAGCGTTCGCATTGGTCCAATGTGCTTGTAAATGCGTTGGGTGCTGGAGCAGAGAGCGTATATCCGGACATCTATAAACTCGATTTGGAACAAGGCGATTCGATCCTGTTGTGTAGCGATGGCCTCAATAAACACGTGGCGGATTTTCAAATCCAAAGAGCGCTGGTCCAAGCGAGCGACCCTTTGAGTGCCTGCGAAGAGCTAGTCTCATTAGCAAAACAAGGAGGCGGATCGGATAACATCACAGTCGCAATAGCAAGATTCATTGCCCCAAATGCGTCCAACAATCGCATGCAAATGGTCATGTCTCGTCCTACCACGGAAAGCATATTGCAGGAGCTCGCGTATCCCGATTCGGAAACAGACACACTGGATGAAGATTCAAAATTGAAAGATGACGGTACTACTGAGGACCAAGTTCCGGAGCAAGCTAGTACGAAAGACACTCTCGACTTCTCCGATATCGAAAATGGATCCGACGAATGAATCGGTCGCCCCAGGCAGGAGCTACTTTACGATAATCATAATCGGTCGATGGTCAGAGTCAGGGGCAGATGCACCGACACTACGATAGAGGACGGTGGTGTTCTTGGTAACCAAGGCATGGTCGATCGGGATCGCAAGGTGCCACAAATCCGTTGGCCACGACGCAAAGTTTCCTCGGTAGCTCCGCGAATCTTCAAGTTTACCCTGTCTCAACATTCGCGAAAAAGGGGGTGACCAAGGAGTAATGTTCAGGTCCCCAACGATGATCCTAGGCTTGCCTGGCAAAGCAGCCCATTCCGATAAGCCTCGCAATTGTTCGTTTCGATCTAGGGTTCTTTGGTGCAAATCCGGCGAACGCGTGTGGACGGCCATAACTCGAAAACTGGAATGGATCTCTGTTGCAGGGACATCTGCTTCGATGGCCGGCATACCTTGCCCTGCAAGGTCGAAAGATCTGAAATGCGTCCCCTCGACCCGACTTAGCAAAGCGATTCCTCGCGATGAATGATCGGGTATCCAATGGCAATATGGGTATTTTAACTCAAGCTGCTTCAAAACAATTGCCTGCTCCGGACCAACCTCGATGAGTGCCACTACGTCTGCCTGGCTGTCTTGTACGAGTTTTAATACTTGCTCAGGCAAACTGTTCGTAACCCATATGTTCCACGAAAGGATCTTAAGTCCCTTGGCGTCCGGATAATTTGAAGCCAAGGGAAGCACCGACCAAGGAGTAGTCACCCATGTCAAGTAGAGCCATGGGGGCAGACCCATGATCAATCGATGCCACCATCGAAGGCGTTTCTCCCCAAAACAAACGCGAATAGAAAAGCAGGCCGTCGTCAATACGACGCTGAGAGCAACCCAGGTATGCCACGAGAAATGCGATGCGAGATCCCAGATGGGGTGTGTGTCGCTCAAGATACGTGAGGTCATTACGACCCAACCTGACATTGCAAGCATCGCAGCCAGCAAAAGCATTCCTCGATCGAATAGCGAAAAGACTTGGCCAAATCGAAGGTCGCTCGACTCATGGATTTCTGAAGGAACCTGCATCAACGGCCACCTTGCGTGCCAGAACTGACCGCGTCCAAGCTCGAACTAAAATGGATGAACTCATGCTGGGCCTCCCGGTCTTCGAAATCCGTGATGAGCCATTCGTCGCCCCATTTCTCGAGCTCAAGCCCAACCCAACGAGGTAATCTGCCGACAATGCCTGAACTCTCTGCTTCGACGAATACGTTCATTCGAACCAACACCGTTGGTATGCTCGTCTTATAGTCGATCGCAATACTGTGTATCCTCGTTATCTTCGCAACTGAGAATTTGACCGTTTGCATTCGTTGCGCCGTTCTTTCTACTCGCTCACTGTGATTGGGCGATATTCGTTTCAGCACTCGATCGAATTGGTTGCTTTGCAATTCGCTTGCCACATCCGCAAGCCAAACTCGCACTCGTTCGGAGTCCGTGACGATCCCAATATTAACCAGCACGAGGAGAATCGAAACCAACGCGCAGCCTATGCTTGCCTTGAACGCGATTGAATTCCCCGTCTGGGCCCATCCATAAAACGTCAATATCGTCACGACCGTTCCAATCGTACCTATCAGCCAGGGTTGTTCGAAAAGGAGGGGTATCATAGCAAGAAAAGTCACAATTTGATAAGTGGATCAGCCACGGATGGAAATCGGTGACCTAGGGTTGCCGAGCGAGTGTCTCAATATTCCAAAAGCTTTGCGGATTGTACCCAAGGCGAGATCCGCGATGTCCTTAGTGTATGGTTTCGCCATGCTTGAAACAATTAGAAGGTATTGGATCGGCTTGCTCGTCGTAGTCTTAGTGGGGCTCCATGCAAGTATTGTCGGCGTGATTCGCTATCAAGCTTCGTTAGCCAAAGTGGACGCCTCTTGCGAAGTTGACCTGGGACAGTACTTGGCCTTTCAAGTGGGTAAAAAAGCACCTCTTCAAATGCGACTCCATGGGATTGTGCCGCTCAATCATCGCATGAAAAGCCGCCAACTTATAGAACTAAACAAAGCTCAGATCCGTCAGTCGCTGGAGGAATATCTGCGACAGTTGGATAGCAAGTTGTTGATCGACCCCTATTTGGCGGATCTCAAGTCGCAACTCTTGGAGGTATTAGTGCAAACCATTGGCGACTCTTCGATCGATGATCTGGTAGTCACCGAAGTTCGTGAATCGCGAGATGAAGTGAGCTTGGAATTTGTTTCGCACGGCAACGCGAAAATGCCAAGACGACTCGTCGCAACACTTCGCGACCCGTCTCACGAAGATACCGATGCTGAAAATTTAACAGATGCCGATCACGAACATACAATAGAAGAGCCGGGGGCTAGTCATGCAGAGTCTGAATCGAATGGACATTCGGCATCACCGGCATCGAAACCTAAAGCTCACGGAATTTCACCCAAAAAACCAACTAGTCACGCTAGTCCCGCCAAGCCTGCGGCAGCTGGCCACGGCACTCCCGCTCCAGCTCATGGCGTAGCAAAAACACCAGCCAAAGACGCAAAAAAGAGCGGACACTAACGAAATATTATTGACAGTACAACACGCAAACTAGTTCATTAACCACGCATTAACTTCCGCGTCTCGCCATTAGGCGAGCGGGCAGTGTGGCACGCCCCAGGGGCTGTGATTTTTTGTGGGCGAGTCGCTCTGCGACTCGCACTAACAGATGAAATTGAAGGTGGAACATCTAAAATGTTTCCAAGCGTTTCTAAAAAATCACAGCCTCCTAAAGCGATGAGCGTGTGAATTGTGGAAAAGATCTCGATAATCCTCGGCGAACGCCACCATTCCACCAAGCTTGCTCGGTGGTGAAACAACTGAAACGCTAGCTGGACGACCAAACAGTAGTACGCATTAATAGCAATTATTGATTGATGTACTTTATCAATATTGCAATCCACACGGCAGAAAGCAACGCGATACTGCACCAAGCCGAGTAGACCCAAAATCGAGTCGATGGATCGTGGTAAACGATTTTGGCCGCTGAACGCGTTTCGTTTTGTAGAAATCTATCTCGATGGTCGGTATCCTCGAACATCGCAGTCTGGGAAGCTTCAAGCAATCCGTATTGAATCGAGAATTCCAAAACGCCATACAGAATATGACGACGACCAGCGGGATCGATGCCAATTGCCTCAAAGCACCAAAGCTGTTTGCCAAACGAACAGTCCGTTTCGTCAACGAGGTGAACGCACCGCAAATTTTCAATTCGAGACTGCTCAGGGCAAAACTCTTTCCGAGTTAAGCAACGATGAGCATGCTCCGATGCAGCTTGCCAAATTTGACGCGAAAATTGTATTTTGTCTGCTTCAGGAGTCACAAGTTCGATTCCTTCGTTATTAAAGGTGCGTCTTCCGCCTTTGACACACAACTAATCTTCTTTGACACTTCATTATACGTAGGTGCTCGGTGTAGGTCAGGGCCAGTCATCAACTATCTGCAAATTTTTTTGGAATTTGCGTCAAAGTCTCAATGCGGTTTCCTGGACTGCGATACTCTAAGTGCAGTCCTTTCCTCCGCAAACCATACTGTTGGGTGGTAAGCGAAGCTCAATCCATCTTTTCGCAAAGCATGTTTGAACGAAAAAGCCTTAAATGGCCCATATTGCTTGCAATTGTAATGATTGTCTTGTTGGTTGGGCTGACCATTGGCTGGGTCTTGCTCAACGTTTTTGGGGCCATTACCAGCCAAAAAAGCTCAAACGTTTATTGGGCTCTCCTGAGCGTAGGTTCCGTCATGTTCTTATTCGTTTTGGCTGGCGTCGTGCTGTACCTCATTTGGAGCATTCAGCAAATCAATCTTAATCGTCGTCAAAGCAACTTCATCGATGCGGTGACGCACGAACTGAAGAGTCCAATTGCCTCACTCAAATTGTTCCTACAAACGCTTGGAAAGCGCGACATTGATGAGGACAAAAAACAGGAGTTTTATACCTCGATGCTCGACGACGTCGAACGACTCGATCAGTTGATTACTCAACTGCTAAATGTTGCCCGATTGCAACAGAATTCCAGTTCGCAAGATCCTGAAACATGGGTCGCCATCGAATCGATACTTGACGAGTGCATCGCAAAACTTGCTGCACAATACCACGTGCCGTCTGAATGCATGATTGTCGAGTCGAGTGCTTGCGACGTCTGGTCGCGTCGAGTGGATGTCGAAATCGTTTTACGCAACTTGATCGACAATGCTTTGAAATACGGCGGGCAGCCACCCTTCATCCGAATCGATGTTCGATTTGATGAGGCAAAGGATTTGGCGATTATCTCGGTCACCGACAATGGTGCAGGTATTCCGAAGCACCTTAGGAAAAAGATCTTTCGACGATTTTATCGGGCCGGTGACGAATTGGAGCGAACGAAACCAGGTACGGGGCTTGGTTTGTTTCTCGTGCGTTCGGTCGTTCGAAGATTGAAAGGCTCCATCCGCGTGGCTGACATGCCCAACGACGGTGGTACTCGATTTGAACTGGTTTTACCAAAAGCAAGACTTCGTCCTTTAGACGATCGAACTATTGAAGTAAATTCCTGAGCATGGATCTTTCCAACTCTCCAACCATTTGAACAACATGCGGGCTCGCAAGAACATTCTCATTGTCGAAGACGAAAAGCACATTGCCACGATTGTCAAGTACAATCTTGAGGCGGAAGGTTATCGTGTAACGCTGGTCGGCGATGGACCGACTGCTATCCGTTTAATCCAGGCGGATCACTACGCGTTTGATCTTATGATCCTTGATCTGATGTTGCCCGGTATGAGCGGTTACGCCGTTTGCGAAACGCTTCGCGACGAAAGCATTATGATGCCAATCCTCATTCTCAGCGCTCGCAGTTTACCAGAAGACCGAGCTCGAGGATTCGATTGCGGTGCCAATCAATACTTGAACAAGCCGTTCGATTTGGATGAATTGCTTGCACGCGTGAAGAACCTCCTTAAACTCCATCCAAGGCAAAGTCAGTCGGCCCTTTCCCCTTGCCCGGTAAAAGTCTCGGAGATCTCCTTCGGCAAAGCTTCCATCAACTTCGAAACGTATGAAGTTCGATTGGACAATCGCGATGTCAAAATGACTCACAAAGAGCTTCAGCTGTTACGCTATTTTGTCGAGAATCAAGGTAGAGTCATCAGTCGTCAGGAGTTGCTTTCTGAAGTATGGGACATCAATGGCGAAATGCAAACTCGAAGCGTAGACCAGTTCATGCTGCGACTTCGCAAGATCTTTGAAACCGACCCGGCAAGACCGAAGCACTTCCTGACCATTAGGGATGCTGGCTATCGATTCCTCGCCGAACCCTACGAGGGAACCTCCACCGATACGGAACTCCCTCCGCAACCTTCTGACAACTAATTGCAAATGCCGAACATACCAGATCGAGATCGTGCAAAGTTTCGAATGGACCAACTGTGCCAAGAGATTCGCGAGCATGACTATCATTACTACGTTCAAGCGACTCCCACTATTACCGATCTTGAATACGATCGGAAATTGAGGGCATTGTCCGACCTAGAAAAAGAATTTCCGGAACTCGCGGCGATAGACAGCCCAACAAAAAGATTGGGAGATAAACCGCTAGAGGGATTGGTTCAAGTCACGCACCGCGTGCCGATGCTTTCGATCGAAAACACCTATTCGGAACAAGAGCTTCGAGAGTTCTTTGCCAGGACCGAAAAATTGCTTTCATGCGAAGCAATCGAGTGGGTGGTCGAACTCAAAGTGGACGGTGTTGCGGCCTCGATTCGCTACGAAGATGGCTTACTCGTTCAAGCGGTTACGCGTGGCAATGGCGAAGTCGGAGATGATATCACGCATAACGTCCGAACCCTGAGAGGATTGCCCCAACGCCTATTGGGAAAGTCGGTTCCGAAAGCTCTCGAACTTCGCGGCGAAATCTACATGACCAACGCCGATCTGGTCTTGCTGAACCAACATCGGACTCAAGCCGGTGAACCGGAATTCAAAAACACTCGAAACTTAACTGCAGGTTCGATCAAGCTTCTTGACTCAAAGATCTGCGCGCAGCGAAGGCTTCGATTCTTTTGCCACGGAATCGGATTTTGCGACGGGCTCAATGCTCGCAATCACATGGATTTTTTGAGCCGAGTGAAGGACCTGGGGATCCCCACAACCCCCGACGTTCGATGTTTTGAAAGCAAAGAAGAGGCAATCGCTCACTGCAACCGACTCGTCGAAGAACTTCACTCGCTGGATTTTGAAGTCGACGGGTTGGTCATTAAAGTCAATTCCTTGGAGCAACGTGAATCGCTTGGCACTACCTCAAAATGCCCCCGTTGGGTTATCGCATACAAGATAGAAAAGTATGAGGCAGTTACGCAGCTTCTCGATATCACTACTCAAATTGGTAAAACCGGGACCGTAACTCCGGTAGCCGAACTACAGCCAGTCGAACTCGCTGGCACAACAGTGAGGCGCGCGTCCCTGCACAACATCGAGGAAATTGAACGCAAGGACATCCGCATCGGCGATTGGATCGTCGTGGAAAAAGCTGGAAAGATTATTCCACATATTGTCCGAGTAGAAAAACATCGCCGCGAATCCGAACTGCCAGCTTATGCCTTTCCAACGAAATGCCCAGAATGCAATTCCGAATTGGTTAAAGACCCTCAAGGAGTCTACATCCGATGTGTATCAAAACAATGTCCTGCACAATGGCGACAACGGCTGCGGTACTATGCGACTCGCGACTGCATGGACATTGAAGGCCTCGGGGACAAGCTGGTGAATCAGTTGGTCGACAGCAATCTCGTTAGTTCCTTCGGCGATCTCTATTCGCTGACGCTCCTTAAGCTCATGACGCTTGATCGCATGGGGAAGAAGTCTGCTGAGAACGTCATTCAAGGGATCGAGTCGAGCAAGAATCGCGGGATGACTCGGGTTCTTAACGCGATCTCGATTCGGCACGTGGGACAACGCGTTGCGCAAATTCTAGCAAGGCGATTTGGAAGCATCCACGCATTGATGTCCGCCGACTTGGAATCCATCGGAAACATCAATGAGATCGGTCCGGTCATTGCTCAAAGTGTCTATGACTACTTCCATAGTGAGGATGGTCTCGAAGTGATTCAACAACTGAGGACCGCTGGGGTGTTCCTGGAAGCCTCACCCGAAGATGCTGTAGATAATGCCGGCGTATTTGCTGGGAAAACCGTAGTGGTTACCGGCTCGCTCAGCAAATACTCTCGCGATGAAATCGAGCGATTGATCGAACAACGAGGAGGCCGAGCGGCTAGCACCGTTTCCAAGAAGACCGACTTTCTCATTGCGGGCGAATCGGCTGGAAGCAAACTCGAAAAAGCGATTAGTCTAGGAGTTCCGGTCCTAACCGAAGCGGAATTTGATGCGTTGATTTCAGCTTGAGGCGGTTCGCTTTGGGAATTTTGAGCCTCAATGCGCTAGCATGAGGGCTTGAACCGTAAGTGATTCATGGACTTCCGGCCCGCACGCTAACGCGCCCGCGGCTCAAAGTGAGCCGGCTTGCAACGCCTTAGTGTACAATTCTGAGCACACACACAATTAGTGACCAGATATCTAAACGAATTCCATTCTTACGACGAACGCTCCATGATTGAACTGAACGATTTTGGCAAGGACTACGGCGAGTTCACGGCTGTAAAAAGCGTTACGATGAAAATAGAGAAGGGGGAGCTGTTCGGATTTATTGGTCCCAACGGTGCAGGCAAGAGTACCTCCATTCGCTTTCTGGCGACTTTGCTCAAAGCCACCCGAGGCGACGGTTGCGTCAATGGTTTCAGCGTGAACAAAAGCCCGATGGACGTTCGCAGAAGCATCGGATACATGCCCGATGATTTCGGCGTCTACGACGGTATGAAGGTTTGGGAGTTCCTTGATTTCTTCGCCGTTGCATACAAGATCGGAAGAACCCAACGCAAACAAGTGATCGGCGACGTTCTTGAGCTTCTCGACCTCACGCACAAACGAGATGACTTCGTCAACGGCCTATCTCGAGGAATGAAGCAGCGACTGTGCTTAGCCAAAACCCTGGTGCATGACCCACCGGTCCTCATTTTGGACGAACCCACCAGCGGCCTGGATCCTAGAGCCCGCATCGAAGTCAAAGCTTTGCTTAAAGAACTTCGTCGGATGGGCAAGACCATCCTCATCAGCAGCCACATCCTTTCTGAACTAGCGGACTGCTGTACCTCGATCGGCATCATCGAGCGTGGCGAAATGCTGATGCACGGCCCTATCGACTCAGTCTATCGCAAGATTCGACGAAACCGTATTGTCGAGATACGCTTCGTCGGCAATCAAGATGCCGGGGTTTCTATCCTGCGAAGCGATCCAGCATTGAGGGGACTCGATATCGATGGCGATCGCGCAACTGCAGAACTGGAAACCGACGACGAAGGCCTAGCCACGCTGCTCGAGCATTTGGTGGCCGGGGGCGTCAAGATGAAATCCTTCAGCGACAAAGACCCTAGCCTCGAGGACGTATTCATGCTGATAACCAAAGGGCTAGTGGCCTAAACTCGAATGGCCCATCTGGCATTCGCATTCGCAGCCTTGCCCCCTGGGCCGTGCCAGTGCCGTGCCCTTGGCGGTGCCAGTGCCGTGCCCCCTGGGCCGTGCCATTGGTGCCTTTCCCCCTGGGCTGTGCAGAGTGACCTACACTTAGAACCTACACTTAGGAGAGGAGATCTGGGAGCTGCATCATTTTAGCCAGCGACGTTACAAAAGCGTCTGGCGCATCGCGCCATGCGACCGTTGTACTAACCTTGGTTGCCAAGTTCTTGATTTGCACTTCGCCCGCGTCGAGCTCTTGAGACCCAGCAACCAAAGCGATGAGAAAGCCTCGTTGGTCCGCGTACTTGAGCTGTTGCCCCAGTTTCTTTGCCTCCGGGTAGACCTCCGCTGACCAACCAGCTTTGCGAACCATGGAAGCCAATTGAAAATAGTCGTTGATCCTTTCGGCATCGAACAGCGGTATGAAAACATCCGCCGATGAAATCGTCTTTGGAATGAGCCCCAATTGCTCCAGCGCTGCCAGCAATCTATCCAACCCGAGCGAAGCACCAATACCTGGAAGATGCTGTTTCGTGTAAAGGCCAGCCAGATTGTCATAGCGACCGCCACTGCAAACGCTGCCAATGCTCGGCAAATCCCCTAAGACTGTTTCAAAAACGACACCCGTGTAATAGTCCAACCCGCGAGCAATGGAAACATCCAATTGATAAAACTCGTCCTTCACACCAGCTGCCTTCATAGCACCACAAATGGTTCGCAATCGCTCGACTCCTTTTTGTCCGACTTCGGAGCCTTGGAGCAGCGAATCCAGTTCCGACAGCACTTTATCCGTCGAGCCTTGGATTGCAGCCAGGGCCAAGACTTGATCGATTTGGGTTGAGCTCAAACCTGCAGAGTCCAACTCCTTCGTGACTTGTTCTGCACCTACTTTTTCGATCTTGTCGAGCGCTCGCAACACCGCTGTGCTGGAACTTTGCAAATCCATTTGATGCAGTAGACCTGAAAGTACTTGTCGATTGTTGATTCGAATCTTAAAGCGATCAACGCCAAGGCTGTGCATCAGCTCATGAATGACCAACGCCGTCTCAATATCGGAGACAACTCCGGTGGTTCCAATCGTGTCGAAATCGCATTGCACAAATTCACGGAAGCGTCCTGCTTGAGGGGTCTCGCCTCGCCATACTGAGCCGATGTGGTACCTTTTGAAGGGAGTACCAAGTTCGTGGATGTGCTGGGCCGCGAATCTTGCAAAGGGAATCGTTAAATCAAACCGCATGCCGACGGCCCGTCCACCAGCATCGATGAAGTGGTACATTTGCCGATCGGTTTCATCCGATCCCTTTCCCGTCAACACTTCCAATAGTTCGAGGGCCGGTGTATCGATGGGGACAAATCCATACCGTCGGTAGACTCCACGGGCAACTTCCATGAGTTTTTCGCGAGGAATCATGGCCGCGGGCAAGAAGTCTCGGAATCCCTTGAGTGTTCTTGGTTCAATTAAAGCCATCGCATAAGCTGTTTCATCAAGGAGGGTGGTCGATCGCATCGCAATCGTTGCCATGACATCGGCGGGGCAATCGACCAAATACTTCGTCCATCCCCATTCAAATCACTAGAGAATCGGCAAAAGCGAAGGTTCAGGGCTTCGAAGCGACGCAGCATCTGACGAATGGAAACGAGCTTCCATGTATTCGGCCACTTGCTCGGAGGTTTCAAAATACATTTCATACACGGCATCTTCGTCGAATTCGCAGTTCGCAGTGGCATAATCGCGACAAATTTGGGGACGGGTATGATAGATACCACATCGGTGGTCCGATTGGAGATGTTTGCAGTCCGTGTGAACCAGCAAATACCAAGTGCCATCCTCAATGAAAACCGTCGCCCGATCATGCAGTAAATACCAACGTATGAAGTCCAGATCCTGCTCGCAGGTCGGTGCATCGATCGGCAGCGCGAAATATCGGCAACACTTAGCCGTGCAGTATTCGCACAGCGAGGCTCCTTTTGGAACCTGTTCTCGTGTCGGCTTCTTGCCATCGATCGTTTTCGCAGGCAAAAGCTGAATGGGCTGAGAAAATGTTGCGGTGCTCATGGATCAATGGTTTCAAGCTGGAAGTTCAAGCGGTCGAGGGCCCGTTGGTTCGCCCTAGTTTTGCACTGCAAACCGTGCAGCGATTCTCAACGTCCACTAGTTTGAACCAATTGCGTTCGAAGAGCAAGGTGCGATCGCCGAATGCATGCACACAACTTCGTGCTAGCATTCATCAGACATACTAAATGTAGCTACGCGTTTGCAATTCGGATCGGTTCCGACTACTTTCCTGCCTATCTCCCCGCGGATTAGTACCCGTCACTAGTTCGCGAGAACGAGGGATCGACATCGAGCAACAAGAGGTTGAGTTCCCGGCAAGATCGCAAACGAACGATTCGTTAACGGCCTTTGATCACTTCACGGTGGCATGAAGTCCTCTTCCGATTTAGTTTGTAAGAAACACTGGATGGAATCCTATGTCCCTTACCTAGATCGCTTGCGAATCCTAGTTGACGATGCTAGCTCCATCTCCTTTTCTCTCGGTCCAAACCGTCGATCCACTTCGTCATTTGCGACACGTCACTTTTCATTTAGGAGGATCCTATCGAATGAACCAACGGCCGCTCATTGGTTTGAATTGCGATTTCCGTGCCACTAACCAGGGCACACCAGCCTACTGCTACCTAGCTGCAGGCTACTTTGACGCAATTGCTAACGCAGGTGGAATTCCAGTCTTGGTACCACCTACGACAGATCAATCCAGTTTGGAACAACTGCTGGATCGACTCGACGGTTTCTTTCTGGTCGGAGGTGGCGATTTGGATCCTCGGAACGATGGATACATGTTGCACAGCTCTGTTCGCCCGATGGAAGCTAGACGGGAAGAGTTCGATCGAAGATTGGCTCAAGAGATCGCAAATCGCCAAATGAGTTTGATGGCGGTTGGGGTCGGACTACAACTCATCAATGTGATTCAGGGTGGCAATCTTTTCTACCATCTTCCAATTGACATGCCATCTGCTATCCCTCACAAGGATCCGCACGACCCCAATCATCGACACTCGTTGGTGGTTGAGTCGAACTCCATACTAGGGCGTGTTTACGGCGAAGGTGAAATTCGCGTCAACAGTCGGCATCATATGGCCATCGACCGTTTGGCTGATTGTTTTCGAGTAACCGCTCGCTGCCAAGACGGTGTTATCGAGGGTATCGAAAGCAACAGCGATGATTGGTTCGTAGTTGGATGCCAATTCCATCCAGAGTCGCACGCGGCAAGTGCACTCGACATCCGTATCTTCGAAGAATTCATCGAAGGCATCATGGCGAGAACGGGCCAAGTTCAACTAGCTGCAGCCTAATCTCGTACGACAGGCTAAAAGCCTTTTCCACGCCGAAACGAAATGTCTTGCACTGGATGCAAGGTGCATCGCGTGTTTAATTGCCCCTAGACTGGAAGCTTTCAGACATGGTTTTGTACTGGGCACGGACGCCCTATTTCGTTTTCATTGTGAGCCTTGTATCGTAACCACCGTGCCGGATGCTGCCAGCAGTCCCTACCGACGCTAGCAGCGTCGGCCACGATCGCGATTTGCCTGATTGCGATTGCGTTCCATCGGTGCAACAACGAAAATGGCGAGATTAACTCAACTTGAGCTAACCTCGCCACGGGGGAAGGGAGATTTGAAACGGGCCACAAACCTGTAGCCACGTCCCTGAATCTAACTTAAGTCGACGGCGATTTACCTGCAAAGATTTCTTTAGGAAATAGCCATCTTGACCTTCAGTTTCGCCCGGGAATCGATGCTTGGTATCGATTGTAATGGCTTTGCCATTTGGCAGAGAACGACCATAGCAGCCCTGGCCATTCTTTGCCTTGGTTGTGTACCGCAACGTGAAAAAAATGTTGTTCTGTATTCCGCCTCGGATCGCGAGTACGTTACCCCAATTCTAGATGCATTTGAACGATCCAACCCTGGGATTGAAATTGCTCGCCAATTTGATGTGGAAGCCTCTAAAACCCTTGGTTTAGTCACTCGGATCGAAAGAGAACGAGAGCGACCCCGTTGCGATGTTTTCTGGAACAACGAACTTATCCATACCCTTCGGCTGCAAAAGCAAGGACTGCTGGCGAGTCGTCGTTGGAAAGTACCCGACAATTGGCCCAAGGGGTTTAAGGCCAAGGACGGGTCATGGATTGGATTCGCCGCGCGGGCTCGCGTCCTTCTTGTCAATAAAAGCAAGTTGCCTGATCCCACAACGTGGCCCACGAGTGTCATTGACCTGGCAGATGAACGATGGCATCATCGTTGTGGACTCGCGTTTCCTGTCTACGGGACGACCGCCACGCACATGGCTGTCATTGCTTCACACCCTATCCACTACGGCAATGATCAAATACTGGATTGGCAGGTGTGGTCGGATGGTTGGATCAAGCATGCGATTGTATTGGCAGGAAACAAACAAGTTGCACTTGCTGTGAGTAGCGGCGAACTAGCCTGGGGTCTAACCGATACCGACGATGCCATTATCGAAAAAGAGTCGGGCAATCCTGTTGAGATCGTTTTTCCAGACCAAAACAAAGGTGGCTTCGGAACGTTGTTCATTCCGAATACGCTCAGCGTACTTTCTACATCGCCAAATCCGGTAGCCGCCGCACTGTTAGCCGATTACTTGGTTAGCGAGAAGTCTGAATCGAGGCTGACGATGGGCAACAGCGCTCAGTTTCCGGTATGGCCCAACGCCAAGACAAAATCGAGGCTTACCGATAAACAAGAGGCTCGATGGGCCGAGGTAGATTTCGAAAAGGCTGCCGAGAGTTGGACCGTAGTCATGGACAGCCTCAAGCAGAGGCTTGATGCTGACCGTGGGCAGCGCTAGAATTTACCGCGTATCTACATGGCATGACGCATCGTTAGCGATTGGTTTTAAGCGACCTAGAACAGCGACTTGCGTTAGGCATTTTCCGCGACGAACGAAACCACTTCATCCAGCGAACTGGCATTGCAAGCCAACATCACAACGCGATCAAATCCAAGAGCGCATCCACAGGAACTAGGCATTCCCGCTCGCATTGCATCCAACATTCTGTTTTGAACTGGAAGCATTTTTTTCCCCTCGGCCTTCCGGTATTCATTCGCAATCGCAGAGCGTGCTTCGAGTTGGTCAGCATCCATAAGCTCATGATATCCGTTAGCCAACTCAACGCCGCGATAGAATGCCTCATAGCGCTCTGCCGTTCGAGGATCCTCTGCGCACACACGGGCGAGCGCTGCTTGGGAAGCTGGAAAGTGCGTAACGATGACGGGAGTCTGCAACCCAAGCGTACCTTGCACCCGATCGGAAAAAACGAGATTGACCCAATCGTCCCAATCGAGTGACCACTGCTCATTTTCTACCAGCCCTTGCTTGACGGCCCATCGTCCAAAATCGATTGGCTTCATGTCAAAGAGCTTCAAACCGGTTGCATTTCCAAATGCTTCTTCGAACCGGATCCGTTCCGCGGGTTGCGTCCCTAGCAAACGCATTAGCAATCGATCCAGCAATTCGAGTCCCTGGTACAACTCTGCACCGACATCATACCATTCCGCCATGGTAAATTCCGGATTATGCAAACGACCTCGCTCGCCGCTTCGAAACACCGGACCGACTTGATAGATGCTGCCTATACCGGTGCACAATAATCGTTTCATTGATTGTTCTGGCGAGGTCTGCAAATACCAGGTTGCAGGCGATGCCCCAGGTAGTTGCATGACAACTTCGATAGGATCAAGATGGCGATCGATAATCGAATCGCGAGACAATACCGGCGTCTGAACTTCGGTAAATCCATTTTCGTCAAAGAATAGCCTGAGCTGGCCAAGGACCGCAGCTCGCTTCTTTAAGTTTGCGACGGTCGCGGTGGGATGCATTACTTGAATTGAGGTAGATGCCTGTTGGCTTGCCCCCATTGGCACTCATTTTGAGAACTAAAAACAATAGCGTCACGCGTAGCGAGATGAATACGTACTCATCTCGCTACGCGTGATGTTAGGAACCCGAATTCTTGAACTTTTGCTATATCAAGTGGGCTTCACATTGCCTTCTTGGGCGACGTCGTCCGGTGTTTCGTCGTATTTTGCTTCTGGCAAAACTTGGGAGACCGGAGCGACCAAGAACTCAACAGCCGCTTCGTCGGGATCTGCCTTGAGGATCGAATCCCCCTTGATCTCTTTTACGTTGCCTGCGTCGACGATTTGTTTGATCACGATGCGTTCCAAGATTTGGTTTCGCAATGCATCCATCTGGCCCGTTCGTTCGAGTTTCGCGCGAACTTGTCGGACCGATAAATCGCTTTGGTCGGCAATGAGTTGGATTTCGTCTTCGTACTCCTTCTCGCTTGGCTCGATCGAGTTGTCTTCCGCTATTTTTTCTAAGACGAAGTGCTCACGCAATGCACCTTGGGTCGACTCCTCGGTATTGCGTCGAATATTGTTAATGACGGAGCGAATTTGATCGTCGGTGAAGCCGTTCCGACGCAAGTCCAAAACGCGACGTTGTAGTTCGCGTTCAGCTTGTTTGCGAACCAGAGCTGGCGGAAGATCCCAGTTAGCTCCCGCGGTTAGCTTCTTGGTGATCTGTTCACGCAGCAGTTGATTTTGATAGTATTCAGCTTGACGTTCGAGTTCGGACCGAACAAACGCACGCAGTTCTTCTGCCGAATCAAAACCCACGGATTCCAATACGGTCGAGTTTAGCCCTTCAACGTTGACTCGACGGATTTCAACAATTTCGACCTCGACGTCGACCTCGACACCTTTGAAGGATTCGTTCAGCGATGTGTCAAGTACTTTCACGGTCGTATTCAGTTTGTCACCTTCTTTGGCCCCTGCCATAAGCTCTCCGAAGTTTTCAATGATGCAGTCTGCTAAGCTCAAGCGTTTACGGAGGGTAATCAACTCCTCTTCAATCTTGCTGATTTGGCGTCCGTTGGAGCTGAATACTGCATTGATAATCAAACGGTCACCCAACGCAGCTTCGCCATCGTAGGCTTCGCCTGGCGTTACACGTTCGAGAGTTCGAGCCAGTTGATGATCGACCTCGGCGTCTGTTAATTCATAAACGGTTCTTTCAAGATCGAGCCCCTTCCAATTCGGGGTATCGAATGCTGGACGCACTTCAATATTGAATTCAAATGTAAAGTCGCCAGTATCCGGCAGCTTTACGGCTCCGAAATCCATATCGGGCTCGGAAATCGCAGAAAACTCACCGCCCTCGGTGATTTGCTGTAAACTATCCATCACCAAACTGCTTTTTACCTGGTCGGCAACAGTCTTCCGGAATCGATTTTCCAAAAGCTTGCGGGGAATCTTTCCTGCTCGGAAGCCAGGAAGATCCGCTTTTGGTGCAATTTCATCGTAAGCAGTACGGAAGTAGCGCTCCATCTCCGAGCGTGGGATCGTAACCACCACGTGCCTCTGACAAGTGCTGGGCTGGTCAATCTTTACTACCAATTCCAACTTAGAATCTGGCGCCTTGGTTTCCACGGTCGACATGTCGGATACAACGTCCTAAGTAGGTTTAAAAAAAGGGCACAATCAAACAGAAAAGCGGGTGATGGGATTCGAACCCACGACAACAACGTTGGCAACGTTGTGCTCTACCCCTGAGCTACACCCGCAAACGAACCTGTTCAATTATGCCCGTTGCGTCAAATTCCTGCTCGAAGCGTAGTCACTTTGGGGGTCAGTGACTGTTGAACCACGTTCGGTGGTTCCAGCTCCTTTAGCGGGAGGCAGATTATAAGACCTGAGGCCGGCTCTGCAAGGGCGTTATCGCGGCATTTCCAGAATCCCTTTGCCTGATTTTTGCAAAGTCGTCTGGACGAGCTGCTCCATAATCCTCTATGGAATATGCCTCGGTTCGTGATTCGGCTCAATTACGGGATACATCAATATGCTATTTAACCAATCTACTCGAATCCTTGGTGTAAGTGTGCTGCTAACGGTAGCTTTGGTACCAAACGTTGGTTTGGCGGATGGCTGGACATGGGGGCCTTTTTCTAAGTCGGAAGCTTCTCGAGATTCAAGTCCACTCTATTCAAATGCCAACAAATCCAAGTCATCTTGGCTGCCGACCATGAAATGGCCGAGAATGCCTGGGGCCAACAGTGGACCTCGAACAACTTCCTACTCGCGATCCAACACTTCTACCTGGGGGAAGATGAGCAAGACCTCCAAGAGATGGTTTAGTAAGACTGCCGAAATGCTTGATCCCTATCCGGACCCCAAGCCGTCCACCTACTACTCCAGCAGCTCCGAGTCGCAAAAGTCCAATGGCGGATGGTTTAAAGGCTGGTTTGAGAAAAAAGATTCGGACGTACCTAAAACGGCAAACGATTTTTTGGGAAGACCGAAAATACAATAGCATGGCCCCCTAAGCACTAGACCTAAAAATGCATCGTCTATTGCTAATCCCGCACGATGCTAAAATTTCCTGCGCTACAACCATCGTTCTAAACGGGCACGGAATTAACTTTGGCAATCTATTTTTCACGAGGCGGAAAAGAACTAGTCCTGCGCATGCAGGACTATCTTGATGCAATCGCAACCACGCTGTCACATTTTCCGACAGTTCGGAAAGTGCTGGCTGTACCGCCCGATCACACGCGGATGGACTCCCAAGCTGGCCCAATTATGCATGCAGTCCTCAAGCTTCTCGGGGACAAACTCACAGATGTTATGCCCGCTCTCGGGACGCATACCGCTATGAACGAAGCAGAGCTTACCAAGATGTACGGCGACTTTCCGAGAGAACTAATTCGCGTTCATCGCTTCAGAACCGAGGTCGATACCCTCGGGTACATCGACGCAGATTTTGTTCACGAAGTCACCGAGGGCCATTATGATCGGCCATGGCCGGCTCAAGTCAATCAAATGATCTCCAAGGGTGATCACGACCTGATTCTTTCGATA
Source organism: Pirellula sp. (assembly GCA_043757445.1). Classification (GTDB taxonomy): domain Bacteria; phylum Planctomycetota; class Planctomycetia; order Pirellulales; family Pirellulaceae; genus JBKCUI01. The sequence goes on along the minus strand of JAYVPJ010000084.1, from coordinate 11,202 downwards.
GGACAAGTGGTTCCCCATGAAGTAATAGGCATGGCTAACTACACGAAAAACATCTTCGTCGGAACTGGCGGCAACGCCGGGATCGACGAAAGCCATTACTTGAGCGCACTGTACGGTATGGAACGAGTCATGGGGCGATGTGAAACGCCGCTTCGGAAAATCTTGAACCGAGCAGCAGACTTGTTTTTGACCAACCGCCCGGTCGTCTATGTCTTGACCGTGGTCGAGTCTACTCCGGATCGAGGGCCTGTCGTTCGCGGGCTCTTCGTCGGCGATGACCATTCCGTCTTTTACCGTGCAGGTGAACTCTCGGCACAAGTCAACTGCTTCCGCATCCCAGAGGCTCCGAAGAAAATTGTTGTTTGGATGGACCCCAGCAAATACAAAAAGACATGGGTTGCGAACAAAGCGATCTACCGGACTCGAATGGCCATCGCAGATGGTGGAACGCTTGTCATCATAGCCCCGGGTGTGGACCGCTTTGGCGAACATGACGATGTCGATGATCTCATTCGTCGCTATGGATACCGTACGACCCCCGAGGTCGTCGACATGGTTGCCAAGAACGCTGACCTAAGAAGCAACTTGTCAGCTGCAGCGCATTTGATGCATGCCTCAACTGAAAATCGCTTCCAAGTGGAGTATTGTCCTGGCCGACTAACGAAAGCAGAAATCGAATCGGTGGGCTATGGTTACGGCTCACACGAGGCGGCACGATCTGAATACGCCCTAGACAAGATTTATGACGGATGGAATACCAGCAAAAGTGGCGAGCCTTTTTACTTTATCCGCAATCCTGGGCTTGGGCTGTGGATGCACGAGAATCACCCACATGCGTTCCAATAACCGGAATGCACTACGCAAATGATAGAAGCAAAAAACACACAGCGAGCCATCGTTCGAATCGGGTATGACGGACGCGTTCACAAACTTTTTCAGGGCCCGAACGCGCAGGAGCGATTCGACAACGAATGCCGAGTGCTGATTTATCTAGAAAATCGCAAATGCGATTTCGTGCCTAGGCTTCTTGCCGCGGATCGAACCACATTGGAGATGGTCACCAGCAATTGTGGCGCCCGCGTGGAAAGACTCGGTGATGACAAAATCAAATCCATATTCGCGGAGTTAGAGGAGTACGGCGTTCGGCACGACGATGCGTTTCTAAGAAACATAACCTACCGAGCATCCGATGGAAGGTTCTGCGTCATCGACTTCGAGTTTTCGACCATCCTGGATGAAGTCCAAGGCAATGCGACGCCGCCGGCTGTCATAGAATCCACAGACGCTCAACGCGTCCATACGCCGATCGCTGTGCGTTGGTCTGCGATGACCCACCCAGGCTCGTTCCGAACCAACAACGAGGATCGATTCCTCGCAATGCTTATCGACCAAAGAGGGGTTCGATATCTAGGTAAGGACGGGCAATCGAATACGCAGGATGCAGATATGCTTTTCGCGGTGGCAGATGGGATGGGTGGCGAACGCTCAGGGGAGCTCGCGGGCAAAATCGCCATCGACAATATCACGAAATTGCTACCTCGAGCTTACCTCATGTCAGACCAGCACTGGCTGGAAACGGCTCCCAAAATTCTCAAGGGGCTCTTCGCCGCAATTCACGAGGAACTCGTCACGTTAGGTCGATGGGATTCGATGTGTACCAATATGGGAGCAACCCTAACTTTAGCATGGCTGCATCGCAGCACCGTCATGTTTGCCCACATTGGCGATACCCGACTGTATCATTTTCGATCGAGTCCAGATCCGTCTTTTTTAGGACAGTCGAAACTCTCAATGGCCCAACTAACCGACGACCATACGTATGTGGGTTGGCTTCGAAGAACAGGAAAACTGAACGAGCGAGAAGCTCGCTTTCACCCTCGAAAAAACGTTCTTTCGAAGTCCTTGGGGGCTGGCAATCAGTTTGCCGAGCCGCAGTGCGGCAGTTTCGATCTAAAACAAAACGAGAAATTAGTTCTGTGCTCGGACGGGATTACAGACGGGTTGTGGGACAGGGCGATTTGCGATTTAGTGCTCGAACCGGAGTCCAACATGTCGGACCTTACTCCGGCGCAACGATTGGTTTTGAACTCCGTCGCAGAATCTGGAAAAGACAACGCAACCGCTATCGTTGTCGAAGCCTAGCGGAGTCGCCCTGGTCGCAGATACAGCGCTAGCGCGGATTATTCATAACCCGAAGCGTTAGCGAGGGACCGGCAATGAAATCCCTCGCTCACGCGTCGGGTTAAGAAAAGAAGTCTGTATTTGAACTGTTTTTCGCAATGTCTACTGCAGCAATACTTTACGACCAAAACTCCATTGCCCATCAATAATCCACGCTAGCGCGTTGCGGCTCAGAGTGAGCACCCAATGGCTGATCAGTAATGATCCTGTGAATAATCCGGTGAATAATCCGGGCTAGAAGCGCCGGCCGTAGGGCGGACGCGGTTTGCGTTCTATCCGCTTTTTCCTGTTTTCGCAAACGTCCTGGAGCATCGCGGAGCCAGTCGTAGCTTACAATTAGAGTTGCAACAACAAATCGTCTCACCGCAACAATTAATCCCAAATAGAAAACCCTAATGCTGCATTCTGAAAATCGCGTTGACGAAGAGTCCTCCAAAACGATTGCCATTCGTGAGCGAGTCGGCTTGATACTGCTCGCAATCTTCTCCTTTGTTTACTTTGTGTTTATTTTCCTTTGCGCATTTGCAAATGCATGGTTTGCTGCGGTAACCTTTTGGGATGTGCCGGCCACGGTTTGGTACGGGTTTGGTCTCATCGCGCTTGCGCTCATTATCGCTGGCGTTTACGGTCGGCTAAGCCGGACCATTTCAAAGTAGGCCTTGCAATCAGCGGCCTAGGTCATTGTTCGCGGCGTCGTTTTCCGCGATAACTCTAGTCCGAGAAGTTTACGGCAAGCACCCGAGAAGCTTACGGCAAGCGCTCTGGCAATTGTCCTGCCAAAGTTCGGAATGCAATCTTTGGAAACGCAACTGCATGAATTCGTCGATACAAACCGTTCTCAAACGACTTGAATCCAATATGGAATCCGTCGTTCTAGGAAAAATTGAGGTCGTTCGCAAGACCATCGTAGCCTTGTTGGCTGGCGAGCATATCTTGCTCGAGGATGTCCCCGGTGTCGGAAAAACTCTCGTTGCCAAAGCCCTTGCCAAGAGCATCGATGGAGTTTTTACACGCGTCCAATTCACACCGGACCTGTTGCCAACCGATATTATTGGAAGCAGTATTTATCATGATGGTGAATTCAAGTTCAGCCAAGGGCCAATCTTCGCCAACGTGGTGTTGGGGGACGAAATCAATCGAGCACCCCCGCGAACACAAAGTGCTTTGCTCGAGGCCATGAGTGAACGGCAAGCGAGTGTCGATGGCAAGACGCACGCCATGCCCGATCCCTTTCTGGTCATTGCGACCCAAAACCCATTTGAATTTGAAGGGACCTACGTTCTTCCCGAAAGCCAATTGGATAGATTCATCATGCGAATTGATGTCGGTTATCCGGGGCGCGATTCAGAACGCAATGTTCTTCGATCGCATCGCGATGGGGAGCCGGTTGATCAAATGAAGCCGGTCGTATCGTTGGCAGAAGTTCGCGAGGCCCAGTTGATCACTCGCACCATTCAATTCGAAGACTCCATTCTTGACTACCTACAGGACATCGTCGAGCAAACGCGAACCAGCCATGAACTGCAAATTGGCGTTAGCACCCGCGGCGCGCTAGCCTTTTACCGGGCTTCCCAAGCGTCCGCTTTGCTCGCCGGCCGTTCCTTCGTTGTGCCCGACGACGTTAAAAAGTTGGCGATTCCGGTCTTGGCACACCGAGTTATGCCTCGTGGATTTGCAGCCGGCAGCGAGCGCATTGCAGCCGAAGCAATTATCCAAAAATGTTTGGAATCGGTTCGAGTGCCATCCTGAGCGAGAGCCAACATGCCCCAACAAGTCTCTGAATCGCTACCGACCTCCATTTGGACGTTTCTGGGAAGACTGGTTTGGTTTCCCTTTCGTGTTTTCCAATCCGCTAAAAACGCAGCTCCACCCGTTTCGACTCGATTTACTCGAGAGGGTATGCAAGTGATGTTTATGGCCATTTTCGTCTTGCTGGGCGCCATCCTTCGCGATGTAAACTTGCTGATTGTCTTGGCCGGAACACTCCTTGCAACTCTGCTGATTCAATGGCGGATTTGCGCAAAGACGTTGGTTGGGTTGTCTACCTATCGGCGGCTTCCAAGATCGATGCAGGCACGTAAAGGATTTGAAATAGAACTGGTTATAACTAATCCAAAGCGCTGGTTGGGTGCATGGCTGGTTTTGGCGCAAGACCGATTGAAGTACGTCTCACCCGATGCTTCCACAGAGCCGATCTCTCAAGGTATTGGATTGCTATACACCTCTATTGCTCCGAACACAACTCGCATTCAAAGATATCGTTGTGTCATGCAACGTTGCGGCCAATATCAGTTTCTTGGAACGGAGCTGACGACCCGATTTCCTTTTGGCTTACTACGTGGCATCATGCTTCACAAAGCGGGCGACAACATAATTGTTCAGCCGGCAATCGGCAAATTGTTGCCAGCCTGGATTGAGCTATTCGGTGTTCGAACGTCCGGCGCGAGGCAGAAACAAGCTCGTTCTCTATCCGACGAAGGAGACTTTTTTGGTTTACGTGCCTACCGACCTGGAGATAGTCCGCGATGGATCCATTGGCGATCCTCCGCCCGGCGAGGCGAACTGATGATAAAACAGTTTCAACAAGCCGACAGTAAAGAGCTGACGGTCCTGCTGGACTTATTCCATGATGCCAAGCACGACTCACAGAACAGCGACTCGCATGCAAAAATGGCGGAACAAGCCATCGAATTCGTCGCGACGTTGGTCAATCACTTTGCCGTTTCGCATTTTGGCGTGATCACCGTCGCGATCGCTGATTCGGAGCCAACGATTGCAAGCCGAATTCAGTCTCGATCTCAAAGTTCTGGACTCCTTGATCGACTGGCTGTCGCTCACAGCGGCTCCGAGGATACAATTGACGTCGCCTTCAATCTAATTGAACAAGAGTTTCGTCGCGTCGAAAATTTACTGGTTGTTAGTACGCGACCTAGAGATTCAGCGCAGTCGAACGATCCTCAAAATTTCTCCATTGTTTTTTGGAAATCCATAACTTGGCTGGATGTCAGCGCTGGCGACATAACAAAGTATTTCGCCCGTGCAGAGTAAGGCGACATCCGCGGCTCGATATCGATAGGACTATACATGTTATCACTGGTTATAAGGACGCTGTTGCATTTCCGAGGACTTCTCGTCCCAGTTGCCATGGGGGTTGCCGTTGCTACTGCCGTGATCGTTGGTGCATTGGTGGTTGGAGATAGCATGCGAGGTTCCTTGCGATTCATCGCCATGGATCGGATCGGCACCATCGAATCCGTTTTGGTCGCCCCGAGATGGTTCGACGAATCGCTTGCGAATAATTTGTCGAGAAACGCTTCCCAAATCGGCTCAATTCATAGCCTTGTTTTTGTTCAACAGGCACGTGCCGAAAAAGAGTCGTTTCGCGCTAGCGAAATGGCTCTGCTAGGTGTCGATCCAGATTTTTGGAAGCTAGGGACTATCCAACCGAACCGGGCCCCAGAGGACGAAGAGATCATTCTCAATCAATCGCTCGCCGAAAAGTTGCAAGCGCAAGTTGGGGACTCGATAACTCTCCATGTTACAAGCCAAGCGGTCGTGCCCGCTGACAGTCCGCTCGGCAAACGTGATCAAGACGGCACGACTTTGCCACGTTGGAAAGTGATAGAAATCCTCCCCGACCAAAGCCTATCTCGATTTTCCCTTCGCTCAGACCAACGGCCAATCATGAATGCGTTTGCGGGCAAACGTTGGCTTCAAAAGGCCTTGGAAATCGATTCGAAGGTGAATGCGATTTTCGTTTCCCAATCGAGTACAGACCGTAGGAATAACCCAGCCTCAGAAGGTATGGCACTGCTCGAACAATTGTCACCCGAACTGTCGGACCTTGGACTGAATTGGCAGCATGTCCAGCGTTCCTTCCCTGATGAAGCGATTGAAGAATTGGTAACAGCCGTAGATGGCCATCCCACTCCGGTGAAAGTATTGGATTATCACCAACTCACGACGGACCAAATGTTGATGACCGATGGTCTTTCGGACGCTATCCTAAAACGTACCGTAACGAGTCATCCAGTGAGCATTTTAACGTATCTCGCCAATGGCATTCAAAGCAATCAGAAAGGACAACTGGTCGGGCGCAGTGTCCCGTACTCCACGATTGGAACAGCGGACTGGTCCGTCTTGGCATCAATGTTAGGGCCTGAGGGACGACCTGCCTCCGTTCCGCTCCTTGAGAATTGGGTTGTGGTAACTAGTTGGCTAGCACAAGAGTTATCAATCAACTTAGGAGACGTTATCCAAATCGATTACTTCTTGCCTGAAACGGTTGACGGTGAAGAGATCGAAAAGAACTTCGATGCAATGGTTGTTGCAATTGCGCCGCTTACACAACCGATCGAAAACAACAACCCAAAGCGGATTCCGAAGTATTCCGTCGCGCCCTCTCCATTCAATGACCCAGCGTGGACCCCGATCGTTCCAGGAATTACCGATCAAGAGTCCATTAGTAAATGGGATGCGCCCTTTCCACTTACAAGACAAAAAGATATCAAACCACAGGACGATCAGTATTGGACGGATCATCGATTGACCCCCAAGCTGTACATTTCTAACGAGCTCGGAATCAAGTATTTCGGTTCCCGTTTTGGAAACGTCAGTAGCATTCGGTATGACCGTCTGCAACCCGAAGATGCGACCGAAATTGAAAAAAAGATCTCCGACATTGCGAAAACCAAGCTGTCCGGTTTGGGATGGCGCGAGATTCCGATTCGGCGACAACAACTGATGGCATCGAGTGGCACCACTCCATTCGACGCTCTCTTTCTTTCCCTCAGTTTTTTTGTGATAGTTGCAGCTTTGTTGTTAGTGGCGCTGCTGTTCCGGCTGGCTATCGAACAACGCGCCGATCATTGGGGACTCCTCTTGGCATCTGGCTGGACACGGTCTTCCGTGCGGCGATTGTTGCTTCTCGAGGGTGCGGTGGTTTGTACGATCGGAGCAACATTCGGCATCCTTCTCGGCTTGGGTTATGCGTACGCCATGATCGCTGGACTTCACACTTGGTGGGTAGGTGCAATCACGGTATCTTTTTTGGATTTCCACGTTCGGTCACTGAGTCTCGTACTGGGTTGGGTCTTGAGCTGGTTCGCGGCCCTAGGAACCATTCTGCTATCCACGCGACAGTTGAGATCGATTCCGATTGCCAAGCTGTTGCGAAAGCAAATGGAGGCGAAACTTAGCGCAAAACCGGCCCACAACAAACGTCCGTATGTAGCCATCGGAGGTATTGTTTTGGCGATAGCCATACTGTTTGTAGGGCAGTTCTTGCAAGGACAAGCCCAGGCGGGAGCATTCGTAGGATCAGGCATGCTGTTCTTGGTAGCCGGATTGTCGTTGGCTTTGCGCCGACTCAAGAGCGTCTCGACAAATCGTCCTAATGGGTCGTTCGAGTCGTCCTCCATGATGAGTGCGTCCTCGCTTGCCAGCAGCAATGCCAAACGCGCACCGATGCGAAGCATCTTGGCTATTGGGTTGGTTGCGATCGCGTCTTTTTTGATCTTGTCGATGAGTTTGTTTCAAGCATCGCCGGACGCCGCCGGTACTGGAGGGTTTGCATTCATCGGCCGAGCCTCCCAAGCGATCCACTATGACTTAGGTAATCCGGCGAGACAGCGCGAGATCCTAGGATCGAAGATGGATGCTCTTAGCTCGCTCGAATTTGTTCCATTGCGTGTACGCGGTGGCGACGACGCGAGCTGCAATAATTTGTATCAAGCCAGCGAGCCGCAGGTATTAGGGATTTCCAGGCGAATGGCCTCCGTTGATCATCAACTAGATGGACGGTCCGCTTTTGCCTGGTTTGCAACTGAGAACACCAAGGACTCTACACCTTGGCAGCGACTGGAACGTAAGGCCAAAGGATCTATCGATTCGCCGGTGCCGGTTGTTCTAGATCAGAACACAGCACTTTGGGCATTGCACTTGGGAGGCTACGTTGGCGAGAAGTTTTCATATGCCTTCGACGATCGGAAGGTCTATTTTCAAACGGTTGGAGTCTCCCAGAATACGATCCTGCAAGGTAGTCTCATTGTCGGTGAATCAAATTTCGAAAGTCTCTTCCCGAGTGTTACAGGCTATCGCATGGTTTTGATCAAATCGAAAGTGGGGCGGACAACGAAGGGGAGCCAAGAGATTCTCGACAAGGCAAGAGCTGTACTCGAGGAGGGGTGGTCGGAATCCGGCTTAAGTTTAGCTTCAAGCGATTCGGTTTTGAAGCAATTGTTGGCAGTTCAAAACACGTATTTGGGAGCATTCCAAGTGTTGGGGGCCTTGGGTCTGTTTTTAGGGACGATCGGACTTGGAGTCTCGCAACTGCGGAGCGCGATGGAACGACGCGGCGAGCTCGCAGCGATGCGAGCCATCGGATTCACTAAATCGCGACTCATGTGGCTATTGACGTTAGAAAATGGATGGCAACTATTGCGTGGGATTGGTATCGGCGTAGGTGCGGCCGCATTGGCTACCTTGCCTTCCATTCTTAATGGGCAACCCTTTAGCGGACTCGCTTGGCCAAGCTTGATGATGATAATAGTAATCGTGTCGGGTTTGCTTTGCAGTATCTTCGCGGCATGGGGCGCTATGCAGTGGCCTTTGCTCAAAGCTTTAAGAGCGGACAAATAAGGGCAAGTAAAACATGGTGCCGAAGATGAACTTCGTTTGGGATGACGGTGGTCGTGAGTGCAGCTTTGAAAAAAATGCGTTCGGAATGTCCCAATCGGCGTTCGTCCCTTTAGTAGAGCCAGAATGTATAAGCAACACCTCCTCGACTTACGTTTCAATTGCCAGATCGTTCGTTCGGTTGCTCATACGATTTCCTTATCAGTCTTTTGACATACGCTGTGATAGTGCGTGCCAATTCTTACATGACCATTGCAGCGAAGGAGGCAACGGGGGATCGACTTGATTGGCTTGACACCTGCTCGCTAGTTTTTTTGCAGCCGTAGTAACTTCACGATCATGTTTTACTCGTGGGCCCTCGACGTTTTCGTCCGTCCCGCCAGAGTTTAGATACTGAATCCAATTCTCCAGTCGGTCCTTAGCGAATACAAACACGACTTGATCAAATTGCTGTGTCGTTATTCCTGCGGTTTGAGCCTGCTGCCAAAATTTGTTTTTAAGCTCTTCGCAATGAAGCATATCATCGTCGACATCAGCCCAGACCATTAGCGTCGTATTGCCGCCCTGACTTAGACATGCCTTCAGTTCTTGAGGCATACGTTCGATAAGACTTTTTCGTCCGCCGCAATCGATTGCACGCAAACGATTACTTCCCTTGAATGGACGAATCCAACTTGGGTCTAGTGATTTTATGAGTCGGTTGATAAAAATGGGATCGATACTTGGTCCTTTCTTGCCTTCATGCAAACAGACGATTTGAGTTCTATTGGCCATTGATCCATCCTCTTGTAATCGCTTCACTGGCGGTAAGCCCCTCGGGAACCTTGAGTGGACCGAGACGAGTTGGCGAAGTGTGGTTGTCACGCCATAGATAACTTCCATGCTCCTCACCAGCACTTCCAAGTATTTCTGGATGGTGTGAAATCAAAATCGCCTGATGGTTTTCATCGAGAAGTTCTCTCATTGCCAGAACCCATGGTTGTAGCTCTGGAAGTCCAACATAGTTATCGGGTTCGTCGATGAAGACAATGTTGGATTTGCTTGTATCCAACGCTGCACGGATCATATAAAGTCCAAGAAGAGCTCGTTCACCGTCAGACAACTGGTGAAAACTGTAAAGCCCTGCATCCTTACTGGAGCTCGAATTGAATCGTAGTTGCAATGTTTTCGAGTTTAGCCCGATGTCCTGCTGCCGAAATGACAGAAAATCAGGCCATACTTCCTTAAGCGATTCTCGTAACGCATCCATCCATTCTTGTTCCTGGGACAGATTACGATACCAGGACAACAGATTGTTCATCGTCAAAGATGGTTGCCTAGCTTCGCTACGACTCTCCAAATCCATACTTCGTGGGCTAGGACGCACGATCAAAAAACCAGCCAATGTTTGCTGTAGAATCTCAATATCGCGAAGCAAGCCATGAGGTTGAATCGCGCCCAGTGCGGCCTGCCGCCAATCCAACGGAAAGTTGCTGGTAGTTCCATCCGCCTTCTTGAAGCTGACACCGTCCAGATTGCGTGTAAATAGGCTTCGATTGTCACAAGTGGCGCTCTCCATGATGATTCGGGGCTTAACCTCGTCACGGTCCTGCTCGATATGCAGCTTGTACTCGAACTCACGACCACCAGCAGCTACGGTCAACTCAAACTCTTGTATGCTGCTATCAAGCCAGTTCGTGAATTCAAGTCCCTTGATGTCGTTGGGGCCATCCCCTCCGAGCACGGCTTCGGACGTTCCAAGATCCCGAATCAACTTCAGTGCATCGAAAACAGAACTCTTTCCCGCTCCGTTCGGGCCGCACAAGACGCCAAACGACTCGAACTTCGCCTCAAATGCAACAAGACAGCGAAAATTATTAGCATAAAGTCGAGTTATCATCGGTACGGGCTCCCAGCCATTGGCATAGAGTGCATAAACTTTTTCGACCCATTGAAGACGATCGCGACCCTACTACCCCCATTCCTTGGACGGTGTCAGCCTTCCTGTGCCAACTTATGGAACGCTGATTTGGCGATTTTCAAACAGACAGCCAATTCTTCGATCGTAAGCACTTCGTCCTGTCGTGTTGGCATTCGTTCGGTCCAGCAAAAGACCGGGTTGATAGCTGCTCGAATTCAGCAACAGTTGTAAGTTATTACCAGTTGCTGTCAATCACAGGTGTAGGGTCCCTATGAGCTGCCGGGATCACCTTTCATGGCCTACACTAAAGCTTGTTTGATTTCAAAGGTCGAAAGGTCGAAAGGTGCCGAAAGGTCGAAAGGTGCCAGGCACCCTGCCGGCTTACTCAAGGCAACTCACTCGATTCCATTAAGGGAAACGATCCTCGCATGCTGATCGTCGGACCTGCGAAAGCTTTTTTCAATACAAAAGAGAGAATTGTCTTC